>NZ_BSDP01000001.1:2405192-3006490 GCF_027925245.1 Agromyces rhizosphaerae
GGCGCCCATGTCGGTGAGGATGTAGCCCGGGCAGAGCGCGTTCGCGGTGATGCCGTGCGGGCCGAGTTCGAGGGCGGTCGCGCGGGTGAGGGCGACGACGGCGGCCTTGGATGCGGCGTAGGCGGCCTCGTTCGCGCCGCCGGACTTCGCGGCCATGCTCGCGAGGTTCACGATGCGGCCGGCGCCGGCGGCGATCATGACCGGCGCGGCGGCCTGGGTGGTGCTGAGCATGGAACGGGCGTTCACGCGCTGCACGAGGTCCCACTCGTCGGCGGTGATCTCGAGCAGCGGCCCGAGGCGCAGGACGCCCGCGTTGTTCACGAGCACGTCGAGGCCGCCGAGCGCCTCTGCCGCCCCCGCGACGGCCGCACGGGCGGCGTCGTGGTCGGCCAGGTCGACCGGGAACGCGCGCGCGCCGATCTCGTGCGCGGTCGCCCGGGCGGCATCCGCATCGAGGTCGAGCACCGCGACCGACGCCCCCTCGGCGGCGAACCGCTCCGCGATCGCGCGCCCGATGCCGCGTGCGGCGCCCGTGACGATCGCACGGCGGCCGTCGAGGCGACGTGCTGCGGTCATGGTGCGCTCCAGGTGCGGGGAAGGGGTGGGAGGGAACGGGCGCGGCGGCCCGGCCGGAGCCGGACCGCCGCGGGGTCGATCAGAACCCGATCGACTCGTCGATGAACTCGTTGGTGTAGATGTCCTCAGCGGTCAGGTCCTCGGGGATCTCGAAGCCCTGCTCGGTGTAGATCGGCACCACGATGTCGAACAGCTCCTGCACGCGGGCCTCGTCGAGGTTGCCGAGGGTGTCGTCCTCGCCGTTGCCGACGAGCTCCGCCTTCAGCGTCTCGACCGAGTACTCCGCCACGCCGGCCGAGTAGACCCAGCCGGTGTCGTAGGCCTCGACCAGCTCGAGGATGAGCTCGTTGGTCTCGGTCGGGTCGTCGAAGAAGTCGATCTCCGCCTGCTGCAGCACCGGCACGAGCTCGGTGAGGCAGTCGCTGTACTCGGTGACGTCGTCCGGACGCAGCGACATGACGGCCGCGTACTTCGGGTAGCCCGCGTCGTTGATCAGCTCGTACGAGACCGTCTTGCCCCACTCCGGGACCTCGTTCTCGTAGATGAACGGCTCGGCCGAGGCGAAGCCCTGCTGCGCGATCGCGCCGTCCTCCGACACGAACACGGCGGGCAGGCCGTCGTAGGTCGAGTCGATCTGGTCCTCCGAGAGGATGCCCACGCCGACGAAGTAGTCGATGTAGGTGCCGCCCGGGAAGACGCGGATGGTGACGCCCTCCTCGCCGAGGCCCGCGATGCCGTCGACGCCGGGGTAGGTCTCCGGGTCCCACATGATCATCTGCGGGTCCTTCTCGAGCGGCGCGAAGACGCCGACGGTGGGCAGGTCGCCCGCGTGGGCGATCGCCTCGTCGGTGCCGACGTACGCCATGAAGATGGAGTCGTCGTTGTACATCTGCGCGTTCGGCTGCGTGAAGCCGGTCGCCGGGCCGCCCGCCAGGATGGTCACGTCGACGCCGGTGTACTCGCCCGAGGCGTAGAGCGGGCCGGTGACGGACTTCACCGAGTCGTCGATCTCGGGGTCGGGGCCGACGAGCTCGTACAGGTGGCCGTGCTCCGACTCGGGGTTCCAGTCGGTCTGGATGCGGATGTCGGCGGGGCAGCCGGCCGCGGCGAGGTCGATCGAGCCGATCGTCATCTCGTCGGAGCCGGTGTCCTCCGACGACGCGTCGCCGCTCGAGGCGCACGAGGCGAGGGCGAGCGTGCCGGCCATGAAGCCGACGGCGACGACCGCCCGGGGCGTGTGCTTGCGCATGGGTTCTCCTCTTGGTGGATGGTGCGGTGATGGTGCGGTGGTGATGGTGGTGCGCCGGGATCCCGCGTCGCGCGCGCGTCCCGGGGGATCCGGCCGGACGGTCAGGCGAAGTCGTACCACTTGCCGACGACCCGCTTGCCGAGCCAGCCGAAGAACCAGAACACGACGACGCCGAACAGCGACGCGAGGATGATCGAGGCGAACAGGGGATCCGCGTTGAGGCGGGCCTGGTACTTCGAGATCAACGCGCCGATGCCGGGCGTGCCGCGCTGGAAGAAGAAGTCGCCGACGATCGCGCCGACGACGGCGAGGCCGGCCGAGATGCGCATGCCGGCGAAGATCGCCGGGAGCGCGGCCGGGAACTGCAGCTTCTTGAGCACCGTCCAGCGGTTGGCCCGCTGGAGGGTGAACAGCTCGCGCTGCCCCTTGTCGACCGACTGCAGGCCGAAGAGCGTGTTCGAGACCATGGGGAACAGCGCGATCAGCACGGCCACGATGACGCGGGCGGTGAAGTCGAAGCCGAACCAGAACCCGATCAGCGGCACCAGGGCCAGGATCGGGATGGTCTGCAGGATCACGGCGTAGGGGTAGAGCGAGCGCTCGACCCACTTCGCCTGGTTCATCGCGATCGCCCAGACCACGCCGAGCACGATGGCGATGAACAGGCCCGTGAGGGCCACGACCGCGCTGTTCCAGAGGGCCTCGAACATCTCCGGCCCGAGCCGCGGGTCGAAGTAGGTCGCGATGACGTCGTGCGGCGGGGGCAGCAGGTACGACTTCGACGGGTCGAGCACGAACGAGCCGACGAAGTACCAGATGCCGATGATGAGCGCCGCGACGGCGAGCGGCGGCCCCCAGGTGACGATGCCGCGGGCGCGGCGCCGGCGCAGCGGCACGGGGGCGGCGGTGCCGGGCGAGAGCTCGTGCTCGACCACCTCGGCCGTGGGCACCTCCTCGGCCAGCTCGTTCTCGACCGCGACCTGGTCGGTGTCGTTCGTGCTCATGCGCCGTGTCCTTCCCGGAGTGCGTGCGAGACCTCGCCGACGAGTGCGGCGTACTCCGCGGTGTAGCGGATCTCGGGATCCCGGGGCATCGGGAACGGCACGTCGAACGCGTCGACGATGCGTCCCGGCCGCCCCGACATCACGATGACCTTGGTCGAGAGGTAGACCGCCTCGGAGACGGAATGGGTGATGAAGAGCCCGCCGAACCGCCGGGCCGCGAACAGCTTCAGCAGCTCGTCGTTGAGGTACTCGCGTGTGATCTCGTCGAGCGCGCCGAACGGCTCGTCGAAGAGGAACAGCTCGGGGTCGAGGGTGAGCGAGCGGGCGAGCGAGGTGCGCATGCGCATGCCGCCCGACAGCTGGCGCGGCAGGTGCTTCTCGAACCCGGTGAGTCCGACGAGGTCGATGGCCTGCTTCGCCTTCGCGCGGCGCTCGGCCTTGGTCTGCCACTGCAGCTCGGCGAGGAGCTCGACGTTCGTCTGCACGTCGCGCCAGGGCAGCAGCGTCGCGTCCTGGAACACGTAGCCGACGCGGTCGGTCGCGACCGCGGCGTCGCCGTGCGAGGCCTGCTCGAGACCCGATGCGATGCGCAGCAGCGTCGACTTGCCGCATCCGCTCGGCCCGACGACCGTGACGAACTCGCCACGGTCGACCCTGAGGTCGACGCCCGAGAGCGCGATCGTGCCGTTCGGATACGTGAGCTGCACGTCCCGGAAGTCGAGCAGCGTGGTCGCCTCCGTGGTCGGGGCTGCCGGTTCGGTGATGGCCATGGCGGCGCTCACCCCTTTCCCTCGAGTGAGCCGGCCGGGACCTGTCCCGGCCGGGCGATCGTCTGGTCGACGGTGCTGCGGGCCACGACGCGCCCGCGGTGGATGACGGTGCGGGTGGCGGGCGCGTGGGCGATCGCCTCGCCGACGCTCGACGCGTCGATCGCCACGAACTCGGCGGCGGCTCCCGGGGCGGGTCCGGCCTCCGGCAGCCCCATGACGCGGCGGGCGCCGGACGAGACGAGGTCCCACGACTCCTCGAGCCCGAGGTGGCCGGCCGCGACGAGCAGCGCGGCGGTCTCGAACGGGTCGCTGCGGCCGATCGGGTTGAACGGGTCGCGCACGTTGTCGGCACCCGCCCCGACGATCGCGCCCGCGTCGATCAGCGCGCGCAGCGCGGTGATGCCGCGCGGGGTGGAGACGGGGTGCTCCCAGCCCTGCAGGTAGAGGTTGGTGATCGGCAGGCCGACGACCCCGATGCCGGATGCCACGACGGCGTCGACCGCCGCGCGCAGCTCGTCGGCGCCGAGCGTGCCGAGGCGAACGCTGTGCCCGGCGGTGCGCACGCGGTCGGCGGGCCAGTCGCGCACGGCGGACGCGTACTCGGTGATCGTCACCGGACCGTCGAGCGACTCGTCGGTGTGCAGGTCGATGCCGATGCCGCGCCGCTCGGCGAGGGCGACCAGGCGCAGCACGTCGGCGACGGGCTCCGGGTCGAGGTGCGGCGCGCCGCCGACGAGGTCGAGGCCTCGGTCGAGGGCGGCCTCGATCGTGGCGTCGTCCATGCCGATCGGGGGGAGCGCGACGAGTTCGAGGTCGAGCAGGCCGTCGAGCTCGGCGCGCAGGCGCACCATGGCGTCGACGCCGCGGAACGGGCGGTCGCCGGGCAGGAGGTTCACGTGGCTGCGGATCGCGGTCGTGCCGTTGGCGAGCAGGCGCAGGGCGGCGCGCCGGGCCCGGGCGAGGATGTCCTCCTCGGTGAGCTGCTCCTGGAAGGCGTGGAAGCTCTCGATCGCGCCGACCAGGTCGCCGAACGGGGGCTCGATCGCGTCCCAGGTGTAGGCCTTGTCGAGGTGCGCGTGCGGCTCGGCACCCGCGGTCAGCAGGAGAGCCCCGTCGAGGTCGAGGACCTCGCCCGAGGTGCCGCCGGAGCCCGCCGGGAGCACGTCGGCCACGACCGGGCCGTCGAGCGCGACGTCGCGCAGCTCGCCGGATGCGAGGCGGGCGTTGCGCAGGAGGGAGACGGGCTGGGGGAGCACTCGGTGACCTTCGGTACGTGGCGGGCCGCGCGTCATCGAGCGGTGCGGAATGTTGATACTGTCAACATCGACGACGATAGGGATGCGTCGTTTCAACCGTGTTTCCCGAGGATTTCGGTCCGGGGAAAGCGCCCGATGAGCGAGAGGAACCGCGCCGATGAGCCTCGACGCGCAGGTCGACCAGGCCGAGCTGCTCGGTGGTCGCATCCGCGCCCTCCGGCGCGATCGCGGACTCACGCTGGTGCAGCTGTCGGAGCTCTCGGGGCTCTCGCATCCCTTCCTCAGCCAGGTCGAGAACGGCCGCGCCCGGCCGAGCTTCACCTCGCTCGACCGCATCGCGACCGCGCTCTCGACCACCCAGTTCGAGCTCTTCGCCGAGATCGCACGCGCGGGACGCGGCGACGACAACCCGGGGTTCGCCGCGGGCGACGGCGTGGTCGTCGACGAGGGCGGCGGCGTCACCGGCCGCACCTACGCCGAAGGTTCGGTGCGCGCGTTCGCCGGTCGGCCCGCCGGGTTCACGCCGATGGAGATCACGGCCGACAACACCGCGTTCGGGGAGTACTTCACGCACCCCGAGGAGGAGTTCTGCTACGTGCTCGACGGCGTGGCCGAGGCGCAGGTCGCCGACCGCACCGTGCGGCTGCCCGCGGGCACGACCATCTACTACCCGGGCGGGACCCGGCACCGCTGGCGCTCGGGCGACGGCGGCCCGTTCCGCATCCTGTACGTCAAGGGCGCCGCGCCCGCACGAGAGGACGACTGAGCCCATGGACGCCGCCCCCGAGTTCGACGTCGTGGTGCGTCGCCGCACCGATCCCGTCGACCGGGTCGCCGTCCTCGAGCTGGTCCGTGCCGATGGCCTGCCGTTCCCCGCGTGGGAGCCGGGCGCGCACCTCGACCTGCTCGCGGGCGACGACCTCGTGCGCCAGTACTCGCTCTGCGGCGACCCCGCCGACGCGGGCACATGGCGTATCGCGGTGCTGCGCGAGCAGGACGGCCGCGGCGGCTCCGCCTGGGCGCACGAGCACCTCGTCGACGGCGCGGTCGTGCGCGCGCGCGGCCCGTGGAACCACTTCGCGATGGCGGATGCCCGCGCCTATCGCTTCATCGCCGGCGGCATCGGCATCACGCCGCTGCTGCCGATGCTCGCCGTCGCCGAGGCGTCAGGCACGCCCTGGTCGCTCGACTACTGCGGGCGCAGCAGGGCCACCATGGCCTTCCTCGACGAGCTGGCCCGCTTCGGCGACCGGGTGCGGGTGCACGCGTCGGATGCCGGCACCCGGATGGACCTCGGCACCGTCGCGCCCGCGCCGGGCGAGCTGGTCTTCGCGTGCGGTCCGCACGGCCTGCTGGACGAGCTCGACGCGCGCGCGGCCGCGTGGGCGCCGGGCACCCTGCACGTCGAGCGCTTCGAGGCGCGCGAGCAGGGCGAGCCGGTGCTGCACGAGTCGTTCGAGGTCGAGCTGGCCGCCAGCGGCGTCACGGTCACGGTGCCGCCGGACCGGTCGATCCTCGACGTGATCGAGGAGGAGACCGACGCGTTCGTGATCTCGTCGTGCCGCGAGGGCACCTGCGGCACCTGCGAGACGCCCGTGCTCGAGGGCGAGGTCGACCATCGCGACTCGATCCTCACGCCCGAGGAGCAGGAGGCGAACGACCGCATGATGATCTGCTGCTCGCGGTCGGCCTGCCCGAAGCTGGTGCTGGACCTCTAGCGGCTCACGCGCTCGCGGAGCGCCCCGACGATCTCGCGCTCGTCGCCCGACACCAGCACGCCGTCGCGCACCACGACCCGCCCAGCGACCACGACGTGGCGGGGCCGCCGGCCGGGTGCCGCCCAGAGCAGGCCCGCGACGGGGTCGGCGACACCCGCGTCGGCGACGCCCGAGACGTCCCAGACGCACAGGTCGGCGGCCGATCCCACGGTCAGGCGCCCGAGCTCGGGTCGGCCGAGCCCGTCGGCCGACCCCGCGGTGGCCATGGCCAGCACGTCGGCCGCCGCGAGCGCGGGGGCGCGCAGCCCGGAGACCTGCATCGCGAGTCGCGCGTCGGCGAGCAGGTGGCCGGCGTCGTTCGATCCGCCGCCCGAGGTGCCGAGCCCGACCGCGATGCCGGCGTCGCGGAGCCGGGCGACCGGGGCGACGCCCCAGCCCATGACGACGTCGCACCCGGGGGCGTGCGTGGCCGAGGCTCCGGATGCCGCGATGCGGCCGATCTCGTCGTCGCCGATGTCGCACAGGTGGGCGAGCGTCACGTCGGGCGCGAGCCAGCCCCACTCCTCGAGCAGCTCGAGCGGGCGGCGGCCGTACCGCTCGGCGGCCACCTCGACGTCGACCTGCTCGTTCGACTGCGTGCGGCGTCGCAGCCCGCGCCGGGCGGCGACCTCGCCCATGAGGCGGAAGGTCGCCTCGACGTCGCTGTGCACGCCGGCCGGGCCGACCGCGACCTGGAGCATGCCGTCGCCGGAGACCCCGCCGGTGCCCGGTACGAGCGCCTCGGCGATCGCGTCGGCCGACGCCGCCGCGGTCTCCGGGTCGTCGCGCGCCGACCCGCGGACGAAGGCCAGCCGGCCGCCGAGTCCGCCCGCCGCATCGGCGACCGCCGTCGCGACGCCGACGTCGTCGACGCCGGCGGGCCAGGTGAGGTGGTGGTCGGCGACCGTGGTGACGCCCGAGAGCAGGCCCTCGGCGATGCCGACGCGGGCGGCCGCTCGAGCGAGGTCCGGGTCGATGCCGGCGGCGGCATATGCGCTCGCCATGGCCGGCAGCCAGTCGCGCATGGGCACGCTGCGCGTGCCCGGCAGCGTGCGGAACGCCGACTGCAGCAGGTGGTGGTGGGCGTTCACGAGGCCGGGCGTGACGACGCAGCCCGAGGCGTCGAGCGTCTCCGCGGCGTCGGCGGCAGCGGCTGCGACGACTCCGCCGGCGAGGTGCACGTCGCCGCCGCGCACGACGCCGAGGGATTCGAGGACGGCGGTCGCGCCGGTCACGCTGAGCATGCGGCCGATTCTCGCAGCATCCGTGTGTCGGGCTCGTGAACGCAGTCGGCCGCCCGCTCAGCGACGCCGGGGCAGCCAGCGCAGCCAGCCGGGCCGCTCGTCGTCCGCCGGGGCGCTGGGCGCCGCGGGCTCCACGTAGAGGTTCGCCACCTGCTGCACGCCGCGCTGCGCGGCCCGGTGCGCGGCGGTGCCGATGAGGACTCCGAGGGCGATCGCCATGATCGACGTGAGCGCGGACGCGAAGTCGGCGAGACCCTCGGTCGTGCCGATGGCCTCGGTGAGGCCCGCGAGCCCGGAGGCGCCGGGAACGAGCAGCCAGAACGCCGGCAGGAACAGCAGCTGCGACGGGGCTCCGATGCGCAGCCCAGAGATCCACAGCACGAGCGGCGTCATGGCGAGCGCGCCGAGGAACCCGCCGACCGATGGGCCGGCGAGGCTCGCGCCGACCGCCTGCCCCGCGTAGGCGACCGAGAGCGCGAGCAGCACCCAGCCGAAGGTGCGCCCCGGCGCGGAGAAGTGCAGCAGGTCGCCGACCGCGATGAGCAGCACGCCGAGCACGGCCACCCACCACGGGAAGCGGCTCGGCGCGTCGAGGGCGACGTAGCTCGCGTCGCCGACGCCGAGCATCGTGCCGGCGGCGAGGATGCCGAAGGCGAGCAGCGCGAGCTGCACGAGGCCCGTGACCAGGCGCGACGCGCCGGCGATCATCTGGCCCGCCGCGAGTTCCATGGTCGCGGTCGTGATCACGCCGCCGGGGAGGAAGGTCACGAGCGGGGCGATGAGGAGCACGATCGGGTCGCCGACGGGCACGTGCGGCGCGAGCAGGAAGACCGCGGTCGCCGAGCCGAACGCCGCCACGACGGGGAACACGAGGGCGAGGGTGGGGGAGCGCACGAGCTTCGCGAGGCCCAGCACGGCACCGAGGCCGAACGCGATCAGCGCACCCTGCCAGGTCGGGGTGAGCAGCATCGAGAGGCCGGCCGTGAGCACGGCATGGCCGAGCACGCGCACGAACCACGGGTACCGCGGCTGCGCCGTGCCGATCGCGTTCAGCTCGTCGATGCCCGCGGCCGGCTCGACCTCGCCGCGCCGGGCGCGCCCGACCAGGTCGTAGAGCGCGGCGATCTGGTCGAACCGCAGCGCCGTCACCCGGCTGGTGCGCAGCGCCACGCGGTCGGTGCGGCCATGGCGCGACTGCACGAGGATGACGGTCGGCAGCACCACGAAGTCGGTGTCGTCGGCGCCGTAGGCCCGGGCGATCGCGCGCATCGTGTCGTCGACCCGGTCGACCGACTCCATGGCCGCGTTCAGCCCCTCGGCGATGCCGAGCAGGAACCGCCGCAGCGTGTCCTCGTCGCCCTCGTCCCGGGCCTCCATGCAGGTCAGGCTATCGGCAGGGTCGTCGGATGCCCCGCCTAGACTTGACCCCGCCATGACCTTGATCCTCGATCCCGACGAACCCGGCGGCTGGCGCGAGCCCGCCGGACAGGCCGCGACCGACGAGGCCCCGCGCGTCTCCGAGCACTTGCTGGACGGGCTCAACCCGCAGCAGCGCGCGGCGGTCGAGTACCGGGGCCCTGCGCTGCTCATCGTCGCCGGCGCGGGCTCGGGCAAGACGCGCGTGCTGACGCACCGCGTCGCGAGCCTCATCGAGACGAAGGAGGCGTGGCCGAGCCAGATCCTCGCGATCACGTTCACGAACAAGGCCGCGGCCGAGATGCGCGAGCGGGTCGAGGCACTGCTCGGCGAGGCATCCGGCGGCATGTGGATCTCGACGTTCCACTCGGCCTGCGTGCGCATCCTCCGCCGCGAGGCCGAGGCGATCGGGCTGTCCAAGGCCTTCACGATCTACGACTCGGCCGACCAGCGGGTGATCCTCAAGCGCATCATCAAGGACACCTCGGCCGACACCCTCGGGTTCACCCCCGCGGGCGCGGCCGCGAAGATCTCCAAGCTCAAGAACGAGCTCGCCGACGTCGAGTCGTACGCGCGCAACGCGAACCTCGACGACCCGCAGGAGGCGATGTTCCTCGACATCTTCCGGCAGTACACCCGGCGCCTGCGCGACGCGAGCGCGCTCGACTTCGACGACCTCATCGCCGAGACGGTGTACCTGTTCCGGGCGTTCCCGAAGGTCGCCGCGCTCTACCAGCGGCGGTTCCGGCACATCCTGGTCGACGAGTACCAGGACACGAACCACGCGCAGTACGCCCTCATCCGCGAGCTCACCCGGCCGGTCGAGCCCGACGTGGTCGCCGAGCTCGAGACCCACGGCGTGCGCATGCGCGTGCTCGCCGACGACGACGGCCGCATCCCCGGCGCGAGCCTCACCGTGGTCGGCGACTCCGACCAGTCGATCTACGCGTTCCGCGGCGCCGACATCCGCAACATCGTCGAGTTCGAGCGCGACTACCCCGGCGCGAAGGTCGTGCTGCTCGAGCAGAACTACCGGTCGACCCAGAACATCCTCTCCGCGGCGAACGCGGTCATCGCCAACAACTTCGACCGCAAGGACAAGAAGCTCTGGACGGCCGACGGCGACGGCGCGAAGATCGTCGGCTACACCGGCTACTCCGCCCACGACGAGGCGCAGTTCATCGCCGACGAGATCGACGCGCTGCACCGGTCGGGCGTCGCGTACCGCGACATCGCCGTGTTCTACCGCACCAACGCGCAGACGCGTGCGCTGGAGGAGATCTTCGTGCGCTCCGCGCTGCCGTATCGGGTGGTCGGCGGCACGAAGTTCTACGAGCGCGCCGAGATCAAGGACGCGATGGCGTACCTCATCGCGGTCGCGAACCCGCTCGACGAGCTCGCGCTGCGGCGCATCCTGAACACCCCCAAGCGCGGCATCGGCCCGGCCACCGAGACGCAGCTGGCGAACTTCGCCGACGAGAACGGCATGACCTTCCGCGAGGCGATGCGCGTGGCATCCGGCCTCGGTCTCGGGCCGAAGGTCACCGCCGCAATCACCGCGCTCGCCGAGCTGCTCGACGAGGCGGCCGAGCTCGCCGACCCCGCGCGCGAGGGCGGCCCGACGAAGGTCGCCGACGTGTTGCTGCACCTCATGGCGGGCAGCGGACTGCTCGATACACTCCGCAACAGCCGCGACCCGCAGGACGAGACCCGCGCCGAGAACGTCGAGGAGCTCGTCGCCCAGACCCGCGACTTCGACCGCGAGAACCCGGGTGCGACGCTGCTCGACTTCCTCACCCAGGTGTCGCTCGTGGCCGCGGCCGACGAGATCGACGACGAGTCGGGCACGGTCTCGCTCATGACGCTGCACACCGCCAAGGGTCTGGAGTACCACGCGGTGTTCCTCACCGGCATCGAGGAGGGGCTGCTGCCGCACCAGATGTCGGCGACCGAGCCCGGCGGGCCGGCCGAGGAGCGCCGGCTGTTCTACGTGGGCATCACGCGCGCACGTCGCAGGCTCTACCTCTCGCTCGCGATGAGCCGCGCCCAGTTCGGCGAGGTCTCCGTCGCCATGCCGAGCCGGTACCTGCAGGAGATCCCCGACGAGCTCATCGACTGGCGGCAGTCCCCGGGCGACGCGACCAGCCGCGGCGGCACCCGCCCGCGTGCGCTCAACGCCCGGCAGTCGCGCGAGCAGCAGCGTCGCGACCGCTTCAGCGTCGCGTCGGCGACCAAGGCCAAGACCGAGTGGACGAACCGGGTCACCGCGAACGTGCGCGACAACGGCGATCTCGAGCTGGAGGCCGGCGACCGCATCCGCCACGCCGACTTCGGCGAGGGGCGGGTCACCCAGGTGACCGGCATCGGCGCCAAGCGCGTCGCGCACGTGTCGTTCGACACCGCGGGCCAGAAGAAGCTGCTCATCAAGATCGCGCCGATCGAGAAGCTCGCAACTCCATAGCCACTCCATAGGCCACGCCCGAGCGGTGCAGAGGGTGCGGGCGCAGCATGGCGTCATGGCACTCCTCCACCACGACGCCCGGCGAACCGGCCTCCGCGCCCGTTCGCTCGGCGAGTACGCGCCGCGGGCGGCCCGCCGCCGCCTGCACGAGGACCTCATCCAGGCCGGCATCGTCACCTCGGTCGCGGTCGTGATCGCCCTCTACATCGCCGACGGCGGGCTCTCCCGCATCACCGGCATCGGCGACGCCGTCGGCGCGCTCGGGATCGCCGCGGGCCTCGTCGGCACCGACCTCGTGCTCATCATGCTGCTGCTCGCGGCCCGTACGCCGTTCGTCGACCGCACGATCGGCCACGACCGGGCGATGGCGATCCACGGCTCGCTCGGCAAGCCGGCGTTCCTGCTGATCGTCGCGCACGTCGTGCTGCTGCTGGCCTCGTACGCGATGGCTTCGGGTGCCGACCTCGTGACCGAGGCGGTCGCGATGTGGAGCCTGCCCGACATGCCGCTCGCAGTGCTCGGGTTCGCGCTCATGGGCGTCGTCGTGGTCACCTCGCTCGTCGCGGTGCGGCGCCGGTTCCGCTACGAGGTCTGGCACCTCGTGCACCTCAGCGCCTATGCGGCCGCCCTCGCCGCGCTGCCGCACCAGTTCTCGCTCGGCGGCATGTTCGCCGAGGGCACCTGGCAGCGCTGGTTCTGGATGGCCGCGATCGCGGCCGTGCTCGCCGCGCTCCTCGTCTTCCGGTTCGCGATGCCGGTCGTGCAGACGCTCCGGCACCGGCTCGAGGTGATCGGCATCGAGCCCCTCGCCGACGGCGTCGTGTCGATCGTGATGACCGGGCGGCGACTCGACGCGCTCGCGGCGCGCGGCGGGCAGTTCTTCATCTGGCGCTTCCTCGCCGGCGGCCAGTGGTGGCAGGCGCACCCGTACTCGCTGAGCGAGGCGCCGCGCCCCGACCGGCTGCGCATCACCGTGCGTGCGCTCGGCGACGGGTCGGCATCGCTCGCCCGCATCCGCCCCGGCACCCGGGTCGCGATCGAGGGGCCGTACGGCGTGTTCACCGACGACGCCCGCACGAGCGAGCGCATCGCGTTCATCGGCGCGGGCATCGGGGTCACGCCGATCCGCTCGATGCTCGAGGACGCCAGGTTCCGCCCCGGGCAGGCGACCGTGGTGCTGCGCAGCCCCGACGACGCGCCGCCCTACCTCTTCGACGAGATCGCGGGCCTCTGCCGGGCCAAGGGCGCGACGTGCATCACGGTGCCCGGTCCGCGCGGCCGGTCGGGCTGGCTGACGGATGCGGCCGATGCCGCCGGGCACTCGCTGGTCGGGTTCGTGCCCGACGCGCGCGACACCGACCTGTACATCTGCGGGCCCCGGGACTGGGCCGACCACGTGGTGGCGGACGCCGCCGCGGCCGGCGTTCCCGAGGAGCGCATCCATCGAGAGAGGTTCGACTGGTGAGACGACGCGCAGCAGTGGTGGCATGGCTGGCCTCGAGCACGGCGATCATGGCCGCATGGGCCTGGTCCGCGGTGGCGACGGGCGACACGGTGGCGACGGAGGCGTCCGGCACGGTCAGCACGACCTCGTCGTCGGGCTCGTCGGGTTCGTCATCCGACACGTCGTCGGACTCCTCGGCGTCCTCCGACACCTCGACGGGCACGACGGATGCCACGCAGGGCACGACGGATGCCTCGACCGACGCCTCGGCGACCGACGGCACCTACACGGGCGACGCGGTGTCCACGAAGTTCGGCGACGTGCAGGTGCAGGTGACCGTCTCGGGCGGCACGATCACCGACGTGACCGCGCTCGCGCTGCCCAGCCGCGACGGCCACTCCGCCCGCATCAGCCAGCAGGTCGAGGAGCCGCTGGCATCGGCCGCGCTCCAGGCCCAGTCGGCGGACATCTCCATCATCAGCGGGGCGACCTACACGAGCCGCGGGTACGCCCAGTCGCTGCAGTCGGCCCTCGACCAGGCGGGGCTCTAGGCCGTGCGGATCGGACGGAACGGGCGGGCGGCCTTCCCCGCGATGGGCACCGTGGTCACGGTGGTGCTGCCCGGCGCGGTGCCTGCCGACGGCCACGCGCCGGTGCTCGGTCGCGTCGTCGACGCGTTCGCGGCACTCGAGGCGCGATTCAGCCTCTACCGGGACGACACCGACCTCGCGCGCATCCGTGACGGGGCGCTCCGGCTCACCGACGCCGACGAGGTCGTCCGCGACGCGTACGCCCTGGCGCTGCGCTGGCGCTCCGCGACCGAGGGCGTGTTCAGCCCGCACCGGCCCGACGGGGTGCTCGACCTGGACGGCGTCGTGAAGGCGCTCGCGATCGAACAGGCGGGCGACGTGCTCGACGACGCGGGCGTGGCCGACTGGTGCGTCGACGCCGGCGGCGATGCGCTGGTGCGCGGGCACGGACCCGGCGGAGGGCCCTGGGTCGCGGGGATCGTCGACCCCGGCGATCGCGCCCGCGTCGCGACGACCGCGGTGCTCGACGGCGCACGCCGGGCGATCGCGACCTCGGGCACCGCCGAGCGCGGCGCGCACGTGTGGAGCACCCCGGGGCGCCGACCGCTGGTGCAGTCGAGCGTGGTGGCGCCCGACATCGTGACGGCCGACGTGCTGGCGACCGCGGTGCTCGCGGGCGGGCGGGCGATGCTCGACCTCGTCCAGCGCGACTGGGACGTCGACGTGTTCGCGGTGACGGACGACGACCGGGTCGTGCGGTCGGCGGGGTGGCCGTCGGCCCCGTCGCATCCGCTCGCCGCTCTCGGGTCCGCGCCCGCGGACCGGCCGGATCAGGCCACGCTCACGCCGAGCAGCGCGCCGATCGCGTAGGTGACCGCGAGCGCGAGCGCGCCGCCGATCGTGACCCTGAGGATCGCGCGCGGGCGCGGGCTGCCGCCGATCCAGGCGCTCAGCCAGCCGGTGATCGCGAGCGCGACGACGACCGCGACGAACGTGAGCGGGATGCGCCACTCGGGCGGGGGCAGCAGGATGGCCAGCATCGGCAGCACCGCGCCGATCGTGAACGACAGGGCCGACGCGCCTGCGGCGTGCCACGGGTTCGTGAGCTCGTCCTCGGCGATGTGCAGCTCGACCTCGAGGTGGGCGGCGAGCGCGTCGTGCGCGGTGAGCTCGCGGGCGACCCGCTCGGCGGTGTCGGACGACAGCCCCTTCGCGCGGTAGAGCTCGGCCAGTTCCGCCAGCTCCTGCTCGGGCATGTGCTCGAGCTCCCACTTCTCCTTGGCGATGAGCGCGCGCTCGGTGTCGCGCTGGCTGTTGACCGAGACGTACTCGCCGAGGCCCATCGAGATCGCGCCCGCGAGCACGGCCGCGACGCCCGCGATCAGGATCGCCGCGGTGTCGGTCGTCGCGGCGGCGACGCCGACCACGAGGGCGGCCACCGAGACGATGCCGTCGTTCGCGCCGAGCACGCCGGCGCGCAGCCAGTTCAGCCGCGACGCGACGTCGCCCGAGTGCGGGTCGGTGCCGTGCTCGGGCTCGGCGGCCCCCCGGTCAGCCGTCGTCATCCGTGCCGGTGCCGTGGTCGCTCGGGTCGTCCGGGTCGGGCTCGGGGTGGTCGAGGTCGTCGATGCCCGGCGCGATGGGGATGAGCGCGATCGGGATGCCCGGGGCGATCAGCAGGTCGGCCGGCTGCGGCCGGCCCTCGCCGTAGTTGACCCGCAGCCAGAACGGCTCGTTGTGCTCGTGCGCCGCCGTGATGCGGTCGCGGTACTCCTCGAACTCCTGCTCGCCGATCGAGTAGACCGCACCGTCGTAGGCGATGTTGATCCGCTTCACTTCGCCTCCTCCGCGCTGCCCTGCCCGGTGGGCTCCCGCACGATCTGGAGCCCGCTCGACGAGTTCGCGGTCGACATCAGCGCGTCGATCCACGCTCGGTTGATCGACGGCGGCCGGCCGCCGGAGAACTTGAAGTGCAGGGAGATCGACGGATGCATCCAGAGCGCGCTCCGCCCGTTGCCGATCGAGGTGTCGTCGCGCCACGAGAAGTAGAACGACTCGCCGCGGCGGAGCTTCGCGCCGATGACCAGCTGCAGGTGCGCGAGCACGCGGTCGTCGAAGTCGACCGTGAGGGTCGAGTCGTAGGTGAGCTTGCCCATGGGGTCGGGTACCTCCAGCGGCCGCGCCCCGCGCACGGCCGTCACCCATCATGTACCGCGACACCCCCGTGATCGCAACCCCTTTGCTCGCGCGCGCGAGTGGTGCAACCTGCCGGTATGCATCGGGTGTGGTACGGGGGGACCTCGTTCATGATGGCCGACCGGGCCGTCGTGGGCCTGTTCGACTTCGCCGCGTCGGCCGCGGGGGCGCGGCAGTCGGCGCACGTGGAGCTGCCGATCGTCGACGTCGACGGCAGCACCGGCATGATGCGCGCGGTGATCGGCCCGGCGAGCCAGATGCTCGCCCGCCGAATCGACGACGGGAGCGACGACCCCGACGTCGACGCCTTCCTGGCCGAGCTCGGGGAGCGTGCGCTGCCGTACGGCCACGCGCGGGCGGCGCCCGACGGCGCGCATCCGCTTCCCGACATAGACCTGGAGTGATCGCGCCGCTGCGCATCGTGCACGCAGCGGTTGCGGGCCGGCGATCCCCACGTTTCGTGAGGTCCCCCGGTGGAGGGGTAGGCTACTGGCTGGCCCGAACCCTCTCGACGTCGAGTCATTCGAGGGTGCGTGGGCCGCTCACCCCACCAGCCCCACGCAGGCGTTGACCAGCGGATAGGAAGTACAGCGTGGATCTCTACGAGTACCAGGCCAGAGACGTGTTCGAGAAGTACGGGGTGCCGGTGCTGCCGGGCATCATCGCGGATACCCCGGAGGAGGTGCGCGCCGCTGCCGAGCAGCTCGGCGGCGTGGTCGTCGTCAAGGCCCAGGTGAAGATCGGCGGCCGCGGCAAGGCCGGCGGCGTCAAGGTCGCGAAGACCCCCGACGAGGCGGAGGAGGCCGCGAAGGCGATCCTCGGCCTCGACATCAAGGGCCACGTCGTCAAGCGCGTCATGGTCGCGGGCGGCGCCCGCATCGCCGAGGAGTACTACTTCTCGGTGCTGCTCGACCGCGCCAACCGCTCCTACCTGTCGCTCACGAGCTTCGAGGGTGGCATGGAGATCGAGCAGCTCGCGGTGGAGAAGCCCGAGGCGCTCGCACGCATCGAGGTCGACCCGAACACGGGCCTCGACCTCGAGGGCGCGAAGGCCATCGCCGTCGCCGCCAAGTTCCCCGCCGAGATCGTCGACAAGGTCGCGCCGGTCTTCGTGAAGCTCTACGAGGTCTACACCGGCGAGGACGCCACGCTCGTCGAGGTCAACCCGCTCGTGCTGACCGAGGAGGGCGACATCATCGCCCTCGACGGCAAGGTCTCGCTCGACGAGAACGCCGAGTTCCGCCACCCGATGCACGCCGAGCTCGAGGACGCGGCCGCGGCCGACCCGCTCGAGGCGAAGGCCAAGGCGCAGGACCTCAACTACGTCAAGCTCGACGGCGAGGTCGGCATCATCGGCAACGGCGCGGGCCTCGTCATGTCGACGCTCGACGTGGTCGCCTACGCGGGCGAGGAGCACGGCGGCGTGAAGCCGGCGAACTTCCTCGACATCGGCGGCGGCGCCTCGGCGGAGGTCATGGCCAACGGCCTCGACGTCATCCTCGGCGACCCGCAGGTCAAGGCCGTGTTCGTCAACGTGTTCGGCGGCATCACCGCCTGCGACGCCGTCGCCAAGGGCATCGTCGGCGCGCTCGCCGAGCTGGGCTCGGCCGCCAACAAGCCGCTGGTCGTGCGCCTCGACGGCAACAACGTCGAGGAGGGCCGCCGCATCCTGAACGAGGCGAACCACCCGCTGGTCACGCTCGCCGCGACGATGGACGAGGGCGCCGCGAAGGCCGCCGAGCTCGCCAACGCCGCCTAGGTCCCGGACGACAGAGAACAGGAAACCGCGAAACCATGTCGATCTTCCTCAACAAGGACTCCAAGGTCATCGTCCAGGGCATCACCGGCGGCGAGGGCACCAAGCACACCGCGCTCATGCTGAAGGCCGGAACCCAGGTCGTCGGCGGCGTGAACGCCCGCAAGGCCGGCACCACGGTGCTCCACCACGACGCCGCGGGCGAGCCCGTCGAGCTGCCCGTCTACGGGTCGGTCGCCGAGGCCATGGCCGAGACCGGCGCCGACGTCTCGATCGCCTTCGTGCCGCCGGCGTTCACCAAGGACGCCATGATCGAGGCCATCGACGCGGGCATCGGCCTGCTCGTGGTCATCACCGAGGGCGTGCCCGTGCAGGACACGGCCGAGGCCTGGGCCTACAACAAGGCCAAGGGCGAGCAGACCCGCATCATCGGGCCGAACTGCCCGGGCGTCATCACCCCCGGTGAGTCGCTCGTCGGCATCACGCCCGCCACGATCACCGGAAAGGGCCCGATCGGCCTCGTCTCGAAGTCGGGCACGCTCACGTACCAGATGATGTACGAGCTGCGCGACCTCGGCTTCTCGACCGCCATCGGCATCGGCGGCGACCCGATCATCGGCACCACGCACATCGACGCGCTCGCCGCGTTCGAGGCCGACCCCGAGACCAAGGCGATCGTGATGATCGGCGAGATCGGCGGCGACGCCGAGGAGCGCGCGGCCGACTTCATCAAGGCCAACGTGACCAAGCCGGTCGTGGGCTACGTCGCGGGCTTCACCGCCCCCGAGGGCAAGACGATGGGCCACGCCGGCGCGATCGTCTCGGGCTCGGCGGGCACCGCGCAGGCCAAGAAGGAGGCCCTCGAGGCCGCCGGCGTCAAGGTCGGCAAGACCCCGTCGGAGACCGCCACGCTCCTGCGCGAGGTCTACGAGGCGCTCTAGGACCGTCCGCACCCGGTGAAGCGTCCCGGGGGCGTACGCGGAGGGCCCCGCAGGCGAACGCCTGCGGGGCCCTCGTTTCATGCGCGGCCCTCAGCGCGGGCCGCTCGTGCGGCTCCTCTCCGTCACGGGTCGATCACGACCACGCAGGTGTAGGTGCCCGGCTCGAGGTCGTTGATCGTGACGCTCGGGTCGTCCTGCATGGCCGAGAGCGGGATGTCCGGATCGGAGTCCGGATCCTCCTCGGTCGCGTCGCACTCGATGCTCGAGAACGTCCCGCCGTCGACCTGCGAGTCGACGCTCACCGTGAGGTTCGTGAGCGGGATGTTCTTGAACGTCTTGACGGCGCCCGCGCTGGTGTCGGCGCAGTCGGTCGCCGTCGCCTCGCCCACCGCAGCGGTCTGCGCCTGCGGCGTGGTCGGGTCGAGCACGTATCCGTTCGGGATCGTCTCGGTCACCGTGTAGTTCCCGGCGACCGCGCTCACGACGAGGCCTGTCACGCAGGCGACCCCGTTCGCGTCGGTCTGCACCGAGATCGGCTCGCTGAGACCGCCGCCCGTGATATCGAAGGTGACACCCTCGTGGGCGTGGTCACCCGAGCCGTCCGCCGCGTGCTTGCGCGTCTTCACGATCTTGATCGAGCCCCGTTCGAGCTCGTTCACGAAGGTGCACGTCACGGTCTCGCCCGCGCTCAGGCCGATGGACGAAGGATCGGACGAGTCGTCGCACGTGGCCGACGTGAGGTTCCAGTTCGCCGGAACGGTCTCGTCCACGTCGTACGTGCCCGGTGTCAGGCCCGCGTAGGTGTTCGAGTCCTTCCCACCGTCGCCCGATCCGGTCGTCGTCAGGGTGAAGCTCGCGTCGGGCAGCGTGTTCGACGTGAAGTCGAACGCGCCGGAGCCGTCGGTCGTCACCTTCTCGACCACGATCGTGCCGCGCGCCTGGTTGGTGAACGTGCAGTCGACGATCTGGTTGGCGTTCGTGAGGTCGAACGTCGCCGTTCCGGCCAACTCGTTCTCCACCGGCGTGATGTTCGTGCTGGCGGAGCAGTCGATGTCGACCAGGTCCCATCCGCTGGGCGGCCCCGACTCGGTCACCGTGAGCCCGTTGCCGAAGAACACGTTGTCGTACGTCACCGATTCGCCGTCGGCCAGGCTGAACGTGGGATTCGTCCCGTCGTTCAGGGTGGCGAACGCCGTCGTGAAGTCGAAGTCCGTCGTGTCACCCGTCGGATCGGTCACCTTCCGCACGATCACCTTGGCGCAGTTCGTCAGGCCGATGTCGGTCGGCGCGATGAAGTCCTTCAGTGCGGCCGTGAACGAGTCGGAGGACCGGCTCTTCAGGTACGCGCTGCCGAACGAGACGCACTGGGCGTTGCCGACGATGGCCGAGAAGTCGACCGTCGCCTCACCGAAGGTCCGCGGCGAGATCGGCCCGAGCCCGTCGGAGTCGCCGGCCGCAATGGCCGTGGTGTTGATCGACCCGGTCGCGTCGCCCGCAGCGGTCAGGTCCTCACGCAGGCCCCAACACGGCAGCTTGTTCGACGAGACGCAGTCGTCCTTGCTCACCGGCGTACCGTTGAAGTCGGAATCGGTCAGCCACCTCGCGAGGAACAGCTCCGGGTTCGTACCGCCCTGCGCGAGGTCGTACTGCAGCAGCAGGTCGGCCTCGGTGCGCACCGGTGTGACGCCGTTCGCCGAGGTCTCCTCCGACTGGTTGAACTCGAAGTCCATGTTCGTCGTGCCGGACGGCTCCTGGACGCGGTGCCAGTAGAGGTGCAGGAAGTCGCCGGCCGGCGTCTCCTCGAGGAATCCGCCGAAGGTCAGCAGGTCGCTCTTGTTCGGCGGGATGCTGCCGTCGACCACGGTCGGCACGGCGGTGTCCTCCTTGGAGCCCTGGCCGAACGAGTCGTCGTTCGCGCCGGTCGGCTCGTCGGGCTGCCGGATCTCGGTGACATCCTCCCAGTCGAACGAGGGGTCGGCGTGATCGGCGACGAGGTTCGCGTCCTCGTCGATCTCGAAGTTGCTGCCGGCCAGGCTGACGAGGCCGTGCGCCGCGAATGCCGGGCCGGCGACGAACGCCGTGCCGACGAGGGCGAGGCCGGCGCCGACCGCGGTGAGTCGACGGAGGCCGCGCCGTCTGCGGGCGCCGGGTGGAAGGTGTCGTTGGGCGATCTCGGACGTGGGCATCGTTGCCTCCGATGGTGCGGAACGTCACCCGGCCCGGGCAGGCCGGATGGGTGATCCTGAGGTCGGGTGGAGGCACCGGAGAAGGTCGCGCTGAATGGCCTCCCGATGGGTGTCGGGGAAGGTCCATCTGCCGTCGGGTCACGACTCCCGAAGCGTACTGCGGCGGACCCGGCACCCGCTACCCCAAACTGAGGAAAGCTCGAAAACTTGCAGTGAGTGGAAACTCGGCCGTCCGCACCGCCCACGCGCACCCGCGTGCTCGCTAGTCTGGGCGCGACGGAAGAGGGTGGGGATGGCCCAGGCCGAGGATCGCGCGCTCGCGGAGCGCATCGCAGCACTCGAGGCGGAGAACGCGCGGCTGCGCGCGTCGATGGAGGAGACCGCGGCGGCGGCGGCCGAGGAGCGACCGGCGCGCACGCGGAGCTCCGGTCGCGGCCGCACGGTCGTGGCGGCGATCCTGCTGATCGTCGGCATCGTGCTCGCGCCGATCGCGGTGCTCGGGGGCTGGGCGCGCGCGCAGCTGGTCGACACCGACCAGTTCGTCGCCACGTTCGGCCCGCTCGCCGAGGACCCGGCCGTGCAGGCCTACGTCGCCGACCAGGCGACCGCGGTCGTGCTCGAGCAGGTCGACGTGGAGGGACTCACCGGGTCGGTCTTCGACGGCATCCGCGACCTCGACATCCCGGATGCCGCGAAGCAGGCGCTCACCCTGCTCGAGGGCCCCGCCGTGCAGGGCATCGAGAACCTCGTCGGCACCGTGGTCGAACGGCTCGTCGAGTCCGACGCGTTCGTGGAGGTCTTCCAGACCGCGCTGCGCACGAGCCACACCCAGCTCGTGGCGGCGCTGCAGGGCGACCCGGACGCCGCCCTCTCGTTCGACGAGTCCGGGCAGATCGGCATCCAGCTCGCCCCGGTCATCGCCGAGGTCAAGGACCGACTCGTCGACGCGGGCGTCGGCTTCGCCGCGTCGATCCCCGAGGTCGATCGCACGATCGTGATCGCGCAGGCCGACGCGCTGGTCACCGTGCAGCTCGTCTACGCGCTCGCCGTGACCGCGGGCACCTGGTTGCCGTGGGTCGTGATCGGCCTGCTCGTGATCGGCGTGGTCGCGGCCCGCAACCGGCCGCGCACGCTGGTCTGGACCGGCGCCGGCCTCGCGGTCTCCCTCGGGCTGCTCGCCGGCGGCTTCGGCATCGCCCGGCTCTACTTCCTCGCGAGCGTCTCCCCGTCGCTCATGCCGCTCGGTGCCGCCGAGGCTGTCTACGACCAGATCGTGGACCGGATGGCGGCGACCGCCGTCGCGCTCGCGCTGTTCGGCGTCGCGGTCGCGGTCATCGCGTGGTTCGCGGGCGGCTCGGAGACCGCCGGCCGCATCCGCGAGCTGGGCTCGGCCGGGTTCGGCAGCGTCCGTCGCGCCGGACTCGCCCGCGGCGTCTCGACCGGCGGGTTCGGGCGCTGGCTCGACCGCCAGGCGCTCCTGGTGCGGATCGCCGTGCTCGTGATCGGCGCGGCCGTCGTGCTGTTCACGCGGCCGGTCACCGTGGGCCTCGTGATCGGCACGGTGATCGTCGTGCTGGTCGTGCTCGCGCTCCTCGAGCTGCTGCGCCTGCCCGAGGAGGACGAGCTCGCGGTCGCGGCCGCGACCGAGGAGGTCGCGGAAGCGGAGGCGGAGCGCGAGGCGGACGGCGACGATGACGACGCGTCGGCGGATGCGCCGGTGACGGGGGCGAACGCCCGGTAGGCTCACCGCGGCATGTCACGCACGACCACCATCCTGCTCGCCGCCCTCGAGGCGTTCGTCGTCGCGGCCGCCGGGGTCGGGCTCGCGGTGGTGCCGCTCGCGCTGGTCTGGGCGATCAGCACCGGCATGGCCGCCGACCCGGCGATGTTCTGGGGCGCCGCCGCACTCGCCTGGCTCGTTGGCAACGGCGTCGATCTCGCCGTCTCGCTCGACCCGGTCGCCGCTGCCGCGCTCGGCGTGCCCGAGGACTCCGCCGCGTTCGGTGTCACGATCGCCGTGCTCGGCTTCTCGGTGCTCACGGTCGGCACGGGGGCGCACGTGGGCCGGCGCTCGGCGGGCGGCGGCCATGCCGCGAGCGGCGTGCTCGCGGCGGCCGTCGTGACGGGCATTGCCGGGTTCGCGCTGGGGCTGACTGCGGGCGTGCCGGGCATCGCGCCGTCGGCCTGGCAGTCGGCCGTCGTGCCCGCGCTCCTGGTGTTCGCGGGCGGGGCGGTGGGCGCGGGGATCGAGGCGACCCGGCTCGGGGCGCGGGGCACGGATGCCACGACCGGCCGGCTCCGCCGGTGGCTGTCCGCACTCGACCCCGCGTGGCGGGACGCCCTGCGCGTCGCCCTCCGCGCCGGCACGGCCGCCGCCGTCGGCATCGTGGGGGCCGCCGCCGTGGCCGTCGCGGTCGCGCTCGCCGTCGACTACGCCACCGTCGTCGGGCTCTGGCAGTCGCTCCGCGCCGACGTGCCGGGCGGGATCGTGCTGGCGCTCGGCCAGCTCGCCCTGCTGCCGAACCTCGTCGCGTGGGCGGCGGCGTGGATCGTCGGCCCCGGCTTCGCGATCGGCGCGGGCACGTCGGTCTCCGCGGGCGGCACCCTGCTCGGGCCGGTGCCCGGACTGCCGGTCCTCGGCGCGATCCCGAAGCTCGACCCCGGGCTCGGCTACCTCGCGCTGCTCGTGCCGGTGCTGCTCGGGTTCGCGGCGGGCTTCCTCGTGCACCGCAGCGTCGACGCCCGCAGGTCGCGGCGCGCGGCGGGGCGTCCCGAGCAGCGCCCGGCCCGCCGGCCGGCGGCATGGACCTGGGCGTTCGCGGTCGGGGAGGGTCTGGCCGCCGGCGTCGTCGCGGGCGTGCTACTCGGGGCGCTCGCGTGGTGGTCGAGCGGTGCCGCGGGCCCCGGGCGTCTCGACGAGGTCGGTCCCGAGTGGTGGACGGTCGCCGTCGCGACGGCGACGCTGGTCGGCGTGCCCGCCGTGCTCGGCGCGGTGGCCTCGCGCGTCGCCGGCCCCCGGCCCGGTCCCGCCCCGTCGGGCGCTGCGCCGGGCTCCCCGGCGACTCCGGCGGCGGATGCCCCGGATGCCCGCGACCTCAGCGAGACCGACGTGATCCGCACCACCGAGTAGGCTCGACGACGTGCTCAAGCTCGTCGTGCTGATCTCCGGCGGCGGAACGAACCTCCGCGCCCTGCTCGAGGCGTCGGAGGACGCCGAGTATCCCGCCCGGGTCGTCGCGATCGGCGCCGATCGCGAGGCCGACGGGCTGGCCCTGGGGGAGGAGTTCGGCATCCCCGCCTTCACGGTGCCCTTCCGGGGCGCGGCCGATCGCGACCGCTGGGGCGAGGAGCTCCTCGCGCAGGTGCGCTTCTGGGAGCCCGACCTCGTCGTGCTGAGCGGCTTCATGCGCATCGTGCCCCCGGTGATGGTCGATGCGCTCTCGCCCCGCATGATCAACACGCACCCCGCGTACCTGCCCGAGTTCCCCGGGGCGCACGGCGTGCGCGACGCGCTGGCCGCCGGCGTCACCCAGACCGGGGCGAGCCTCATCGTGGTCGACGACTCGGTCGACGGCGGCCCGATCATCGCGCAGGAGCGCGTGCCGGTGCACGCGGGCGACACCGAGCAGACCCTGCACGAGCGCATCAAGCCCGTCGAGCGCCGCCTGCTCGTGCAGGCCGTGATCGACATCGCCAACGGAACCGTGAACCTGGAGGACCTCGACGCATGAGCGGACCGAGCCACGACCACTCCCTCTACCGCGAGCGCGACCTCGTGCCGGTGCGACGCGCACTCGTCTCCGTCAGCGACAAGTCCGGGCTGCTCGAGCTCGCCGGCGCGCTCGCCGCGGCGGGCGTGGAGATCGTGTCGACCGGGTCGACCGCCGCGACGATCCGCGACGCGGGGCACGACGTGACCGACGTCGCGAGCGTCACCGGGTTCGCCGAGGCGCTCGACGGCCGCGTGAAGACCCTGCACCCTGCGGTGCACGCGGGCCTCCTCGCCGACCTGCGCCTCGAGCACCACGAGGCACAGCTCGCCGAGCTCGGCATCGCCGCGTTCGACCTCGTCGTGGTGAACCTCTACCCGTTCCGCCAGACGGTCGCCTCGGGTGCGCCCGCGCTCGACGTCGTCGAGCAGATCGACATCGGTGGGCCGGCGATGGTGCGCGCCTCGGCGAAGAACCACGCCAACGTCGCCATCGTCGTCTCGCCCGAGCGCTACGGCGAGATCGCCGAGGCCGTGGCCGCCGGCGGCACCACCCTCGCGCAGCGGCAGCGCCTCGCCGTCGAGGCGTTCCGCCACACCGCCGGGTACGACGTCGCCGTCGCCTCCTGGCTCGGCAACGTCGTGGCGCCCGACGACAAGGGCACGGGCTTCCCGGGCTGGGTCGGCGGCACCTGGGACCGTGCGCAGTCGCTGCGCTACGGCGAGAACTCGCACCAGGCCGCGGCGCTCTACGCCACGCCCGAGGGCCGGGGCATCGCGCAGTCGGTGCAGCTGCACGGCAAGGAGATGTCGTACAACAACTACGTCGACGCGGATGCCGCGGTGCGGGCCGCGTACGACTTCGACGAGCCCGCCGTGGCGATCATCAAGCACGCGAACCCGTGCGGCATCGCGATCGCCGGGCCCGGGGCATCCGACCCCATCGCGAGCGCCCACGAGCGCGCCCACGCCTGCGACCCGGTGTCGGCGTTCGGCGGGGTCATCGCCGCGAACCGCACCGTCACGCGGGCCATGGCCGAGACCGTGAGCGGCATCTTCACCGAGGTGCTCATCGCCCCGGCGTTCGAGGCCGAGGCGGTCGAGGTGCTGACGCGGAAGAAGAACATCCGCCTGCTCACGCTGCCCGAGGGATTCCAGCCCACCGTGCTCGAGCAGAAGCAGGTGTCGGGCGGGCTGCTGCTGCAGCAGGCCGACCGCGAGTTCGCGCCGTTCTCGTCGTGGACGCTCGCGGCGGGGGAGCCCGCCGACGATGCGCTGGCCGCGGAGCTCGAGTTCGCCTGGCGCGCGTGCCGCGCGGTCAAGTCGAACGCCATCCTGCTCGCCTCGGGCGGCGCCTCGGTGGGCGTCGGCATGGGCCAGGTCAACCGCGTCGACTCGTGCCGGCTCGCGGTCGAGCGGGCGGGGGAGCGCGCGAGCGGCTCGGTCGCGGCATCCGACGCGTTCTTCCCCTTCGCCGACGGGCCGCAGATCCTCTTCGACGCGGGCGTGCGCGCGGTCGTGCAGCCCGGCGGCTCGGTGCGCGACGAGGAGGTCGTCGCCGCCGCGAAGGCGGCGGGCGTGACCATGTACCTCACCGGCGAGCGGCACTTCTTCCACTGAGCGGCACGAGTGATGCGCCGCGAGGCGCCTCACGGGGGTGCGCGCGGCGTATCCTGAGGTGATTCCGGCGCTCACGAGGCGCCGTCCACCACAGCAGTGCCGCCCACGAGGCGCCACGGACCAGGAGCGAACTCCCATGCCCCTCGCGCACCCCGCAACGACGCCGGACGCGGCGACCGCCCACATCCTCGCCGAGGAGACCCCCGACCACGAGCGCATCCTCGTCACGACGGGCGCCCGGTCGGGCCTCACGATCATCGTCGCCGTGCACTCGACGCGGCTGGGCCAGGCGCTCGGCGGTGCACGACTCTGGCACTACGACCACTGGACCGACGCCCTCGCCGACGCGCTGCGCCTCTCGCGCGCGATGACGCTGAAGAACGCGGCGGCCGGCCTCGCCCGCGGCGGCGGCAAGTCCGTCATCCGGGTCCCCCGGGGCGTCACCCTCACCGCGGACGAGCGCGTCGCGGCCATGCGCGACCTCGGCGACGCGGTCGAGAGCCTGGGCGGCGCCTACATGACCGCCGAGGACGTCGGCACGAGCGCCGAGCTCATGGCGGTCGTCGCCGAGCGCACCGAGCACGTCTGCGGGCTCCCGCCCGAGCAGGGCGGCGTGGGCGAGCCGGCGGATGCCACCGCGGCCGGCGTGCTCGCGGGCATCCGCGCGACCGTGGCCGAGCTCTTCGGCGACGCGGATCTGTCGGGCCGGCACCTCGTGATCTCGGGCCTCGGGCAGGTGGGCGGCCGCCTCGCGCGCGCCCTCGCCGCCGAGGGCGCGCGACTCACCGTGACCGACGTGGTCGACGCGCGGCGGGAGCTCGCCGCGGAGCTCGACGCCGACTGGGTGGCGCCCGAGGACGCCCACCGCGTCGAGGCCGACCTGTTCGTGCCGTGCGGGCTCGGCGGGGTGCTCTCTGCCGAGGTCATCGGCGAGCTCCGCGTGCGCGCGGTGGTCGGCGCGGCGAACAACCAGCTCGCGCGCCGGGAATCCGCGTCGCTGCTCGCCGAGCGCGGCATCCTCTGGGCACCCGATTTCGTCGTGAACGCGGGCGGCGTGATCTACCTCGACCTCGCCTCGGAGCCCGACGCCGACCAGGCGGCGATCGACGCCCGGGTGGCGACGATCGGCGACACCGTGCGTGCGGTCTACCGCGAGGCGGCGGCCTCGGGCACGACCACGCTCGCGGCCGCCGAGCGCCTCGCGCGGGGCCGCCTCGACCGCGCGCGGTGAGCCGCGCCCGGGCCGCTAGGCTCGGTGCGTGACCGACTCCGTCGAGCTTCCCCCCGCCCGAACGATCGTGTCGGGCGACCGTGCGCACCGGCAGCGCGTGCTCGCCGTGTTCGCCTCCGCGGGGGCGGTCGCGGCCATCGCACTGGGCGCGGCGCTGCTCGGGGTCTTCGTCGCGGGCGGCCAGGCGCCTACCGTGTTCACCCAGGTCGGCGGCCACTTCCTGCTGCTCGCGACGCTCGCCTTCCTGCTGCTGTCGGCCGCGAACGCGGTCGGGGCCACGCGCGCCTGGTTCCTCGCCGTCGCCGCGGGACTCACCTCGGCGGGTCTCGCCGCGCTCGTGGGCACGACGATCACCGTGCTCGCAGGCGGAGCCGCGCCCGACCTGCGCATGTTCGCCTTCGTGCTCGGTTCGCTCGTGGGCATCAACCTCGTCTTCATCGTCTCCGCCGTGCTCGCCGAGGTGTTCGTCGCCCCGCGCGTGCTCCGGGCCGTCGAGGCGCACGCGCCGCGCCGCGGCTCCGCCGAGCAGCGGCTGGCCCTCGTGCGCATCCCCGCGTCGAACCTCGACGAGGCCGAGCTCACGCACGTCGAGCGCGAGCCGGTCGACGCCGAGCTGGCCGACGAGCAGTGGGACAACTACTGCGCGGCGCTCGTCGCCGAGGGCTGGCGCACGGTCGAGGTCGACAGCGCGCCCGACCTCGCCGACTCCGTCTTCGTGGAGGACCAGGTCGTGCTCTTCGACGACCTCGCGGTGATCACGCGCTCGGGCGCCGAGTCACGGCGCGCCGAGGCCGAGGCCGTCGAGCGCGTGGTGCGCTCCCTCCGCGGAGTGCAGGTGGCCCGCATCGACGAGCCCGGCACCCTCGACGGCGGCGACGTGCTGAAGGTCGGTCGCACGGTCTACGTCGGCAGTTCCTCGCGCACCGACGCCGAGGGCATCCGCCAGCTGCGCGAGCTCCTGTCTCCGCGCGGCTGGACCGTGGTCGCGGTGCCGGTGACCCGCACGCTCCACCTGAAGGGCGCGGTCACCGCGCTGCCCGACGGCACCATCCTCGGTCACCCCGACCTGCTCGCGCACCGCGACCTGTTCCCGCGACTCCTCGAGGTGCCCGAGCCCGCGGGCGTCGCGGTCGTCGAACTGGCCGACGACACGGTGCTCATGGCGGCCTCCGCCCCCGAGTCCGCGGCCATGGTGTCGGGGCTCGGCTATCGCGTCGTCACGGTCGACATCAGCGAGTTCGAGAAGCTCGAGGGCAGCGTGACCTGCCTCTCGGTACGGGTACGCTGAACCGGTCCGCTCCGAACCCTTGCACACTCGCGAGAAGCGGGCATATCCTGTAAGGCTGCTCGCCGCCGTCCACCAGATGCGCGCGGGCACAGGGACATCCACCACAAGCGCCCGGGAGGAAGCGATGAAGACGACGTATGGCATGACTGCCGGCACCTGGACAGCCGGCGGGGTCGTCGCGCTCATTCGACCCCGGCGCCGCGCGGCCTAGCACCGCGCCCACGGCCGCACCGCGCGGCCCACTCCCTGCGGCACCGACCGCAGTCCGGCGGGACGACCTCGTCCCCGTCGATCTCCCACCCCTCGCTCGATACGGATGCCCGCGCACGCGCGCGTCCGACCGCCCAGAAGGATTCCCGTCATGCCCGCCATCACGGCCGACGACAGACCCGATTCCGCGTCCGCGCCGCAGCGCCTGAGCACGCCCCGCACGCTGCTGCGCCTCTACCCCTACGCCCGTCCCGCGGTGCCGTTCCTCGTGCTCGGCATGGTCGCGGCGCTGCTGGCGAGCCTCGTCGCGCTCGCGATCCCGCAGGTGCTCCAGGTGCTCGTCGACGGTCCGCTCTCCGAGGGCGACCCCGACCAGATCGTGCCCGCGGTGCTCGTCGTGCTCGCGCTCGGCGTCACCGAGGCCATCATGATCGCGCTCCGGCGCTGGTTCGTGCTGACCCCGGGCACGCGCGTCGAGGCAGACATGCGCAACGCGCTGTACGCGCAGCTGCAGGACCTCCCGGTGAGCTTCCACGACCGCTGGCCGAGCGGGCAGCTGCTCTCGCGCGCGGTCTCCGACCTCGGCCGCATCCGTCGCTGGCTGTCCTTCGGCCTCGTGCTGCTCGTGGTCAACCTCGTCACGATCGTCGTGGGCGTCGGCATCCTGATCTGGATGAACTGGCTGCTCGGCCTCGTGTTCATGGTGCTCTCGCTGCCGCTGTGGATCATCGGGTTCCGGTTCGAGGGCCGGTACTCGGAGGTCGCGCGGCGCAGCCAGGACCAGGCCGGCGACCTCGCGACCGCGGTCGAGGAGTCGGTGCACGGCATCCGCGTGCTGAAGGCGTTCGGACGCGGCAAGCACGCGCTCGGCACGTTCACGGCGCAGGCGGAGGAGCTCCGCGGCACCGAGATGGAGAAGGCGAAGCTCGAGGCGGGCATCTGGCTCTGGCTGCTGCTCATCCCGAACGTCGCGCTGGCGGTCTGCCTCGTGCTCGGCGTGTGGCTCGCGTCGGTCGACGTGATGAGCGTCGGCCAGGTCGTCGCGTTCTTCGCGACCGCGACCGTGCTGGCGTGGCCGATCGAGTCGATCGGCTTCCTGCTGGCGTTCTCGCTCGACACGCGCACCGCGACCGACCGCTTCTTCGAGGTCATCGACGAGGTCAACCAGATCACCGACCCGGAGCGGCCGTCGACCATCCGGGCGCCGCGCGGCGAGCTGGCGTTCGAGGGCGTGCACTTCCGGTACGCGGATGCCCCCGGGCGCACGCCCGACCTCATCGACGGCGTCGACCTGCGCCTCGAGCCCGGCGAGACCATGGCGCTGGTGGGCCTCACCGGCAGCGGCAAGTCCACGCTGACGTCGCTGACCACGCGCCTCTACGAGGTGACGGGCGGCGCGGTCACGCTCGACGGCGTGGACATCCGTGCGCTCGGGCGCGAGGAGCTGCGCACGCACGTCGCGATGGCGTTCGAGGACGCCACGCTGTTCTCGGCGTCGGTGCGCGACAACGTGCTGCTGGGCCGCCCCGAGCTGGCGGGCGACGAGCCCGCCGTGCGCGCCGAGGCCGACGCGGTGCTCGCGCAGGCGCTGCAGATCGCGCAGGCGCAGTTCGCGCACGACCTGCCCGACGGCGTCGACACCAAGGTCGGCGAGGAGGGCATGAGCCTGTCGGGCGGCCAGCGCCAGCGGCTCGCGCTCGCGCGCGCCGTCGCGGCCGACCCCGCCGTGCTCGTGCTCGACGACCCGCTTTCGGCGCTCGACGTCGAGACGGAGGCCCTCGTCGAGGACGCGCTGCGCGAGATCCTCGCGACGACCACCGCGCTCGTGGTGGCGCACCGCCCGTCGACCGTCATGCTGGCCGACCGGGTCGCGCTGCTCGAGGACGGGCGCATCACCGCCGTCGGCACCCACTCCGAACTGCTCGCCTCGAGCGAGCACTACCGCTTCGTGATCACGTCCCTGGAGGACGAGGAGCGCGAGCGGAAGGCCGAGGAACTCGACACGGCCGCCATCCCCGTCATCGGCCTCGATCCCCGCGACGAGGCCGCCGGGGCCACCTCGCAGTCCGCGAGCACGAACGAGCACCAGGAGGTGACCCGATGAGCGTCGTCGGCGTACAGGGCGAGGAGCGCCACGACTTCACCAAGGAGGAGTCGCGGCAGATCCGCCGGCGCTCGCTGCGCCTGCTCGGCTCGCTGCTGAAGCCCCTGCGGTGGCAGGTGGCGTGGACGGCGCTGGTCGTCACGGTCTCGACCGGCGCCCAGGTCGCGGGCCCGGCGCTCATCGGCTACGGCGTGGCCGAGGGGCTGCCGGCCCTGCTCGACCAGGACTGGCTGCCGCTGGCGTGGGCCGGTGCGGCCTACCTCGCGACCGCGGTCGTGGGCGCGTTGCTCGTGGCCGTCTACATCCGGCAGTCGGCGCGCATCAGCCAGGCGATCCTGATCGACCTGCGCAAGCGCGTCTTCCTGCACACCCAGAAGCTGAGCCTCGAGTTCCACGAGTCGTACACGTCGGGCCGCATCATCTCGCGCCAGACGAGCGACCTCGACGCGATCCGCGAGCTGCTCGACTCGGGCATCAACCAGCTCGTGCAGGGCGTGCTGTACATGACGTTCACCGCGATCGCGCTGGTCGCGCTCGACTGGCAGTCGGGGCTCGTGCTCGCCGTGGCGCTCGTGCCGCTGTTCGTGCTCACGCGCTGGTTCCAGCAGCGCTCGCAGGTGCTGTTCCGGCGCTCGCGCGAGGCATCCGCCAAGCTCATCGTGCACTTCGTGGAGACCATGACCGGCATCCGCGCGGTCAAGGCGTTCCGCAAGGAGAAGCGCAACGAGAAGGAGTTCGGCGACCTGGTCGAGGACTACCGCGACGTGAACGCGAAGGTCATCCAGGTCTTCGGCGTCTACGACCCGGGCCTCGTGTTCATCGGCAACGTGACGGTCGCGATGGTGCTGCTCTGGGGCGGCTTCCGCGTGGTCGACGGCTCGCTCGCGATCGGCTTCCTGCTCGCCGCGGTGCTGTACACCCGTCGGTTCTTCGACCCGATGGAGGACATGGCGATGTTCTACAACTCGTACCAGTCCGCCGCATCAGCGCTCGAGAAGATCTCGGGCGTGCTCGAGGAGCGGCCGAGCGTGCCCGACCCGGTTCGCCCGGTCGACCTCTGGAGCGCGCGCGGCGACATCGCGTTCGACGACGTGGAGTTCGCCTACACCGACGACCGGGTGGTGCTGCCGGCCTTCGACCTCGCCATCCCGGCGGGCCAGACCATCGCGCTCGTCGGGTCGACCGGAGCCGGGAAGTCGACGCTGGCGAAGCTGATCTCGCGGTTCTACGACCCGAGCCGGGGCGCGGTGCGCCTCGACGGCGTCGACCTGCGGGACCTCCACCCGAAGGACCTGCGCCGCGCGATCGTCATGGTCACGCAGGAGGCCTACCTGTTCTCGGGCTCGGTGGCCGACAACATCGCGCTGGGCAAGCCCGACGCGAGCTTCGACGAGATCGTGGCGGCGGCGAGGGCGGTCGGCGCACACGAGTTCATCGAGGGCCTGCCGAACGGGTACGACACCGACGTGAACAAGCGCGGTGGCCGGGTGAGCGCCGGGCAGCGGCAGCTCATCTCGTTCGCGCGCGCGTTCCTCGCCGACCCGGCGGTGCTGATCCTCGACGAGGCGACGAGCTCGCTCGACATCCCGAGCGAGCGCGCGGTGCAGGAGGGGCTGACCACCCTGCTCGCCGACCGCACCGCGGTGATCATCGCGCACCGGCTCTCGACGGTCGCGATCGCCGACCGCGTGCTGGTCATGGAGTGGGGCCGCATCGTCGAGGACGGCTCGCCGGCCGAGCTGATCGGCGGCGAGGGCCGGTTCGCCCGGCTGCACGCGGCCTGGCGGGACAGCCTGGTCTAGGAACCGCGGGAGGCGGCGGCGCGGCGGCTCAGCCCGTGCGCGCCGCCGCCCGTCGCGGGGCGTCGTCTGGCGTGAATCCCTCGGTCACGCGATCGGGCATCCACCACACGACGTTCGCCCACGCGATCAGGAACGCGACCGCCTGCCAGCCGGGTGCCGCGGTCGGGTCGCCGGTCGCGGCCCACGCCACGCCGGCCGGCACGATCCAGGCGACCGCGCCCGCCGCGACGGCGTACGCGGTGACCCGCACGAGGTCGACCGGGCGCGCCCGGCGGCGCCGCCAGAAGGGCGGCAGCCAGCCGGCGAGCAGCAGCGTCGACACGGCGGCCCCGGCGACGGCCAGGACCACGAGCGCGGCGGGCCACGAGGGGACCACGCCGGCGCTCAGCAGCGCGAGCGCCTCGTCGCGGTCGGCCGCCCCGGAGGCCTGCAGCAGCAGCGGGACGACGACCCCGAGCGCGACGAGCGTCGACACGCCGGCCCAGGCGCGCAGGCGGGCGACGCGGGCGACCGGACGCGGCACCGCGGTGAACGAGCGGGCGGCGGCGACCACGAACACGACGGCCGTGCCGGTCGTGAGCACCGCCATGAGCGGGTTGCCGGCGAGGATCGCCGTCGCCGCCACGGCGATCGCGACGACGGCGAGGAACATCGGCGCGGTCGCGGCGAGCCGGCTCGCGGACTCCGCGTCCTCGACGCGGTCGGCGGCGAGGTCGCCCCCGTGCTCCTGCGCGCGCACCGCCTCGCGTACCCTGCGCCAGCGCTCGTCCGACCCCCAGCCCGCGGCCACGAGCCAGCCCACGAGCCCGGCGGCCACCAGGCCCGCGCCGATCCAGGCCCAGGGGCCCGGCGCATCCAGCGCGCGCCACGAGAGCACCCATCCGGCGCCGCCGACGACCCCGGCGATCGCTGCGGCGCGAGGCGGGTCGATGACGGCGGGGAGCACGGCGAGCACCGGCCGGAGCACCGCGAGCAGCGCGCCGAGCAGCCAGCGCGCGATCCGGTGCGCCGGTCGCAGGGCCACGCGATCGATCAGCCGGAGTCCGCGCGACGCGATGCCCACGAGGTAGCCGGGCGGCAGGTCGCCGAGCGCGTCGACGCCCCCGCGCAGCCTCGCCCGCGCGGACGGCGTCGGCGCCTGGAACGGCGGGTCGACGACCGGCGGGACGACCAGGGGCGTCCGCTCGGCGCCCCCGTTGCCGGGGTCGCCGGTCGCGGCGCGCTCGACGACCTCGGCGTCGTGGTCGGCGTCCGAGAGGACCGTGTCCTGCGCGATGCGGATGGCCGCGCTCGCGCGGACCCGGTTCGGCTCGAGCGAGTCGAAGAACCGCACCACGCCGGCCGCGGCGTCCAGGCGGCCCCACAGCCAGTCGTTGACGCGCCAGCTCGCGCTGAGGAACCCGAGGAAGTTGCCGAGGCCGTAGCCGGCGAGCTTGGACTGCGGCGTGAGGGTCGATGTCTCGGGGGTGTCGGCCAGGCGTGCGAGGAGCTCGCCCGGCAGGTCGCGGTCGGTCGGGGCGCGGAGCGCCTCCTGGAGCGCGGCGCGGCGCTGCCCGGCGTGCAGCGCGGTGAAGGTGAAGGGCCGGTCCGGGCGCTCGTCGACGCCGATGCTCCAGTACCCGACGGGCGACAGCGCCGGCGGGATGCCCGCCGGGCACATCAGCGCCGCCAGGTCGACCGCACCCGGCGTGACGCCGGACGCGGGCACGCGGAGCATGGTCCACGGCGAGGCCGTGGCCCGCGCCTCGGCGTGGGAGCCGAGCCCATCCGGGGTGCCGGTGAGCCGCGCGTTCTCGGCGAGCAGGTCGGCGACGCAGGCGTCGAGCGCGTACCAGGCGTCGCGCAGGTCGTTGCCCGGTTCCGTGTCCGAGATGCGCCACTGCCGCATCCACGGGCGCGCCTCCTCCCGCCGGGGCTGTGCGAGCCGCCGGGGGTGCGCGCGCAGCACGAACCGGCGCACGTGCTCGAGCACGCGGGCCGTCGAGCGGTCGACGTGCGCGGTCGCGAGCTCGAGGGCCGAGTAGGCGGTCGCGCGCACCTCGGGGAAGCTGCGCAGCCTGCGGGCGCCGTCGGCCTCGGGGATCGCCTCGAGGTCGCGCGCCCAGGCGAGCACGCAGTTCGCCGCGTCCGCGAGGGCCGATGCCGATACCAGCCGTGCGTCGCGCGCGGCCTCGTCGTCGGCCGCCTGCCGGTAGTCGCCCTCGACCATCTCGGTGAACGCGAGGAGCCGCGTGCGCGCGATCGGCAGGTAGCGGCAGCGCTGCTCGAGGTCCGTCGACACCTGCCAGAGCGAGGGCCCGGAGATCGCGTCCGCGAGCCGCTCGGCGACGGAGGCGCCCATCGCCCGCACGTACGCGGCGCGACGGTCCTCGACGGCCGCCTGCGACCAGCCGGCGCTCTCCACGAGCGAGACGGCCGCCCGTCGACGGGCATCCTCGACGCGGCGTGTGGCGTTGAACCGCTGCACGTCGGCGGTCTCGCGGGCGACCGGCTCGGTGCGGAACATCCGGCTGACCTGCGCGCCGATCGCGCGGAAGAAGCGCGACGCGCCGGCGTCCCAGGCGAGCAGGTCGTCGGGACCCGGATCCGGATCGGGATCCAGGAACAGCAGCACGCGATCGGCGTTGCGCTCCGACGCGCGCCCGCGCGCCGCCCGCATCGCGCGCTCGATCGGCACGTTGTCGAACACCGCGCCGTCGACGACGCGGTAGGGCACGTCCGGCGGCTCGCGGTGCCCGCTGAAGGCGTGCCGGAGGTCGTCCCGGTCGCCGGTCGCCATGGGGCCGCCGTGCAGCGTGCGGTCGATGCGCGTGCGCGAGGTGATCTCGGCCGGCTCGAAGCCGCCCGGCAGTGACGAGGTCGAGCGCGCGGCGAGCGCGAGGCGGTCCAGGCTCAGGTCGTCCTCGCGCGCGTCGGCCTCGTGGTCGTGGCGGCTCGGGATGCGGTTGGTCCGGCCCTGCGGCACGGTGGCCCGGAAGCGGAAGTGCGCGCGTCCCTCGTTGCTGTCGGGCTCGAGCTCGTCCCGCGCGTCGATCGCGGTCGCCGAGAGGTCCACGTCGACGTGCTCGGCGCGCAGGTCGGGATGGGACGGCTGTGTGGCGTAGATCTCGGTGAGCCCGCGGTGGACCTCGCGGCGGAAGAGGTCCTCGCCGCGCATGAGCGCGTGGATCTCGTCGCGCCCGGGGAGGTTGAGCAGGCCCCACAGGCCGCCGACGTCGGCCCACATGATCCTGAGCGCGTCGATGCTCGCGCCGGCGCGCTGGGCGACCGCGTACACCACGGCGTTCAGGCCCCCGGCGCTGGTGCCCGCGAGCAGGTCGAACTCGACGCGGTCGTAGCCGCGCATCCAGAGCAGTTCGGCGTAGATCGAGGCGCGCAGCCGCGTCTCCAGCGTCGGCGGCTCCGCACCGGGCGTGATGAGGAACGCGACGGGCGCGCCGTCGCGCTCGTAGAGGCGGATACGGCGCAGGAGGTCGAGCTCGGCGACCGCGCCGCCGATCCACACCGCGAGGCTCACCCCGCCGCGCATCGCGAGCGAGACCCTGAGGGTGCGGCCGAACGCGGGCTCGGCGCCCTTCGCCGCGTCCGCCAGCCGCGTCTCGCCGGTGACGGGGACGACGCGGATCTTCGGCCCGCCCTGCACGGCGCGCCCGGTCGCCTCGGTTCCCACTGTGCCGCGCCTGACCACCATGGCCCGCCTCTCACCGTCGATGCACCCCAGTATCCCGGTCGCCCGGGGGGTCGTGCGCACCCCCCGAAGGGGGGCGCTTTACGCGATCTGGCGCGGAAGTTCCGTGTGTTCGGGAGGCTCTCCGAGGTATTCTCGACACAACCGCACAACCCGGCATTGCGGCACGAGGTGATGATGGACCCGCACCACGATGAGGCGCCGACGCTCCGCGTGGCGATCGCCGACGATGCGCTGCTGCTGCGCGAGGGCATCGAGAAGGTGCTGGCGGATGCCGGCATGGAGATCGTCGCCTCGGTCGGCACGGCCCCCGAGCTGCTCGCCGTGATCAACGCGAACGAGCTCGACGCCGCAGTCCTCGACATCCGGATGCCTCCCGACTACTCCGACGAGGGCGTGAGCGCGCTCGAGCGCATCCGCGAGGCGGGCTCGAAGATCGGCGTGCTGCTGCTGTCGATGTACGCGACCCCCGAGTACGCGGTGCGCGTGATGGGCGCGGGCGCCGGCACCGGGTACCTCCTGAAGGACCGGGTGTCCGAACCGCAGTCCCTCGTGCGGGCGGTGCAGACCGTGGCATCCGGCGGCTCGGTCGTCGACCCCGAGGTCGTCTCGAAGCTGGTCTCGCGCTCGCGCGCCGACGACCCGATCGCCAGGCTCACGCCGCGCGAGCGCTCGGTGCTCGAGCTCATGGCCGAGGGTCGGTCGAACGCCGGCATCGCGCAGGAGCTCTTCCTGGGCGTCAAGACGGTCGAGACGCACGTGCGCAGCATCCTGCAGAAGCTCGACCTCGAGGAGTCCCCCGAGCATCACCGGCGCGTGCTCGCCGTGCTCATGCTGCTCGGGTCCCGGTGATGCCGGCGAGTCCCGCCGCGGTCCGCTCGCGGATCACCCGCAGGTCGCTCGTGATCGTCGGGGTGATCGCCGCGAGCCTGGCGATGTCGATCGGCGGGTACCTCGCGACGCCGCCCGACGAGCGCTTCGACCCGAGCTACGCGACGCTGCACGCCATCGTGCCGCTCGTGTTCGCGATCTGCGCCGCGATCGCGTGGCGACTCGACGTCGCGCCGTCCGCGGCGCGGCTGATGGCGGTCTTCCCGCTGCTGTGGATCCCGCAGACCATCTACAACGTGATCGCGCCGCTCGGCTGGCTCTGGCCGGTGGTGCGCGGCGTCGACCTGCTCTGGGGCGTGCTCGCGGGCGTGCTCGTGCTGATCTACCCGCGCGGCACGTTCGACGACAACACCGACCGGGCCATCGCGTACTCGGCGTTCGCCGTGTCGGCGGTGAACTTCGCCGCGGTGCTGCTGCTCGCGGTGCCCGACGCGGTGCCGTGCGACTGCGCACCCAACGCCTATTCCTTCCTCGACGCGCCGACCGCCTTCGCGATCATCGACGCCGGGTTCCGGCTGTTCGGCGGCGCCCTCGTGGTGGTCGTCGCGGTGCGGATGCTGCTGCGCTGGATGCGCGGCAGCGTACCCGCCCGCACGATCGTGTTCCTCATGCCGGTCGCGCTGCTCGCGTGGGCGACCACGCTCGCGATCCAGGTCGTCAGCTATGCGGTCGACACCGCCTTCGACGAGGTCGCCGCGACCATCTCGCTCATCGCGATCGCGACCATCCCGGTCTGCTTCGTCGCCGGCATCGCGCACGCCCGCAACCTGCGCGCACGCGTCGCCGACCTCATGCGCATCACCCGCGAGAGCGCCGACCGCACGCTCTGGGAGGAGTCGCTCGCCCGCACGCTTCGCGACCCGTCGGTGCGCGTCTACTGGTGGGACGACCGCGACGGCGCCTACACGGATGCCGCGGGCGAGCCGCTCGACGTCGGCGACGGCGGCGGCGCGGGCATGCTGCCGATCACCTCGCCCTCGGGCGCGCGGCTCGCGCTGATCCGGCACGACCTCGCGCTCACCGACAACACGCGACTGCTCGACGGCGTCTCCAGCGCGCTGCGCCTGTCGGTCGACAACGGCCGGCTGCGTTCGCAGGTCGAGGCGACCCTGGCGCAGGTGCGCGAGTCCCGCGAGCGACTCGTGCGCGCGAGCCTCGACACGCGCCGCCGCATCGAGCGCGACCTGCACGACGGCGCGCAGCAGCGGATCGTCGCCCTCGGCCTGCAGCTGCGCGTGCTCGCGGACCGCGCCTCGGCGGCCGGGGAGGGCGACCTCGCCGCGCGCGCGGAGGAGGCGATCACCGAGTCGGGCGTCGCGCTGCGCGAGCTGCGCGAGCTGGCCCACGGCATCCACCCGAGCCTGCTCTCCGCGGGCGGCCTCGCGCTGGCGGTCCCGGAGCTCGCCGGTCGATGCCCGGTGCCCACCGAGATCGACGTGCGGGTCGGCCGCCTGCCCGAGGTGATCGAGTCCACGGTGTACTTCGTGCTCTCGGAGAGCCTCGCCAACATGGCCAAGCACGCGAAGGCGACCCGCAGCTGGGTCTCCGTCGAGGTCGTGACCATGGAGGCCGACGTCGACGACGGCGACCCCGAGGCCGATCGTGCGGACGACGCCGAGGCCGCCGTCGCGCAGTCGGAGGGGGAGGCCGTGCGGCTCGTCGTGCGCGACGACGGCGTGGGCGGCGTCGACCCGCGCGGCACCGGGATCCTCGGCATGGCCGACCGCGTCGAGGCGGTCGGGGGCACCTTCGCGCTCGACAGCCCGGCCGGCGGCGGCACGAGGATCTGCGTCGACCTGCCGCTCGGCGCCGTGGACCCGGCCGGGGATGTGGTCGCGGCCGTTCCGATGCCCGAGGCGGAACCCGCCGCGGCCGAGTAGCGCCTCCGCGCCCCGGCGCGCTGCGCAGCCGCTACGGCCGCCACCTCGCGCGCGCGAGGTCGACCCGGTAGGCGGCGTCCGTCGCCGCCGGCCGCAGCGGGGTGCCCTCGTCGCGGTAGTGCGCGAGCGCCCGCTCCGCGTGGCCGGTCGGCGGGTGCCCGCCCGCGCGCAGCACGCGCCACCAGGGGACGAGGTGCCCCGAGCGCGCCATCACGGTGCCGACCGCCCGGGCCCCGCGGGAGCCGAGCAGCGCGGCGACGTCGCCGTAGGTCAGCACGCGGCCCGGCGGGATCTCGGCGACGAGCTCGAGCACGCGCTCGCCGAAGCCGCCGGGGGTCGAGGGCGATCCCGAGGCATCCGCCATCTCAGAGCTGGAGGGTGCCGATCACGTCGCCGTACTCCGACTCGCCGACGTCGCGGAAGCCGATCCGGTGGAAGAACTCGCCCGGCCCCTGCTCGCCCGGCTCCCACATCACGGTGACGTGGTCGAAGCCGCGGGCCTTCGCCTCCGCGGCGAGCGCCTCGGCGAGGAACCGGCCGACGCCCTTGCCCTGCACGTCCGCATCGACGTTGATGCGCCACAGGCACGCGCGGAACTCCTCGCGCGCCTCGTCGGGGTCGAAGTTGCCGTGGATGAACCCGACGACGCGGTCGCCCTGCAGCACCACGCGCTGCCACGTGGTCGCGGGGTTCACGACCGTGGTCTCGGCCGAGTAGGTGACGGGAGCGACGAACTGCTCCTGACCGGGCTTCAGCGACAGGCCGTTCGCGGCCACCACGTTCGAGGCCGACAACTCTTCCAGACGCAGATCACCCATAGAGGCAAGGGTAGCCGCTCCGTCCCCCGCTCGGCCCGGAGATGACCTCCGAAGGCTCCGGCGGCCGCCCGCGGGTGCCCGCGGAGGTGTCTCGATGTCGAGAGAATCTCCGGACCCGGTAAGCTGGTCGGCGGCGAGATCCCGCCCATCCGACTTCCCACTCCCGATCCCAAGGAGCGCACCGACTTGAGCAAGATCAAGGTTGCAGGCACCGTCGTCGAACTCGACGGCGACGAGATGACCCGGATCATCTGGCAGGCCATCAAGGACCAGCTGATCCACCCGTACCTCGACATCGACCTCGAGTACTACGACCTCTCGATCCAGAAGCGCGACGAGACCGACGACCAGATCACGGTCGACGCCGCCAACGCCATCAAGAAGCACGGCGTCGGCGTCAAGTGCGCGACGATCACGCCCGACGAGGCGCGCGTCGAGGAGTTCGGCCTGAAGAAGATGTGGCGCTCGCCGAACGGCACGATCCGCAACATCCTCGGCGGCGTCATCTTCCGCGAGCCGATCATCATCTCGAACATCCCGCGGCTCGTGCCGGGCTGGAACAAGCCGATCATCGTCGGCCGCCACGCGTTCGGCGACCAGTACCGCGCCACCGACTTCAAGTTCGAGGGCGAGGGCACCCTCACCATGACGTTCACCCCGAAGGACGGCTCCGAGCCGCAGTCCTTCGAGGTCTTCCAGTCGCCGGGCTCCGGCGTCGCCATGGGCATGTACAACCTCGACGAGTCGATCAAGGACTTCGCGCGCGCCTCGCTGAACTACGGCCTCGCCCGCGACTACCCGGTCTACCTCTCGACCAAGAACACGATCCTGAAGGCCTACGACGGCCGCTTCAAGGACCTCTTCCAGGAGGTCTTCGACGCCGAGTTCAAGGAGAAGTTCGAGGCGGCCGGCCTCACCTACGAGCACCGCCTCATCGACGACATGGTCGCGGCGAGCCTCAAGTGGGAGGGCGGCTACGTCTGGGCCTGCAAGAACTACGACGGCGACGTGCAGTCCGACACCGTCGCGCAGGGCTTCGGCTCGCTCGGCCTCATGACCAGCGTGCTCGCCACGCCGGACGGCAAGGTCGTCGAGGCAGAGGCGGCGCACGGCACCGTGACCCGCCACTACCGCCAGCACCAGCAGGGCAAGCCCACCTCGACCAACCCGATCGCCTCGATCTACGCCTGGACGCGCGGCCTCGCGCACCGCGGCACGCTCGACGGCAACCAGGAGCTGATCGACTTCTCGCACACGCTCGAGGACGTCGTCATCAAGACGGTCGAGTCCGGCGCCATGACGAAGGACCTCGCGCTCCTCGTCGGCGGCGACCAGCCGTACCAGACCACCGAGGAGTTCCTCTCGACCCTCGCGGCGAACCTCGAGGCGCGCCTGGCGTAGGCGCACCTCCCATGCGAAGGGGGCCGGATGCCGCGTGGCATCCGGCCCCCTTCGTCGTCGTGGCGTGCGGCCGGGCGCCCGCCTCGTGCGCGAGGATGGAGGCATGGCCCGCGGCATCCGTCTCGTCCGGCGCTACCCGGTCGTCGCGCTCACGCTCGCGATCGGGCTCGCGGGCATCGTGCTCGCGCTCGCGGGGCAGGGGTGGCTGGTCGCCTGGATCTTCAGCGTCTACGCGCTGGGCGTCGCGGCATGGCAGGCGGTCGGCATGCTTCGCGACCTCCTGCGCGGGCACTGGGGCCTCGACGTGCTCGCGGTCACCGCGATCGTCGCGACCGTGCTGGTCGGGGAGTACGTGGCGGCGCTCATCGTTGTGCTCATGCTCACGGGCGGTGAGGCCCTGGAGGACTACGCCGGGCGCCGGGCGAAGCGCGAGCTCGACGCGCTGCTGACCCGTGCGCCGCAGCACGCCCATCGCGTCGAGGGCGACGGTTTCGCCGACGTGCCGGTCGAGGAGGTGCGGCCCGGGGACGTGCTGCTCGTGCGGCCGAGCGAGATCGTGCCCGTCGACGGCGAGCTGCGATCGTCGGAGGCGTCGGTGGACGAGTCGTCGATCACCGGCGAGAGCGTGCCGGTCGACAAGCGCACGGGCGACGGGCTGCTGAGCGGCTCGGTGAACGGCCCGGCCGCGATCGAGATCGCGGCGACGGCGCGCGCGGCCGAGAGCCAGTACCAGCAGATCGTGGCGCTCGTCGCCGAGGCGGCCGCCAGCCGGGCCCCGGTCGTGCGGCTCGCCGACCGGTACGCCGTGCCGTTCACGGTGCTCTCGCTCCTGCTCGCCGGCGTCGCCTGGTGGGTCTCGGGCGATCCGGTGCGCTTCGCCGAGGTGCTCGTGCTCGCGACGCCGTGTCCGCTGCTCATCGCGGCCCCCGTCGCGTTCATGGGCGGGATGAGCCGTGCCGCGCGCAACGGCGTGATCGTCAAGGGCGGAGGCGTGCTGGAGCAGCTCGCGCGGGCGCGCACAGCCGTGTTCGACAAGACCGGGACGCTCACGCACGGCACCCCCGAGCTGGTCGGGGTGCGCCCGGAGCCCGGCTTCGAGGCGGACGAGCTGCTCGGCCTCGTGGCATCCGCCGAGCAGTACTCGTCGCACGTGCTCGCCGAGTCGATGATCGCCGCGGCGCGCTCGCGGGGCATCGCGCTGCACGAGGCGGCCGCCGCGCGCGAGGAGGCGACCAACGGCGTCGTCGCGCGCATCGGCGGCCGCGAGGTCGTCGTCGGGAAGTTCGCGTTCGTGCGCGGGCACGCGGCCGGGGCGCGGCGAACGGCCATCGAGCCGGGGGAGCTCGCCGTCTACGTCGCGGTCGACGGCGCCTACGCCGGTGCCCTGCTCGCCCGCGACCGGGTGCGCGACGAGGCCCGGGACACCCTGGCCCGACTCGACGAGCTCGGCGTGCGCCACACGAGGATGCTCACGGGCGACGCGCAGGCGACGGCCGACCACATCGCGGCCGAGGTGGGGATCGAGCGCGTGCGCGCCGAGTGCCTGCCCGCCGACAAGGTGCAGGAGGTCGCCGGCATCGCCGAGCGGCCGGTGGTGATGGTCGGCGACGGCGTGAACGACGCGCCCGTGCTCGCGGCGGCCGACGTCGGCATCGCGATGGGCGCGCGCGGCGCGACGGCGGCGAGCGAGTCCGCGAGCGCGGTCATCCTGGTCGACGACCTGTCGCGCACGGCCAAGGCCGTCGAGATCGGGCAGGACACCGTGCGCATCGCGCTGCAGAGCATCTGGATCGGCATCGTCGTGTCGATCGCCCTGATGCTGGTCGCGACGTTCGGCGTGATCCCCGCGACCGTCGGCGCGCTGCTCCAGGAGGTCGTCGACCTGATCACGATCCTCGCCGCGCTCCGCGCGATCGGCGGACGGCGCGACGCACGGGCCGATGCCGCGGCTGATCGGCCCCAGTCTCTGAGGGAGCCTCAGCACTGATCGAGGATTCTTCGAGGAATCCTCGTAGTGGCAAAGATCGTGCATGATACGCAGCATTTCTGCGTGCAAAGTCACTACTTTCTGCGAATTCCTTGGGATAGGTTCGATGACACTGTGCACCCCGATCGGGGGGCGCGCGCACGTCATCCGAAGACAGGGGATTCGATTTGCATGCAACACAGCGGCGGGCTCGTACCGCCAGGATTCGCGGCATCGCGGCAGCAGCGCTGAGCGGTGCCGTCGTCGTATCCGGGGCGCTCGGGGTCGGTGGAGCTGCGCTGGCGGCGCCGACCGGGACGGCGACCGCGAGCGTGACCGGGGCCACGGGCTTCGTCGACCTGACGGACTTCGCGGACGGGCGGTACATCGTCACGCTGAAGGCCCCGGCCGTCGCCGCCTACGAGGGCGGCGAGCCCGGGCTGAAGGCGACCAAGCCGGGCAAGGGCACGGCGTTCGACGCCGACTCGCCCGCTGCGAAGGCGTACGCGAAGCACCTCGAGTCCTCGCAGGACGATGCGGCCGACTCGGTCGGCGCCGAGGTCGACACCCACTACACCACCGCGCTCAACGGGTTCGCCGCCGAGCTCACGGCGGAGCAGGCGGCCGAGCTGGCGGCGACGCCGGGCGTCGTCGGCATCGAGGCGGACGAGCTGCGCAAGCTCACGGCGACGCCGTCGACGGAGTTCCTCGGGCTCGGTGCGGGCGCGGCCGGCGCCGGCGGCGTCTGGGACGCGATCGGCGGGCGCGACGCCGCTGGCGAGGGCGTCGTCGTCGGCGTGCTCGACACCGGCATCGCCCCCGAGAACGCCTCCTTCGCTGGCGCCGCGCTCGGCACGACGCCGGGTGACGAGCCGTACCTCGACGGCGACGCGATCGTGTTCGAGAAGGCAGACGGCGGCACCTTCACGGGTGTCTGCGTCGAGGGCGAGCAGTTCGCGGCGAGCGACTGCTCGACCAAGGTGATCGGCGCGCGCCACTACGTGGACGGCTTCGGCGCCGACCGCATCGGCGACGCGAGCATCGGCGAGTACCTCTCGCCGCGCGACGGCGACGGACACGGCTCGCACACGGCCAGCACGGCCGCGGGCGAGTACGTGGGCGCGGTCTCGGTCGGCTCGAGCACCTTCGACGGTGTCGTGGGCGTCGCGCCGGCGGCGAAGATCGCCGCCTACAAGGTCTGCTGGTCGGGCCCCGACCCGGCGTCGCAGAACGACGACGGCTGCGCCACCTCCGACCTGCTCTCGGCGATCGACGACGCGGTCGCCGATGGGGTCGACGTGATCAACTTCTCGATCGGCGGCGGTGCCGCGACGACCTCGATCTCGGCGACCGACGTCGCGTTCCTGGGCGCCGCGGCTGCGGGCGTGTTCGTCTCCGCCTCGGCCGGCAACTCGGGCCCGGGTGCCTCGACGCTCGACCACGCCTCGCCGTGGATCACCACGGTGGCCGCGACCACCATCCCCAGCTACGAGGCCACCCTCACGCTGGGCGACGGCTCGCTCTACGCCGGTGGGTCGGTCACGGTTCCCGCCGCCGGGCTCGCGGACGTGCCGCTCGTGCGGGCCGACCAGATCCCGGCCGCGGGCGTGAGCGCCGCCGACGCGCTGCTCTGCGGCATCGGCACGCTCGACCCGGCCGGTGCCGCCGGCAAGGTCGTGTACTGCGACCGCGGTGCGCACGCTCGTGTCGACAAGTCGCTCGAGGTGTCGAACGCTGGCGGCGTCGGCATGATCATGGCGAACCCCTCGCCGAACTCGATCGACCTCGACCTGCACTCGGTGCCGACGATCCACATCGCCGACACCGTGCGCGAGCCCGTCTTCGAGTACGCGGCCACCTCGGGCGCGACCGTCTCCTTCGAGACCGGGCACGTCGAGGGTGCGCTGCCGGCCACCCCGCCTGCGCCGCAGATCGCCGGCTTCAGCTCCCGCGGCCCGGCCCTCGCGGAGGACAGCGACGTGCTGAAGCCCGACATCGCCGCCCCCGGCGTCGCGATCCTCGCGGCGAGCGCGAACGCCGAGGGTGCCGACGGTACCTACGCGTTCCTGTCGGGAACGTCGATGGCCGCCCCGCACATCGCGGGCCTCGCCGCGCTGTACCTGGGCGTGCACCCCGAGGCGAGCCCGATGGAGGTCAAGTCGGCGATGATGACCACGGCGTACGACCTCGTCGACGCCGCGGGCGACCCGGTCTCCGACGTGTTCGCGCAGGGTGCGGGTCACGTCGACCCGACGTCGTTCCTCGAGCCGGGCCTCGTCTACGAGAGCGACCTGCTCGACTGGTTCGACTACGTCGAGGGCTCCGGCTACGACGTCGGCGGCTGGGACACGTCGGTCGACCCGTCCGACCTCAACCAGGCGTCGATCTCGGTGGGCTCGCTCGCGGGAACGCAGACCGTCACCCGCACGGTCCGCGCGATGGAGGCGGGCACCTACGCGGCGTCCGTCGAGGGCCTGGCTGGCGTGGACGTGTCGATCGAGCCGTCGTCGCTCACCCTCGCGGCCGGGGAGGAGGCCACCTTCGCCGTGACCTTCCTCCGCACCGACGCGGCACTCGAGCGCTGGGTCACCGGTTCGGTGACCTGGACCTCGGGTGCGACCGAGGTGCGCAGCCCGGTCGCGGTGAAGCCGGTCGCGGTGGCCGCCCCCGGTTCGCTCGTCGCCGACGTCAAGCGCGGTGCGTTCGACGTCACGGTGGTCGGCGGGCTCGACGGGAGCATCCCGCTCGAGTTCCACGGCCTCGCCGAGGGTGAGCTGCTCGCCCAGCACCAGGCCAAGCGCGGCACCTCGGCGACCGGCAGCGCCGGTGAGGCGTTCCAGTGGATCGTGGAGCTGCCCGAGGGCGTCTCGCTGCAGCGCTGGGACCTGGTGAACACCGGCTCGCCGGAGGACCTCGACCTCTACGTCTACAAGATGGCGAGCGAGACCGGTCCGCTGACAGCGCTCTGGTACTCGGCGACGGGTGCCACGGACGAGCGAGTCGACCTCGCCGACCCGGCATCCGGCTATTACCTGGTGATCGCCGACGTGTACTCGGGATCCGACGTGTCGTTCGCGCTCACGTCGTACTCGGTGATGCCCGACGGTGACGGCCACGTGGCTCTCGACCCGGACGAGCTCGCGCTCGCCATCGGGGAGGAGAGCACGTTCGAGCTGTCGTGGAAGGCGCTCAACCCGCGCCGCTCGTACCTCGGCCTCGTCGAGTACGGCGACACGGGCGTGACGACCGTCGTCGAGGTCGCGCCCTAGGCGCGCATCCGGCCCTCCGGGCGACGCGAACGGGCGGTGGATCTGCGGATCCGCCGCCCGTTCGGCGTCTCCGGGCGATCGTCCGCCGCCGCATCACGAGTCGGTAACGGCCGGGGAAATTCGTGGAGAACCCTTGTGGGATGTTTGTTCGTAAGGTTTACTAACAAACATGACCACGGCGGATCAGCAGCGCAGCACCCTCATCGAGGTGCCCGCCGACGCTGCCGCCGAGCGGCCGACGCAGGCCCCGCAGCTGCGGCTCGACACCGCCTCGGTGGCGACCGGCTTCTCCCGCGCGCTCCGCCCCAGCGGCAAGCGGCTCCCCGAGCACGCGCGCCGCCACAACCGGGCGCTCGTGCTCCAGACGCTGTACACGGCGGGGGCACGCAGCCGCGCCGACGTGGCGCGCGAGACGGGCCTGACCCGCGTCACGGTCTCCGACCTCGTGGCCGACCTCATCGAGGAGGGCCTGGTCGTCGAGCTCGGCCAGCGCGAGTCGGCTCGGCCGGGCAAGCCCGCGACCCTCATCGACATCGCCCGCGACGCCTTCCAGATCCTCGGCGTCGACCTCTCCGACGCCCAGGTCTTCCGCGGCGCGGTCCTCGACCTCGAGGGCGCCGTGATCGAGCGCGCCGAGGTGGAGCTCGCCGGCGCGACCGGCGAGGAGGCGATCGCCCTGGTGATCGCCCTCGTCGATCGGCTCGCGGCCGCGGCATCCGCCCCCGTCCTCGGCGTCGGCGTCGGCTCGCCCGGCGTCGTCGACGACGCCGGCGTCGTGCGCCGCGCCCCGAACCTCGGCTGGACCGGCCTCGACCTCCGCGCCCGCATCCGCGCGGCCGCCGGCGTGCCCGTGCACGTCGCCAACGACGCCAACGCCGCGGTGCTCGCCGAGCACGCGACCCGCGACGGCGACGACGACGTGATCCTCGTCAAGGTCGGTCGCGGTGTCGGTGCCGGGCTCATCGTCGGCGGACGCCCGCTCATCGGCGGCGACTACGCCGCGGGCGAGATCGGCCACGTCGTCGTCGGCACCGACGGCGGCCCCGCCTGCGCGTGCGGCAAGCACGGATGCCTCGAGGCCTGGCTGGCCGAGCCGCGCCTCGCCGCCGAGCTGGCGGCCGCGACCGCGGCGGCGGACGACGACGACGCGCGCGCCGCGGCGCGCGACACCGTACTTCGGGAGGCGGGCCGCCGACTCGGCATCGTGCTCGCCCCCGTGGTCGGAGCGCTCAACCTCGCAGAGGTCGTGCTGAGCGGTCCGGCCGAACTGCTTGACGGCCCCTTGCGAGAGGCGGCCGTCGAGACGCTCCGGAACCGGACGATGGCGGACGTGAACCGCGATCTCCGGCTCCGGATGACCACGCACGGGCAGGACATCGTCCTGCGCGGCGCGGCCGTCATGGTCCTCTCCGGCCAACTCGGGGTCTCGTAAGGAGACTCCTGCACCATGGACTCCGGCGCCCCGGCCGGTGACCACACCCCCACGAAAGGAAACACAGCAATGCGGAAACTCGGCATCGTGGCGCTCGGCGCCGCTGCTGCGCTCGCCCTCGCCGGTTGCGCCTCGGGAGGCGACGCTGCTTCCGAGGCGGAGCCCGAGACCGGTGACCTCCGGGTCTGGCTCGTCGGCGCGGACACGCCCCAGGACGCTCGCGACTACCTCGTCGAGACGTTCGAGGCGGAGAACCCCGGCTCGACCCTCACCATCGAGGAGCAGTCGTGGGACGGCCTGGTCGACAAGCTGACCACCAGCCTCTCCTCGTCCGACAGCCCCGACCTGGTGGAGTTCGGCAACACGCAGGCCCCCGCGTTCACGTCGGTCGGCGCGCTGCTCGACATCTCCGACGAGTACGAGGCACTCGGCGGCGACGACCTGCTCCCCGGCTTCGTCGAGGCGGGTTCGTACGACGGCGCCTTCTACGCGGCTCCGCTCTACGCGGGTGCACGCGTCGTGTTCGCCGACCCGGCGTACGTGTCGGAGGCCCCGGCCACCCTCGCGGACTACGTCGCGCAGGCCAAGGAGCTCGCCGCCGACAACGACGGCAAGTCGGGCATCTACTTCGCCGGCCAGGACTGGTACAACGCCCTGCCCTTCATCTGGGAGGCCGGCGGCGAGGTCGCCGTTCCCGAGGGTGACGGCTGGGACGCGCAGCTGAGCTCGCCCGAGTCGATCGAGGGCCTGGAGATGGTCCAGGACCTCATGCTCAACGCCTCGGTCGCGCCCAAGGACGGCGACAACGCCGAGCCGTGGACCCCGTACTGCGAGGGTGACGCGATCCAGTTCTCGTCGCCGAACTGGGCCCTGGGCCTGGCCAGCGGCTGCGAGACCGAGAACGCGCCGGCCGCTCCGTTCGTCTACGCCCTCCCGGGTGCCGACGGCGGCGCCGCGCAGGCCTTCGCGGGTGGCTCGAACATCGGCGTCTCGGCCAAGTCCGAGTACCCGGAGCTCGCCAAGAGCGCCCTCGCGATCATCCTGAGCGACGAGTTCCAGACGATCTACGGCGAGAACGGCCTCATCCCGGCCAAGCAGTCGCTCGCGAGCACCCTCGGCGACAGCCCGGAGGCCCAGGCCTTCACCGCCGCCGCGGGCAGCGCGAAGCTCACCCCGGCATCGCCGAACTGGGCCGAGGTCGAGGCCTCGCGCGTCCTGGAGGACTTCTTCGTGAAGATCGCCCAGGGCGGCGACGTCGCCGAGCTCGCGGCCGAGGTCGACGAGAAGATCGAGGACATCCTCAACGGCTAGTCCCCGCACCCCGGGTCGGCGGCGCCCACACACGCCGCCGACCCGGAACCGGCCGCCACGCGGCCAGCACCCGGGCCCGACGGCCCGCCGATGCCCGGCACGACCGGCACCACACGTCGTGCCGGGCATCCCTGTTCTTTTCGTGCCGCCGCGCGCATCATGGCAGCACGCACCCCGCTCGAACCAGGAGTCACCCCCATGAGCACCGTCACTCGACCCGAGGCACCCGCCGCGGGCGACACCGGGCCCGCACGGCCCGACGGCTCGCCGCGCGCGAAGCGCACGGGCGGACGCGGCGCACGGCTGACGCCCTACGCGCTGCTCGTCCCCTCGCTCGTCATCCTCGTCGCCGTGATCGGCTGGCCGCTGCTGCAGCTGGTCATCATGTCCTTCCAGGAGTTCGGCCGCGCCCAGGTGTTCGGCGCCCCGCCCGAGTTCGTCGGCCTCGGCAACTACCTCGGCGTGCTGGGCGACCCGGAGTTCTGGCAGGTGCTCGGCCGCTCGGTGCTCTTCGCCGCCGCGTGCGTGGTGATCACCCTGGTGCTGGGCGTGCTGGTGGCGCTGCTCATGCGCAAGCTCGCCGCGGGCTGGCGACTGCTCGTCTCGATCGGCCTGCTGCTCGCCTGGGCGATGCCGCCCCTGTCGGCGACCATCGTCTGGGGCTGGATCTTCGACTCCCAGTACGGCGTGCTCAACTACGCGCTCTCCGAGTGGTTCGGCCTCGACTTCCGCGGCCACTCCTGGCTGCTCGAACCGCTCAGCTTCTTCTTCGTGGCGGGCATCGTCATCGTCTGGGGCGCCATCCCGTTCGTCGCCTTCACGGTGTTCGCCGGCCTCACCCAGGTGCCCGAGGAGGTGCTCGAGGCCGCGCAGCTCGACGGCGCCGGCCCGTTCAAGCGGTTCTTCCTCGTGATCGTGCCCTACCTGCGCTCGATCCTCATCGTCGTGACGATCCTGCAGATCATCTGGGACCTGCGCGTGTTCACGCAGATCTACGCGCTGCAGGCGCTCGGCGGCCTCGCCGAGCAGACCAACACGCTCGGCGTGTACATCTACCGCGTGTCGCTCGGCACGGGCGACTTCGGCGTCGGCGGCGCGATCTCGGTGATCGTGGTGCTGTTCCTGGTCGCCATCTCCCTCTACTACGTCCGCCAGAGCCTCAAGGAGGACCGATGACCGCCGCCGACACGCGCGCCGCCGTCACGGCAGGCGCCCACGCCCACGGCACGACGGCACTCCCCGCGACGCCGTCCGCCGCCCCCGCCCGACGCCGGAGCGCACGCTCGGTCGTGGCGAAGGTGCTGCTCGCCGCATCCGCCCTCGTGATCTTCGTCATGAGCGTGTTCCCGGTCTACTGGATGGTGAACACCTCGCTGCAGCCGAACTCGCAGGTGCGCGGCAGCGAGGTGCACTTCTGGCCCGAGAACGGCAGCCTCCAGAACTACATCGACATCATCTTCAACTACGAGCGCGCGCCGTTCCTCCCGGCGCTCGCGAACTCGCTGCAGATCACGCTGCTCACCGTGCTCATCACGCTGGTGTTCGCGTTCCTCGCGGCCGTGGCGGTCACCCGCTTCCGGTTCCGCAGCCGGGTGTCGTTCATCATCACGATCCTGATCATCCAGATGATCCCGGCCGAGGCCATGATCATCTCGATGTTCCGCGTCATGGACTCGTGGCACCTGCTGAACTCGATCGCGGGCCTCACGCTCGTGTACGTCGCCACGGTGCTGCCGTTCACGATCTGGACCCTGCGCGGCTTCGTCGACGGCGTGCCGGCCGACTTGGAGGAGGCCGCCATGATCGACGGCCTGAGCCGCACCCAGGCGTTCTGGCGCATCACCTTCCCGCTGCTCGCGCCGGGCCTCGTCGCCACGGGCGTGTTCGGGTTCATCCAGGCCTGGAACGAGTTCGTCTTCGCGCTGGTCATCAACCCGCGGCCCGAGGCGATGACGCTGCCGGTGTGGCTGCGCACGTTCCTCGACCCGAACGGCGGCACCGACTGGGCGCAGCTCATGGCCGGCTCGACGCTCATCGCGATCCCCGTCGTGATCTTCTTCCTCATCGTGCAGAACCGCATGACGAGCGGCATGGTCTCCGGGGCGGTCAAGGGATGACCGCTGCCGCCCCGGGTGCCGCCGCCGACCTCGCGCGCGACGCCCTCACGACGCTCCTGCCCGGATTCGCCGGGACCAGCCTGCCCGGCTGGGTGCGCGGCCGGCTCGCGGACGGCCTCGGCGGGGTGTGCGTGTTCGGCCCGAACATCGCCTCGGCCGGGCAGCTCGCGGGCCTGAACGCCGAGATCACGGCCGCGAACCCGCACGCCGTCATCGCGATCGACGAGGAGGGCGGCGACGTCACCCGCCTCTTCTACGACGTGGGCGCGCCGTACCCCGGCAACGCCGTGCTCGGCCGCATCGACGACGTCGCGTACACCGAGGAGATCGGCCGACGGGTCGGCGAGGCCCTTCGGGCGAGCGGATGCACCCTGGCCTTCGCGCCCGACGTCGACGTGAACTCCAACCCCGACAACCCGGTCATCGGCACGCGCAGCTTCGGCACCGACCCCGGGCTCGTCGCCCGCCACGCGGCGGCGTGGACGCGCGGGCTGCAGTCGACCGGTGTCGCCGCGAGCGCCAAGCACTTCCCGGGCCACGGCGACACCGACGCCGACTCGCACGTCGCGCTGCCGGTCGTCGACCGCTCGCTCGAGGAGCTCTCCGAGCGCGAGCTCGTGCCGTTCCGCGCCGCGGTCGCGGCGGGTACGCGCACGATCATGACCAGCCACATCCTGCTGCCGCAGCTCGATGCGGCCCATCCCGCCACCCTGTCCTCGCGCGTGCTTCGCCTGCTCCGCGCGGAGCTGGGGTTCGAGGGCGTCGTCGTCAGCGACGCGCTCGACATGCACGGGGCGAGCGGCGTGCACGGCATCCCCGAGGCGGCCGTGCGCGCCCTCGCCGCGGGCTGCGACCTGCTCTGCATCGGCACCGACACGACCGAGGCGCTGCTCGACGAGATCGTCGCTGGGGTGCAGGACGCGGTGCGCGAGGGCCGTCTGTCGCAGGAGCGGGTGGCGGATGCGGCGCGCCGCGTGCGCGCCCTCGCAGACGCCGAGCCACCGGCGTCCGCCCCGGCGGCCTCCATCGACCACGAGGCCGAGCTGGGCCGCATCGCCGCCTCCTTCGAGGTGACGGATGCCGCGCGCGAGCGCCTCGCGCAGGGCGCGCCCGCGACCCTGGTCCGCCTCGAGTCCGACGCGAACATCGCCGTGGGCGTGGCCCCGTGGGGCATCGACGCGCCCGATGCGGTCGTCGTGCGCCCGGGGGACGCGCTGCCCGAGGCATCCGCCCTCGCCGGCCCGGTCCTCGTGCTCGGCCGCGACGTGCACCGCCACGACTTCGCCCGACGAGCCGTCGACGCGCTGCGCGCCGCGCGGGCCGACGTGGTCGTCGTCGACATGGGCTGGCCGGGCGCCGACCGCGCCTACGCCGACGTCGCGACCTTCGGTGCGTCGCGACTGGTGGGCGAGGCCCTGCAGGGCCTGCTCGCCGAGCTCTCCCGTCACGGAGTGGCGACCGCATGAGGCTCGGCATCGACATCGGCGGCACGAAGACCGCAGCCGTCGCGATCGGCGCGGACGGCGAGCTCAGCGACCAGGTGCGCATGCCCACGGGCTTCGGCGCCGCGGCGGTCGTGGAGACCGCGGTGCGCACCGTGCGCCGCATGGGCGAGCTGACCGGCGCGGGCGTAGAGGGGTTCGACTCCATCGGCATCGGCATCCCGGGCGCGGTCGACAACGGCAGCGGCCGGGTCGCGCACGCCGTGAACCTGGGGCTCGAGGGCCTCGACCTCGGTCCGCGCCTCGCCGACGAGTTCCGGGTCGACGTGCGCGTGGAGAACGACGTGAAGGCCGCGGCCCTCGGCGCGCACCACCTGCTGGGCGTCGCCGACGGACTGCGTGCGCACTCGATGGCGTACCTGAACCTCGGCACCGGCCTCGCGGCCGGGCTGGTGCTCGACGGGCGGCTGCTGCGCGGCGGCCACGGCGTGGCCGGCGAGATCGGCCACATCCCGGTCGACCCGGCGGGGGAGCCGTGCGCCTGCGGGCAGCGCGGATGCCTCGAGACGGTCGCGTCGGGGTCGGCCCTCGCGCGCCTCTGGCCGACCGACTCGCCCCACCCCGCGCAGGACCTGTTCGACGCCGCCGACCGCGGCGACGCGCGCGCGATCGCCGCGCGCGACACGTTCCTCGGCGGCGTCGCGTCGGCCGTGCGCATCCTCGTGCTCACCTCCGACATGGACACGGTCGTGATCGGCGGGGGGCTCAGCGCGCTGGGCGACCGCCTGCTCACGGGGGTGCGCGGCATCCTCGCGACCTGGGCGGCATCGTCGCCCTTCCTCGCATCGCTCGACCTGCAGGAGCGGGTCCAGGTCATCCCGCTCGGATTCCCCGCGGCCGCCGTCGGCGCCGCACTCGTCGGAGAGGCAGCACATGGCTGAGATCGTCATCGTCGGCAGCGAGGAGGAGGCGGGCGCGCTCGTCGCCGGCACCGTCCTCGGCACCATCGCCCGGAGGCCCGACGCCGTGCTCGGGCTCGCGACCGGCTCGACGCCGCTGGCGAGCTACCGCGCGCTCGCGGAGCGCATCGCCGCGGACGGCGTCGACGTGTCACGGGTGCGCGGCTTCGCGCTCGACGAGTACGTCGGGCTCCCCGAGGGGCATCCGGAGAGCTATCGCGCGGTCATCACGCGCGAGGTCGTGGAGCCGCTCGGCCTCACGCCCGGGCTCATCCACGTGCCGAACGGGTCGGCCGAGGGCATCGAGACCGCGGGCGACGACTACGAGGCCGCGATCGAGGCCGCGGGCGGTGTCGACGTGCAGATCCTCGGCATCGGCCGCACCGGGCACATCGGGTTCAACGAGCCGGGCTCGTCGTTCGCGTCGCTCACGCGCGTGAAGACCCTCACCGAGCCGACGCGCGCCGACAACGCGCGCTTCTTCGACTCGCCCGACGACGTGCCCATGCACTGCATCACGCAGGGCCTCGGCACGATCCTGCGCGCCCGGCACCTGCTGCTGCTGGCGTTCGGGGAGGCCAAGGCCGACGCGATCGCCGCGGCGGTCGAGGGGCCGGTCACGTCGAGCCAGCCGGGATCGGCCATCCAGCTGCATCCGCACACGACCGTGATCGTCGATGAGGCCGCGGCCTCCGAGCTCGCGAACCTGTCGTACTACCGGCACGCCTGGGCGAACAAGCCGGTCTGGCAGGGCATCTGAGCGGGGTTCAGTGCCCCGGACCGTCCAGGTGGTGCTGAACGGTCGGAGTCACCAGTTCGACGAGCTCGTCGTGCGTGAGCTCGGCGAGCCCGGGCATCTCGAGCACGTGCCGGGCGACGGCGATGCCGAACAGCTGGGCGCCCGCGGCGACGAGCCCGCGCGCTGCGGGCTCGCCGATCACCGGCATCGGGCCGACGTCGCGGATGCGCGTCGTCAACGTGTCGCGCATGAGCCGACTCGCTTCCCGCGATGTCATCGCGGAGCGCGCGAGCGCCATGAGGATCGGGCGGGTGTCGGCGTCCTCCCAGAGACGCAGGTACGCGTCCGCGAGCCTCGACGCGAGCTGGTCGGGCGGCCCCGCGAACGCCTCACCGAGACGTGGACCGATCGCTGATCGCTCTGCCATCGCGGTCGCGAACAGCGCCTGCTTGTCGCCGAAGTAGTGCCGGATGAGGGCCGGGTCGACCGCGGCGCGGGCGGCGATGGCGCGCACGGACGCCCCGTCGTAGCCCAGCTCCGCGAAGAGCGCGCGCGCCGCGGTGAGGATCTCCTCACGCGTCTCGCTGTCGCCGCTGCGACGCCCGACGCGGCGCCGCGGTGCGACCGCTTCCGACTCGGCCATCCGCACAGGATAGCGCGCGGGGCTCGGTATTTCCCCAAGCGTGGAGTTCCCCTATGCTGGCGATGTTCCGTCACCATCCGATGAGGAGAGACGTCCATGGGCGAGACCGACGCGGTGATCCAGGTCGAGCAGCTGACGAAGTCCTATGGGCGCTTCCAGGCGCTGAAGGGCGTGGACCTCACGGTCGAGCGCGGGCAGGTGCACGGCTTCCTCGGTCCCAACGGCGCCGGCAAGTCCACCACGATCCGTGTGCTGCTCGGGCTGCTGCGCGGTGACGGCGGCACGGCGAGCGTGCTCGGCAAGGACCCGTGGCACGACCTCGTCGAGCTCCACCGGCGCATCGCCTACGTGCCCGGCGACGTGTCGCTCTGGCCGGGCATGACCGGCGGCGAGGCGATCGACCTGCTCGGGTCGCTGCGCGGGGGCCTCGACGACACCCGCCGGGCGGAGCTAATCGAGCGGTTCGAGCTCGACCCCACCAAGCGCGGCCGGCAGTACTCGAAGGGCAACCGGCAGAAGGTCGCGATCGTCGCGGCGCTCGCGTCCGACGTGGAGCTGCTGATCTTGGATGAGCCGACGAGCGGCCTGGACCCGCTGATGGAGAACGTCTTCCAGGAGGTCGTCGGCGAGGCGAAGGCACGCGGTGCGTCGGTGCTGCTCTCGAGCCACATCATGAGCGAGGTCGAGACGCTCGCCGACCGCCTGTCGATCATCCGCGAGGGCGAGATCGTGCAGACCGGCACCCTCGCCGACCTGCAGCTCGGCTCCCGCACCACCATCCACGCCGCATTCGCCCGCCCGGTGCCGGAGTCGGCGCTCGCGGGACTGTCGGACGTCCACGTCGACGGCCCGCGCCTGACGGCGACGGTGGATGCCTCCCGGGTCGGCGACGCGATGGCGCAGCTCACGCCGTTCGGCATGACCGCCCTCACCGTCGAGCCGCCGTCGCTCGAGTCGTTGTTCCTGCGGCTCTACGAGCGCGACGTCGACGAGCAGGCGTCCTGAGATGGCCGGGACCGCGATCACCGGAACGCCTCCGCTGCTGCGCGCGGAGATCCGGCACGACGGACGGCTGCTCGCACCGTGGGCACTGCTCACGACCCTGCTCGCGTCGTCCTCGATGCTGTACCCGCTCATCTTCCCGACCGACGAGGACCGCGCCGCGTTCGCCGCGGCGGTCGCGGCGAACCCCGCGATGGCGATCATCTTCGGTCCGGCATTCGACCTCTCCACCGCCGACGGGTTCGCCGCGTGGCGCTCGCTCGCGCTCGGCGGGCTCATCGCCGCGCTCGGCGTGATCTTCGCCGTCACCCGCGCGACCCGGGCCCAGGAGGACTCGGGTCAGGCGGAGCTGCTCGCCTCCGGCGTGATGGGACGCGCGGCCCGCCTCATGGCCGCGGTGTGGATGTGCCTCGTCTTCGCGATCGTGCTCGGCCTCGTGACCGGGCTCGTCACCGTCGCCTTCGGCGGCGGGTGGAACGCGACGATGCTGCTCGCGGCGACGATGACCGCGACCGCCTGGATGTTCACGGGCGTCGCCGCGGTCACCGCGCAGCTGGGCTCCGACGCGCGCACCGCGAACTCCCTCGCGGTCGCGACCCTCGGCGTGCTGTTCATCGCCCGGGGCGTGACCTACGCGCTCGACGCCCCGGACTGGGTGATCTGGATCAACCCGCTCGGCTGGATGACCGAGACCAAGCCCTCGGTCGACGACGACTGGCGGCCGCTGCTGCTCGCCGTGGGCCTGACGATCGTGCTGCTCGCGATCGCCTTCGTGCTGCAGGCCCGCCGCGAGTTCGGCGCCGGCGCGATCGCGCCCCGGCCGGGTCCCGCGCGCGGGCGGGATCGCACGACGTGGCGGCTGGCGCTGCGCCTGAACCGCGGCCCGATGCTGAGCTGGACGATCGCGTTCGTCGCGCTCGGTCTGGTGTTCGGCTACCTCGCCACCGCCGTGACCGACATCCTCGGATCCGACGTGGGGCTGCAGCAGATGCTCGCCGCCGGTGCGGTCACCGACGCCGAACTCGTCAGCGCGTTCCTGGTCACCATCCTCAGCCTCGTCGGCATCATCGCCTCGATCCCCGGAGTGCAGACGATGCTCAAGGTGCGCTCGGAGGAGCTGGACGATCGCGTCGAGCCGATCATGGCGACGGCGATCACGCGTCCGAGGTACTACGTCTCCAACGTGCTCATCGCCCTGGGCGCGCCGGCGCTGTACATGCTGGTCGCCGGAACGCTCATGGGCGCGATCGCGGGCGCGGCCGACATCGGCGTGAGCTTCGGCGACGTGCTGCTCCAGGCCGCCGCGACGGTGCCGGCGGTCTGGACGATCGTCGCGCTGTCGGTGGCGGTGGTCGGTGCCAGGCCGCACGTCTCCCTGGCCGCCTGGGCGGGCGTGCTCGCCTCGTTCGCGCTCACGATCCTCGGGCCCACCTTCAACCTGTGGGACTGGGTGCTCGCGATCAGCCCGTTCTGGCACGTGCCGAACGTCACCGTCGACGACGCGGACTGGTGGGGCCTCGTGTGGATCAGCCTCGTGACGCTGTTCTTCCTGGCGGTGGGCTTCGCCGGGTTCCGGCGTCGCGACCTCGCCCGTCAGTAGCCGGGGCGGGGCGGGCGAGCGGATGCCGCGGGGCCGCCGGATTCAGTGCGGCAGCGCCTCGGGCAGCATGTCGAGGTACGCCTCCTCGTCGAACCGGTCGCTCAGCGCGCGCTGGATCATGAAGCCCGGCGCGAGGCCCATCGCGATGGGCGTGAGCGCGTCGATGTAGCCCTCGGGGTCGTCGCCGCCCCGCCCGGGCTCGGCGGCCACCCACGCGGCGATGTGCTCGCGCACGGTCGTGCGCACGAGCGCGAGGATGCCCTCGACGACGGAGCGCAGCTCGTCGTCGATCGCCGCTTCCGACCACATCTGGATCATCACCTGCGGCGCGAACGGCTCGGAGATCATGCCGCGCAGAAGGGTGGCGATCGTCTCGCCGGGGGAGAGGACGTGCCCGCCCGCCTCGGCGCGTGCGAGGTCGTCGCGGCGGGCCGAGAGCACGCGCTCGGTGACGGCGACGAAGAGCTCCCGCTTGCCCGCGTAGTGCCCGTAGATCGCGCCGGCGGAGAGCCCGGACTCGGCGATGATGTCGGCCATCGAGGTGCCGCCGTACCCCTTGCGGGCGAAGCAGCGGAGCGCCGCGGTGGCGATCTCGTCGCGCCTGGCCTCGCGGTACGCCTCGGTGACCTTGGGCATCGTTCCCCCTGCGTGGATGGAACGGACGCCAAACCGAACGTCCGTTCTTGACAAGCGTAGGCGAGTGGCGCACGATGATAAAGAACGAACATTCGTTTTACAGCATTTGCACAGCCACCGCGCGGCGGAGCCGTGCGCACCAGCACAGGAGGAGTCATGTCCGACACCCGAACCCCACACACGCCGCTCGCGCGCGTGCTCGCCCTCGCCGTGGCGCTCGTCGCGGTCGTGGGGGTGATCGTGCTCGCGTTCTCGTGGCCGTCGGTCACCGCCGAGCCGCGCGACCTGCCGGTCGCCATCGCCGGCCCCGAGGAGGCCGTCGCCCAGATCGAGGCCGGGCTCGGCGAGGCGCAGCCCGACGCCATCGCGTTCACCGAGGTCGCCGACCGCGACGAGGCCGTCGAGGCCATCGAGGCGCGCGAGGTCTACGGTGCGATCATCCTCGGCCAGCAGCCCGAGGTGCTCACCTCGTCCGCCGCGAGCGCGGCGGTCGCCCAGCTGCTCAGCGGTGCCGCCGGCCAGCTCCAGCAGGCCGCGAACGCCCAGGCCGCCGCGGCGGCGCAGGCGCAGGGCCTCGACACCGTGCCGACGATCGAGGTGACGGTCACCGACGTGGTGCCGCTCGCCGACACCGACCCGCGCGGCACGGGCCTCGCGAGCGCCATGTTCCCGCTCGTGCTCGGCGGCATGCTCGGCGGCATCGCGATCTCGTTCGCGGTGATCGGCGCCATGCGCCGCATCCTCGCCGTCACCGTCTACTCCGCCGGCGGCGGGCTCGTGCTCGCAGGCATCCTGGGCGGCTGGTTCGGCTCGCTGCCAGGCGACTACTGGCTGAACGCCGGCGCGATCGCGCTCACGCTGCTCGCGATCTCCGCGTTCATCACGGGCATGTCCGCGCTGCTCGGCCGGGCTGGCCTCGGCCTCGGCGCGCTGACGATCCTGCTCGTGGCGAACCCGATCTCGTCGGCGGCAGTGCCGAAGGAGTTCCTGCCCGCCCCGTGGGGCGAGGTCGGCCAGTGGTTCCCGCCGGGCGCCGGTGCGACGCTGCTGCGCGACGTGAACTACTTCCCGAACGCCGACGCGGCCTTCCCGCTGCTCGTGCTCACCGGCTGGGCCGTCGTGGGGCTCGCGCTCTCGCTCGTCGGCCACTTCCGCACGGCCGGGGGCGCGGAGTCCGACGCCGAGGCCGCGCACGAGGACGACCGCGTGGACGAGTCGGAGCCCGAGCCGGAGCCCGTGCAGCCCTAGGCGTCAGTCCTCGTCGCGCGCCGCGAGCACCCGGGCGGTCTCCCGCCCGGGTGCGTTGCGGCGCCCCTCGCGCGACCCCGCCAGCTTCGCCGCGATGTGCTCGCCGACGGTGATCGGCGGGTACAGCGGCTCCTCACCCGCCGGCACGGTCGTCGGGATCGCCTCGATCAGCGCGTCGGCGTTGCCGTCGTGGAAGTACGCGGCGCTGCGCCGGCGCTCGATCGTGCCGCCGACGATCGGCGGCTTCACGCGGTGCAGCGTCGACATCCAGCGCTCGTTGGTCCAGCGCGCCGTGAGGTCGCCCAGGTTGATGAGCAGCGCCCCGGGGTCGGGGGAGACGTCGTGCCATCCGCCGTCGGTGCCGAGCACCTGCAGGCCGCGCACGCGGTCGGCCCAGAGCACGGTCACGATGCCGTAGTCGGTGTGCTCGCCCATGCCCGTGAGGTCGCCGTCGAGCCGCACGTCGGTGCCGGCGGGCAGGGCGTAGTTGTTCATGCGCAGCACGTCGAGCGAGTGGTCCGTGCGGCTCGTGAACACCGACGCGTCGACGCCCAGCGCGTCGGCGAAGATTCGGGTCATCGTGCGCGCGACCCGGCCGGCCTCCGCGAAGTACGCCTCGACCGGGGCGCGGAACCCCGGGGCATCCGCGTCGGGCCAGGTGTTCTCGGCGTAGTGCACGGGGTCGACCTCGACGCCCGGGAAGTCGCTCGCCGCGAGCCCCACGTTGAACGCCTCGAAGAAGTCGTTCATGCGGTTCGCGCTCTCGACGCCGAGGCTGAGGCTCAGCGACTCGGTCTTGGGCGGTGCGTAGCCGCGGTTGATGCCGGCGGGCGTGCGGTACTCCCGCTTCGCGTCCATCTCGAGGCCGAAGAACTCGTCCATCGCGCCCGCGAGCCCGTCGGTGACCGGCTCGGGGATGCCGTGGCCGAGCACCTGGATGAACCCGACCTCGTTGCAGGCACGGTCGACGGCGCGGGCCACCTCGGCACGGGCCGCGTCGTCGCCACCGGCGACGTAGGGCGTGATGTCGACCACGGGAACGGAGAAGGGCATGTGCCGGATGCTACGCCGAAGCCGTTTCGCGCGGGTTACCCCGCGGCATCCGCTCGCCCCCTGCCGTGCCCGACCGTGCCCGGCGGGGTCACTCGGGGAGCTGGCTGCGCCCGTGCAGGATGCCGCTCACGGTCGCGACGATCGTGAACACGACCGCGACGATCGGCTGGCCGAGCCCCCACCATGCGAGCGCGGCCGACAGCATGACCGCGAGCTCGACGAGGGCGCGGCCGAACACGTCGACTCGGAAGACCGCCTTGGGCGACACGAACAGCGCCCAGGCGAGGATCGCGAGTGCGGGTGCGCCGATGCCGATCAGCACGCCCGGCCACGGCAGCGGCCAGGCGAGGAACCCCCAGATGGCGAGCGACACGAACGCGAACAGCTCGAGGAAGAAGCGGAGGATGTCGTTCGGGCCGATGGCGGGGGAATTCGGGGTCTCGGTCACCGCACGATTCTACGTGCTCAGCGGAAGATGATCGTGCGCGCCCCGTCGAGCAGCACGCGGTGCTCCGCGAACCACTTCACGGCCTGCGTGAGCGTGCGGCTCTCCTCGTCCTGGCCGATCGCGACGAGCTCGGACGGCGTGCGGCTGTGGTCGACGCGCACGACGTTCTGCTCGATGATCGGGCCCTCGTCGAGGTCGCTCGTGACGAAGTGCGCGGTCGCGCCGATGAGCTTCACGCCGCGGGCGTGCGCCTGGCGGTACGGGTTCGCGCCCTTGAAGCCCGGCAGGAACGAGTGGTGGATGTTGATGCAGCGACCCTCGAGCGCGGCGCAGAGCTCGGGGGAGAGGATCTGCATGTAGCGCGCGAGCACGACCAGCTCGATGTCGTGCTCGTCGACCGCCTCGAGCACGCGCCGCTCGAACGCGGCCTTCGACGCGGCATCCGTCACCGGCAGCGACTCGAACGGCACGCCGTAGAAGTCGACCAGGTCGCGGAGCGTGCCGTGGTTCGACAGCACGAGCGGGATCTCGACGGGCAGCTGGCCCGCGCGCTGGCGGAAGAGCAGGTCGTTCACGCAGTGGCCCGCGGTCGACGCGAGCACGAGCGTGCGCGAGGGGCGGCCGACCTCGTCGAGGCGCCACTCCATGTCGAAGCGCTCGACGACCGGCGCGAGCGCCTCGCCGAACTCCGCGCGGCCCGCGGGCGACTCGACCTGCAGGCGCATGAAGAAGCGGCCGGTGTCGAGGCTCGCGAACTGCTGGCTCTCGGTGATGTTGCCGCGGGCGGCGACGATCGCGCCGCTGACCGCGTGCACGATGCCCGGGCCGTCGGTGCAGACGAAGGAGAGGACCCAGTGGTGCAGGTGCTCGGACGCCTCGTGCTCGGGGGCCTGCTCGGATGCCGCGGGACTGCTGTTCACCCGGCAAGGATATGACATCGGGTACACTCGTCTGCGGTCGTCGGTCACCGTCGGCCCTGGGCGCGCACAACAGCGCGTAGTCGACCCGCCAGCGTGCACACTCCGCGGCGGGGAACGCCGTCGGGACAGCTGCATCATGACTGCCACCGAATCCGTATCCGTTCGCGCGCGCTCGCGCGCCTTCCCGTGGACCCCGCTCGCCGTGCTCGGGGCCGCGGTCTTCCTCTCCGTGACCGGCGAGATGCTGCCGGCGGGCCTGCTGCCCGAGATGAGCGCCGACCTGCGCGTCGCCGAGCCCGCGATCGGGCTGCTCGTCACGGTCTTCGCGTTCACGGTCGTCGCCACGAGCGCGCCGCTGACCGCGCTGACCCAGTGGATGCCGCGCCGCCGCCTGCTCGTGATCGCGTTGTCGGTGCTCGCGGTGGCGCAGCTGCTCACCGCGGTCTCGCCCGACTACGCCTGGATCGTCGGGTCGCGCGTCGTCGGCGGCCTCGCGCACGGCGTGTTCTGGGCCCTCGTGGCCGCGTACGCGGCGCGCCTGGTGCCCCGCGAGCTCGTCGGCCGCGCCGTCGCGGTCGTGCTCGGCGGCGGCACGCTCGCGCTCGTGCTCGGCGTGCCGCTGGCCACCACGCTCGGCCAGGCGGCCGGGTGGCGCACCGCGTTCCTGCTGCTCGGCGTGCTCACGGCCGTCGGCGCGCTGCTCGTGCGCGCGGTGTTGCCGTTCGCCCAGGGCACCGCCGAAAAGGCACACGACGAAGCGGATGCCCCCGCGGCGCGCCCGGTGCTCCGCGACGCGACCGTGCCGGCCGTCGTCGCGGTGTGCGTGGTGACCGCACTCACGATGACCGGCCAGTACGCGCTGTACACCTACGTCGCCCCGCTGCTGACCGACGTGGTCGGCGTGCGCTCGGGCACGGTCGGCCCGCTCCTGTTCGTGTACGGCATCGCCGGCGCCGTCGGGCTCGTGCTCGCCGGCTCGGTGCTCGGCCGCCGGCCCACGGCCGGCCTGGTCGTGGCGATGTCGGCCGCCGCGGCCGCGGTCGTCGGCATCGTGTTGGCGCAGGGGTCGACCGTGCTCGCGCTGGCCGCGTTCGCGCTCTGGGGCGTGGCGTTCGGGGCCGTGCCGCCGCTGCTGCAGACCCGCCTGCTGCAGAGCGCCTCGCCGCGCATCCGCGACGTCGCGAGCGCGCTCTACACGACCGCGTTCAACGTCGGCATCGGCGGCGGCGCGATGGTCGGCGCGCTGCTGTACGGCGGCTTCGGCGTGGTCGCGCTGCCGTTCGCGTTCGCGATCGTGCTGCTCGCGGCGGTCGGCGCGGTGCTGGCGCCGGTGCTGCGGGCGCGTCGCCGGGCCGGCGTCGCCGGTCCGGCCGCGACGAGCTAGCCGACCGCGACCGGGGTGCCGAGGAGCCCGTCGACCAGGTAGGCCACGGTGACCTCGGTGTGCGGCCCGACGATCCAGTGCGGGATGAGCTCGCTCGTGCCGTCGGCCGCGAGCACGAGGAGCCGCTCGACCTGCCCGTCGACCGACACCGCCACGGTGGCGCCCGGAGTTCCGGTCAGGACCAGGTCGTGGATGACGCCCCCCGAGACCTGGACCGACACGAACGGCGCGTCCGAGGCCGTCGGGTCGTCCCCGCCGTCGCCGCCCGTGGGCGGGGGAGCGGGCGCGATCGGCTCGGGCGCGGCTTCGCCGGGCACCGCCTCGTCGTCGGCGGGGGCGTCGGACGCCGACTCGTCGTCGGGCGCCTCGTCGGCCGCCTGGTCGGCCGCCTGATCGTCCGCCGGGTCGTCCGCAGCACCGGGCTCGTCGGTCGCCCGCGGGTCGGTCGCGTCCGGCGTCTGGCTGATGAGCTCCTCGATCGGCCCCGGCCCCGGTGCCGAGTCCCCGGCGGTGCCGTCGTCGCCCGAGTCGAGGCCGGACGCGGCCACCGCCGCGGCGGGCGCCGCCGACGTGGCATCCGTCTCGCCCACCAGCGTCGGACCCAGCGCGACCGCGGCCACGACCGTCGCGGCGACCGCGGCGGTGCCGACTGCCGCGCCGGTGATCGCCCCGCCGGACATGCCCGAGCCCGATGAGCCGCCGTTCGCCGCACCCCCTGCGCCGGCGGCGCCCATCGCGACGACCGTCGCGGGCGCGCCGGCCTGCAGCCATCCGGCGTACGCGGTCGCGCCGGTGGCGCCCGCGCTGAGCGGGAGCAGCACCATCGCCAGCCGCGAGCCGACCTCGTGCGCCTCGACGGCCACGATCGTGCAGCGCGCGCACTCGTCGAGATGCGCGTCGACCCGGGTCGCGTCGCGTGCACCGAGCCTGCCGCGTGCGTAGGTGCCGAGCCGCTCGATGGTCCACCCGCACTCGGTCTCGGGGTCGGAGTCCTGCAGGTGCACCCGGATCCAGGCCTGGCGCAGTCCCTCGCGCGCCCGGTAGGCGAGCGCCGCGGTGGCGTTGGCCGACATGCCGAGCAGCGGCGCGACCTCGCGCGGCGCCATCTGCTCGACCTCGCTGTACCAGAGCACCTCCTGCCAGCGGGTCGGCAGCGACCGGAACGCGCGCGCCGTCAGCCCGCGGTCGAGCGCCTCCAGTGCCGCGTGCTCGTCGGTGGCCGGGTCGGGCTGCAGGTCCAGGTCGTCGACGGGCAGTTCGCTCGCGCGGCGGCCCCAGCTCGCGGCCGTGTTGCGGATGGTCGTGAACAGGTACGGGCGGAACGCGCCGCGCGGCCCGCCGCCCGCGACCACGGCGTCGTAGATCCGCGCGAACGCCTCGGCGACGAGGTCCTCGGGGTCGAGCGAGCTGAACGAGCGCGCGACGGTCACCCCGGCCGCGGCGTGGCGGCGGAAGAGCTCGCCGAACGCGTCCTTGTCGCCCTCGCGGGCGCGCTCGACCAGCCGTGCGTCGCTCTGCCGGTGCGGCGAGCGTGCGGTGATCAGGGGGCTCACGCGGCGCTCTCGGGTATCGGGGATGGTGAGGGGGTATCGGGTACCAGCCATTCCACCAGAGATTCGCCGATTCCGCTCGCGAAGTTCGCGTCATGAAACGCACGTCGGCGCATCTCTTCGGGTGAGGGACGCCCGCGGCCCGCTCGGGGGGAGCGCGTGGCAGTCCGCTCGGGGGAGCGGATCCGACGGGCCGGGTCCGGGGGCGATGGGGAACACGCCCCCGGGCCCCTCCCGTCGACCCTCGGCCCGGCAGGTTCAGTCGAGCGGATGCCCCCGGCTGAACACCCGCTCGACGCGCAGCGCGTCGTCGAGCAGCACCGCGTCGGCCGCGCAGCCGGGCTCGAGCCGGCCGAGGTCGACCGAGCGGCCGATGGCCGCAGCGGGCGCGACCGTGGCCGCGTCGATCGCCTGCACGGGGTCGATGCGGCAGTCGAGCACGGTGCGGCGCACGGCCTCGTCGAGCGTGAGGGTCGAGCCGGCGATCGCGCCGTTCGAGCGCAGCCGCGCGACGCCGTCGGCGACCACGACCTCGAGCCCGCCGAGCACGGCGTCGCCGTCGCCCATGCCGGTGGCCGACATCGCGTCGGTCACGAGCGCGACCCGTCCGGGCGCGCCCTGGAAGGCCAACCGCGCGACCTCGGGGTGCACGTGCACGCCGTCGTGGATGATCTCGAGCGTCACGTGCGACTCGCGCATGGCTGCGGCGATGGGTCCGGGTGCACGGTGGTGGATGCCCGGCATGGCGTTGAACGCGTGGGTGAGCACGCTCGCGCCGGCGTCGAACGCGGCCAGCGCCTCGTCGAACGTGGCGGCCGTGTGCCCCACCGCGACGGTGACGCCCGAAGCGACGAGGCGGCGCACCGCGTCGAGCGCCCCGGGCAGCTCGGGTGCGATCGTGATCATCCGCAGCGTCCCGTCGGCGGCCTCGAGCAGGCGGTCGACGGATGCCGCGTCGGGAACCGCGAGCGCCGCCGGATCGTGCGCGCCGCGGAACTCGGGCTGCAGGAACGGGCCCTCGAGGTGGCTGCCGAGCACGCGCGGGTCGGCGCGCGCCGCGTCGCGGATGACCGCGAGCCGTTCGACGAGCGCGTCGACGGGCGCGGACACGAGCGAGAGCAAGGAGCGGGTGGCGCCGTGGCGGCGGTGCACGTCGAGCGCGGTCGCGATCGCGTCGGGGCCCTCGTCGAACGAGGCCCCGCCGGCGCCGTGGCAGTGCAGGTCGACGAACCCGGGCACGAGCCAGCGCCCCGCGGCATCCGTCGTCTCGGTGGCGTCGTCGGCGAGCTCGCGCCACGAGTCGCCGCGACCGGCATGGGTGACCAGGTCGCCGTCGAAGCGCACCCAGGCGTCGATGATGACGTCGTGGGAGCCGGCGCGTCGCGCGGTGTGGATGACGAGGCTCACGCGGCCCACCCTATGCCCCGGTGCGGTGCCGGTTCAGAGCCGTGGCACGCGACGCCCATCGCGGCCAGCCGGGCGCGCAGCGCATCGAGCCGGAGGTCGAACCCGGCGAGGTCGCGCGCGGCCGTCGCGGGCGACCACGCGATCTCCGCGACGGCAGCGAGCCGCGGGAAGAGCAGCCACTCCGCCTCGGCGAGGGTCGTGACGGTCTCGGTCCAGAGCGGCGCCTCGATGCCGAGGAGGTCGGACTCGTCGAGCCCCGGCACGATGCGCTCGGGGTCCCACCCGTACGAGTCGGCGAGCGAGTTCGGCCCGTCCGCCCAGTCCTGTCCGAGCGGCCGCCCCTCGGGGCCGTCGACGCCGTCGGGGTACGAGATGTCGAGGTACGCCACGTCGGCGGGGGAGAGGATGACCCGTCCGCCCTGCTCGACGAACGCGCGCGTGCGCTCGGCCGAGTCGTCCCGCGGGGTGGTGAAGCTCCAGTACTGCCCGATCGTGCCCGCCGGCAGTTCCCGCGACCTCCCGAGCTCGTGCCAGCCGATCACGGCCTTGCCGGTGCCGGCGGCGATCGCGGACGCACGCGCGACGAACGCCAGGTAGTCGTCGTCGCCCATCGAGAGCGTCTCGTCGCCGCCGAGGTGCAGGTACGGGCCGGGCGTCATCGCCGCGACCTCGCCGAGCACGCGCTCGACGAAGGTCCAGGTGGCGGGCGAATGCGGGTCGAGTCCCGAGAACCCGACCTCGACGCCCTCGTACGGTGCCGGCGCGACGCCGTCGGGGTTCAGCTCCGGCACGGCCGTGAGCGCCGCGTGGGTGTGGCCGGGCAGGTCGATCTCGGGCACGACGGTGAGGTGGCGGGCTGCGGCGTGGGCGACGATGCGCGCGTAGTCGGCCTTCGAGTAGTGGCCGCCGCCGCGCCCGTCGACCGAGGTCGAGGCGCCGATGCCGGTGAGCGCGGGGTACGCGTCGATCGCGACGCGCCAGCCCTGGTCGTCGGTGAGGTGCAGGTGCAGGTGGTTGACCTTGAGCAGTGCGACCTCGTCGATGAGCCGCTCGACCTCCTCGACGGTGAGGAAGTGGCGGGCGACGTCGAGCATCACGCCGCGGTAGGCGAACCGGGGCGCGTCGGTGATGCGCACCGCCGGCACGGTGACGGGCACGGGGCCGTCGGATGCCTCGAGCTCGACCGGCAGCAGCTGGCGCAGCGTCTGCACGCCGAAGAACAGGCCCGCCGCCGCGGGTGCGATGAGGCGGATGCCGCGTGCATCGACGTCGAGCCGGTACGACTCGTCGCCCGAGCCGTCGTCCTCGAGCGCGAGCACGATGTCCCCGTCCCGGGCGTCGTGCTGCACGACCTCCGGCGCGCTCCCGGTCGCGGGGCGCAGCAGCTGGGCGAGGTACCCCGCGACCTCTTCCGCCGCGGTCCCGACGGCGACGATCCGCGCGCCCGGCCCCAGCTCGAACGGCTCCGCGTCCTTGGGCCGTTCGAGCGACACGGGCGCGGGAATGACGGCGGGCAGGGGCATCCGGTTCGACGTGGTCATGCGGCATCCGTTCGCAATAGTCAAGAATCCTTACTATTGTCCCACGTTCCTCGCCCGAGCGACAGGTGCGGCACCCGGGTGCGCACCGGCATCCGTTGCTATGCTGACAGGCGTCGCGACTGGCGTTGAGGTGGGTGACCACCGGGGAGCGACTGGCACGCATCCGACCGTTCGCCTGGGCCGGAGCGGATGCCTCGGCGCGAGTCGCCGCGGCAGCATCCACCACCGGTATCGCGTGTCATGAAGGAGCCAGCCTTGGCAGAGTCCGTCTTCAACCAGCCGCTCGAGGTCGTCGACCCCGAGATCGCCGCCGTCCTCGAGCAGGAGTTGGGTCGCCAGCGCGAGTACCTCGAGATGATCGCGAGCGAGAACTTCGTGCCCGTCTCGGTGCTGCAGTCTCAGGGCTCGGTGCTCACCAACAAGTATGCCGAGGGCTACCCGGGCCGTCGCTACTACGGCGGCTGCGAGCACGTCGACGTCGCCGAGCAGCTCGCGATCGACCGCGCCAAGTCGCTCTTCGGCGCCGAGTACGCGAACGTGCAGCCCCACTCGGGTGCGAGCGCGAACGCGGCCGTGCTGTCGGCGATCGCCACGCCGGGCGACACCATCCTGGGCCTCGAGCTCGCCCACGGCGGCCACCTCACGCACGGCATGAAGCTGAACTTCTCGGGCAAGCTCTACAACGCCGTCTCCTACGGCGTCGACCCCGAGACCTTCCTCGTCGACATGGACGTCGTGCGCGACAAGGCGCTCGAGCACAAGCCGCAGGTGATCATCGCCGGCTGGTCGGCCTACCCGCGCCAGCTCGACTTCGCCGCGTTCCGCGCGATCGCCGACGAGGTCGGCGCGAAGCTCTGGGTCGACATGGCGCACTTCGCGGGCCTCGTGGCCGCGGGCCTGCACCCGTCGCCCGTGCCGCACGCCGACGTCGTCTCGTCGACCGTGCACAAGACCATCGGCGGCCCGCGCTCGGGCTTTATCGTGAGCCGCGACATGGAGCTCGCGCGCAAGCTCAACTCGAACGTCTTCCCCGGCCAGCAGGGCGGCCCGCTCATGCACGCGATCGCGGCCAAGGCGACCGCGTTCAAGATCGCGGCGTCGGAGGAGTTCGTCGACCGCCAGGCGCGTACCATCCGCGGCGCGCAGATCCTCGCCGAGCGCCTGACCGCCGACGACTCGCGTGCGGCGGGCGTCGACGTGCTCACCGGCGGCACCGACGTGCACCTCGTGCTCGCGGACCTCCGCACCTCCGAGCTCGACGGCCAGCAGGCCGAGGACATCCTGCACTCGGCGCTCATCACCGTGAACCGCAACGCGGTGCCGTTCGACCCGCGCCCGCCGATGATCACCTCGGGCCTGCGCATCGGCACGCCCGCGCTCGCGACCCGCGGCTTCGGCGACGCGGAGTTCACCGAGGTCGCCGACGTGATCGCCGAGGCGCTGAAGCCGGGTGCCGACGTCGCGCCGCTGCGCGCGCGCGTCGAGGCGCTCACCGCGCGCTTCCCGCTGTACCCCGGCCTCGAGCAGTAGCCGATGACCGCGATCAGGCTCGACGGCGTCGCCACGGCGACCGCGATCAAGAACGAGCTGCGCACGCGCATCGACGACCTGCGGGCCAACGGCGTCGTGCCGGGCCTCGGCACGCTGCTGGTCGGCGACGACCCGGGCTCCCGCTCGTACGTCGCCGGCAAGCACCGCGACTGCGCCGAGGTCGGCATCGAGTCGATCCGCATCGACCTGCCCGCGGCGGCCACCTCGGCCGACGTGCGCGCCGCGATCGCCGACCTCAACTCCGCGCGCGAGGTCACCGGCTACATCGTGCAGCTGCCGCTGCCCCCGGGGCACGACGAGAACGCCATGCTCGAGCTCATCGACCCCGACAAGGACGCCGACGGGCTGCATCCGACCAACCTCGGCCGGCTCGTGCTCGGCATCGAGGGCGAGTTGCAGTCGCCGCTGCCGTGCACGCCCGCGGGCATCGTCGAGATGCTGCAGCGCTACGACGTGCCCATCCGCGGCCGCAACGTGGTCGTGATCGGCCGCGGGCTCACGGTCGGCCGCCCGCTCGGGCTGCTCTTCACCCGCAAGGGGCTGGATGCCACGGTGACCCTCACGCACTCGCGCACGGCCGACCTGCCCGCCGAGGTGCGCCGCGGCGACATCGTCGTGGCGGCTGTCGGCGTGCCGCACCTCGTGAAGCCCGAGTGGGTCAAGCCGGGCGCCGCCGTGCTCGACGTGGGCATCACGCGCGTGCAGGACGAGGAGACCGGCAAGGGTCGGCTCACCGGTGACGTCGACCCCGCGGTCGCCGAGGTCGCCGGGCACCTGTCGCCGAACCCCGGCGGGGTGGGGCCGATGACGCGCGCGATGCTGCTGGCGAACGTGGTGAAGTCGGCCGAGCTCCGGCTGCAGTAGCGCTGCGCGAGCCGCGGGTCAGGCGAGCAGCAGGTCACGCGAACAGCAGGTACAGGGCGCCGACCACGGTCAGCACGATCACGATCCGCTCGAACACCCGCTGCGGCATCCGCTTCATGAGGTTCCAGCCGACGAATCCGCCGACGAGCACGGCGGGCACCAGCACGAGGTCGAGCAGCAGCGTCGCGGGCGTGATGATGCCGAGGCCGATCGAGAACGGCACCTTCACCACGTTCACGATCGCGAAGAACCATGCGGCCGTGCCGAGGAACGCGGCGGCCGGGAACCTCGAGGCGAGGAAGTACATCGTCATCACCGGGCCGCCCGCGTTGGCGACCATCGTCGTGAACCCGCCCAGCGAGCCGTAGCCCCAGGCCGCGATCCGGCCGCCGGTCGGGGCGTCCGCCGACGTGCGCCGGCGTCGCCACAGGGTGAACGCGATCACGAGCAGCAGGATCACGGCGATGACGCGGCGCACCCAGGTGTCGTCCGCGACGGCGAGGAACAGCACGCCGAGCACGATGCCGACCCCCACCGCCGGTGCGAGCCGCACGAGCGCCGGCCAGTCGGCGTGCCTGCGGTAGAGCCACAGCGCCAGCATGTCGCCCACGATCAGGAGCAGCAGCAGGGCGCCGGTGGACGCGCGTGCGGGGAGCACCGCGGCGAACAGCGCGATCGAGATGGTGTTCGCGCCGGGCAGCGCCGTCTTCGAGACCCCGACCATGAACGCCGAGAACGCGAGCAGCACCCAGGCGAGGGCGGTCAGGTCGGGCACGGGTTCCACCGTAGCCGTGCGGGCCGTGCCGAGCCGTTCACCGGATCCGCCCGCGTCGTTCACCCGTCGCTCACGCCCGCGCAAGTTCGCGAACCTAGCCTCGCGACATGCCCCACGAGGTGATCGTCGTCATCCCCGCACGCGGGGGCTCGAAGGGCGTGCCCGGCAAGAACCTGCGCGAGGTCGCGGGGGTCCCGCTGGTCGCCCGCGCCGTGCGGGCGGCGCTGGCCGCCGCATCCGTCGATCTCGTGGTCGTCTCGACCGACGACGCCGAGATCGCCGCGACCGCCGAGGCCGCGGGCGCCGAGGTCGTCGACCGGCCCGCCGACCTCGCCGGCGACACCGCGAGCTCGGAGTCGGCGCTGCTGCACGCCCTCACTGCGCTCGAGGCCGAGGAGCGGATGCCCGAGGTGCTCGTGTTCGTGCAGGCCACCTCGCCGTTCATCGATCCCTCCGACATCGACGCCGCGGTCGCCGAGGTGCGCCACGGCGACGCCGACGTCGTGTTCTCCGCCGTCGAGAGCCACGCCTTCCTCTGGCGGAGCACCTCCCGCGGGGCCGCGGGCGTGAACCACAGCTCGGGCGCGCGCCTGCGCCGGCAGGATCGTGAGGCGGAGTACCGCGAGACCGGCGCGTTCTACGTGATGAACGTCGACGGGTTCCGCCACGCCGAGCACCGCTTCTTCGGCCGCATCGGCTTCCGCCTCGTGCCCGACGCGCACGCGCTCGAGATCGACACGCCCGCCGATCTCGCGCTCGCCGACGCGCTCGCCGCGGTCGTCTCGCCCTCGGCGCTGGTGCCGGCCGTGCCGTGCATCGACGTCGACGCCGTGGTCACCGACTTCGACGGCGTGCACACCGACGACACGGCGTACGTGGGCAGCGACGGCACCGAGCGGGTGCGCGTGAGCCGCAGCGACGGGCACGGCGTGAAGATGCTGCGCGAGGCGGGCGTGCCCATGCTGATCCTCTCGGTCGAGGAGAACCCGGTGGTCGCCGCGCGCGCGGCGAAGCTCGGGGTCGATGTCGTGCACGGCGTGCGCGACAAGGCGCCCGAGCTGGTGGCATGGGCCGAGCGCAAGGGCATCCCGCTCGAGCGCATCGCGTACGTGGGCAACGACGTCGGCGACCTCGGCTGCCTGCGCATCGCGGGCTGGCCGGTGGTGGTGGCGGATGCCGCGCCGGAGGCGCTCGCGCTCGCGCGCCACGTGCTGACCAGGGCGGGCGGCGACGGCGCCGTGCGCGAGCTGTCCGACCTCGTGCTCGGCGCGCGCGCCGCGGCGCGGGTGCGGTCGTCCGAGCAGCCGGCGCTCGCCGGTGCCATCTGGTACTAGAGGAGGAAGCCCCATGGCGATCCGCATCGGCCGCAGCGCGGTCGGCTACGGCGAGCCGGTCTACGTCATCGGCGAGATCGGCCTCAATCACAACGGCGACGTCGAACTCGCGCGGCGGCTCATCGACGTGGCCGCCGACGCGGGCGCGCAGGCGGTGAAGTTCCAGAAGCGCACGCCCGAGATCGCGACGCCCGAGCACATGCGCGACATGCCCCGCGAGACCCCGTGGGGCACGATGAGCTACCTCGACTACCGGCGCCGGGTGGAGTTCGGCGTGGCGGAGTACCGTGCGGTGGCCGAGCACGCGGCATCCGTCGGCCTCGACTGGTTCGCCTCGCCGTGGGACGTGCCGTCGGTGGAGTTCCTGGAGGCGCTGGGGGAGTTCGGAGAGGAGCCGGTGGCGTACAAGGTGGCATCCGCCTCGGTCACCGACCTCGAGCTGCTGCGCGCGATCGCCGCGACCGGGCGCCCCGTGATCTGCTCGACCGGCATGTCGACCATCGAGGAGATCGACCGGGCGGTCGAGGCGCTCGGCACCGACCGGCTCGTGCTCATGCATGCCACGTCGAGCTACCCGATGCCCGCCGAGGAGGCCAACCTGCGCATGATCGACACGCTGCAGCTGCGCTACCCCGGCGTGCCGGTCGGCTACTCGGGCCACGAGCCGGGGCTGCAGATCTCGCTCGCGGCGGTCGCGCTCGGCGCCGTCGCGGTGGAGCGGCACATCACCCTCGACCGCACGATGTGGGGCAGCGACCACGCCGCCTCGCTCGAGCCGCAGGGACTGCAGCACCTCGTGCGCGACATCCGCATCATCGGCGAGGCCATGGGCGACGGCATCAAGCGCGTCTTCCCGGGCGAGGAGGCGCCGCGCGCGAAGCTGCGCCGGGTGCTCGTCCCGTGAGCCGGGGCGGGGCGACGGGTCGGTCCGGCGGCCCGCGACGGCTGCTGGTCGTCGCCGACAGCGACTCGTACCTGAAGTGGGGTGCGGCGCTCGCGTCGCGCCTGCCGGGTCCGGTGCCGCCGGGTTCGGCGCTGCCGACGTCGTGGAAGGTACAGGTGGTGCTGGTCGACTCGCCGGTGCTGCCGAGCGAGCGACAGGTGCGCGTGGCGCTCGACGGGTCGGCGTTCGCGCTCGACCAGGTGCGCGTGGTCGACCTCGACGGGCTCGACCGACTCGTCGACGACCGGCGCCCCGACGCGGTGCTGCTCGCGCTGCGCGGCCCGCTCGTGCGCGTGGTCGCGCCGCGGCTCGCCGAGCGTCCCGACCGCCCGGTGCTGCTGAGCGGCTTCCCCGGCATCACGATTCCCGCCGAGCCCAAGGCGATCGTCTACCGCGAGCAGACCGACCTCGTCGTGCTGCACAGCCACCGTGAGGTGCGCGAGTTCGCGCGCAACGCCGCGGGCATGCCCGTCGACGTGAGCTTCGGGCTGGCGCGGCTGCCGTTCCTGGGCCTGTCGTCAGTGGCAGCTGGGGCGGATGCCTCGGGGCCGGCGACCGTGCGCCCGGGTGGCGGTGCGCGCGACGACGTCGTGTTCGCCGTGCAGGCGAAGGTGCCGCGCACGCTCGAGGACCGCGAGCGGCTCGTCGGCTGGCTCGTCGAGGCCGCGCGGGCGCAGTCGGCTCGACGGGTGGTCGTGAAGGTGCGCGCGCGTTCGGGTGAGGCGCAGACCCACGCCGAGGCGCACGACCTGCAGGAGCTGCTGGCGTCGCCGTCGGTGGCGGGATCGCTGCCGCCCAACCTCGTGGTCGAGGACGGCCCGATGGCGGCGCACCTGAAGCGCGCGGCGGCGCTCGTGACCGTGAGCTCCACGGCCGTGCTGGAGGCTATCGCCGAAGGGGTGCCGGCGCTGCTGCTCGACGACTTCGGGGTCGAGAAGGCGATGATCAACACGGTCTTCGCCGGGAGCGGGCTCCTCGCGAGCCACGAGGCGCTCGTTGCGGGGGAGTACCGCGACCCCGACCCGGCCTGGATCGAGGACAACTACTTCCACCCGGCTGCCGACGACGACTGGATCGTGCAGCTCGGCGCCCTGGTCGCCGCCCGCGACCGTGGCGTGCTGCCGCAGCGGGTGCGTCGCCACAACCTCACCGGCGGCGCGGTGCGCCGTGCCTACGAGCGGCGACGCATGCTCGGCGAGCACGACGCGGGCCCAGGTGCCGCAGCGGGTGCGGCCGCGATGGCGGTCGCGCTTCCGGCACGCTGGATGCTCCGTCGCGCGCGTCGCGTCAAGGCGCGGCTGCAGCCCGGGGCATCCGCTCCGCTCGGGTATGCGCCCGTCGATGCAGGTGCGGACGTGCGGGTGCCGAGCCGTCAGGGCTGAGCCGGCGTCCCGGCCGCCCGGCTGCCTCGCATTCCGATCGGGGAATGTCGGTGGTCGCTGCTTCCATGAAGGTATGGAGGAAGCAGGGCGGGCCGCGGTTCCGGCGTTCGACGCGTTGCCACCGCGCCTGCCCGCGCCTGACGAGATCGACATCGAGTGGCAGCTACTCGACGACGTGATCGACGAGTGGCGCCGGGGTGAGGCGACGGATGCCGCGGGGCTGCCCGCCGACGCCAGGCGCGAGGCGCTGCTCGACCTGCACGTCACCGAGATCGCCGCGCTCACGGCGCAGCTCGAGCGCGTCAGCGCGCGGCGTGCGTCGCTCATCGCGGACGCCCATCGGGAGTCGGCGGCGATCGAGGAGGAGCGCGCTGCCGTGCGCGAGCGCGAGGGTCTGCGCGTCGACCCGCCGCGTCGCCGGGCCGAGCTCGTGCGCCGCTCGCTGACCGCAGAGATCGCATGCGCGACCCGCGCGACCGAGGCGACCGTCGCGCGCTGGATCGGCGAGGCCGAGGCGCTCGCCGACGGGCTCGGAGCGACGCTGGCGGCCGCACTGGAGGGGCGCATCTCGTACCTGCACGCCCGCACCATCGCCGACGAGGCCGGGTCGCTGCCGGCCGCCCACCGTGCCGACTTCGAAGCCGAGGCGCTGCGCGTCGCGGCGACCACGACGCCCGGGCGCTTCCGGCGACGAGCGCGGATACTGCGCGAGCGCATGCATCCCGACTCGATCGAGGCTCGTGCCGCCGATGCCTCGGCCGGCCGCCACGTGCGAGTAGAGCCCGATCGCGATGGCATGGCCTGGCTGACCGCCCACCTGCCCGCCGCGACCGCGGCGCGCATCGACGCGCGGCTCACCGACACCGCCGGGCACCTTCGCGCGCTCGACGGCGAGGAGCGCACCGTCGCGCAGCTCCGCGTGGACGTGCTCGCCGACCTGCTGCTGGCAGCGGGGCAGGGGATCGCGGGCGAGGCGGCCTCGCAGCCCGGGGCGGAGGGCCCGGCGCACAACGGCGCGACCTCCGCGCGAGACGAGTCCGCGCCGGCACGTGCCACCTCGGGTGCACCCTCGGCGAGACGCGGCATCCGACCGCAGGTCTCGGTCACCGTCCCCGCCAGGCGCCTCCTCGGCCACGGCGACGAGCCCGCGATGCTCGACGGGTACGGACCGATCCCGATCGACGACGCCCTCGAGCTCGCCGGGGCGGCCGGCTCGCTGCGGCGCCTGCTCACGGACCCCGACTCGGGCGCGGTGATCTCCGTCGGGCGCGACCGCTACACCGTTCCGCCCGACCTGCGCGCCTGGCTGCGCGTGCGCGACGGCACCTGCCGGTTCCCGGGCTGCGATCGGCGGGCGGATGCCTCGGAGATCGACCACACCCTCGACTGGGCCGCCGGAGGTGCGACCGCGCACGACAATCTCGCGCACCTCTGCGCCCGCCACCACCACCTGAAACACGAGGCCGGATGGCGGGTCGTCCAACGGGGCGGAGGGGTGCTCGACTGGCGGAGTCCACTCGGGCGGGAGTACACGACCGAGCCGATCGAGGCGTTGTCGGTCGCGCGCCAACGCGAACCCGAACCCGAACCAGATCCGCCGTTCTAGCCGTCGCCCGCGCGGTGCACCTCGACGTGCCGCAGGTACGCCTCGCCGTTGCGGCGGATCCCCGCGCGCTCCTCGTCGCTCAGCTCGCGCCGCACCTTCGCCGGAACCCCGGCCACGAGCGACCCCGGCGGCACGACGGTGCCCTCGAGCACCACGGCCCCCGCGGCGACGAGCGACCCCGCGCCGATGACCGCGCCGTTCAGCACGGTCGCCGACATGCCGACCAGGCAGTCGTCCTCGATCGTGCAGCCGTGCAGCACCGCGCCGTGACCGACCGACACCCCGCGCCCCACCGACAGCGGATACCCGCGATCGACGTGGCACACGACCGTGTCCTGCAGGTTGGACCCCTCGCCCAGCACGATCGGCTCGGCCTCCGCGCGCAGCACGGCGTTGTACCAGACGCTCGATCCCGCCTCGAGCCGCACGTTCCCGACCAGCACGGCGCCCGCGGCGACGAACGCGGACTCGTCGACCGACGGCTCGGAGACCCCCGGAAGCGAACGGACATGGGCGGCGGCGTCGACGGTCATGCCGTCAGACTAGCGATCGGCGCGACCCCGACAACCGCGAGGGGTGCTCGATTCTCCACACGCTGCCGCGCGCCGTACGCACACCTCGACACCTGCGGTACCGTGGCTGCTCGTGCGTATACGGACGCACAAGTACGGAACCGGGAGACATGGACGAGATCTCGAGACGCACCGCCGCCAGGGCCATCGCATGGTCGGCGCCCGCCATCGCCCTCGCGGTCACCGTGCCGCAGGCGGCCGCCTCGGTGCCCGACCCGACCGCTCCGCAGGCGGCGCCGCTCCTGCTGTGCTGCGATCCCGGCTACCTGGAGGTGTCGGTGACGAACCCCCCGAGCGCGGCGGGAGCGATCGTCGTCGAGGGCTGGCGCGACGCGTCCGGGGCGGTCTGGGCGCCGAGCAGCCCGCGGTTGCTGGAACCGAACACGCGTGCGAGCGTGTCCTTCCCGGGCGCATCGGACTGCGACGCCCCGACCGGATGGGTGCTGTGGCGACCTCAGTCCGGCGGTGACCAGCAGGCCATCTGGGTCGACCTCTCGGCAGTGATCAACCCCGACTGCGTCTTCTGAGCGCGAGCACGACGAGCCGCCCCACGACCCCCACCGCGAACACCGCGACGCCGGCCACGACCGACGTCCAGGGCAGCGTGGCGACCAGCACGAGGCATCCGATCGCCCCGAGCACCTGCAGCCAGCGCGGGTACCGCCGATCGTCGCGGCCCTGCGTGTACGCGGCGACGTTCGCCACGAGGTAGTACAGCAGCACGCCGAACGACGAGAACCCGATCGCCCCGCGCAGGTCGACGGTCAGCACCAGCACGATCACCACCAGGGCGACGGATGCCTCTGAGACCCACGGCACCCGGAACCTGGCGCCCACGCGCGCCAGCGGCGCCGGCAGGTCGCGCTCGCGCGCCATCGCAAGGCTCGTGCGCCCGACGCCCGCGATGAGCGCGAGCAGCGCGCCGAGCGACGCGGCCGCCCCGCCGATGCGCACGAGCGGTGCCGCCCAGGCCCAGTCGTTCGCCCGCACCACGTCGACGAGCGGCGCGGCCGACGCCCCGAGCGCCTCCGCGCCGAGCGCGGCGAGCGCGACCACGCCCACCGCCGCGTAGACGACGACCGCGACGCCAAGCGCGAGCACGATCGCGCGCGGGATGGTGCGCGACGGCTCGCGCACCTCCTCGCCCATGGTCGCCATGCGCGCGTAGCCCGCGAACGCGAAGAACAGCAGGCCGCCCGACTGCATGATGCCGTACCAGCCCTCGGCGACGAGCCCCGACGGGTCGAGCAGGCCGCCGCCCGGCAGCGCTCCCGCGACGCCGGACGCCACGACGACGGCGAGCACCAGCAGCACGACCGTCACGATGATCGCCGCGAGCCCCGCCGTGCGGGTCACGCCGAACAGGTTCACGCCGGCGAGCGCAGCGACCGCGAGCGCCGCGACGAGCCGTTCCCAGCCCTCGGGCGCAACGTACGCGGCGAACGTCAGCGCCATCGCCGCGCAGCTCGCGGTCTTGCCGATCACGAAGCCCCACCCGGCGAGGAACCCCCACCACGGTCCCAGTTGCTCGCGCCCGTACACGTACGTGCCGCCCGACCGCGGGTACTGCGCAGCGAGCTGCGCCGACGAGGTCGCATTGGCGAACGCGATCACGGCGGCGATCGCCAGGCCGATCAGCAGCCCGTCGCCCGCGGCCCGCGCGGCCGGCGCGAAGGCGGCGAACACTCCGGCGCCCACCATCGACGCCACCCCGATCACCGTCGCGTCGCGCAGCCCGAGCGCGCGGGAGAGTTCGGGGGAGCCGGGGGTCCCGGCGGCGCCTGCGGTCACGGCCGCACCCTATCGCTCGCGGGTGTCGCCTAGGATCGCCGCGTGACCACGCCGCAGCCCACGCCCGCCCACCCCGCCGTCGATCGCGTGCAGGCGGCGCTCGCCGAGCAGGGCCTCACCCCCGAGATCCGCTGGTTCGACGGCGCGGTCACGACCGCCCAGCTCGCCGCCGATGCGCTCGGCATCGAGGTCGGCCAGATCGCGAACTCGCTCGTCTTCCTGCTCGACGACGAGCCGCTGCTCGTGCTCACGTCGGGCGCGCACCGCGTCGACACCGAGTGGCTCGGCGCCGAGCTCGGCGGCACGATCGGCCGCGCCTCGAAGGAGCGGGTGAAGGATGCCACGGGGCAGGTGATCGGCGGGGTCGCCCCGGTGGGGCATCCGTCGCCCGTGCGCACCGTGGTCGACACGCACCTCGCGCGCTACGACGTGGTGTGGGCGGCCGCCGGGCACGCGCGCACGGTGTTCCCGACGAGCTTCGACGAGCTCGTTCGGGTCACCGGCGGCACGCCCAGTGCCGTCAGCGCTCCCGAGTAGCGCCCTGCGACGCCCGCACCGTGAAGATCACCGGCTCGCCGTAGCCGCGCTCGTCGAACGCCGTGCGCACGACCCGCTCGATCACGGGCACGAGCGCGTCGGTGACGAGTGCGATCGCCGCGCCGCCGAAGCCGCCGCCGGTCATGCGCGCGCCGATCGCGCCGTGCGCCTGCGCGGTCTCCACGGCGAGGTCGAGCTCGGGCACCGAGATCTCGAAGTCGTCGCGCATCGACACGTGCGAGGCGTCGAGCAGCGGCCCGATGCCGGTCGGTCCGACCTCGCGCAGCGTGCGCACGGTGTCGAGCACACGCGCGTTCTCGGTCACGACGTGCCGCACCCGCCGGAAGGTCTCGTCGTCGAGCACGGATGCCGCGCGCTCGAGGTCGTCCACGCCGAGGTCGCGCAGCGACCCGACGCCCATAGCCGCAGCGCCCGCCTCGCACGACGCGCGCCGGGCCGCGTAGCCGCCGGTCGCGTGCGAGTGCTCGACCTTCGTGTCGATCACCATGAGCGCGAGCCCGTCCGCGTCGAACCCGAGCGGGATCACCTCGGCGTCGAGGCTCCGGCAGTCGAGGAACACGCCCGCGTCCTGCCGGCCCAGCAGCGAGGCCGACTGGTCCATGATCCCGGTCGGGGCGCCGACGGCGCGGTTCTCCGCGAGCTGGCCGACCTTCGCGAGCGTCGGGCGGTCGAGGCCGAGCCCCCAGTGCTCGTCGAGGGCGAGCGCGACGGCGCTCTCGATCGCGGCCGACGACGACAGCCCGGCGCCGATCGGCACGTCGGATGCCACGAAGAGGTCGACGCCCGTCACGCCCGAGAGGTCGGCGCCGAACTCGCCGAGCGCCCAGGCGACGCCGAGCGGGTACGCCGACCAGCCCGACACCGCGTCGGGCGCGAGCGCGTCGATCGCGATCTCGATCGACTCATCGCTGAACGTGCTCGCGACGCGCAGCACAGAATCGCCCCTCGCACCCAGCGCGACCGCCGTGCGCCGGTCGATCGCGAACGGGAACACGAACCCGTCGTTGTAGTCGGTGTGCTCGCCGATGAGGTTCACACGTCCGGGGGCCGACCACACGCCGTCGGCCGGGTGACCGTACCTCGCCGCGAACCCGTCGGATGCCTCGGACACGACGTCCTGCCCGCTCACAGCGTGACCCCCTCGATCGCCTCGCGCAGCGCCGTGGCCTGCGTCTCCGGCGGCACGTCGCCGATCCACGCGCCCATCGCCGCCTCGGAGCCGGCGAGGAACTTCAGCTTGTCGGCCGCACGCCGCGGGCTCGTGAGCTGCAGCATGAGCCGCACCTCGTCGCGGCGCTCGTGCACCGGGGCCTGGTGCCAGGCCGCGATGTACGGCGTCGGGGTGTCGTAGAGCGCGTCGACGCCGCGCAGCAGCCGCAGGTACAGCGTCGAGAGCTCCTCGCGCTCCTCGAGCGTCGTGGCGGCGAGGTCGGGCACGTGCCGGTTCGGCAGGATGTGCGCCTCGATCGGCCAGCGTGCGGCGAACGGCACGAACGCCGTCCAGTGCTCGCCCGCGATGAGCAGGCGCTCGCCGGTGCGTTCGCGCTCGAGGATGTCGGCGAACAGCGTGGGGCCGTACGCGTCGAGCGAGTCGAGCAGTCGCTGCGTACGAGGCGTCACGTACGGGTAGGAGTAGATCTGGCCGTGCGGATGCTGCAGGGTGACGCCGATCGCCTCGCCGCGGTTCTCGAACGGGAACACCTGCTGCACCCCCGGCAGCGACGAGAGCGCGGCCGTACGCTGCGCCCAGGCCTCGATCACGGTGCGTGCGCGCGACGGCGTCTGGGTGCCGAACGAGCCCTCGTGGTCGGGGCTGAAGCACACGACCTCGCAGCGGCCGACCGACGTGCGGGTGCGCTCGATGCCGACCGACCGGTACGCCGCGAGGGCGGCCGTGTCGTCCTCGCCGTCGGGCAGGCCCAGCTCGGGCCCGAACGAGGGCGACTTGTTCTCGAACACGGCCACGTCGTACGTGCTCGGGATCTCCGAGGGATTGCCCGGCGCCTGCGGCGCCAGGGGATCGAGGTGGGCGGGCGGCAGGAACGCGCGGTTCTGGCGGGCCGCAGCGAACGAGATCCACTCGCCGGTGAGCGCGTCCTGGCGCATCACCGCGGTGGGCGGCCTCGGGGCGAGCTCGCGCTCGTCGACCGCGCGCTCGGGCGGCAGCGTCGAGTCCGCGTCGTCGAAGTAGATCAGGTCGCGCCCGTCGGCGAGCGAGGTGCGCCGCACCGCGATGCGGTCGTCGGTGATCGGGGCGGGGATGTCGGTGTGGCTCATGGCGACGTCAGACTACGCCGCTTTGCTTTCACAAACAAGTGGCTTTGTCTTGCAAAGAATTCCGAAGCACGGCAGGATGCTGCGCATGGACGCCGACCGCTCCGACGACGCACGCGTGGTGCTGCCCGCCTCCGTGCGGCGCGAGCGCGCGCTCGCGCTCGTGACCGAACGGGGCTTCGTCCGCGTGAGCGAACTGGGCCGGGCCTTCGGCGTGACCGACGTCACCGCGCGCGCCGACCTCGACGCGCTCGAGCGGTCGGGAGGCATCCGCCGGGTGCACGGCGGCGCGGTGCCGGCCGACGCGGGTGCCGTCTCGGCGCGGCCCGAGCGCGAACCGAGCTTCGAGGAGGCGTTGGCGTCGTCGGTCGTGCCCAAGGAGCAGATCGGACTGGCCGTCGCCGCGGAGGTGCAGAGCGGGCAGAGCGTGATCCTCGACGTCGGCACGACCACGCTCGCGGTCGCCCGTGCGCTGCGCGCGCGGGAGGACCTGGCCGACGTCACCGTGCTGACCAACGGCCTCAGCATCGCGCTCGAGCTCGAGCCCGAGATCCCGCGGTTCACGGTCGTCGTCACGGGCGGCACGCTGCGCCCGCGCCAGCACTCGCTCGTGCATCCGCTGGCCGGCGTCGTGCTCGACGAGGTGCACGCGGACCTCGCCGTGATCGGATGCAACGGGGTCGACGCCGCTCGCGGCGTCACCAACGCCAACCTGCCCGAGGCCGCCGTCAAGCGGCAGATGCTGCACGCCGCGTCGCGCGCCATCGTCGTCGCCGACGCCGCGAAGCTCGGCGAAGTGCACCTCGGGCGCATCGCCCCGGTCGACGCGTTCGACCGGCTCGTGACCGACGCCGCCGCGCCCGCGGCGCTCATCGACGAATTGCAGGATGCGGGTCTGGCGGTCACGGTGGCAGACCATAGGCTGTAGGGATGACGCTTCCCACGGGCGAGCAGTTCGAGCTCAGCACCACCACCTCGAGCGGCGAACTCCGCGCCACCATCACGTCGCTCGCCGCCGGCATCCGCGCGCTCAGCATCGACGGCATCGACCTCGTGCCGAGCTTCCCCGAGGACTCGAGCCCGCCGAGCGGGTCGGGCATCGTGCTCGTGCCCTGGCCGAACCGCATCCGCGACGGCCGTTGGACCCACGACGAGCAGGTCCACCAGCTCGCGATCACCGAGCCGGCCCGCAACAACGCGATCCACGGCCTGCTGCGCTACACGGCGTACCACGAGCTCGATCGCGACCGCGACTCGGTCACGCTCGGCGCCGACATCTACCCGCAGCTCGGCTACCCGTTCCTGCTGCGCACCGCCGTGCGCTACGAGCTGGTCTCCGACGGGCTCGACGTGACGCACTTCATCGAGAACCTCGGCTCGGAGCCCGCCCCGGTGGCGGTCGGCACGCACCCGTTCCTGAAGATCGGCGACGTGCGCACCGAGACGCTCACGCTCCGGCTGGCCGCGGCCAGCCACATCGAGGTCGACGAGCGGCTGCTGCCCACCGGCGAGGTGCCGGTCGAGGGCACGCCGTTCGACCTGCGCGGCGGTGAGCTGGTGGGCGACCTCTCGCTCGACGACGCGTTCGGCGAGGTCGAGCTCGTCGACGGCGAGTCGGAGCACACGCTCACGGCCCCCGACGGCCGCAGCGTCGCGATGTGGGCCGACGACGCGTTCGGCTACGTGCAGGTCTACACGACCCGCACCTACCCCGGTGAGGACGGCGACCAGGCGATCGCGATCGAGCCGATGACGGCGCCCGCCGAGGCCTTCAACTCGGGCAAGGGAGTGCGCTGGCTGCACCCCGGTGAGCAGTGGGAAGTCCGCTGGGGCATCCGCTTCGCCGGATTCTCGGCCGAGTAGGGGCGCCCACCATGCAGATCGGCATGATGCTGAGCTATGCCGGCGGCTTCCGCGAGGCGGCGGCCGAGGTCGAGGCGCTCGAGCAGGCCGGGGTCGACCTCGTCGTCGTGCCCGAGGCGTACTCGTTCGACGCGGTCAGCCAGCTCGGGTTCCTCGCGGCGCGCACCGAGCGGATGCGGCTGGTCAGCGGCATCCTGCAGCTCTACACGCGCACGCCCACGCTCACGGCGATGACCGCTGCGGGACTCGACTTCGTCTCCGACGGGCGGTTCACGCTCGGCATCGGCGCGTCCGGCCCGCAGGCGATCGAGGGCTTCCACGGCGTGCCGTACGACGCACCGCTCGGCCGCACGCGCGAGGTCGTCGAGATCTGCCGGTCGGTCTGGCGGCGCGAGCGCCTGGAGCACGCGGGCAAGTACTACACGATCCCGCTGCCGGCCGACCAGGGCACCGGGCTGGGCAAGCCGCTGAAGCTGATCAACGAGCCCGTGCGACCCGACATCCCGATCCTCATCGCGTCGCTCGGCCCGAAGTCGGTCGAGCAGACCGCCGAGATCGCGGACGCCTGGCTGCCGACGCTGTTCCACCCCGAGCGGGCGCGCGACGTGTGGGGCGACGCGCTCGACGCGGGCACCGCGCGGCGCGACCCGTCGCTGGCACCGCTCGAGATCTTCGCGACCACCGCGCTCTACATCGGCGATGACGTCGCCGCCGTGCTGCCGACGGTCAAGCAGCAGATCGCGCTCTACGTCGGCGGCATGGGCGCGCGCGGCAAGAACTTCTACAACACGCTCGTGACCGGCTACGGGTACGGCGACGTGGCCGCGACGATCCAGGAGCTGTTCCTCGCCGGCCGCAAGGAGGAGGCCGTCGCGGCGGTGCCCGACGAGCTCGCGCTCGCGATGAACCTGGTCGGCACGCCCGCCCAGGTGGCCGAGCGCGTCGCGGCCTTCGGCGCCGCCGGGGTCGGCGTGCTCGCGGCGGCACCGCTCGGGCGCAACGCCGACGAGCGGCTGGCGCTCATGCGCGGGCTGCGCGCGATCGTGGGCTGAGCCGCCGACGGAGTCAGCCGACGTGGCAGGCGCCCGTGCCCACGGGTTGCGTCAGCCCCGCGGCGAGGTCCGCGACGGGGTCGAGTTCGACCATCGTGACGGCGTAGCCGACGTCGGCGACCGACTCGGCCTTGCCGAACACGACGCCCGCGACGACCCCTTCGGTCGTGAGCACGGGCCCGCCCGAGTCGCCCTGGTAGACCGCCGCCGCGAGTGTGTACACGTCGCGCGCGCGGTCGGCGAGCGTGCCGTTGAAGATCAGCGGCCCGGCCGACAGCACCTCTGCGGGCGCCAGCTCGAGCGGCCCGCCGTACGGGTAGCCCGCGACCACCGCCTCGGCGCCGGGCGGCAGGGTGTCGCCCAGTTCGAGCGGCGCCGCCTGGAGCCCGTCGGTCGCGATGACCGCGAGGTCGGCGGCCTCGTCGTAGTACACGACCCGGCCCGGCACGGGCGTGCGCCCGGGTGCCTCGACGACCGGCTGGTCGACGCCCGCGACCACGTGCGCGTTGGTCACGACCCGGTCGGATGCCACGACGAAGCCGCTGCCCGTGACCGAGATGCCGCACTGGAAGGCCGCGCCCGTGATGCGCACGACCGACTGCGTCGCCTCGGCCAGCTCCGGCCCGGCCGTGTCGACCTCGGGGATGTCGGGCGCCTCGGTCGGCTGGCCGAGTGCGTCGAAGAGCCACGGGATGGCGTCGTCGAACGCGGCCTCGCGCACCTGCGCGATCGCCGCGCGCGCCGGCGCGGGGGTGATCGCGTCGATGCCGCGCACGATCGCCGAGCCCGCGACGACGGGGGAGAGCCAGGGCACGCCCATCGCCGCGATGCCGCCGCCGAGCAGCGCGATCACGAGCGCGGCCACCACGGTCGTGGCCGCGCCGCCCAGCAGCCGGTCGACCGGCGCGAGCTTCACGGTCTCGGCGCCCCGTCGCAGCAGCTGCCCGAGCGCGCTGCCGAGCGACGCGCCGACGATGAGCAGGAGCAGCGCGGCGCCGAACGCGCCGACCACGCGCCACTGCGGCCACGGGATCCACGCCACGATCGTCGGCAGCAGCACGTAGGCGGCCACGCCGCCCGCGACGAGGCCCGCGAGCCCGCCCGCGGTGTGCAGCAGCCCGCTCTGCCAGCCGCGCACGAACGCGCCCGCGAGCGCCGCGATCAGCAGCAGGTCGAGCACGAGGGTCCAGTTCATCGCCGCACCCGATCCGCACGGGTGTACAGGTTGATGCCCGTGCCGCGGCTGAAGCCCGCGAGCGTCAGCCCCGCGGCATCCGCCTGCTCGACCGCGGCCGTCGACGGCGCGCTCACCGCCGACAGCATCGGGATGCCCGCGAGCCGCGCCTTCTGCACCAGCTCGAACGACGCCCGCCCCGAGACCTGCAGCACCGTGCCCGACAGGGGCAGCCGTCCCTCGCGAACGGCCCAGCCGACGACCTTGTCGACCGCGTTGTGGCGCCCGACGTCCTCGCGCAGGCACAGCAGCTCGCCGTCGGCGGTGAAGAGGCCCGCGGCGTGCACGCCGCCCGTGTCGTCGAACAGCCGCTGCTCGGCGCGCAACCGGTCGGGCAGCGACAGCAGCACGCCGAGTTCGATGCGCAGGGGGTCGTCGGCCACGTCGAAGCGCGACGACTTCGTCACGGCATCGAGCGACGGGATGCCGCAGAGACCGCACGCGCTCGTCGCGAGCACGCGCCGGGTGTCGGGGAGCGCGTCGGCCGCGGCATCCGGCCCCAGCGTCGCGTCGATCACGTTGTAGGTGTTCTCCTCGCCCGGCTCGCCCGCGCAGAACCGCATCGCGGCGGGTGCGCCGATGCCGAGCACGCCCTCCGAGAGGAGGAACCCGGCGACCAGGTCGAAGTCGTCGCCGGGCGTGCGCATCGTCACGGCGAACTGCTCCCCGCCCACGCGGATCTCGAGCGGCTCCTCGACCGCGAGGCGGTCCTCGCGGCGGCTCGTGGCGACCTCGTCGCCAGCGCCGACCCGCACCCGCTCGATGCGGCGGCGCATGGTCATCCGTGACATGAGTCAAGCTTCCCCCGTCTGCATCCGTTGCGGAAATCCTGTGCGGGCTCGGCCGGCGCGTGCTGGCGTAGAGTGACCGCGTCACGACCCGGCGAAGGAGCATGTGCATGGCGCGGAAGGCACCGGATACCGACATCGACGAGGCGGAACTGCGGGTCTCGGAGCCGAAGGCCCGCGCCGCCGGCGTCCCCGGGGTCGTGCACGCCCTGCAGGCATCGATTGACCAGATGGGCGTCGTGCGCAGCGCGCAGACGCTGCTGCGGGTGAACCAGAAGGACGGCTTCGACTGCATGGGCTGCGCCTGGCCCGAGGGCGACCACCGCCATACGGCCGAGTTCTGCGAGAACGGCGCGAAGGCCGTCGCCGAGGAGGCGACCCGGCGTCGCGTCGGGCGGGCGTTCTTCGCGGAGCACTCGATCGACGACCTGCGCGGCCACGACGACTACTGGCTCGGCCAGCAGGGGCGCCTCACCGAGCCCATGCTGCTGGAGGAGGGCGCGACCCACTACGCGCCCATCTCGTGGGACGACGCGTTCCGCCTCATCGGCGACGAGCTGCGCGCCATGGACGACCCCGGTCAGGCGATCTTCTACACCTCGGGTCGCACGTCGAACGAGGCGGCGTTCGCCTACCAGCTGCTCGTGCGCGGCCTCGGCACGAACAACCTGCCCGACTGCTCGAACATGTGCCACGAGTCGAGCGGGTCGGCGCTCACCGAGACGCTCGGCATCGGCAAGGGCACGGTGAGCCTCGAGGACCTCCACGAGGCGTCCCTCATCATCGTCGCCGGCCAGAATCCCGGCACCAACCACCCGCGCATGCTGAGCGCGCTCGAGAAGGCCAAGCGCCGCGGCGCGACGATCGTCGCCGTGAACCCGCTGCCCGAGGCGGGGCTCATCCGGTTCGTCGACCCGCAGTCGCCCCGTGACCTCGCGGCGGGCGGCACGAAGCTCGCCGACCGGTTCCTGCAGATCCGGCTGGGCGGCGACCAGGCGCTCTTCCAGGCGCTCGGTGCCCTGCTGCTCGAGCTGCACGACGAGCGCGGCGGCGTGCTCGACGAGGCGTTCATCGCCGCGCACACCAGCGGATTCGACGACTACGCGGCGGACGTCCGCGCACTCGACTGGGCCGAGGTCGAGACCGCCACCGGGCTCGCCGAGGCCGAGATCCGCGAGGTCGGGGCGATGGTGGCGGATGCCCCCTCCGCCATCGTCTGCTGGGCCATGGGCCTCACCCAGCACCCGTACGCGGTGGCCACGCTGCGCGACGTCGTGAACCTGCTGCTGCTGCAGGGCAACGTGGGCCGCCCCGGCGCGGGCGTCTGCCCCGTGCGCGGGCACTCGAACGTGCAGGGCGACCGCACGATGGGCATCTTCGAGCGGATGCCCGAGTGGTTCCACGACGCCATCGATCGCGAGTTCGCGTTCGCGTCGCCGCGCGCGCACGGGTACGACACCGTCGAGGCGATCCGCGCGATGCGCGACGGGCGCGCCCGTGTCTTCCTCGGCATGGGCGGCAACTTCGTGCGCGCCACGCCCGACACCGCGGTGACCGAGCGGGCCCTCGCGAACCTCGACCTGACGGTGCAGGTCTCGACCAAGCTCAACCGCTCGCACCTCGTCACCGGCCGCCGCGCCCTCATCCTGCCGACGCTCGGCCGTACCGAGCGCGACGCGCAGGCGACCGGCGACCAGCGCGTGACCGTCGAGGACTCGATGGGCATGGTGCACGCCTCCCGCGGCCGGCTGCGGCCCGCGAGCGACGACCTGCTGTCGGAGGTCGCCATCGTGACGCGCATCGCCGAGGAGGTGTTCGCCTCGGGGCATCCGCCCCTCGCCCCCGGCGGCGCACCGGCCGTCGACTGGGCCGCGTGGCGCGGCGACTACGCGCAGATCCGGCGCAGCATCTCGGCCGTCGTCCCGGGCTTCGAGGGCCTGGAGGAGGCGATCGCCGACGGGGAGAGCCTGCGCCTGCCGAACGCCCCGCGGGACGACCGGCGCTTCGCGACGGCCACCGGGCGCGCGCGGTTCACCGCGAACGCGCTCACCTACCCCGAGATCCCGAGCGGATGCCTCCTGCTCCAGACGCTCCGGTCGCACGACCAGTACAACACCACGATCTACGGCAAGGACGACCGCTACCGCGGCATCGCCGGCGGCAGGCGCGTCGTCATGCTGCACCCGGACGACATCGCGGCGGCCGGCTTCGCCGACGGCGACCTGGTCGACCTCGTCGCGGTCGCGCCCGACCGCGTCGAGCGCCGCGCGCCCCGGTTCCGGATCGTCTCGTACTCGACCCCGCGCGGCAACGCCGCCGCCTACTACCCGGAGACGAACGTGCTCGTGCCGCTCGACTCGGTCGCCGACGTGAGCAACACGCCCGCGTCGAAGTCGGTGCTGGTGCGCCTGGAGGCCGCGTCGGCGGAGTGAGACGGTGCGTGCGGTGGGCCCGGTGGGGCTCGAACCCACGACCCATGGATTAAAAGTCCACTGCTCTGCCAACTGAGCTACAGGCCCGGGCACCCAATCTACCGGGGTCGGGCGGATGCCACAGGCCCGGCCGTGCTCCGATCCGCGCGGGGTATCGTGGCCGGGGTATGAGCCGCGCAGACCACCACCGACCGATGCGGATGCCCTCCGGGGCGTTCGAGGGGTACGAGGGCGCCGAGGACCCGGCGCAGTTGAACCGCGCCGCGCACGACAGCGCGACAGCGCTGCTCGCTCGCGTTCGCGAGGATCCCGACCCCGAGGTGGTCGAGCGGCTCGTGGCGTTCACCGACGAGCACGGCATCGACACGGTCGCCGAGCTCTGGTCGCGCGCCGGCGCACGCAGCCTGCCCGGCGCGCTCTGGCGCATCTACCTGCTGCGCGCGCTCATCCGCCAGGACCCGACCGGCATGGGCTACGTCTACGAGCGCGGCGCCGAGCGTGCGACGACCGGCGACCGCGTCGTCGCGGGAGCCGCCTCGCCGACCGGCCCCGACGAGGTGCTCGCGCTCGCCGACCAGATCCTGCGCGGGGCCTTCGCCGGCGACTTCGCCATCGCCCTCGAGCGCGCCGCGTCGTTCTGCCGCATCACCGCGCTCGGCTCCGCGAGCCTCGCCGACGCGGCCGACCTGGCCGACTCCGACCGCGGCGCCTCGCTCACGACCCGTGCGCTCCGGCTCAGCCAGCTCGCGGTCGAGCTCTCGGCCTGCGCCAGGCTGTGGCGCCGGGAGCGCCTGGACTGACCGGGGCGGAACCGCACGCTCCGGCCGAGCTGAGCGACGCTCGTGGACGCGCCCGGGCGCGACCGATATCGCGCCCGGCGAACGGGAATGAATCCACCGGCGGAGACTGTTTACACTGGTCGTGGCCGGTCGCAGTAACCCCGGGCTCCAATTTTCGCCGCTACGAGCGGCCTCGCGCCGAGAGGCGTTCTGCGGCCGGCCGCCAACGTCCTCACGGGGCATCCGGTGCCACTCGCCGAGCGCGTAGCATCGTGCCATGCCCGACACGTTCACGCTGCTGATCGACCCGCTGCCGTACGACGCCGTGGTCGACGACCAGGCGCTCCAGGCGACGTTCCGCGAAGTCGACGCGGCCGAGCCGGCGCTCCGCGTGGGTGAGCTCAGCACGCAGCGCGGCGACGGCATCTTCGAGACCCTCGCGGTCGTCGACGGGCACGCGCAGGAGCTGCGCCCGCACCTCGCCAGGCTGCAGAACTCGGCGCGCATCTGCGATCTCCCCGCCCCGCACCTCGGCCAGTGGGAGGCCGCCGCTGCCCGCGCGGCGGCCGCGCTGCCGGACACGGGGGAGCAGGCGCTGAAGCTCGTGCTGAGCCGCGGCGTCGAGCACGGCCCCGCACCGACGGCCTGGCTGCACGCCTTCCCCGCCGCCGACCAGACCCGCGCCCGCACCGAGGGCCTGCGCGTGGTCACGCTCGACCGCGGCTTCGACCTCGGCACGCCCGACCGCGCGCCGTGGCTGCTGCTCGGCGCGAAGACGCTCTCCTACGCCGTGAACATGGCCGCGATCCGCGAGGCGCACCGCCGCGGCGCCGACGACGCACTCTTCGTCACGAGCGACGGCTACGTCATGGAGGGCCCGACGTCGTCGGTGATCCTCCGCCACGGCGACGTGTTCTCGACGCCCGCTCCCAGCGGGGCCATCCTGCGCGGCACCACCCAGGTGTCGCTGTTCGAGCACCTCGCGGAGATCGGCGAGACCACCGAGGTGCGCGACATCCCGGTGTCGGAGCTCGAGACGGCGGATGCCGCGTGGCTGGTGTCCAGCATCCGCATGGCCGCCCCGGTGCGCGGGATCGACGGGCGCGAACTCCCCGTCGACCCGCGCACCGCGGCGTTCAACGCGTACCTGCTCAGTCCTCGGGACTGAGCTCGTCGCCTGCCCGCTCCACTGCCGCCATCACGGCCGCAGCCACCGCGGGGGCGACGCGGTCGTCGAGCGGGCTCGGCACGATGTGGTCGGGCGCGAGGTCCTCGCCGACGATCCCGGCGATCGCGCGCGCGGCCGCGATCTTCATCTCCGGCGTGATGCGCCGCGCGTCCGCGTCGAGCGCGCCGCGGAAGATGCCCGGGAAGGCCAGCACGTTGTTGATCTGGTTCGGGAAGTCGCTGCGGCCGGTCGCCACCACGCGGGCGTGACGCGAGGCGATGTCGGGGTGCACCTCGGGGTCGGGGTTCGACAGCGCGAACACGATCGCGTCGTCGGACATCCGCGCGATCGTCTCCTCGGGCACCGTGCCCGACGAGACGCCGATGAACACGTCGGCGCCGTCGAGCGCCTCGTCGATCCCCCCGGTGATGCCTCGCGGGTTGGTGCGGGCCGCGTAGTCGGCCTTGACGCCGGTCAGGCCCGGCCGGTCCGCGTGGAGGATGCCGCGCGAGTCGAGCAGCACGACGTCGTCGACGCCCGAGCGCAGCAGGATCTCCGCCACCGCGATGCCCGCCGCGCCCGCGCCCGAGATGACCACGCGCAGCGACGCCAGGTCGCGCTCGACGATGCGGGCCGCGTTCAGCAGCGCGGCGAGCGCCACGACCGCCGTGCCGTGCTGGTCGTCGTGCATCACGGGCATGTCGAGCGCCTCGATCAGCTTCGCCTCGAGCTCGAAGCAGCGCGGGGCCGAGACGTCCTCCAGGTTCACGGCGCCGAAGCTCGAGCGCAGGCGCACGAGCGTCTCGACGATCTCGTCGACGTCGGTGGTCTCGAGCACGAGCGGAATGGAGTTGAGCCCGCCGAACCGGCGGAACAGCGCCGACTTGCCCTCCATGACCGGCAGCGACGCCGACGCGCCGATGTCGCCGAGGCCGAGCACGGCGGTGCCGTCGCTCACGACCGCGACCAGCCGGCTCGCCCAGGTGTACGCGCGGGCGGCGTCGGGGGCGTCGCGGATGGTGCGGCTCACCTGCGCGACGCCCGGCGTATAGGCGATCGACAGGTCGCGCTTCGTCTCGAGCGGCGAGGAGAGCGAGATCTCGAGCTTGCCGCCGTCGTGGGCGGAGAAGATCTCCGCGTCCGTGAGCGTGATCGGGGTGCGGGTGTGGGTCGTGGTGGGGATGGGCTCGATGCTCATCGAAAGTTCCTCCGGGTCGTCGCGGGCGCGCGGGTGCGCCACCGCAGGGGGTGCGGGTCGGCGACCTGCCGGGAGGAGTCGTCTCACCGAGCGGTCTGCCGTCGTGGGGCGGCGCGTGTGCGCCGCGCGTCCATCTGCTCACCGCTGGTGTGCGATCGCGGGCGGAACCGAAGGGGTGGTCCGGAACCGGGTGCCCCCACGCTAGCAGCGTGCGCCGGGCGACGACAGGGTCGGAGGAGGAGAAATGTGCACGCTTTTCTGCACCGTCGGGGGAGACGACGGATGCCTCGGGGAGCGCATCCCCGAGGCATCCGTGAAGTTCTGTCGCGGCGGCCTAGCCGAAGCGCCCGGAGACGTAGTCCTCGGTCGACTTCTGCGACGGGTTGGAGAAGATCGTCGTGGTGTCGTCGTACTCGATGAGCTTGCCGGGCTTGCCGGTGCCGGCGATGTTGAAGAACGCCGTCTTGTCGGAGACGCGCGACGCCTGCTGCATGTTGTGGGTCACGATGACGATCGTGTACTCCTGCTTCAGCTCCTCGATGAGGTCCTCGATCGCGAGCGTCGAGATGGGGTCGAGTGCCGAGCACGGCTCGTCCATCAGGATGACCTCGGGCGAGACGGCGATCGTGCGGGCGATGCAGAGGCGCTGCTGCTGGCCGCCCGAGAGGCCGGAGCCGGGGCGGTCGAGGCGGTCCTTGACCTCGTTCCACAGGTTGGCGCCCTGCAGCGACTGCTCCACCAGGTCGTCGGCGTCGCCCTTGGACATGCGGCGGTTGTTGAGCTTGACGCCGGCGAGCACGTTCTCGCGGATCGACATCGTCGGGAACGGGTTCGGGCGCTGGAAGACCATGCCCACCTGGCGGCGCACGAGCACCGGGTCGACGCCCGGGCCGTAGAGGTTGTTGCCGTCGATCAGCACCTCGCCCTCGACGGATGCGCCGGGGGTGACCTCGTGCATGCGGTTCAGGGTGCGGAGGAAGGTGGTCTTGCCGCAGCCCGACGGCCCGATGAACGCGGTGACGGAACGGGGCTCGATCTCCAGGCTCACGCCCTCCACGGCGCGGAACTTGCCGTAGTAGACGTTGAGGTCGTTGACTTCGATGCGCTTGGACACGGGTTTCCTTTGCTGGCCCTAACGGCCGGTCTTCGGGGCGAAGGTGCGGGCGACGAGGCGCGCGACGAGATTCAGGGCCATCACGATGATGATCAGGGTGAGCGCACCGGCCCACGCGCGATCGAGGTAGGCCTCGGGCGGATTGCCCTGGTTCGCGTACTGCGTGTACACGAACACGGGGAGCGAGCTCATGCGGCCCTCGAACAGGTTGTAGTTCATGCTCGCGGTGAAGCCGGCGGCGATGAGCAGCGGCGCGGTCTCGCCGATGACGCGGGCGATCGAGAGCATGATGCCGGTCGTGATGCCGGCGATCGACGTGGGCAGCACGACCTTCACGATCGTGAGCCACTTCGGCACGCCGAGCGCGTACGACGCCTCGCGCAGCTCGTTCGGCACGAGCCGCAGCATCTCCTCGCTCGAGCGCACGACGACCGGGATCATCAGCACCGCCAGTGCGATCGAGCCGGCGAATCCCGTGCGAGTGCCCGGGCCGAGGAAGATCGAGAACAGCGAGTAGGCGAACAGGCCCGCGACGATCGAGGGGATGCCGGTCATGACGTCGACGAGGAAGGTGATGCCGCGGGCGACGGCGCCGCGGCCGTACTCGACCAGGTAGATCGAGGTCATGAGGCCGATCGGGATCGAGATGAGCGCGGCCATGCCGGTCATCTCGAGCGTGCCGATGATGGCGTGCAGCGCGCCGCCGCCCTCGCCGGTCACGTTGCGCATCGAGTACGAGAAGAACTCGACGTCGAATCGTGCCGCACCGAGGCTGACCACGGTCCACGTGACCGAGATCAGCGGGATCATCGCGATCACGAACGCGCCGATCACGAGCGCCGTGACGAAGCGGTCCATGCCCCGGCGCCGGCCCTCGACGAGCGAGGAGAACAGCCAGGTGCTGAACGCGTAGAGGAGCCCGCCGATGATGAGCCAGCCCGCGTAGTTGAACTCGGCCTCGGAGGCGATGGCGATCAGCAGGAGCACGGCGCCGACCACGGCGAAGGAGACGCCGAACACGACCCAGAGCGCATAGGTGGGCAGCTTCGCCGCCGCGAGGGCGTTCTCGACCGAGGTCGAGCGGGCAGCGGGGCGGGTGGTCGTCGTGGCCATCAGTTCGCTCCCGAGAATTCCTTGCGGCGGCTGACGACCCAGCGGGCGATCGCGTTGACGCCGAACGTGACGATGAAGAGGATGAGGCCGGTCGCGATCAGCACGTTGATGTTGATGCCGTACGCCTCGGGGAAGCTCAGGGCGATGTTCGCCGCGATCGTGGAGGGGTTCACCGAGGTGAGCAGCTGGAAGGTGACCGCGCCGGTCGCCGACAGCACCATGGCGACGGCCATGGTCTCGCCGAGCGCGCGGCCGAGGCCCAGCACGCCGGCCGAGAGCATGCCCGGTGCGCCGAACGGCAGCACCGCGGTGCGGATCATCTCCCAGCGGGTGGCGCCGAGGGCGAGTGCGGCCTCCTCGTGCAGCACGGGCGTCTGCAGGAAGACCTCGCGGTTGATCGCGGTCATGATCGGCAGCACCATCACGGCGAGCACGACCGCGGCGGTGAGGATCGTGCGGCCGGTGCCGGAGACCGGGCCCGCGAACAGCGGGAACCAGCCCATGTTGTCGACCAGCCAGGTGTAGAGCGGCTGCACGGCCGGGGCCAGGACGCCGATGCCCCAGAGGCCGAAGACGACCGAGGGCACCGCCGCGAGCAGGTCGACGATGTAGCCGAGCATCGAGGCGAGCCGGCGGGGCGCGTAGTGCGAGATGAAGAGCGCGATGCCGATCGACAGGGGCGTCGCGATGAGGAGCGCGAGGGCGGCGGCCCAGACCGTGCCGAACAGCAGCGGCCAGACGTAGTCCCAGAAGTTGGTGGTGAGGATCGACGCGTCCTCGGAGGTCGCGAACAGCGCCGGGATCGACTGGACGATCAGGAAGATGGCGACGGCACCGAGCGTCACCAGGATCATCGCGCCGGCGAAGACCGCGGAGCCCGAGAAGACGCGGTCGCCCGCTCGCTGCTTGCCCCGGATCGGCGGGGCCTTGGTGGTCGTCGTCATCGGGTTCGGATCCTCGTGTTGGGTGGAACTGGTTGGAGGCCGGCAACGGTGGTGCCCGACCCCGCGCGAGTGCCTCTCACGGGGTCGGGCACCAACCTATTACTGAATCGAGTCGATCGCAGCCGTGGCCAGCTCGCGCAGGCTGTCCGAGATCGGAGCCGAGCCGGCGGACTCCGCCGACGCCTCCTGGCCCTCGGGGCTGGCGATGTAGCCGAGGTACGCCTTCACGAGCTCGACGTTGGCCGAGTCGGCGTACTCCTCGCAGGCGACCAGGTAGCTGACCAGCACGATCGGGTAGGTGCCCGACGCGGTGGTGTCGCGCTCGAGCTCGATCGCGAGGTCGAACTCCGAGCGGCCCTCGACGAACGGCGAGGCGTCGACGATCGCGGCAGCGGCCTCGGGCGAGTACGGCACGTACTCCTCGCCGACCTTGACCGCGACGGTGCCGAGGTCGCCGGCGCGAGACGCGTCGGCGTAGCCGATGGTGCCGGTGCCGTTGGTCACGGCGTCGACAACGCCCGAGGTGCCCTGGGCGGCCTCGCCGCCCTCGAACGGCCACACGCCGTCGGCCTCGTAGGTCCACACGTCGGGCGCGGCCGCGCCGAGGTACTCGGTGAAGTTCTCGGTGGTGCCCGAGTCGTCGGCACGGTGCACGGCGGTGATCGCCTGGTCGGGCAGCTCGACGCCGTCGTTCTGCGAGACGATCGCGTCGTCGTTCCAGTTGGTGATCTCACCGGCGAAGATGCCCGCGAGGGTGTCGGCGTCGAGGTTCAGCGACTCGACGCCCTCGAGGTTGAAGATCACGGCGATCGGCGAGATGTAGAGCGGCAGCTCGATGATGTTCGTGTCGGGGGCGCAGGCCTGGAAGTTGCCCTCGGCGATCTCCTCGTCGTTGAACGCGCGGTCGGAACCGGCGAAGTCGCTCGCGCCCTCCTGGAAGGTCTCGCGACCGGCGCCGGAGCCGGACGGGTCGTAGTTCACGGTGACGTCGGGGTTCGCCGTCTGGAACGCGGCGATCCACGCCTCCTGGGCGGAGCCCTGCGACGAGGCGCCGGCGCCCACGAGGGTGCCGGAGAGCGACGAGTCGGTCGTGTCGTCGGACGACGCGCCTCCCTCGTTGGCTGCGCAGGAGCTGAGCGCGAGTGCTGCGGCAGCGGCGATTGCGGCGGGGGCGCCGAAACGCTTGAGATTCACGTGATTCCCTTCCGGGTTCGGATGCAGGTGTCGTCCCGGAGATCTCCGGCACGGCTGCGACGCTACGCAGGACGCTTAACGGATCCTCGCCCGGTCGGTGAACGCGAGGTGAACGGAAGGGAACCAGGCGGTGCGGGCGGGCCGCTCAGGGACGTGCGGGATGCGTCTCGAGCGCGACGATGCCCGAGGCGGGGTTCTCGAGCGACAGGTGCACGACGCTGAAGCCCCCCGCGTCCATCTGCGCGGCGTCGTCCGCGTAGGTGCCGATGGGGGTGCCCGTGGCGAGCGCGATCTCGCGCATGATCTGCGGGAGCACGGGCCGGTGGCTGCAGATGACGGCGGGCTTGCGCGCACGCACGCGCTTGCCGATGACGCGGCGCACGTTCGCCGTTCCCGCCTCCCACGCGTCCTGGCTGAGGTCGTCGCTGCGCTTGATGTCGATGCCCGCGTCGGCCGCGAGCGGGGCGATCGTGGTCACGCACCTCGTGGCGGGGCTCGACACGATCCGGGCCGGGGCCCAGGCCCGCAGGGTGGGCGCCAGCGCGGCGGCCTGCGCGATCCCGCGCGTGACCAGCGGCCTGGTCGAGTCGTCCTTCTTGCCCCACCCGCTGCGCGAGCGCGCCTTGGCGTGCCGCAGCACGATGAGCGGCACGGTGCTCGTGACGCCGTCGTCGACGAGCGCGGTGAACCGGTCGAGCAGCGCGACGTCGGCCTCGTAGCTCAGGTAACCCCGTGCGCGCTTGAGCGTGACCCACTCGAGCGCCGCGATCTCGCCGTTCGGCACGAACGTCGAGGTCCGCAGGGCCGCGTCCGAGACCTCGGCCGCCCAGTAGTGCACGACCTTCTCGCGGCCGTTCGGCATCGTGTAGCGGATGTCGCCGAGGGGGACGCCCAGCGCGATCGACAGGCCCGTCTCCTCCTTGATCTCGCGCACCGCGGTCTGCGGAAGGCTCTCGCCGGGATCGACCTTCCCCTTGGGGATCGTGACGTCGCCGTGCTGCGTGCGGTGCACGACGAGCACGTGGATGCGCCCGTCGATCCATCGCCAGCACACGGCGCCGGCCGCGTAGACGGCGGCCGCGCTCACCGTCGCGTTCCCGTGCGGGTGCGCTGGCCGATCTGCTGCATGAGCCAGTTCTGCAGGTCCTCGAGCGGGCCCCCGTCGGCGTCGGTCGAGTGCCGGGTCCAGACGCCGTCGGCGCCGAGCCACCACGACGAGGTGCCGTCGTCCATGGCCTTGTCGAAGTTCGCGCCGACCTCGGCGATGTGCCCGCGGTCGGTGAGGCGCACGAGCGCCTCCACGCGTCGGTCGAGGTTGCGGTGCATCATGTCGGCGCTGCCGATGAAGACCTCCGGCTCGCCGTCGTTGTGGAACGAGAAGATGCGCGAGTGCTCGAGGTAGCGCCCCAGCACCGAGCGCACGCGGATGTGCTCGCTCATGCCGGGCACGCCGGGCTTCAGGCTGCAGATGCCGCGCACCCACACCTCGACCGGCACCCCGGCGTTCGAGGCGCGGTAGAGCGCGTCGATGATCGCCTCATCGACCATCGAGTTGACCTTGATGCGGATGCCGCTGGGCTTGCCGGCCTCCGCGTTGCGCGCCTCCTGGGCGATGCGCTTGAGTAGTCCCTTCCGCAGGTGCAGCGGCGCGACGAGCAGGCGCTTGAACTTCTTCTCGATCGCGTAGCCGGAGAGCTCGTTGAACAGCCGGGTCAGGTCCTTGCCGACCTGGCCGTCGGCCGTGAACAGCCCCATGTCCTCGTACAGCCGGCTCGTCTTCGGGTTGTAGTTGCCGGTGCCGATGTGGCTGTAGTGGCGAAGCTCGCCCTTCTCCTGCCGGATCACGAGGGCGAGCTTGCAGTGCGTCTTCAGCCCGACGAGCCCGTAGACCACGTGCACGCCCGCCTTCTCGAGCTTGCGCGCCCAGGTGATGTTCGCGGCCTCGTCGAAGCGGGCCTTGATCTCGACGAGCGCGAGCACCTGCTTGCCCGCCTCGGCCGCGTCGATGAGCGCCTCGATGATCGGGCTGTCGCCCGAGGTGCGGTAGAGCGTCTGCTTGATCGCGAGCACGTCGGGATCGGCCGCGGCCTGCTCGAGGAAGGACTGCACGCTGGTCGCGAACGACTCGTACGGGTGGTGCACGAGCACGTCGCGCCGGTCGATCGCCGAGAACACATCGGCGTCGAGGTTCGACTCCGACGGCCGCAGCTGCAGCGCGGTCGTGGGCACGTGCGGCGGGTAGTGCAGGTCGGGCCGGTCGATCTTGGCGATGTCGAACAGACCGCCGAGGTCGAGCGGCGCGGGCAGGCGGTACACCTCCTGCTCGGTCACGTCGAGCTCGCGCACGAGCAGGCCGAGCGTCACGTCGTCCATGTCGTCGGTGATCTCGAGGCGGATGGGCGGACCGAACCGTCGGCGCAGGAGCTCCTTCTCGAGCGCCTTGATCAGGTTCTCGGTCTCGTCCTCCTCGATCTCCACGTCCTCGTTGCGGGTGACGCGGAAGACGTGGTGGTCGAGCACGTCCATTCCCGGGAACAGGTCCGACAGGTGGTGCGCGATGAGCGACTCCAGCGAGATGTACCGCGCGTCGTCCACGGTCTCGGCGTCGCTCACCTTGATGTAGCGGGGCAGCATCTGCGGCACCTTCACGCGCGCGAACTCCTGACGGCCGGTGCGGCTGTTCCGCACGCGCACCGAGAGGTTCAGCGAGAGCCCCGAGATGTAGGGGAACGGATGCGCCGGGTCGACCGCCAGCGGCATGAGCACCGGGAAGATCTGCGCGGCGAAGTAGTCGTCGAGGCGCTCCTGCTCGTCCTCGCCGAGGTCGTGCCAGCCCACGATGCGCACACCCGCCTCCGCGAGCGCGGGCCGCACGAGGTCCTGGTAGGCGCGCGCGTGCCGCTCCTGCAGCTCGTGGGCCGCCTGGGAGATGTCGCTCAGCACGTCGGCGGGTGCACGGCCGACGTTGGTCGGCACCGCCAGTCCCGTCGCGATGCGGCGCTTGAGGCCCGCGACCCGCACCATGAAGAACTCGTCGAGGTTCGAGGCGAAGATGGCGAGGAAGTTGGCGCGCTCCAGCACCGGCAGCGACGGATCCTCGGCGAGCTCCAGCACGCGCTGGTTGAACGCCAGCCAGCTCAGTTCGCGATCGAGGTAGCGCGCGTCCGGGAGCTCGGGCGCCCCGGCGATGTCGAGCGGCTCGAAGTCGTCGTCGAAGTCGCTGCTGGTCCGCTCTTCGCTCTCGGTGAGGGTGGCGTCGGCGTTCATCCCCTCATCATGCCACCGGCGTCGCGGGCGTTCGAGGGGCGGGCGTGAACGCCGGGTTACGCCTCGGACGGGTGGCGGGGCGTCGGTCAGCTCGCGGTGACCGGGAGGTCGCGCTCGTCCTCCTCGTGCACGTTGAACCGGTAGCCGACGTTGCGCACGGTGCCGATGAGGCCCTCGAGGTCGCCGAGCTTCGCGCGGAGGCGCCGCACGTGCACGTCGACCGTGCGGGTGCCGCCGAAGTAGTCGTAGCCCCAGACCTCGCTGAGCAGCTGCTCGCGGGTGAAGACGCGCGACGGGTGTGCCGCGAGGAAGCGCAGGAGCTCGAACTCCTTGTAGGTGAGGTCGAGCGGCTTGCCGTGCACCTTCGCCGAGTAGCTCGCCTCGTCGATGACCACACCGGACGTCTGGATGCGCTCGGACGCGGGGGCGGTCGCGGCGCGGCCGATCGTGAGCCGCACGCGGGCGTCGACCTCGGCCGGTCCCGCGGACTCGAGGATCACGTCGTCGACGCCCCAGTCGGGGCTCACCGCCGTCAGCCCGCCCTCGGTCACGACGAGGATGAGCGGCACGCTGAGCCCGGTCGTGCGCAGGATCTGGCAGAGGGCCTTGGCGCCGGCGAGGTTCGAGCGCGCGTCGACGAACACGAGATCCGAGTCGGGCGCGCGCACGAGCTGGTCGGGCGACGCCGGGATGACGCGGATGCGATGCGTGAGGAGGGCGAGCGCGGGGAGCACGTCGTTGTCGGCGGCCGACGTCAAGATCAACAGCTGCGCCACGCAGACCCTCCAGTTGTAAGGTCCGGCAATACTATCGTGACCTCGGGGGACCGATTGACGCCGGGCCCGGGGGGAGTGTGGACGACATGGACGAACGCGCGGCGGACCGGCTGTGGTGGACGAGCGTGGTGCCGGTGTGGGCCGCGGCCCTCGTGGCATCCGCACTGGTGCTCGTGCTCGGGCCCGAGCAGCCGGTCGCGTGGCTGTCGGTGAGCCTCGGCGCGTGCGTGGTGCTCGCGTTCGGCCTGCAGCTCGCGACCCGCACGCCGGCCGGCTACCTCGCTCGCGCGCGCGACAGCCTCGGGGGAGCGGTCGTCATCATCGGGGCCGCAGTGCTCGTGCAGGTCCTCCTCACCCCGTTGAGCGGCTAGACTCACGCGCATGGAATCCTCCCTCGTCGCCCTCGAACTCGTGTTCCTCGGACTGCTCGGCCTCGCCAGCGTGTCCATCGCGTGGATCAGCGGCGTGGTCGTCTACAAGCTGTTCACGGGGCAGCGCTAGCACGATGCTCGAGATCCCCGCCGACCTGCCGGCGGAACTCGTCCCGCTCTCCTGGCTCATCGGCACGTGGGAGGGCACGGGAGTCATCGACTACCGGGTCGGCGACGACACGGTCACCCACGAGTTCGGCCAGCGCGTGCAGTTCGCCCACGACGGTCAGCCCGTGCTGCAGTACTCGTCGGTCGCCTGGCTGCTGGACGCCCCCGAGGGCACCGCTCGCGAGCTCCCCTCGGAGCTGGGCTACTGGCGCCTCGCCCGGCCGCTCGCCGACGGCGACGCCGGACCGGGCATGCTGCCCGCGACCTCGGACGCGGCGTTCGGCGACGCCGAGGCCGTCGAGACGCTGCGCAACGACGCCGGTGCGTTCGACCTGCAGGTGCAGCTCGTGCACCCCGACGGCGTCGGCGAGCTCTACCTCGGGCAGGTGGCCGGCCCCCGCATCGACCTCGCGACCGACGCGGTCGTGCGCGCCGAGGGCGCCAAGCCGTACTCGGCCGCGACCCGCCTGTACGGGCTCGTCGAGGGCCACCTGCTCTGGGCGTGGGACATCGCCGCGCTCGGCCAGGACCTGCGCACGCACGCCTCGGCCAGACTCGCGAAGGTCGCCTGATGGCCGACTCGCCGCTGCTCGCCGTGCCCGGCGCCGTGCCCGCCGAGGGCGTGGACGCCGGCGTGCCCGCGCACTACGGCAACCCGATCGTCGAGCAGCGCGACCTCGAGCGCGGGCTCGCGCTCGTCGACTGCTCCGGCCGCGGCGTCGTGCGCGTCGAGGGCCCCGACCGGCTGAGCTGGCTCGACTCGATGGCCAGCCAGTCGCTCGCGCGGCTCGCGCCCGGCGAGTCGGCCGAGGCGCTGTTCCTCGACGCGGGCGGCCACGTCGAGCACGCCGTGCACGTGCTCGACGACGGCGTCGCGACCTGGCTCGTCGCCGAGGGCGGCGACGCCGACGCGCTCGGCTCGTGGCTCGACCGCATGCGCTTCATGCTGCGCGTCGAGGTGTCGGTGCGCACCGACGAGTTCGCCGTGCTCGGCACGGCCGCCGAGGATCCGGCCGCGCTGCTGCCCGACGGCGTGACCGCGGCGGCGCCGAACGACGTGCCGCTCGTCTGGCGCGACCCGTGGTCGCACGTGGCGGCCGGCGGCTACCAGTACGCGACCGACCCCGAGCACCCCGCCGCCGAGTGGCGCTGGAGCGAGGTGCTCGTGCCGCGCGACGCGCTGCGCGCGCTCGCCGCGGCCGCCCGGACCGGCTCGGTGCGCATGGCCGGCTCGCTCGCCGCCGAGGCGCTGCGCATCGCCGCGTGGCGCCCGCGCTTCGCGACCGAGGTCGACGACCGCTCGCTGCCGCACGAGCTCGACTGGCTGCGCACCGCGGTGCACCTGTCGAAGGGCTGCTACCGCGGCCAGGAGACCGTGGCGAAGGTGCACAACCTCGGCCGTCCGCCCCGGCGGCTGGTGATGCTGCACCTCGACGGCTCCGACACCGTGCTGCCCGCGCACGGCGAGGTCGTCTCGGCGATCAAGCAGCTGCCCGAGGGCGAGCAGGAGCGGCGCGCGGTGGGCACCATCACCGCGAGCGGGCTGCACCACGAGCTCGGCCCCATCGCGCTGGCCGTCGTCAAGCGCGCGGTGCCCGACGACATCGCGCTCATCGTCGAGTCGCACGACATCGACGTCGCCGCGTCGCAGGTCGCGGTCGTGCCCTCGGGCGCGGGCGCCGCGGTGGAGGTGCCGCGACTGCCGAGGCTCGGCGCCCGGCGGTGAACCTCCGCGGCCTCGCGCGCACGGTCGACGTGCGGCGCATGGTCGACGCGGCCCCGGCCGTGCTCCAGATCACGGTCACGGCGGTCGCCGCCTACGCCTTCGCGTCGATCGTGCTGGGCCACGAGCGGCCCCTGATCGCCGCGATCGTGGTGATCTCCTCGCTCGGCTTCGTGCGCGACGCCAGGCCCGTCCGGGTGCTCGAGACCGTGATCGGCATGACGCTCGGCATCGCGCTCGCCGAGGTGCTGCTGATCGTCGCCGGCCAGGGCATCCCGCAGTACGCGCTCGCGCTCGCCGTCACGATGCTCGTCGCGCGCCTCGTCTCGCCGTCGGCGGCCTTCGCGGTCGCGGCCGCGCTGCAGTGCACGCTCGTCATGCTGATGCCGCTGCCCGAGGGCGGGCCGTTCACGCGCACCCTCGACGGCCTGGTGGCGGGCGCGTTCGCGCTCCTTGCCACCGCGATCATCCCGCGAGACCCGCGCCGGACCGCCGCACGGGAGGGCCGCAGGCTCGTGCACGAGCACGTCGCGGTGCTGCGGGCCTTCGCCGACGCCATGCGTTCGGGCGATGCGGATGCCGCGGATCGGGCGCTCTCACGCGCGAGGTCGACCCAGCCCGTGGTCGACGCGTGGACCGCGGCCGTGGACTCGGGCGTCGCGATCGCCCGCATCTCGCCGTTCGGCCGGCGGAGCCGCTACGACCTCGACCGCCAGCGCACCATGCTCACGGGCCTCGAGCTCGCCACGCGCAACCTGCGGGTCGCCTCGCGCCGCACCGCGTTCGCGCTGCGCGACGGCGCGCCGCGGCCCGAGCTCGCCGAACTGTTCACGCGCACGTCCGTCGCGGTCGGGCTGCTCGCCGACGCGATGGGCGACGTCGAGCAGCTGCCCGTGGCCAGGCAGGCCGCGATCGAGATCGCCAAGCACCTCGATCCGGAGCGCATCGTGCCCGCGGCGGGCTCGGTCGCCGACCGCAACGTCGTGCACGCGCTGCGCCCCTACCTCGTGGACGTGCTCACGGCGACCGGGCTCGACGTGGCCGACGCGCGGGACGCGCTCGCCCTGCTCTGAACGCGGGTCCGGGGCATCCGCCCGCCCGTCCGTGCCGGGCTCAGCCCGGTGCGACCGCCGACCAGGCCACCGTGACCTCGCCGAGCCGCCAGCGTCGCACGCCGCCCTCGACCGGCCAGCCGTCGTCGCGCAGCGTGGTCACGGTGCGGATCCAGCGCTGGGACGGCCCGTACACCGACAGGGGAGCGTGCACCCGCCACGCGCGGTCGAGCGCGGCCAGGAACTCGTGCACGCGCTCGCCCGGCACGTTGCGGTGGATGAGCGCCTTCGGCAGCCGCTCGGCCACGACCGACGGCGCCTCGAGGCCGGCGAGCCGCAGCGCGACCGTGAACGTCCTCGGACCGCCTGGGTCGAGGCCGACCCAGGACGCGATGCGCCCGAGCTCGTCGCACGTGCCCTCGACGAGCAGCCCGCCCGGTGCGAGCCGCCCCGTGAGCATCGCCCAGGCGTCTGCCACCTCCGACTCGTCGTACTGCCGCAGCACGTTGCAGGCGCGGATCACGCACGGCGCGCGGCCTCCGGGCACCGGCACCTCGAACCCGCCGAGGGCGAACGAGACGGATGCGGCGGGGTCGAACGCCGTGCCCCCGGCGCGCACCTCCTCGAGTTGCGCGCGGGCGCGCGCAACTCGCGCGGGGTCGATCTCGAGCCCGAGCACCTCGACGTCGTCGCGCACCGCCGCGAGCCCTCGATGCAGCTCGAGCGGCGTCACCGCGCTCGCGCCGTAGCCGAGGTCGACGACCAGCGGATCCGTGGCGCGCCGCAGCGCCGGCTGCGCCGCGATCCAGCGGTCGAATCGGCGCAGCCGGTTGGCGTTCGTCGTCCCTCGCGTGATCGAGCCCACCGGCATGCGCCCCAGTCTGCCAGCGCTCGCGCGACCTGCCCTCGGCGCTAGTCTGGGGGCATGCCAGCTCCCTACACGCTCGTGCTGCTGCGGCACGGCAACAGCGAATGGAACCAGAAGAACCTCTTCACGGGGTGGGTCGACGTCGGGCTGACCGACATCGGCAAGGCCGAGTCCGAGCGCGCGGGCGAGCTGCTCGCCGAGCAGGGCGTGCTCCCCGACGTGGTGCACACCTCGGTGCTGAAGCGTGCGATCGTCACCGCGAACATCGCGCTCGAGCAGGCCGACCGCCTCTGGATCGACGTGAAGCGCTCGTGGCGGCTCAACGAGCGCCACTACGGCGCGCTGCAGGGCCTCGACAAGGCCGAGACGCTCGAGAAGTACGGCGAGGAGCAGTTCATGCAGTGGCGCCGCTCGTTCGACGTGCCGCCGCCCCCCATCGACGACGACGATGAGTGGTCGCAGGTGGGCGACGCGCGCTATGCAGGCCTCGCCGACGACGAGCTGCCCCGCACGGAGTGCCTGAAGGACGTCATCGCCCGCATGATGCCGTACTGGGAGGGTCCGCTCGCCGACGACCTCCGCGCAGGGAAGACGGTGCTGGTCGCCGCGCACGGCAACTCGCTCCGCGCGCTCGTGAAGCACCTCGACGGCATCTCCGACGACGACATCGCCGGCCTCAACATCCCCACCGGCATCCCGCTGGTGTACACGCTGGGCGAGGACCTCATGCCCCTGAAGCCGGCCGAGTACCTCGACCCCGAGGCCGCCGCCGCAGGTGCCGCGGCGGTCGCGGCGCAGGGCAAGAAGTAGCCGCACGAGACGGGTACGACGAAGGGCGACGGATGCGGCTGCATCCGTCGCCCTTCGCACTTCCCCCTGCGGAAGTCCCTCCGGTGTGCCCGACTACGCGTCGGACGTGCGATCGACGTCCCAGTCGCCCGTCGCCAGGTACTGCACCTTCTTGGCGATCGAGACGGCGTGGTCGCCGAACCTCTCGTGGTAGCGGCTCGCGAGCGTGGCGTCGACGGTGGAGGCCGTCTCGCCGCTCCAGGTCTCGCCCAGCACCTTCTCGAACACGCTGAGGTGGAGCGCGTCGAGCTCGTCGTCCTGGTCGCGGATGGCCTCGGCGATCTCGACGTCCTGCGTGCGGAGCATCTCGACCAGCTTGCGCGCCAGCTCGACGTCGATGCGGCCCATCTCGGAGAAGGTCGGGCGCAGCGACTTCGGCACCACCTTGTCGGGGAACCGGTAGCGGGCGAGCTGGGCGATGTGCCGTGCGATGTCGCCCATGCGCTCGAGCGAGGCGCTCACCCGGAGCGCGCTCACCGTGATGCGCAGGTCGCGCGCGACGGGCTGCTGCCGGGCGAGGATCATGATCGCGAGCTCGTCGAGCTGGTTGGCCGCCTCGTCGATGATGGGGTCGCTCGCGATGACCTCCTCGGCGAGCGCGACGTTCGACTCGTTGAACGCGGAGGTCGCCTTCTCGATCGATTCGGCCACGCGTTCCGCGATCTCGACCAGGCGATCCTGGACGTCACGCATCTCCTGCTGGAAGACTTCGCGCATGCTTCGACATCCCTCTTCTCGGGTTTCGTGATTCGGGCGGGGCATACCGCGCTCGCCCCCGACATGCTCGCCGCCGGAGGTGAACGGGAGGTGCCGGAACCCTGAACAGACTCTAAAGTAGCGCCGTCGGGGCTCCCGCGTGCAAGCCGGCCGATTCGGGGTCAGTACGCTGAGGTCCATGGAGTCCACCTGGCTGGTGCTCGCCGCCCTCGGCGTGGGCAGCGTGATCGGGGCGGCGTTCGTGGTCGTCTTCCTGATCGCCGAGCGGCGGGGATCGTCGGCAGCCAAGGTGGTCAACCCCACGATCCCGGAGGGCATCGACGAGATGCTCGACGCACTCGAGACCGCCGGCGTCGTCCTCGACCCGTCCAACAACGTGCTGAAGGCCTCGCCGGGTGCGCTCGCGATGGGCCTCGTGTGGGACCGAGCGCTCGTGCACACGGAACTGGTGTCGCTCGTCGACCAGGTGCGGCGCACCGGCGAGGCGACGACCCGCGAGGTGCGCCTCGTGCGCGGTCCGATCGGCGACACGACGCTCCTCCTGCGGGTGCGGGCCGCGCGGCTCGGCCCGCGCTACGTCATGCTGCTGGCCGAGGACCGCACCGAGGCGAACCGGCTCGACGACGTGCGGCGCGACTTCGTGGCGAACATCAGCCACGAGCTGAAGACCCCGATCGCGTCGGTCACCCTGCTCGCGGAGGCGCTCGACCACGCCGCCGACGATCCCGATCGCGTGCGTCGGTTCGCGCAGCGGCTCACCGAGGAGTCGGCCCGCCTCGGGCGCATCACCAACGAGATCATCGAGCTCTCCCGCCTGCAGGCGCACGAGGCGATCGAGGGTGCCGAGCGCATCGAGATCGACGCGCTCGTGCGCCAGGCCGTCGACCAGAACCGCGTGATCGCGGCCTCGAAGCGCGTCGACATCGCGATCAAGGCGAAGTCGAAGGCCGCCGTCTACGGCGACGAGGCGCTGCTCCGCGTCGCGGTGCACAACCTCATCGCGAACGCGCTCACCTACTCGCACGAGGGGTCGCGCGTCGGCATCGGCGTGTACCGCTCCGCCGACGGCGTCGTCGAGATCGCCGTCACCGACCAGGGCATCGGCATCGCCGAGGCCGACCTCGACCGCGTGTTCGAGCGGTTCTACCGCGTCGACCAGGCGCGCGCACGGGACACCGGCGGCTCCGGGCTCGGGCTCGCCATCGTCAAGCACACCGTGCAGAACCACGGCGGCGACGTGCGCGTCTGGTCGCAGCCGGGCCGCGGCTCCACCTTCACCATCCGCCTGCCGGAGGCGGCGGCCGAACCGACTCCCGAACCCGAACCATCACCTGCCGCGGACAGCCGTCCGCGCACACCCGAGGAGACACGCAAGTGACACGCATCCTGCTCGTCGAGGACGAGGTCGCCCTGAGCGAGCCGCTGAGCTACCTGCTCGAGCGCGAGGGCTACGAGGTGGAGGTCGCCGGCGACGGCGCCGACGCCGTCACGGCCTTCGACCGCGCCGGCGCCGACCTGGTGCTGCTCGACCTCATGCTGCCCGGGCTGCCCGGCACCGAGGTGTGCCGCGAGCTGCGCGCGCGCTCGGGCGTGCCGATCATCATGCTCACGGCGAAGGACTCGGAGGTGGACATCGTCGTCGGGCTCGAGCTCGGTGCCGACGACTACGTCACCAAGCCCTACTCGACGCGCGAGCTGCTCGCGCGCATCCGCGCCGTGCTCCGCCGCCGTGTCGACGACGAGGACCTCGACGACCGCGTGCTCGAGGCCGGGCGGGTTCGCATGGACGTCGAGCGCCACACGGTCGCGGTGGACGGCGACGAGATCTCCATGCCGCTCAAGGAATTCGAGCTGCTCGAGCTGCTCATGCGCAACGCCGGTCGCGTGCTCACGCGCGGTCAGCTGATCGACCGCGTGTGGGGGTCGGACTACTTCGGGGACACCAAGACCCTCGACGTGCACATCAAGCGCATCCGCTCGAAGATCGAGCACACGCCGTCGGAGCCGGTGATGCTCGTGACCGTGCGGGGGCTCGGCTACCGGTTCGAGGCGTAGCCGGGCCGGCCGGACGCGGGTGCCGCGCGGCGCCCGCCGGTCACGGCACGTATTCGGCGTACTCCGGCAGCCCGCCGTCGAGCACGGGAGCCTGGACCTGCACGCCCGGCTCGCCGCCGTACTGCAGGTAGATCGGCATGAGCGAGCCCGGGTCGGTGTCGATGCCCGAGAGCAGGTACGGCTCGATCTGCTCCTCGGTCTCGACGTCGCCGGTGCCGAAGACGACGGTGGAGCCGCCCTCGATCGGGACGATCTCGGTGGTGCCGCCGTCGGCGTACTGCACCGACAGCTCGACGTCGTCGCCGCCGCGGTTGACGACGGTCATGAGCAGGTTGCCCGACTCCCCGTCGTCCGAGACGACCAGGATGTTGCGGATGGCGAGGTCGCCCACGTCCGCGCTCACGCCGTCGCTGGCGTCGTAGCGCTCCGTGGTGGCCTGATAGGTGATCATCGAGCATCCCGTGCCCGCGAGTGCGATGCCGAGGGCAAGGGCGACGGATGCCGCGAGACGCGCCTTCACTGAACCTCCAAGTCCGGGGTGCACGCGCATCACGCGCGCGCGGTTGAAATCGGTCAGAGTCTAGCCGATGGCACCCGCCGGGCCCGGTCGCGGGCCTCGCGCACACGCGCGCGGAGGTGGCGGGGCGAACCCTAGCACGGGGGTGCTGTGGTATCCTGAACGTTGCCGAAAGGACATATATTCATGCTTTTTGAGGTCGGCGAGACTGTCGTCTATCCCCACCACGGAGCCGCAACGATCACCGAGGTGAAGAAGAGGATCATCAAGGGTGAAGAGAAGCTCTACCTCAAGCTGAACGTCACGCAGGGCGACCTGGTCATCGAGGTCCCCGCTGAGAACGTCGACCTGGTCGGCGTCCGCGACGTGATCGGCAAGGAAGGCCTCGACAAGGTCTTCGAGGTGCTTCGCGCCCCGTTCACCGAGGAGCCCACCAACTGGTCGCGCCGGTACAAGGCGAACCTGGAGAAGCTCGCGTCGGGCGACGTGATCAAGGTCTCCGAGGTCGTGCGCGACCTCTGGCGTCGCGACCAGGACCGCGGCCTCTCGGCGGGCGAGAAGCGCATGCTCGCGAAGGCGCGCCAGATCCTCATCTCGGAGCTCGCGCTCGCGGAGAAGACCGACGAGGAGCAGGCGTCGACCGTCCTCGACGAGGTCCTCGCCTCCTGAGCACCCGGGCGTGAGCCCTGCGCGCCGATCTCCCGCACGGCGGGCGATACGCTCGTGACGTGATCGAGCGCACCGCCACCGTCGGAGTCGTCGTCGTCGCCGCAGGCAGCGGCACGCGCCTCGGGGCCGACGCGCCCAAGGCGTTCGTGCCGCTCGGCACGGGCACGATCCTCGGGCGTTCGCTCCATGCCGTGCTCGGCATGAGGGAGCCGGCGCACGTCGTCGTCGTCGCACCCGCCTCGCACGTCGAGCGTGCGCGCGACATCTGCGCGGGCGTGCTCGGCGACGCGATCCCGGCGCACGTGGTCGCGGGCGGTGAGACCAGGCAGGCGTCGGTCACGGCCGGCCTCGCCGCGCTGCCGGCCGCCGTCGGCACCGTGCTGGTGCACGACGCCGCACGACCGTTCACGCCCAGCGCGGTCTTCGACGAGGTCGTCGCCGCGGTCCGCGCGCGCGACTGCGGGGTCATCCCGGTGCTCGACGTGATCGACACGATCAAGCGCGTCGACGGGCGGAGCGTGCTCGAGACCGTCGACCGGTCGGAACTGGCCGCCGTGCAGACGCCGCAGGGCTTCCCCCGCGCGGCGCTCGAGCGGGCGTACGCCGAGGCGCGCCGGGAGCACACCGACGACGCCGCCCTCGTGGCATCCGCCGGGCTCGAGGTCGAGGTCGTGCCGGGGGACGCGCGTTCGTTCAAGATCACCGTGCCTGCCGACCTGCGCCGGGCCGAGCAACTGGTCGCCCCGGGTGCGCCCGCCTGGCGGGTGGGGCAGGGCGTCGACGTGCACGCGTTCGGCGACGACGGCGACGAGCTGTGGCTGGCCGGACTGCACTGGCCGGGGGAGCGCGGCCTCTCGGGCCACAGCGACGGGGACGCCGCGGCGCACGCGATCTGCGATGCGCTGCTGTCCGCCGCCGGGCTCGGCGACATCGGCGGCATGTTCGGCACCGACGACCCGCGGCTCGCGGGCGCGCACGGCGAGGTGTTCCTCGCCGAGACGGTGCGCCGCCTCGACGCCGCGGGCTGGCGCGTCGCCAACGTCGCCGTGCAGGTCGTCGGCAATCGCCCCAAGCTCGCCCCGCGCCGCGTCGAGGCCGAGCGCGTGCTCTCCGAGGCGGTCGGCGCGCCCGTGAGCGTCTCGGCGACCACGACCGACCGGCTCGGCTTCACGGGTCGCGGCGAGGGCGTCGCGGCGATCGCGACCGCGCTGGTCGCGCCACGGTGATGCGGGGCGCCCGCCGGTAGGCTTGCTGGCGTGACACTGCGCATCTACGACTCGAAGGCACAGTCGCTGCGCGACTTCACGCCGCTGCGCGAGGGGCACGTGGGCATGTACGTCTGCGGCCCGACCGTGCAGTCGAGCCCGCACATCGGCCACCTGCGCAGCGCGCTCGTCTACGACCAGCTGCGGCGCTGGCTCGTCTACCGCGGCTTCGACGTCACCTTCGTGCGCAACGTCACCGACATCGACGACAAGATCCTCGTGAACGCCTCCGACTCGGGCGAGCGCTGGTGGGCGCTCGCGTACCGGTACGAGCTCGAGTTCACCGCCGCGTACCAGCGGCTCGGCATCCTCGCGCCGACCTACGAGCCCCGGGCCACCGCGAGCGTGACCCAGATGCAGGACCTCATCGCCCGCCTCATCGAGCGCGGCCACGCCTACCCCGCGCCCGACGGCTCGGGCGACGTGTACTTCGACACGTCGTCGTGGCCGGAGTACGGCGCGCTCACCCGGCAGAGCCGCGACCACATGGAGGCCGCCGCCGACGCCGATCCGCGGGGCAAGCGCGACGAGCGCGACTTCGCGCTCTGGAAGGGGCACAAGCCCGACGAGCCGGCGGATGCCGCGTGGGAGTCGCCCTGGGGCGCGGGCCGCCCCGGCTGGCACATCGAGTGCTCCGCGATGTCGCGCCGCTACCTCGGCGCGCACTTCGACATCCACGGCGGCGGGCTCGACCTGCGGTTCCCGCACCACGAGAACGAGCTCGCCCAGTCGACGGCGGCCGGCGACGCGTTCGCCGAGTACTGGGTGCACAACGGCCTCGTGAACGTCTCGGGGCAGAAGATGTCGAAGTCGCTCGGCAACTCGGTCTACGCGGCCGACCTCCTCGGCCGCGCCCGGCCGATCGTCGTGCGCTACCTGCTCGGCCAGGCGCACTACCGCTCCACCCTCGACTACACGCCCGCGTCGATCTCGGAGGCCGAGGCCGCGCTCGAGCGCATCACCGGCTTCCTCGAGCGCGCCGAGCGCCGGCTCGCCGGCACGCGGTTCGTCGGCACCGCCGCCGAGGTGGTGCCCGACGCGTTCGGCCGGGCCATGGACGACGACCTCGGCGTGCCCCAGGCCCTGGCCGTGCTGCACGACACCGTGCGCGCGGGCAACCAGGCGCTCGACTCGGTCGACCTGCCGGCGGCGGCCCGTGCGCACGCGGAGGTGCGCGCCATGGCCGAGGTGCTCGGCATCGACCCGCGCGACCCCGCGTATCGCCGGGGCCAGGACGAGTCGGCCGCGGTGGGGGCACTCGACGCCCTCGTGACCCGGCTCCTCGACGACCGCCAGGCGGCGCGCGAGGCGAAGGACTACGGTGAGGCCGACCGCATCCGCGCCGAGCTCACCGGCGCGGGCATCACGCTCGAGGACACCGCCCACGGAACGCATTGGAGTCTCGGCACATGAAGGGCAGCAGCGGAAAGTCGCGTGCGGGAGCCGTGCGCAAGAAGGGCAAGGGCGCGTCGACCGGCACCGGGGGACACGGGCGCAAGGCGCTCGAGGGCAAGGGCCCGACGCCCAAGGCGGAGGACCGCGAGTACCACCCCGCGCACAAGCGCAAGGTGCAGGCCGAGCGCCGCGCCGCGAAGCAGGGCGGCCAGGGCGGGCAGAAGGGGGCGCCGCGCGGCGCGTCCGGGGCCTCGCGACGCTCGAAGTCGGGTGACGAGGCGGAGATCGTGACGGGTCGCAACGCGGTCGTCGAGGCGCTGCGCGCGAAGATCCCGGCCAGCACCCTCTACGTCGCGGCACGCGTCGAGATGGACGACCGCGTGCGCGAGGCGCTGAAGGTCGCGACCAACCGCGACATCCCGATCATGGAGGTCATGCGACCCGAGCTCGACCGGCTCGCCGGCGACGGCGGCGTCCACCAGGGCCTCGCGCTGAAGGTGCCGCCCTACGAGTACGCCCACCCGGTCGAGCTGCTCGACGAGCTCCTCGACCGCGACGAACTGCCGCTGCTCGTGGCGCTCGACGGCGTGACCGACCCGCGCAACCTCGGCGCGATCATCCGCTCTACCGCGGCGTTCGGCGGGCAGGGCGTCATCGTGCCCCAGCGACGCTCGGCGGGCGTGACGGCCGCGGCCTGGCGGACGTCGGCCGGCGCCGCCGCGCGGGTGCCCGTGGCGATGGCGTCGAACCTCACCCAGACCCTCAAGGCACTCAAGGAGCGCGGGGTGTTCGTGCTCGGTCTCGACGGCGGCGGCGACGTGAGCCTGCCCGGGCTCTCCTTCGCCGATCGCCCGATCGTCGTGGTCGTCGGCAGCGAGGGCAAGGGACTCTCCCGGCTCGTCACCGAGACCTGCGACGCGATCGTGTCGATCCCGATCCACGACGCGACCGAGTCGCTGAACGCCGGCATCGCCGCATCCGTCACGCTCTACGAGGTCGCCAAGCTCCGCGCCGAGGGCTGACGGGAGCGGATGCCACGGGGCATCCGCTGCTCAGACCCGCGACCGCCAGTCGCCCTCGTCGTCGAGCGTCGAGATGGGCCCGGTGGCCTGGCCGACCATGGTCGTCGGCATGGTGATCGCCTCGGTGGGCGGGGAGATGACGGTCGCCTCGTCGCGGCGATGCCGCAGCACCGAGTTCACGTACGACGACATCGCCTCGGCGAGCGGGATGTCGTGGCCGGCCTCCTGCGCCATGAACCATCGGTGCTCGAGGAGCTGGTGGAACATCTCGGCGGGCTCGAGCTTGCCCTTCAGCTCCGCGGGGATGGATCGGATGACCGGCTCGAAGACCCGCACGAGCCACTCGTGGGCGATCATCTCCTCGTCCGCGCCGGGCCGGCCGTACATCGCGCGGTAGCTGTCGAGGTCGTTGAGCAGCCGGCGCGCCTGGTTCTCCTGGGCGTCGAGACCGGTGAGCCGGAGCAGGCGCCGGTGGTGGTGCCCGGCGTCGACGACCTTGGGGCGGATGCGCACGGTCGTGCCGGCGTCGTCGGTGCGGATCGCGAGCTCCTCGATGTCGAAGCCCAGCGCGTTCAGGCGGTTGACCCGCTCGTTGATGCGCCAGCGCTCGGCGCTCGAGAACGACTCGGCGCCGGTGAGCTCGGTCCACAGGCTCCGGTAGGCGTGGACGATGCCGTCGCTGATGCGCACGGGGTCGAGCTCGTCGGCGACGCGGCCGCCCGCCTCGAGGTCGAGCAGCTCACCGGCGATGTTCACGCGCGCGATCTCGAGGTCGTTCTCGCGCTGGCCGTTCGACAGCCCGCCCTCGTACAGCTTGCCGGTCTCGGCGTCGACCAGGTACGCGGCGAACGCGCCCGCGTCGCGGCGGAAGAGCGTGTTCGACAGCGACACGTCGCCCCAGAAGAACCCGATGATGTGCAGGCGGACGAGCAGCACCGCGAGCGCGTCGACCAGCCGCGTGGCGGTGTCGGGCCGGAGCGTCTGCGAGAACAGGGCGCGATAGGGGAGCGAGAAGCGCAGGTGACGGGTCACGAGCACCGGGCGGAGCGGCTCGCCGTCGGCGTCGACGCGGTTGGAGATCACGGCGACGGGCTCGACGCACGGGACCATGAGGCGCTGCAGCGTGCGCAGCATCTCGTACTCGCCGCGGGCCATCTCCGCGGTCGTCTCCTTGACCGCGACGACGTAGCCCCCGAAGTGGGCGAAGCGCACGAGGTGGCGCGAGATGCCCTTGGGGAGCGCGGCGATGGTCTCGTTCGGCCAGGCGTCGAGCGGCAGGTGCCACGGGAGGTCGAGCAGTGCCGGGTCGACCGTGGCGGAGGTGATGGACAGCGAAGCGGTCATTGCTGCAACCGTACAGTGCCCGCCCCCGCGCTCCTACCGCGGAGACGAACGACGCCGGCCGGGCTCCGAGGAGCCCGGCCGGCGTCGTGGTGCGAGATCGGGGTCAGCTGACCACGGCCTGGCTGCCGAGGCGCTCGCCGCTCTCCGCGTCGAAGACGTGGACGTGGCGCGGGGTCGGCATGAGGTAGACCTTGTCGCCGGCGTCGGGGTGGGTGCGGCCGTCGACGCGCGCGACGATGTCGGTGCGCTTGCCCTCGACGGTCGAGTGACCGTAGAGGTAGCCGTCGGCGCCGAGCTCCTCGACCAGGTCGACGTCGACCTCGAGGCCCTCGCCCTGCGTGGTCGAGACCACGATGTCCTCGGGGCGCACGCCCACGGTGACGGTCGGGCCGCTGGCCTCGGAGATGACCTCGCGCTCGACGGGCACGACGGCCGAGCCGAAGAGCACGCCGCCGTCCGCGACGTCGGCGTGGAAGAGGTTCATCGCGGGGGAGCCGATGAAGCCGGCGACGAACACGTTGCTGGGCTTCTCGTAGAGGTCGCGCGGGGTGCCGACCTGCTGGAGGATGCCGTCCTTCAGCACCGCGATGCGGTCGCCCATGGTGAGCGCCTCGGTCTGGTCGTGCGTGACGTAGACCGTGGTGACGCCGAGGCGGCGCTGCAGCGAGGCGATCTGGGTGCGCGTCTGGACGCGGAGCTTCGCGTCGAGGTTCGACAGCGGCTCGTCCATGAGGAACACCTGCGGCTGGCGGACGATCGCGCGGCCCATGGCGACGCGCTGGCGCTGGCCGCCCGAGAGCGCCTTCGGCTTGCGGTTGAGGTACGGCTCGAGGTCGAGCAGCTTGGCCGCCTCGAGCACGCGGGCGGCGCGCTCGTCCTTGCCGACGCCGGCGATCTTCAGGGCGAAGCCCATGTTCTCGGCGACGGTCATGTGCGGGTACAGCGCGTAGTTCTGGAAGACCATCGCGATGTCGCGGTCCTTCGGCGGCACGTCCGTGACGTTGCGGTCGCCGATGAAGATGTTGCCCTCGTTGACCTCCTCGAGACCCGCGAGCATGCGGAGGGAGGTGGACTTGCCGCAACCGGACGGGCCGACGAGGACGAGGAACTCGCCGTCTGCCACCTCCAGGTCCAGCTTGTCGACTGCGGGGCGGGTTCCGCCGGGGTAGAGGCGGGTTGCCTGGTCGAAAGTGACAGACGCCATCGTTCTTTGCTCCTTCACCGGCAGGTACGTGCCGGACGATCCGTTGTGAATGGAATGCGTCGACGCCGCCAGTGGCATCGACACGCGCCCCAGTATGCCATGCCGGGACCGTGATGCGAACCTCGATGCCGAGGAATGCTCGTATCCACCGGTCGCCGGGCGTGTTTGGACGATTCCCAGCGTGCGGCCCTACGATCGGTTCTTGCGTTCGCAGGGATCCTGCGCGCCCACAGCATACGGAGACCAATCGATGACCTACGGCGGATCGGACCGACCCACCAAGAACGAACGGCGCGAGGCGGCTCGCGAGAAGGCCCGGCAGCTGCGTGAGGAGCAGCGTCGGCGCGAGCGTCGGAACAAGTTCCTCATCCAGGGCGGCGTCATCGTCGCGGTCGTCGCGATCGTCGCCCTGATCGGCACCCTGATCTGGCAGAACATCCAGCCCGAGGGCCCCGGGCCGCGCAACATGGCCAGCGACGGCATCGTCTACGACGTCGGCATGGTGCCGGTCGAGACCACGGCCCTGGAGCCCGACGAGGCGCCCACCGCGACCGTGCAGGACGAGAGCGGCACGATCGCCAACATCGTGACGTACGTCGACTACCTCTGCCCCTTCTGCGGTCAGTTCGAGACGACCAACGGCGACCAGATCCGCACCATGGTGGAGTCGGGTGCGGCGACGATCGAGATCCACCCGGTCGCGATCCTCACCAACCGCTCGGCCGGCTCGCAGTACTCCCTGCGCGCGGCGAACGCCGCCGGCTGCGTGGCCGACGCGTCCCCCGAGCAGTTCTACGACTTCAACGCGCTGCTGTTCGCCAACCAGCCCGAGGAGGGCACCACCGGCCTCAGCAACGACGAGCTCAAGGCGCTCGCCGCGGAGGCCGGCGCGAGCTCGCTGTCGAGCATCGAGCAGTGCATCGACGACACCGAGTTCAAGGGCTGGGTGCAGGACGCCACGAACCGGTTCCTGTCCGAGCCCATCCCGAACTCCGACATCGAGACCCAGCAGCGCGGCACCCCGACCGTCGTGGTCAACGGCAAGCAGTACACCGGCTCGCTGACCGACCCGGCCGAGTTCGCGTCGTTCGTGCTCCAGGCGACGGCCGACACGTACACCGAGGCGACCGCGACGCCGACCCCCGAGCCCGACGACGAGTGATCGTCGGCTGAGTGATGCGGCAGGGGCCCGGCGTTCGCGCCGGGCCCCTGCCGTATCATGACCGAAGGCCCGCGAGGGCCAGGCCGGCTTGGCGCAATCGGTAGCGCAACGCTCTTGTAAAGCGTAGGTTGCGGGTTCGAGTCCCGCAGCCGGCTCCAGTGGACGGTCGAGCCGTCAGTCCTCCGGCGTGAACTCCAGCGCGATCGAGTTCATGCAGTAGCGGTCGCCCGTGGGCGTGCCGAACCCGTCGGGGAAGACGTGCCCCAGGTGCGAGCCGCACCCGGCGCAGCGCACCTCGGTGCGCACCATGCCGAGCGAGCGGTCCTCGATCAGCTCGACCGCCTCCGGCCGGACCGACTCGTAGAAGCTCGGCCAGCCGCAGCCGGAGTCGAACTTCGTGCCGCTCTGGAAGAGCTCCGCGCTGCAGGCCCCGCACGTGTAGATGCCGGCGCGCTCCTCGTCGAGCAGCTCGCCGGTCCACGGGCGCTCCGTGCCCGCGCCCCGCAGCACCTCGTAGCGCTCGGCGCCCAGGTGCTCGCGCCACTCGTCATCGCTCTTGCGGACCTCGTAGCCCATGGTGTTCCCTTCGTCGGCGTCATCCTACGCGCGCCCGCTGCTCGCGCCGCGCGCTCGTGTCGCAGGACGCAACATGCGCGGACCCCGGCATGTTCCCGCGTCGGCCGGCCGGCGCGCGCCTAGGATTGCCGGACGCAGGTACCCGGAGGGAGCGCGCATGGCGGAGGCGGAGCACCGGAGCGGCGGGCTCTCCGAGCGCGACCTGCGCGTGCTCGCGTTCGAGCGGGAGTGGTGGTCGCACGCCGGTGCCAAGGAGGAGGCCATCCGCGACGCGTTCGGCTTCAGCCCGGCCCGGTACTATCAGGTGCTCGGTGCGTTGATCGACTCCCCGGACGCGCTGCGCCACGACCCCATGCTGGTGAAGCGGTTGCAGCGGCTGCGCGAGTCGCGTGCCCGGGCGAGGTCGCGTCGTGCGCTGTCGTACGGCCGCACCGCGACTGACCGCTGACCCGACTGGACCCCGATGGCAGAGAAGTACCCCCGAGACCGGTTCGACGAGATCCCGGACGCGATGCACCGCGTGGGCGCGCACCGCGCGCCGGTGCGACGGCGTTCGGCATGGGCGGGTTTCGCCTGGGCGGTCTTCGCGACCGCGGTGCTTGCCGGGTTCGGCATCGCGGCGGTCATGGCCCTCGACGACCGTCTTTTCCCGTCCGACGTGCCGGTGCCCGTCCAGACCACGGAGGCGGTCGTGACCGCCGAGCCCACGGTGGACCCGAGCGTGCCGGTCACGGTGCTCAACGGCACGACCGAGTCCGGGCTCGCCGCCGCGACCGCGCAGGTCATCGCGGAGGCGGGGTTCACGGTCGGCGTGACGGCCAACGCGAGCGAGAACGACATCCAGACCACCGTGGTCTACTACGGGCGCGAGGAGCTCGAGGGTGCCGCGCGGGGAGTGGCGCAGGCGATCGGCACCTCCGAGGTGCGCATCAGCGAGGAGTTCGCCGCGACGGGAGCCGACCTGGTGGCCGTGCTCGGTGCCGATCATGTCGAGGACACCGCCCCGTAACCATCACGTAAATTGTTGCCGTTCTGCGACATCCGAGCCTGTGGGAACCGGTTCGGGCACCCCCGCGCTGGCTAGTATCTGGCTTGGTCGGTACTTCCGTGTGAGTCCCCCGCTCGACCAGCGGGTTCCTCGTCCAGCACGTTCGTTCGGCCCGGTACAGGCGAGAGGCACGTGCTGCACGACCACGGCAATCAGGAGCAAGGCATGGCGAACGGGACCGTCAAGTGGTTCAACGCTGAAAAGGGATACGGGTTCATCACCGTCGACGGCGGCGGGCAGGACGTCTTCGTCCACTACTCCGCCATCGACATGGCCGGATACAAGGTACTCGAGGAGGGCCAGCAGGTCGTCTTCGAGGTGGGAACCGGGGCCAAGGGCCCGCAGGCGGAGTCCGTCCGCCCGGTCTGACCTTCCGGCCCCACGAGCGTCCGGCGCGCCGTCGAGCATCTCGACGGCGCGCCGTCGTGTCTCCGGCGCCGGGTTCGCTTGCACTCTCCGGACACGAGTGCCAGAATCGTTCTGGCACTCGTCTGATTCGAGTGCTAATCCATCGAATCTTCCAACGTCCGAGAAAGGACGAGAGAACCACATGGCAAAGATCATTGCTTTCGACGAGGAGGCCCGCCGCGGTCTCGAGCGTGGCCTCAACACGCTCGCCGACGCCGTCAAGGTGACCCTCGGCCCGCGCGGTCGCAACGTCGTGCTCGAGAAGAAGTGGGGCGCCCCCACGATCACGAACGACGGCGTGTCGATCGCCAAGGAGATCGAGCTCGACGACCCCTACGAGAAGATCGGCGCCGAGCTCGTCAAGGAGGTCGCCAAGAAGACCGACGACGTCGCGGGTGACGGCACCACGACCTCCGTCGTGCTCGCCCAGGCGCTCGTGCGCGAGGGCCTCCGCAACGTCGCCGCCGGCGCCGACCCGATCAGCCTCAAGCGCGGCATCGAGAAGGCCACCGACGCCGTCTCGGCCGAGCTGCTCGAGGCCGCCAAGGAGATCGAGACCAAGGACGAGATCGCCGCGACCGCGTCCATCTCGGCCGCCGACCCGCAGATCGGCGAGATCATCGCCGAGGCGATCGACAAGGTCGGCAAGGAGGGCGTCGTCACCGTCGAGGAGTCGAACACCTTCGGCACCGAGCTCGAGCTGACCGAGGGCATGCGCTTCGACAAGGGCTACCTGTCGGCGTACTTCGTCACCGACCCGGAGCGCCAGGAGGCGGTCTTCGAGGACCCGTACATCCTGATCGTCAACAGCAAGGTCTCGAACATCAAGGACCTGCTGCCGATCGTCGACAAGGTGATCCAGACCGGCAAGCAGCTGCTCATCATCGCCGAGGACGTCGACGGCGAGGCGCTCGCCACCCTCGTGGTGAACAAGATCCGCGGCATCTTCAAGTCGGTCGCCGTCAAGGCCCCCGGCTTCGGCGACCGCCGCAAGGCCCAGCTGCAGGACATCGCGATCCTCACCGGTGGCCAGGTCATCGCCGAGGAGGTCGGCCTCAAGCTGGAGAACGTCGAGCTCGACATGCTCGGCCAGGCCCGCAAGGTCGTCATCACCAAGGACGAGACCACCATCGTCGAGGGTGCCGGCGACACCGAGCAGATCGCCGGCCGCGTGGCCCAGATCCGCTCGGAGATCGAGAACACCGACTCCGACTACGACCGCGAGAAGCTCCAGGAGCGCCTCGCCAAGCTGGCCGGCGGCGTCGCCGTCATCAAGGCCGGCGCGGCCACCGAGGTCGAGCTCAAGGAGCGCAAGCACCGCATCGAGGACGCCGTCCGCAACGCGAAGGCCGCCGTCGAGGAGGGCATCGTCGCCGGTGGTGGCGTGGCCCTCATCCAGGCCGGCGCCAAGGCCTTCGAGACCCTCGCGCTCGAGGGCGACGAGGCGACCGGCGCGAACATCGTGCGCGTCGCGATCGAGGCCCCGCTGAAGCAGATCGCCCTGAACGCCGGCCTCGAGCCGGGCGTCGTGGCCGCCAAGGTCGCCGAGCTCCCCGCGGGCCACGGCCTCAACGCCGCGACCGGCCAGTACGGCGACCTCGTGGCGCAGGGCATCATCGACCCGGCCAAGGTCACCCGCTCGGCGCTGCAGAACGCCGCGTCGATCGCCGGCCTGTTCCTCACCACCGAGGCCGTCGTCGCCGACAAGCCGGAGAAGAACGCTCCGGCCGTCCCGGCCGACCCGACCGGTGGCATGGACTTCTAGTCCCACCCCAGCCGGCGGATGCCGGCGAACGCGACGGGCGTCTCCCCACCGGGGAGGCGCCCGTCGTCGTTCCCGCCCGGCACGCTCGCCCTTGACGCCGGGCTCCCGCGCTTGGTGTCATGAGTCGCATGACCGTCACGGTGGACGCCGACTACCTCGTCGTCGGGGCGGGTGCCATGGGCATGGCCTTCCTCGACGCGCTGTTCGAGCACTCCGACGCCACGGTCGCGCTCGTCGACCGGCGCCACGCGCCCGGCGGGCACTGGCTCGGGGCGTATCCGTTCGTGCGCCTGCACCAGGCATCCGCGCTCTACGGGGTCGCCTCGACGCTGCTCGGCGACGGGCGCCTGCAGCAGGTCGGCCCGGAGGCGGGCCTGCAGGAGCGCGCGACCGCGCCCGAGATCGTCTCGTACTACGGGCGGGTGCTCGAGCGGATGGTCGCGAGCGGGCGGGTGACGTTCTTCCCCGGGTGCGAGTACACCGGGGGCACCCGGTTCCGGTCGCTCGTGAGCGGCGAGGAGTACTCCGCCGACCGGGCGCGCCTGGTCGATGCGACGTACGTCGAGGGCTCGATCCCGTCGGAGACGGCGCCGCCCTTCGCGGTCGAGCCCCGGGCGACCGTCATCCCGGCAGGGGGCCTCGCTCGCCTGGACCACGCGCCCCGGCAGTTCGTCATCGCCGGCGGCGGCAAGACCGCGATGGACGCGTGCGTCTGGCTGCTGCAGCGGGGCGTCGACCCCGGCGCGATCTGCTGGGTGCGCCCCCGCGAGGCGTGGCTGTTCGACCGGGCGGTCGTGCAGCCCGATCCGGCCGTGTTCCTCGGCATGGCGGCCGACACCATGGAGTCGGCGATCGGCGCGGCGACGCCGGACGAGATCTTCCTGCGCCTCGAGGAGCGGGGCGTGATGCTGCGCGTCGACCGCGGCGTGCTGCCCACCATGGCGAAGACGCCGACGATCGGGCAGTGGGAGATCGACCTGCTGCGGACGATCACGAACGTCGTCCGCCGCGGGCACCTGGTCGCGGCCGCGCCGGGCCGACTCGTCTTCGCCGACGGCGACGTGCGGGTGGACCCCGACGCGGTGGTCGTGCACTGCGCGGCGCCGGGCCTGCCCGACCGGCCGGCCGTGCCGATCTGGCAGCCCGACGCGATCCGCCCGCAGGTCGTGCGCGTGGGCTTCCCGTGCCTCGGCGCGGCGATGGCCGGCTTCGTCGAGGCCACGCGTGACGACGACGAGGCGAAGAACGCGATCTGCCGGCCGACGTCGTACTCGGACTCGCCGGTCGACTGGCTGACGATGCAGGTGGAGGGCTCCGTCTCCGCGCAGGCGATGAGCGGCGCGCGCGACCTGAAGGCGTTCGCGAACTCGACGGCGCTCAACCCCGGTCGCGTCACCCCCGACCGGGCGGAGGACCCCGCGGTCGCCGAGGCGTCCGCGCGGCTGAAGGCGGCGATCGGGCCCGGCCGGGAGCAGATCACGCGGCTGCAGGCCGAGTTCGCCTGACCAGACCGCGCGCCGACCGCGTCCCGGCGGCCGGTACCCTCGACCGACAGAGGTGCCGTCGGCACCGGCGACGGAACGGAGCGCGTGCATGGGCGGATATCGGGGAGTGCTCCAGGCGGGCGACGGCGTCGGCGACGGCCGGCCGTACCTGCCCGCCGAGGTCGGGGCGCTGCACTGGGGGAGACTGCCCTCGCGCGCCGACGCGCCCGTGCTCACGATCGACCCGGGCGACGAGGTCGTCGTCGACACCGTCAGCCACGAGGGCATCCTCGAGGACCAGGGGCGCGACCCGGTCGCGTTCTTCGGGGCGCAGGGCGTCGAACCCGACGCGGTGCTGGCGGAGGCGGCCGCCCTCGCGGCATCCGACCACCCCCGCGACCCCCGTGTCGACGGCCCGCACGTCGTGACCGGCCCGATCCACGTGCGCGGCGCGCGCCCCGGCGACCTGCTGAAGCTCACCGTGCTCGACACCACGCCACGGGTGCCGTACGGCGTCATCTCGAACCGCCACGGCCGCGGCGCGCTGCCCGGCGAGTTCCCGCGCGGCGAGGGCAACGTGAGCGTGTTCGCGCCCATCGACCAGGGCGCCGGCGGCGACTGGTTCGGCGCGCTGCCGCTGGACGACGGCGGCGAGCGCGTCGTGCGGTTCCCGCTCGCGCCGTTCTTCGGCATCATGGGCGTCGCCGTCGACGCCGACGAGCGCCCGCACTCGGTGCCGCCCGGCACGCACGGCGGCAACATCGACATCAAGCTGCTCAGCGAGGGCGCGTCGCTCTACCTGCCGGTGCAGGTGCCCGGCGCGCTCGCGTACCTCGGCGACCCCCACTTCGCGCAGGGCGACGGGGAGGTCGCGCTCACGGCGCTCGAGGCATCGCTGCGCGGCACGATCCGGTTCGACGTCATCGCCCGCGAGGACGCCGTGCGCGAGTTCGGCGACGTCGCCGCGCCGCTGGCCGAGACGAGCGAGTACCTCGTGCCGACGGGCATGGACGAGGACCTCGACGTCGCGATGCAGGACTGCGTGCGGCGCGCGGTCGCGCTGCTCGAGGCGCGGTACGGGATGGACCCGCACCTGGCGCTCGCGTACCTCAGCGCGGCGACCGACTTCGACATCTCGCAGGTCGTCGACCTCGTGAAGGGCGTGCACGCGCGCATCCGCACCTCCGACTTCCGCGAGGTGCGCCGTGGCTGAGTCCGGCGGCGTGCCGGTGCACGTCGCCGGCGGCGGCCCCGCGCCCGAGGGGCTCGTCGAGGCCGCGCTGGGCTACGAGGCCGCGCTCATGGCCGACGACCTCGACGCGCTGCGCGACTGGTTCGAGCCGGGCGACGAGACGGTGCGGGCGGATGCATCGGGGCTGCTCGTCGGTCGCGACGCGATCACCCGGTTCCGGGGCCGGCGCGGCGGTGCGGCGTCGCGACGGGTGAGCGGGCTCCGGGTGCTGCCCGTGGCCGAGGGCGTGGCGCACGTCGTGGTCGAGAACGCCCCGGCGGCGGGTGGCCGCGGCGTGGTCAGCCAGCTGTGGCGCCGCGCCGAGGGAGGCTGGCGCATCGCGGCCGCCCACGTCACGGCACCCGCACCCGCGCTCGACCGCCGCACCTGGCGCGTGGTCGGCGATCCGCTGCTGCCCGCGGGCGGGTCCGGCGCCCTCGACGGGCGCACGGTCGCGGTGAAGGACGTCTTCGCCGTGGCGGGGCATCCGATCGGTGCCGGGATCCCCGGCTACCTCGCCGAGGCGCCGGTCGAGGCGCGGTCGGCGGCCGCGGTCGAGGCGTTGCGGGCCGCGGGCGCGTCGATCCGCGGCATCGCGCGCACCGACCAGTTCGCGTACAGCATCGCCGGGCGCAACCCGGCGTACGGCACTCCGCCCAACCCGGCCGTTCCCGGCGCGATCTCGGGCGGCTCGACGAGCGGGCCGGCCGCCGCGGTGGCGCTCGGCCAGGCCGACCTCGGGCTCGGCACCGACACCGCCGGGTCGATCCGGGTGCCGGCGTCGTACCAGGGACTGTGGGGCATCCGCACCACCCACGGGGCCGTCGACCGCGAGGGCGTGCTGCCGCTCGCGCCGCGCTTCGACACCGTGGGGTGGCTGACGCGCGACCGCGAGACGCTGGAGGCCGCGGCCCGGGCGAGCCTGCCGGCGGCATCCGCTGCTGCCACGGGGGAGCCGGCGCTCGTGATCGCGCCCGCCCTGCTGCACGGACTCGGGCCCGGCGTGCGCGAGGTGTTCGAGCACGGCGCCGCAGCACTGCGTGCGGCGGGGGCCGACGTGCGCGAGCTCGACGCCCCGGCGCTCGCCTCGGATGCGCTCGACGAACTGTTCGCCGCGTTCCGCACCGCGCAGGCCGCCGAGGCCTGGCGGGCGCACGGCGAATGGATCACCGCGCATCCGGGCGAACTCGCCGACGACGTGGCCGCGCGCTTCGCGTGGGCGTCGGAGGTGACGCCGGAGCGGGAGGCGGCCGCGATCGTCGCGCTCGCCGCGGCGCGCACCGCGATCGACGCGGCACTGGGGGAGGCGCTCCTGCTGCTGCCGTCGGCGGCCTCGGTCGCACCCGCGTTCGACGCCGAGGGCGCCGACATCGAGGCGGTGCGTCAGGCGACGCTGCGCATGACCGCGGTCGCCGGGGCCACCGGCCGGCCCGCGCTGTCGATCCCGGGGCTCGAGCTCGACGGCGCCCCGCTCGGCACCTGCGTGGTCGGCCCGCGCGGCGGCGACCTCGACCTCATCGCCCGCGCGGGCGGTTGGCACGAGGCGCTCGCGCAACGCGACTGAAACACCGGTTGCGTATGATTGCCTGCTGAAACACTTGACTCAGCAGGAGGATCCCATCGACGCCGCACCGATCAATCCGCCCACGAGGCTCCTCATGGGCCCCGGCCCGGTCAACGCCGACCCGCGCGTGCTCCGCGCCATGTCGGCCCAGCTCGTCGGCCAGTACGACCCGTCGATGACGGCGTACATGAACGAGACCATGGAGCTGTACCGCGGCGTCTTCCGCACCCGCAACGCGGCCACGCTGCTCGTGGACGGCACCTCCCGCGCCGGCATCGAGGCGGCGATCGTCTCGCTCGTGGAGCCGGGCGACCGCGTCCTCGTGCCCATCTTCGGCCGGTTCGGCCACCTGCTCGCCGAGATCGCGGGTCGCGCGGGCGCCGACGTGCACACGATCGAGACCGAGTGGGGCGAGGTGTTCGCGCCCGAGCGCATCGAGGCCGCCATGCGCGAGGTGCGTCCGAAGCTGCTCGCCGTCGTGCACGGCGACACCTCGACCACGGTGGCCCAGCCGCTCGACGAGCTCGCCGCGATCTGCGCCGAGCACGGTGCGCTGTTCTACACCGACGTCACCGCGTCGCTCGGCGGCAACGAGTTCGAGATGGACGCGTGGGGGCTCGACGCCGCCACCGCCGGGCTGCAGAAGTGCCTCGGCGGCCCGTCGGGCAGTGCGCCGATCAGCCTCTCGCCTGCGGCGGTCGAGCGCATCGAGTCGCGCAAGAGCATCGAGGCGGGCATCCGCTCCGCCGGCGACGCCGTGCGGGCCGACCCCATCCGCTCGAACTACTTCGACCTCGGCATGATCCTCGACTACTGGGGCGAGAAGCGGCTGAACCACCACACCGAGGCCACGTCGATGCTCTACGGGGCGCGCGAGTGCGCCCGACTGCTGCTCGACGAGGGCATGGACCAGGCGATCGACCGACACCGGGTGAACGGCGCCGCGATGGCGGCGGGCGCCGCCGCGATGGGGCTGGAACTGTTCGGCGACCAGGCGCACCGCATGCACAACGTGGTGGGCGTGGCCATCCCCGACGGCGTCGACGGCGAACGCGTGCGCGGCGCGCTGCTGGAGGACTTCGCGATCGAGATCGGCACGAGCTTCGGCCCGCTGCACGGGAGGATCTGGCGCATCGGCACCATGGGCTTCAACGCCCGGCGCGACGCGGTGCTCACCACGCTCGCCGCGCTCGAGCAGGTGCTGCGCGCCGAGGGGCACCCGGTCACCGCGGGCGCGGGGGTGGGCGCCGCACGCGACGCCTACGCCGATGCGGCGGGGGCGGGCGCATGAGCGACCGGCTCCGCACCGGCTCGCTCGCGATCGCCGAACGCATCCTCGACCGCTGCGACCGCCTCGGCACCATCACCTCGACGCCGGGCATGATCGAGCGCGTCCACCTCTCGCCGGAGCACCGCGAGGCGAACGACCTCGCCGCGTCCTGGCTGACCGAGGCAGGGCTCGAGACCTGGCAGGACGCCGCGGGCAACCAGTGCGCCCGGCTCGAGGGCGAGCGGCCCGACCTGCCCGCGCTCGTCGTCGGCTCGCACCTCGACACGGTGCGCGACGCGGGCCGCTACGACGGCATGCTCGGCGTGCTGCTCGCGATCGAGGTCGCCGCGCGCATCGCGGCCCAGGACCAGCCGCTGCCCTTCGCACTCGAGGTCGTCGCGTTCAGCGACGAGGAGGGCACCCGGTTCGGCAGCGGGCTCGCCGGCAGCCGGGCGTTCGCCGGCCAGTTCGCCGCCGACTGGTGGGAGTACCGCGACGAGGACGGCCTCACCTACGCCGACGCGAGCATCGACTTCGGGCTGGACCCGGGCCGCATCGGCGCCGCCGCCCGACGCCCCGAGGCGCTCGTCGGCTACCTCGAGGCGCACATCGAGCAGGGCCCGTACCTCGAGGACGCCGACCGCGCGCTCGCCGTGGTGCCGACCATCGCGGGCGCGCGCCGCTTCGCGCTCACGATGACCGGCGTCGCCGGCCACGCCGGCGGCACCCCCTACGCGCGTCGCCGCGACGCGCTCGTCGGGGCGAGCGAGCTCGTCGCGGCCATCGAGCGCATCGGCATCGACTCGGGCACGATCGCGACGGTCGGCCACCTGCAGGCGTTCCCCGGCGGGGTCAACGTCATCCCCGGCCGGGTGGAGTTCAGCCTCGACCTGCGCGCCGAGTCGAACGAGGCGCGCGATGCCGCGTGGGCCGAGATCGACCGGGTCGCGCAGGAGATCGCCTCGCGACGCCGGCTCGACTTCCACGCCGAGGAGCGCTACCGGGCCGACGCCACCCCGTGTGCGGGCTGGCTGCAGGACGCGGTGACCGCCGGCATCCGCTCGACCGGCGACGACGACCCGATGCGCATCTGGAGCCGCGCCGGCCACGACGGCATGGCCGTCCACGCCGTCACCGACATCGCGATGCTGTTCATCCGCTGCGGGCGCGGCGGCATCAGCCACCACCCCGACGAGACGGTGACCCGGCGCGACGTCGCCCTCGCGCTCGACGCGCTCGAGCAGGCCGTGCTCGCCGTCGCCGAGCGGGTGCGGGCCGAGCCCGAGCGCCTGGTCACCGCGGCGCCCCCCGAGCCGCACGGGGTCGGGCTGCACTGATGGCCGAGCGGATGCCCCGCACCATCGCCGAGCGCATCGACGGCGCGTTCGACGAGCTCACGCCGCAGGAGCGGCGCGTCGCCGAGTTCGTGCTCGACCACCCCGGCGAGCTCGCCGTGTACAACGACAGCGAGCTCGCGCGCATGGCCGGGGTGTCGAAGGCGACCGTGAGCCGGCTCTACCGGCGACTCGGGTTCTCGGGTTCCGCCGAGGTGCGCGACCACGTGCGGGCCCTGCGCAGCTCGGGCACGCCGCTCGGGCACGCCGGGGTGCCGGCGACCGCTCCCGAGGGCGTGTCGGCCGTGCTCGAGGCCGAGCGGGCGAACCTGTCCCGGCTGCTCGACGGGCTCGCCGACGGCGTGCTCGAGCGGGTCGCGACGCTGCTGCGCGAGGCGCGCACCGTGCTCGTGGTGGGCTACCGCAACGGGTACCCGGTCGCGCTGCACCTGCGCGAGCAGCTCGCGCAGTGCCGCCCGGGCGTGCGGATCGGCCCGCAGCCCGGACAGTCGATCGGGGAGGAGCTCGCCGACCTCGGCCCAGGCGACGTGGCCGTGCTCGTCGGACTGCGCCGCCGGCCGGCCGGGTTCGCGGAGCTCGTGGCCGCCGCCGCGGAGACGGGCGCCGAGGTGGTCGCGATCGTCGACCCGGCGGGGGCGGATGCCGCGGGCGCGGCCGGCACCGTCATCGCGTGCCCCGTCGACGGGGCGGGCGCCTTCTCGAGCTACGCGAGCGCGATGAGCCTCGTGAGCCTCGTCGCGAGCGCGGTGCTCGCGGGCGGGTTGCGCGCGGGGCGCACGCGCATCGCGCGCATCGACGACGCGTATGCGCGGCTGGGCGAGGTCGAGGCGTCGGGCTGAGCGGGCCGGCCCGGCGATCGGCCGCTCGAGCGCTCAGCGGTCGCGGTCCAGGCCGGTGGAGAGGTCGCCGCACTCGACCGCCACGGCGCGGTGGTCGCGCAGGTAGGCGCTCGCGCCCGCGTCGCCGTGCAGCGCCGCGGACAGCCGCGTCCAGTGCGCGCGACCGATGAGCACGGGGTGGCCGGGCCGGCCGTCGAAGACGGCGCGGGCGAGCGAGGTCGCCGGTTCGGTGTCGGCCGCATCGAGCACGCGCCGGGCGACGCTCGCGGGCAGGCCGGGCAGGTCCACCAGGGTGAGCAGCACGGCGTCGGCCGGGGTCGCTGCGGCGGCGTCGAGCGCGACCCGCACGGTCGAGGCGAGGCCCTCGCTCCAGCCGGGGTGCGTCACGATCGCGGCGCCGGGCGGCACCAGCGCGCGAGCCGCATCGGCCTCGGCCCCGAGCACGACGAGCACCGACGGGCAGCCGGCCTCGCGCAGCATCCGCACCGCCAGCTCGACCCACGGCGTGCCGTCGGGCTCGCGCACGAGCGCCTTGGGGCGACCCATGCGGCTGCCGCCGCCCGCGGCGAGCACCACGCCGAGCACGTCACCTGCCATCACTACAGTGGACCACATGCCAGCGCCCCAGACGCCAGACTCCTTCCGGGCCGACCTCACTGCCTGCCTGCATGTCGAGCGGTTCGTCGACGAGGTCGCCGCGGGCGCGCCCTACGCGTCGTTCGACGCGCTGCGGGCCGCAGCCGCCGCATCGGCGGCGACGCTGACGCCGGCCGAGGTCGACGAGGCGATGGCGAGCCACCCGCGCATCGGCGAGCGGCCAACCGGGCAGGGCACGGCGCAGTCGTTCTCGACGGCCGAGCAGGCGTCGGCCGACGCGTCCGACGAGGGCCTCGCACGCGCGATCGCCGAGGGCAACGCGGCGTACGAGGAGCGGTTCGGGCGGGTGTTCCTCATCCGCGCGGCCGGGCGCAGCCGGGCGGAGATCCTCGCGGAGCTCCGTCGGCGGATCGTGCTCGACGACCCCGAGGAGCTCGCCATCGTCTCCGACCAGCTCGCGCAGATCGCCCTGCTGCGGCTCGAGCAGCTCTACGGCGACGCAGCCGCGCCGATCGGGGTGGCCGCATGAGCGGGCGCAGCCACGTCACGTCGCACGTGCTCGACGCCACCACCGGGCGGCCCGCGGCGGGGGTCGGCGTGCGGCTCGAGGCATCCGATGCAGGCACCTGGCGCGCGGTCGGCGCGGGCACCACCGACGACGACGGCCGGGTCGGGACGCTGGGGCCGGAGCAGCTGCCCGCGGGGCGCTACCGCGTGGTGTTCGACACGGCCGCGTACTTCGGCGACCGGCCGACGTTCTACGCCGAGGTCACGATCGACTTCCTGATCGACGACCCCGCGCAGCACTACCACGTGCCGCTGCTGCTCAGCCCGTTCGCGTACTCGACGTACCGGGGCAGCTAGTAGGACGTACCGGGGCAGCTAGTAGTCGGTGCGGTCGGCCTTGCCGCGCCAGGCGTCGAACGGCGTGGTCGAGTCGTCGGGGCGCAGCTGCTCGACCGGCGTGTCCCAGGTGGCGCGGTCGCGCGCGAACATCTCGTAGAACTCGCGGTCGTCGAACCCGCCGTCGGCGGCGTCGTGCCGGTCGGCCGCGTAGACGACGCGATCGACCCGTGCCCACAGGGCGGCGGCGAGGCAGAGCGGGCACGGTTCGCACGACGCGTAGAGCGTGGCGCCGGCCAACGAGAAGTCGCCGACCGTGCGGCACGCCTCGCGGATGACGCACACCTCGGCGTGGGCCGTGGGGTCGAGGTCGCGGGTCACGCGGTTGCCGCCCGCGGCGAGCAGGCGGCCGTCGCGCACGAGCACCGCGCCGAACGGCCCGCCGCCGTCGGCGACGTTGCCGGTCGCGAGCTCGACGGCCTGCTCGATCCAGTAGCGGTCGTCGCGGGGGCGGTCGTCGGTGGACACGTCGTCGGCGGTCATGCGGTGCTCCGTTCTGCCGGCCGGTCGAGCAGCCGGCCGATGGGTTCGCCGTCGGGTTCGACGGGGGTGCCGCGCAGCCAGACCGCGTCGGCGAGGCCGGCGAGGGTCCTGCCGTCGTAGGCCGACACGGGGTTGCGGTGGCGCAGCGCGGCGGCGTCGACGGTGAACTCCGCGTCGGGGTCGAACGCGACCAGGTCGGCGTCGGCGCCGACCTGGATGCGGCCCTTGGCGGCCAGGCCCGCGAGGTCGGCCGTCGCGCGCGCCATGCGGTCGACGACGAGCTCGAGGCCGACGCCGCGGCGGCGCGCCTCGGTCCAGACGTTCGCGAGCGCGAGCTGGAGCCCCGAGATGCCGCCCCACGCACGACCGAAGTCACCGTCGAACCCGAGCTTCAGCTCCGCGGTCGCGGGGGAGTGGTCCGAGACGACGCAGTCGAGCGTGCCGTCGACGAGCCCGGCCCAGAGCAGGTCCTGGTTGGCCTCGTCGCGGATCGGCGGGCAGCACTTGAACGCGGTCGCGCCGTCGGGGATGTGCGCGACATCGAGCGTGAGGTAGTGCGGGCAGGTCTCGGCCGTCAGTCGCAGGCCCTCGGCCTTCGCCTCGGCGATGAGGGGGAGCACGGCGGCGGAGGACACGTGCAGGATGTGCGCGCGCCCGCCGGTGCGCCGGATGCCGTCGATGACGCGCCGTACCGCGTCGAGTTCGGCCTCGGGCGGCCGCGATTCGGCGAACCTGCGGGCGCTCGGGCCGCCGTCGTTGGCGTGGGCGTCGAGCACGTCGGGGTCCTCCGCGTGCACGATGAGCAGCCCGTCGAACGCGGCCAGCTCGTCGAGCGCCGCGTCGAGGCCCGCCGCGTCGAGCGGCGGGAACTCGTCGACGCCCGACGGCGACAGGAAGGCCTTGAACCCGAACACGCCCGCGTCGTGCAGGGCGCGCCGCGCGCCGGCGTTGGAGGGCACCGCACCGCCCCAGAACCCGATGTCGACGTGCGCCGCCCGCGCCGCCGCCGCACGCTTGACCGCGAGCGCGTCGACGTCGATCGTCGGCGGGATGCTGTTGAGCGGCATGTCGATGATCGTCGTGACCCCGCCGGCGGCAGCCGCACGGGTCGCGGTCGCGAAGCCCTCCCACTCGGTGCGCCCGGGCTCGTTGACGTGCACGTGCGCGTCGACGATGCCCGGCAGCAGCACGCGTCCGCCGTCGACGCGGGCGGTCGTACGGCCGCGCAGGCCGGCGCCGGCGGGCGCCACGGCGGCGATCACGCCGTCGTCGACGCCGACCTCGGCCGGGGCGATCCGGCCGTCGACCAGCGCCGCGTCGGCGAGCACGACGAGGTCGTGGAGTGGGGTATCGGGCATGTCTCCTCCATGGCTGACGCTAACAGGCATGCGTTTCGCGTCCGTTGCGGCGGGCGGCGACGCGTGCGCTCGACGCCGGATGGGGGCAGGATCGAAACACCGGGTTAACGCGTGCCGCATACGATCACACGATCGCGCGGCTCGCCCCGCGCATCGCACGAAGTGAGGTCTCGATGCTCGAACTGGCGCAGGACGTGGTGGGCCGGCTCGGCCGGGGGGAGGCCTTCGCGCTCGCGACCGTGACCGCGATCCGCGGCTCCGCCCCGCTGCCGGTCGGCACGTCGATGCTCGTCGACGCGAGCGGACGGGTCGCAGGCAGCGTCTCGGGCGGCTGCGTCGAGGGCGCGGTGTTCGAGCTCTGCGCGCTCGCGCTCGAGGAGGACTCCGCGCACGTCGAGCGCTTCGGCATCGACGACGAGACCGCGTTCGCTGTGGGCCTCAGCTGCGGTGGGGAGCTCGACGTGTTCGTGCAGCCGTTCCCGAGCGGGGCGGGGGCGGATGCCGCGGGCGAGCCGTTCCGGCGCGCGCTCGCCGGGTCCGACGCGGGCGTCGCGGTCGTGGTCGCCGGGCCGGCGGGGCTCGTCGGCCGGGTGCTGCCCGCCGGGGCCGACGACGCGCTCACGGACGCCGAACTCGACGCCGCCGGGCTCGACGGCGTGCGCGCGGAGCGCGTGCAGGCCGAGGTCGATCGCGCCGCGGCATCCGGCCGCACCGGCATGGTCGACGTCGACTGCGGCGAGGCCGTGCTGCGCCTGTTCGTCGAGTCGCGGCTCGCGCCGCCCCGGTTGCTCGTGTACGGCGCGATCGCGTTCGGCGATGCGCTCGCCGCGGCCGCGAAGCCGCTCGGCTACCGCGTCACCGTGTGCGACCACCGCCCGGCGTTCGCGACGCCCGAGCGGTTCCCGCACGCCGACGAGGTCGTCGTCGCGCGTCCCGCCGAGCACCTCGCGCGCACGGCGACCGACGAGCGCACGGTCGTCGTCGTGCTCGGCCACGACGCGCGCACCGACGTGCCCGTGCTCGCCGCGGCGCTCGAACGGCCGGTCGCCTTCGTCGGCGCGCTCGGCTCCCGGCGCACCCACGACGAGCGGATGCGGCTGCTGCGCGACGTCGGCGTCGGCGACGCCGCGCTCTCGAGCCTGCATTCGCCGATCGGGCTCGACCTGGGCGCCGCGACCCCGGCCGAGACCGCGCTGTCGATCCTCGCGGAGGTCGTCGCCGCGCGCACCGGCGCGTCCGGCCGGCCGCTGCGCGAGACGACCGGCCCGATCCACCGCACCGTGCCGGGCACCGACGCCGTCGTCCGTTCCGCCCCGACCGCGCCCGCCGCGCACTGAGGCGGCAACCGTGGATCTCGAGACCGTCGCCACGTACCGGCGCGCCACCTCACGAGCCGACCTCGCGCTCGCCCCGGGCGAGCGGTTCGTCGCCGGCGGCACCTGGCTGTACTCCGAGCCCCAGGTCGGCACGAGCGGCCTCGTCGACCTCACCGGCATGGGCTGGGCGAGCATCGAGGAGCACGACGGAGGGCTCCGCATCGGCGCGACCTGCACAATCGCCGAGTTGGTCGCGCACGCGGTGGGAGCGGCCTGGCCGGCGCATCCGCTCGTCTCCGACTGCGCGAACGCGCTGCTGGCCTCGTTCAAGGTGTGGAACTCCGCGACCGTCGGCGGCAACGTCTGCCGCGCGTTCGCCGCGGCCGGAATGGTCTCGCTCTGCACGACCCTCGACGGCGTCGCGACGATCTGGACGCCCGACGGCGGCGAGGAGCGGCGGCCGGTCGTCGACCTGGTCGCGGGCAACGGCGTGACGACCCTCGCCGACGGCGAGGTGCTGCGCGCGATCGACCTGCCCGCGCACGCGCTGCGGGCCCGCACGGCGTTCCGCAAGATCGCGCTCGCCGAGCTCGGCCGCTCGGGTGCCGTCCTCACCGGTCGCGTCGACGGGGACGGCGCCGCGACCCTCGTGATCACGGCCGCGACCGAGCGCCCGACCGTGCTCCGCTTCGACCGGCTGCCCGACGCGGCGACCCTGCGCAGCGTCGTCGAGGCCGCGCCCGGCTACTACTCCGACCCGCTCGGTTCGGCCGACTGGCGGCGCGCCGTGAGCGTCGCCCTGCTCGAGGACGTGCGCGAGGAGCTGGCCGCATGAGGGTCACCGTGAACGGGCAGCCCCGGGAGGGCGAGCCGCGGGCCGGCCAGAGCCTGCGCACCTACCTGCGCGAGCACGCGCACTTCGAGGTGAAGAAGGGCTGCGACGCGGGCGACTGCGGCGCATGCGCAGTGCTCGTCGACGGGGTGCCCGTGCACTCGTGCATCACGCCGGCGCACCGCGCCGACGGCGCCGAGGTCACCACGGCCGCGGGGCTCGGCACGCCCGACGACCTGCACCCGATGCAGGAGGCGTTCGTCGACCACTTCGGGTTCCAGTGCGGGTTCTGCACCGCCGGCATGGTCGTGACCGCCTCCACCCTCGACGAGGACGACCTCGACGACCTGCCGCGGCGCATGAAGGGCAGCCTCTGCCGGTGCACGGGGTACCGCAGCATCCGCGAGTCGATCCGGGCGGGCGTCGCCGCGGGGGCGGGCTCGGGACGCGCGGGCGCGCGGAACCTCGGGTCGACCGGTGCGGTCGGCACCTCGGCGCATCCGCCCGCCGCCCGCCGCGTGGTCACGGGCACCGAGCCGTTCACGTTCGACACCGCCGTGCCGGGCATGCTGCACCTGCGGGTGCTCGGCTCGCCCCACGCGCACGCCCGCATCGTCTCGATCGACACGAGCGCCGCCATGGCGATCGACGGCGTCGAGCTCGTGCTCACCCACGAGGACGTGCCCGCGACGCGCTACTCCACCGGACGGCACGAGCACCGCACCGACGACCCCGACGACACGCGCATGCTCGACGACGTCGTGCGCTTCGTCGGCCAGCGCGTCGCCGCCGTGGTCGCGACCAGCGCCGCGGCCGCCGAGGCGGGCTGCCGCGCCATCGAGGTCGTCTACGAGGAGTTGCCCGCGGTCTTCGATCCGGATGCCGCGCGGCGGCCCGGTGCGCCGGTGATCCACCCCGGGCGCACGCCCGACGACCGTGTCGACGAGGCCGACCGCAACGTGATCGCGGCCCTGCACGCGGGCTTCGGCGGTGACGTGGACGATGCCCTCGCGGCATCCGAGGTCACCGTCTCGGGCACCTGGCAGACGCAGCGCCAGAGCCACGCCCAGCTCGAGACGCACGGCAGCATCGCCTGGACCGAGGAGGACGGGCGGCTCGTCGTGCGCACCAGCACCCAGGTGCCGTTCCTCGTGCGCGACGAGCTCGCGCGCGTGCTCGACCTGCCTCCCGAGCGGGTGCGCGTGTACGCGGCGCGCGTCGGCGGCGGCTTCGGCGGCAAGCAGGAGCTGCTCACCGAGGACCTCGTCGCCGTCGCGGCGTTGCGGCTCGGGAAGCCGGTCGGCTGGGAGTACGCGCGCACCGACGAGTTCACGCGCGCGACGCTGCGGCACCCGATGCGCGTCGCGGTACGGCTCGGCGCGACCCGCGACGGCGTGCTCACCGCGATGCACGTCGACGTGCTGAGCGACACCGGCGCGTACGGCAACCACTCGCGCGGCGTCATGTTCCACGCCTGCTCCGAGTCGATCTCGCTGTACCGGAGCCCGGTGAAGCGCGTCGACGCCGAGGCGGTGTACACGAACAACCCGCCGTCGGGCGCGTTCCGCGGCTACGGGCTCGGGCAGGTGATCTTCGGCGTCGAGTCGGCGCTCGACGAGCTCGCGCTCGAGCTCGGCATCGACCCGTTCGAGCTGCGCCGGCGCAACGTCATCCGCGACGGCGAGCCGCCGTTCGCGTGGCACGACGAGGCCGAGGCCGAGCTCGTGCACGGCAGCTACGGGCTCGACCAGTGCCTCGACCTTGCCGAGCGGGCGCTGCGGCGCGGCAACGGCGTCGACGCTCCCGAGGGGCCCCAGTGGCGCGTGGGCGAGGGCATGGCGGCCGCGATGATCGCGACCATGGCGCCGCGGGGCCACATCTCCGAGACCACCGTGACGCTGCGCCCCGACGGCACCGTGCGCCTCGGCGTCGGCACGAGCGAGTTCGGCAACGGCACCACGACGGTGCACGCGCAGATCGTCGCGACCGACCTCGGCACCGGTACGGACCGCATCGTGATCCACCAGTCCGACACGGATGCCGCGACCCACGACACCGGTGCGTTCGCGTCCGCAGGCACGACCGTCGCCGGCAAGGCGCTGCACGCGGCGGCGCTCGCGCTCCGCGAGGTGCTGGTCGCGGCGGCCGCGGGGATCGCGGGGTGCGTGCCGGAGGAGGTCGTGCTCGACCGGGACGGGGCGCTGGCGGGTGCCGGGCTCGACGCACGCCGCGTCGGCTTCGATGAGCTCATCGCCGCCGTGCCCGCCGAGCACCGCTCGCCCGAGGGCGCGTTCGCGCAAGGGGCCGAGTACGGCGACCGGCGCTCGCTCGCCTACAACGTGCACGCCTTCCGCGTCGCGGTCGACGTGCGCACGGGCACCGTCCGCATCCTCCAGTCCATCCAGACGGCCGACGCGGGCACGGTCATGAACCCCGAGCAGTGCCGCGGCCAGGTCGAGGGCGGCGTCGCCCAGGCGATCGGCGGCGCGCTGTACGAGGAGGTCGTGCTCGACGAGGGGCACGTCACCACGCCCGTGTTCCGCCTCTACCGCGTGCCGCAGATGGCCGACGTGCCCGACACCGAGGTGTACTTCGCCGAGACCAGCGACGACCTCGGGCCGTTCGGCGCCAAGTCGATGAGCGAAAGCCCGTACAACCCGGTCGCGGCTGCGCTCGGCAACGCGATCCGCCGCGCGATCGGCGTGCGCGGCTACGAGCTGCCGTTCTCGCGCGACCGCGTCTGGCGGCTCGCGAGCGGCACCATCCAGACAGACTGACCCACGACACATCGAACGAACTCAGGAGCAGCAGATGGCGATCATCCTCGGCGACGACCGGTACGGCAAGGCGGAGAACCGCATCGTGCGGATCGTGCGCGACAGCCCCCGCCACGAGATCCGCGACGTGAACGTGTCGACCGCGCTCCGCGGCGACTTCGCGGCCGCCCACCTCGAGGGCGACCAGGGCAACGTGCTGCCCACCGACACGCAGAAGCAGACCGCCTACGCGTACGCGAAGCTGCACGGCCTGACGGAGCTCGAGGAGTACGGCCTCGCGCTCGCGCGCCACTTCGTGGACGACGTGGAGCCCGTGGCATCCGCCCGCATCGAGATCGAGGAGTTCGCGTGGGACCGCGTCGTCGCCGACGGTGCGGAGCACGACCACACCTGGACGCGCAACGGGAAAGAGGTGCGCCTCGCGTCGGTCACGGTCGCCGGGTCGGGCGAGGCGCAGCAGACGTGGGTGACCGGCGGGTTCAAGGACCTCGTGATCCTGAAGTCGACCGGCTCGGAGTTCCACGGCTTCCTCGAGGACGAGTACACGGTGCTGGAGCCCACCACCGACCGCATCATGGCGACGTCGCTCGTCGCGACCTGGCGCTTCGGCACCACCGACGTCGACTGGAATGCGGTCTACGACGGGGTGAAGGCCGTCATGGTCGAGCGCTTCGCGAACGTGCACTCGCTCGCGCTGCAGCAGACGCTCTACGCGATGGGCCGCGCCGTGCTCGAGGCGTACCCCGAGATCGTGGAGATCCGCATGTCGGCGCCGAACAAGCACCACTTCCTCTACGACCTCGGGCGCTTCGGCATCGACAACGACAACGAGGTCTTCCACGCCGACGACCGGCCCTACGGGCTGATCCAGGCGACGGTCACCCGCGACGATGCGCCCGATGCCGGGCCCGCGTGGGACCACTACACCGGTCTGGTCTGATGGCGGCGGGTGCCGGGGGCGCGCCGGCACGCCGGGTGGTGATCGACGGATGCCACGTGGCGACCGTCGACGCGGCCGGCACGGAGTACGCCGACGGCTACGTGGTCGTCGACGGGGACCGCATCACCGCGGTCGGCGCGGGGCCGGTGCCGGGTGAGCTCGCGGCATCCGCTCACGAGCGCATCGACGGGCGCGGGCACCTGCTCACGCCCGGCCTCGTGAACACCCACCACCACCTGTACCAGTGGCTCACGCGCGGGTTCGCGCAGGACGACATCCTGTTCGACTGGCTCGTCGCGCTGTACCCCATGTGGTCGCGCATCGACGCCGACCTCGTGCGCGCCGGTGCCGCAGGGGCGCTCGCCGTGGCGGCGCGCTCGGGCTGCACGACGCTCGCCGACCACCACTACGTGTTCCCGGCGGGCGGCGGCGACCTCGTCGGCGCGATCGTCGAGGCCGGGTCGGAGGTCGGCATCCGCCTGCACGCGACGCGCGGGTCGATGGACCTGGGGCGGAGCGCCGGCGGCCTGCCGCCCGACTTCGCGGTCGAGACGACGGATGCCGCGCTGGCGGCCACCCGCGAGGCCGTCGACGCGTACCACGACCCCGGGTTCTCGTCGATGGTGCGCATCGCCGCGGCGCCCTGCTCGCCGTTCTCGGTGACCGCCGACCTGCTGCGCGAGTCGGCGGTGCTCGCGCGCGAGCTCGGCGTGCGGCTGCACACGCACGGCGCCGAGACCGTCGAGGAGGAGGCGTTCTGCCGCGAGCGATTCGGCACCTCGCCCGCGGGCTACCTCGAGTCGCTCGGCTGGCTGGGGGACGACGTGTGGATGGCGCACTGCGTGCACCTCGACGACGCCGACGTGCGCCGCTTCGCCGACACCGGCACCGGCGTGGCGCACTGCCCGTCGTCGAACGCGCGGCTCGCGGCGGGCATCGCGCCCGTGCGTGCGCTCGTCGATGCCGGCGCGCCCGTCGGCCTCGGCGTCGACGGGGCCGCGTCGAACGAGTCGGGCCGGCTCGGCGACGAGATCCGCGAGGCCGTGCTGCTCGCGCGCCTGCGCGACGGCGCCGGGGCGATGGACGTGCGCACGGCCCTGCGGCTCGCCACGATCGGCGGCGCGCGCGTGCTCGGGCGGCAGCACGAGCTCGGCTCGATCGAGCCGGGCAAGCTCGCCGACCTCGCCCTCTGGCGCATCGACGGCGTCGAGCACGCCGGCATCGCCGACCCGGTCGCCGCCCTCGGGCTCGCATCGCTGCCGCCGCTCGCCCGCCTGCTCGTCGGCGGTCGCACTGTCGTGGAGGACGGCGAGCTCGTGACCGCCGACTCCCGGGCGATCGCCGACGCGGCTGCCCGCGCGAGCGGGGAACTCGCCGAGCGCGCGTGACGCGGGCGGCGCGCACCGGTCCCGCCGTCCACAGGCGGCCGGAATGCGTCCCGTCTCGCACGTAGCCTGACGGGATGCGACGACGGACTGGCCCTGCACTCGGTTCGATCGCCGCGGTCGCGCTGCTCTCGCTAGCGGCATGCGCCGCCCGACCCGCGGCGGAGGCTCCGCCCGTCGCATCCTCCGCGCCGGCATCGCCGACGCCCACCGAGGTCGCGTTCGAGGGGCCCGAGCCGCGCCTCGACCTGACTTGCGACGAGGTCCTGCCGATCGACGAGCTCGAGTCGTTCCTGAGCCCGCCCGAGCAGCTCTCGCCCGTGCCGGTGCTCAGCACGTTCCCGCCAGACCACGCGGCCTCGCTGCAGCTCGGGGCGCTCGAGTGCGTGTGGGACGGGGGCCTCGTGCAGGGGTTCGGGCAGCCTGAGCCGGAGCGCATGTCGGTCGTGTTGAGCGTGCTGCCCGAAGGAGGAGCGGCTGCGCTGGAGGAGGCCGCCCTCTCCAACGGACCTCTGGCCTCACCGTACGGCTCGTCGGTCCATGGGCCGAGGTGCGGGGGCGTCGGTGGATACTCAGGACTGGGATGGTGCCAGCTGTTCGGCTGGGTCGCAGGAGCCTGGATCGACTTCCGAGGGACGGGCATCGACGTGTCGTCGTTCGCGACGCAGGACGACATGACCGAGGCGTTCGCGGTCCTCGCTGACGCGGTCGTGGTGGCGGTCGACGCGGCCGGCGACCCGACCGCACGATGGGTCCCGACCGCATCGACGCCGCAGATCGAGTCATGCGACGACCTCGGCACGGCCGAGGAGCTCGGCGAGGTCACCGGCCTTGGTGTCGTCGCGTTCGGTCCGTACTGGGACGGCCCGAGGATCGGTCGCTACCTGTACGAGACTGAAGCCGCCGGCGCACTCAACTGTCAGCTGTTCTTCGACAGTGATCTGAGCTTCGGGGAGGTCAGCGTGCTGCCCGGCGGCGAGTGGGCGTTCCTCGACGCCCGCGACGACTGGCTGGCCGACGGCGGTTCCGAGATCGCGGTCGCCGGAGTCGAGCCGGGGGATGCGATCCTCCGCTGCAACGACGGTGAGGAGTGCATCCTCGACCTGCACCGTCAGCACGACTGGATCCGCGTCGCGTTCCCGCCCGTGCCGTCCCCATCGCCCTACACGCCCGAGCTGGACTACACCGGTGCTCGGGCGTCCGTGGTGCCGCTCGCCGAAGCGATCCTCGCGAACGTCGCCGACTGACTCCCGGCCGGTTCGCCCGACGCGCTCAGCGCACGAACAGCGCCGCGTTCGCCTGCTCGACCTCGGCGTAGCGCGCGCCCGCGGCGCCGAGCGCCTGCTGCACGCCCGCGAGCGTCTGCTCGACGGACTGCTGCACGGCGCGCCACTCGGCGACCGCCGACTGGAACGCGACCGACGCCTGCCCCGACCAGGCGCCCTGCAGCCCGGTCAGCTGGGCATTGAGCCCGGCGGTGTCGGCCATCAGGCGCTCGATCGTGGCCTGCGCGGCCGACGCGGTGGTCAGCACCTGGTCGCTGTCGACGTGGAAGGTGGTCATGGTCGCATCCTCTCGTTCGGTGCGACCGACGCTAGGTCGCCCACGCGCCACCGCCCGGCCGACGCGGCCCCGAGGCATCCGACCCGTACCCGCCCCACCCTGTGGAGGGACGGCGCTTTTCAGGAGTCGGATTGGCCGGGTGGGGGATTCCTGCGCAGCATCCGCTCGATTCGCACGGATGCTGCGTGAGATCGCCACCCGCGCACCGATCTGCACCCGGCCGTGCCGGCGCTCCTGAAAAGTGCCGTCCTGCCGATACGGGCGGGCGCGAGTCGGGGTCAGGCGGGGGCGTCGAGCGCGCGCGGCGCGCGCGACGAGTCCGCGAGCGGCAGGGTGACGCGGAAGGTCGCGCCGCCACCGGGGGTCTCGACCACGCCGACCGCGCCGTTGTGGGCGGACACGATCGAGGCGACGATCGCGAGCCCGAGGCCCGAGCCGCCCGTCTCGCGCGTGCGCGAGGTGTCGGCGCGCCAGAAGCGCTGGAAGATCTTCTCGCGGATCTGCGGCGGGATGCCCTCGCCGTGGTCGACGATCTCGACCGTCGCCGACTCGCTCGCCCGGTCGGTCGAGACCACGATCTCGATCGGGCTGTCGTCGGGCGTGAAGCGCATCGCGTTCGCCATGAGGTTCGTGATGACCTGGCGCAGCTTGTTCTCCTCGGCCATGACGATCGCGGGCACGGCCTCGGTCGGCTCGTCGCGCTCATCGGGCTCGTTCGGGAGGATCTCGAACAGGGGCTCGGGCTCGCCGGCAGCGGCCCCGGCGGCACCTGCGGGCGCCGGAGCGACACCGCGCCGCGGCCGACGCCGCAGCCGTGCGAGCGTCGCGCCCGCGAACGCGATCGGGCCCGACCCGGTCGCCGTGCGCGCCTCGGCATCGCCCTGCGTGCGCGACGGCAGGCTCGTGGCATCCGTCGCCTCGTCGCCGTGGATGCCGCGCGCGATCACCGAGACCGTGCGCGCGGGCGAGATGGCCATGGCGTCGAGCGCGGCGTCGCGGGCGAGCGGCACGAGGTCGACCGACGCGAGGGCGAGCGGCTTGGTCTCGTCGAGGCGGGCGAGCTCGAGCAGGTCCTCGACCAGACCCGACATGCGGATCGCCTCCTTCTCGATGCGATCCATCGCCTGGCCCACCTCGTCTGCCGACTGCAGTGCGCCCATGCGGTAGAGCTCGGCGTAGCCGCGCACTGACACAAGCGGCGTGCGCAGCTCGTGCGACGCGTCGCCGACGAAGCGGCGCATCTGCTCGATCGTGCGCGCGCGGTCGCGGAAGGCCCGGTCGATGCGGTTCAGCATCGTGTTGAGGGAGCGGTTCAGGCGCCCGACCTCGGTGTTCGGGGTCGCCCCGCCGAGGCGCTGGCTGAAGTCGCCGTCGGCGATCGCCGCCGCGGTGTGCTCCACCTCGCGCAGGGGGAGGAACGTCGTCGTCACGAGCATCCGCGTGAGCAGGGCGCCGACCAGCACCACGCCGATGCCGAAGCCGAGGAAGATCGTGAGGTACGCCGCGAGCAGGTTGCGCGACTCGGTCATCGAGACGGCCACGAGCACGGGCGCGAAGTTGCCGTGGTTGTCGGCGTTGGCGACGACCGCGATCGCGTGGAAGTTCGGGTCGCCGTTCACGTCGTTCAGCGTGCGCACGGTGTATCCGCTAGTGCCGGCGTTCAGCAGCGAGACGTCCGAGACGGTGAGCTCGGCGGGGATCTCCGGCCACGAGTCGCGGTCGTGCAGCAGCCAGTTGTGGGCGACGAACCCGCCCTCGCCGTCGTAGATGGCGATGAACACGTCATCGGTCGTGTCGAGGCGCAGGTCCTCGCCGTCGAGGGTGTCGCCGGCGTCGCCGCCGACGAAGTACTTCGACAGCTCGCCGCGTGCGATCGCGATGAGCTTCTTGTCCTGCTGGTCCTCGACCCAGCTGCGCAGCATCGTCATCGTGCCGACGCCCGAGACGAGCAGGCCGAGGGTGAGCATCAGCACCGTCACGCCCGTGATCTTGGAGCGCAGCGAGACGCGGCTCCAACGGTCGGTGAGTGTCTGATGCATGGCGCCGCGAGTCTACGTGCGCGTTCCTGAGTCAGGCCTTGGAGGCCTTGAGCATGTACCCGAAGCCTCGCTTGGTCTGGATGAGCGGCTCGCTCGAGTGCTGGTCGAGCTTGCGCCGCAGGTACGAGATGTAGCTCTCGACGATGCCCGCGTCGCCGTTGAAGTCGTACTCCCAGACGTGGTCGAGGATCTGCGCCTTCGACAGCACCCGGTTCGGGTTCAGCATCAGGTAGCGCAGCAGCTTGAACTCGGTGGGGGAGAGCTCGATCGGCACGTCGCCCACCAGCACCTCGTGGGTGTCCTGGTCCATGGTCAGCTCGCCGGTGCGGATGATCGCGTCCTCGTCGGCGTTCATGGTGCGGCGCAGGATGGCGCGGATGCGCGCGACGATCTCGTCGAGGCTGAACGGCTTGGTCACGTAGTCGTCGCCGCCGACGGTGAGGCCGGTGATCTTGTCCTCGGTGTCGTCCTTGGCGGTGAGGAACAGGATCGGCGCGGTGTAGCCGGCCGAGCGGAGGCGCTTGGTGACGCCGAACCCGTTCATGTCGGGCAGCATGACGTCGAGGATGATGAGGTCGGGTTCCTCCTCGATCACCGCCGAGATGGTCTGGGCGCCGTTGCCGACCGCGCGCACCGCGAAGCCCGCGAAGCGCAGGCTCGTGGTGAGCAGGTCTCGGATGTTGGGCTCGTCGTCGACGATGAGGATGCGTGGTCCGTCGCTCATGCGCCCAGTATCTGCGGATTCACTGGAACTTTCCTGTGAGTCTTTCGAGCGCGGCTCGATCACGGGCTGTGGCGCGGCCCCGCGGAAGCCATGCATCCGCCGTGCGTCGTGCCCGATCCGGCGCGTCCCGCCCCGCCGCGTGGAAGACTCGGCACATGGCGAGCACCGGGCGAGTGATCATCGTGGGCGGCGGACTCGCGGCGGCCCGGGCGGCCGGCGCGGCCCGCGAGGCGGGGCACGACGACGAGCTGGTGCTGGTCGCCGGCGAGCCGCTGCTGCCGCACGAGCGCCCGCCCCTGTCGAAGGGTTACCTGCAGGGGTCGGATGCCGCGGACGTGATCTTCCCCCACGACGCGGCCTGGTACGCCGGGCACGACGTCGACGTGCGCACCGGCTCCGAGGCGGTGGGCCTCGACACGGATGCCCGTGAGCTGACCCTCGCCTCGGGCGAGCGCCTCGCCTACCGTCGCGTGCTCGTCGCGACCGGCGCCCGCGCGCGCCGGTTCACCGGCCCCGGGGCAGGCCTCGACGGCGTGCACCACCTCCGCACGCTCGCAGAGTCGACCGCGCTGCGCGACGCGATCTCGGGCGGCGACCGGCGCGTGGCCGTCGTCGGCGCGGGATGGATCGGACTCGAGGTCGCCGCCGCGGCCCGCAGCTACGGCAACGAGGTGACGGTGCTCGGCCACGGCGAGGTGCCGCTCGCGCGCGAGATCGGGCCCGAGCTCGGTGCGGTCTTCCAGTCGCTGCACCGCGAGCACGGCGTCGACCTGCGCATGGGCGCGGACGTCGTCGGCGTGCGCGGCGACGGCGCGGCGTCGGCGGTCGTGCTCGGCTCGGGCGAGGAGGTGCCCGCCGACGTCGTCGTGTTCGGCATCGGGGCGGTGCCGAACGTCGAGCTCGCGGCATCCGCCGGCCTCGCCGTCGACGACGGCGTCACGGTCGACGCGCACCTGGCCGCGAGTGCGCCCGGGGTGTTCGCGGCGGGCGACGTCGCGAGCATCTTCTCGCCGACGCTCGGCACGCACCTGCGGGTCGCGCACTGGGGCAACGCCGACGCCTCGGGTACGGCCGCCGGGCGCGCGCTCGCCGGCGAGCGGGTGACCTACGACGAGATCCCGTACTTCTTCACCGACCAGTACGACCTCGGCATGGAGTACTCGGGCTACGGCTCGCTCGCGGAGGGCGCCGAGCTGGTCGTGCGCGGCGACCTCGCGGCCCGCGAGTTCGTGGCGTTCCGGGTGGCCGGCGGGCGGGTGGTCGCGGGCATGAACGTCAACGTGTGGGACGTCAACGACCAGGTGCAGCGACTCATCCGCTCCGGTGCCGTGGTCGACCCGGCCGCGCTCGCCGACGCGGACGTGCCGCTCGAGGGCATCGCCGCGTGAGCGCGTCGCAGGTGCGCCGGATCGCCGGCCGCGAGATCGACTTCGCCCGCCGGGTCGTCGTCATGGCCATCGTCAACCGCACGCCCGACTCGTTCTACGACCGCGGGGCGACCTTCGCGCTCGACGCGGCGGTGGGGGCGGCGCTCGCCGCGTACGCCGACGGCGCCGACTGGGTCGACGTGGGCGGCGCGAAGTTCGCGCCGGGCCCGGCGATTCCCGTCGAGGAGGAGATCGAGCGGGTCGTGCCGGTCGTCGCCCAGCTCGCCGGCGCGGGCGGCATCTCGGTCGACACGTTCCACCCCGACGTGGCGCGCGCGGCGATCGACGCGGGCGCGCACGTCATCAACGACACCACCGGCATCCACGACCCGCGCATGGCCGACGTCGTGGCCGACAGCGACGCCACGATCGTCATCACGCACAGCCTCGCGGCGCCGCGCACCCCACACCCCTCGCCGACCTACGGCGATGTCGTCGCCGAGGTGGCCGACTTCCTGCGCCGACGCGTCGACCTCGCGCTCGAGCGCGGCGTGCCGGCCGAGCGCATCATCGTCGACCCCGGGCACGACCTGAACAAGACCACCGCGCACTCGCTCGAGCTGACGCGGCGGCTCGGGGAGATCGTCGCCCTGGGGCATCCGACGCTCGTCGCCCTGTCGAACAAGGACTTCATCGGCGAGACCCTCGCACGCGAGCGCGGCGAGCGCGTCGCCGGGTCGCTCGCGGCGGCGGTCTGGAGCGTGACGCAGGGCGCCCGGCTCGTGCGCGTGCACAACGTGCGCGAGACGGTCGACGCGATGCGCATGACCGAGGCGATCCTCGGCTGGCGGGAGCCGACGGGCCCGCTCGTGCACAACATGCCCGCGCAGGCCGGTGGGGAGGAGGCGGAATGATCGACCGCGAGGCGATGCGCGCGGCCTACGCCTACCCCGACGACGGCGCCCTGCGACTGAACATGATCACGAGCCTCGACGGCGCGGCCGCGATCGACGGCCGCTCGGGCGGGCTCGGCGGGGAGGACGACCAGCAGCTCATGGGCGTGCTGCGCTCGCTCGCCGACGTGGTGCTCGTGGCGGGCGGGACGCTCCGCCACGAGGGCTACGGCGCGCTGCGGCTCGGGCCCGAGAACGCGGCGTGGCGACGGTCGGTCGGGAAGCCGTCGCACCCGCGACTCGCGATCGTGTCGTCGAGCCTCGACTTCGCGGCATCCGACCCGGTCTTCGCGGACGCCCCGGAGCGGCCCATCGTCGTCACCCACGCGGCGGCGCCCGAGGACCGCCACGCCGCGCTCGCCGAGGTCGCCGACGTGCTGGTGGCGGGCGACGACGCGGTCGACCTGCCGGCCGCGGTCGAGGCGATCCGCCACCTCGGCCACGGCAACGTGCTCTGCGAGGGCGGGCCCAGCCTGTGCGGCGCCCTGCTCGACGCCGGTCTGGTCGACGAGCTCTGCCTCACGCTCGGCCCGGTGCTCGTGGGCGGCGAGGAGTCGCGCATCGTCACCGACGCCTCGGAGCGGGCCAGGCGGATGCGGCTGGTGCACGCCCTGCCGTCGGGCGACCTGGTGTTCCTGCGCTATCGCTCCGCGTAGCCGCGGCCGCCGCCTACGCGGCCAGCGCGTGCGCGTCGAGGATCGTGTAGCTGTAGCCCTGCTCGGCGAGGAAGCGCTGGCGGTTCTGCGCGAAGTCCTGGTCGACCGTGTCGCGCGAGACCAGCGTGTAGAAGTTCGCCGACAGGCCCGACTCCTTCGGGCGCAGCAGCCGGCCGAGGCGCTGCGCCTCCTCCTGGCGCGAGCCGAACGAACCCGACACCTGGATCGCCACGGTCGCCTCGGGCAGGTCGACCGAGAAGTTCGCGACCTTCGAGACCACGAGCACCGGCGTGGTGCCCTCGCGGAACTCCTGGAACAGCCGCTCGCGCTCGTCGACCGGCGTCGAGCCGGTCAGCTGCGGGGCGCCCAGGGCGTCGGCGAGCTCCTCGATCTGGTCGAGGTACTGGCCGATCACGAGGATGCGCTCGCCGGCGTGCTTCGCGACGAGCTCGCGCACGACCCGGAGCTTCGCGGGCGCGGTGGCCGCGAGCCGGTAGCGCTCGTCGTCGGCGGACGCGGCGTAGGCGAGCCGCTCCGACTGCGGGAGGTCGATGCGCACCTCGTAGCAGGCGGCGGGGGAGATGAAGCCCTGCGCCTCGATCTCCTTCCACGGCGCGTCGAAGCGCTTGGGGCCGATCAGCGAGAAGACGTCGCCCTCGCGGCCGTCCTCGCGCACGAGCGTGGCGGTGAGGCCGAGGCGGCGGCGCGCCTGCAGTTCTGCGGTGAGCTTGAACACCGGCGCGGGCAGCAGGTGCACCTCGTCGTAGACCACGAGGCCCCAGTCGAGCGCGTCGAGCAGCGCGAGGTGCGCGTACTCGCCCTTCCGCTTCGCGGTGAGGATCTGGTAGGTCGCGATCGTGACCGGCTTGACCTCCTTCACCTGCCCGGAGTACTCGCCGATCTCCTCGGGCGTGAGCGACGTGCGGCGCAGCAGCTCGTCGCGCCACTGGCGGGCGCTCACGGTGTTGGTGACGAGGATGAGCGTGGTCGTCTTCGCGGTCGCCATGGCCCCGGCGCCCACGAGCGTCTTGCCCGCGCCGCAGGGGAGCACCACGACGCCCGAGCCGCCGTCGAAGAAGTTGTCGACGGCCTTCTTCTGGTAGTCGCGCAGGTGCCAGCCGTCCTCGGCGAGGTCGATCTCGTGCGGCGTGCCGGGGGTGTAGCCCGCGAGGTCCTCCGCGGGCCAGCCGAGCTTCACGAGCTCCTGCTTGAGCTGTCCGCGCGCCCACGCGGCGACCAGGAACCCGGTGTCGTCGATGCGCTCGACGAGGAGGGGCGCGATGCGCTTCGCGCCGGTCACCTCGGTGAGCACGGCCAGGTCGTCGCTGCGCAGCCGCAGGTCGCCGTCGTCGGTGCGGTCGATCACGAGGCGCCCGTAGCGGCCCACGGTCTCGCGGATGTCGACCGCGACCGTCGTCGGCACGGGGAACTTCGAGTAGCGCTCGAGCGTGCCGAGCATGTCGTCCGCGTCGTGCCCGGCGGCGCGCGCGTTCCAGAGCCCCAGCCGCGTGATGCGGTACGTGTGGATGTGCTCGGGCGCGCGCTCGAGCTCGGCGAAGACCGCGAGATCGTGGCGTGCGTCCTCCGCGAGCGGGTTCGCGACTTCGAGCAGGACCGTGCGATCGCTCTGGACGATGAGGGGGCCGTCGGACATAGCGGTCCAGTCTACCCGCAGCAGGGGGAGCGGGGGCGGATGCCCCGGGGTGCAGACCGTCGGCGCGCCGGCGCGCTCAGTCCGCCGGCGCGTCGGCCACGCCCGCGATCGCCGAGATCGGCAGCGTGCGCTCGATGTCGGTGGCCCGATCGCGAGCCCGCATCCGCCCGTTCGCCACGCTCGTGGGCTCCAGCACGAAGTCGACGACGTCACCGCCGGGCATCCGCACGCTCACGGTGACGGCCGACCGGTCGCGCGCGGCCGTCTCGAGACGGCGGGAGAGCCACGCCTGCTCGGTGCTGTGGTCGTCGGCGCCGTCGAACACGCGCGCGACGAGCTCGCCGACGAGGTCGCGCGGCTGCGCCTGGTCGGCGACCCGCGCGACCCGGTGCCGTCGGAGCACGACGATCTCGCCCGTCTCGTCCTCGGCCGCGACCGGGTACCGCGCGTCGCTCAGCGCCCAGAACACGACGTCGGCCGAGAACCTGCTCGTCAGGCGGTTCGGGCCCGTGCGCACCAGCCCCAGGGACTGCAGCGACTGGTCGACGGCGATGGTGCCGAGCAGCGCGTCGTCGTCGCTGCGCACGTAGCTGCGCGCGGGCATCTCGCTCGGGCCGAGCGACCCCACGCGCACGCGGCCGTAGCGCGACGCGGTCTCGGTGACGAGGTACTCCAGCGGCTGCGGCACGCCGGTCAGGGAGATGCCGCGGAGGAACTCGAGCAGCGATGCCGAGGTCTCGCCGGCGGCCAGGGCGCGGTTGACGGATGCGGCGGAGACCCGGTAGCTCGACGCGAGCTCGCGCGCCTCGACGTCGGCGAGCACCCGCAGGCGCGCGTCGAGGGGAGGGGCCAGCGGGCCGGGCGCGACGATCGACAGGTCGTGCTGCACGTAGACCTGCGACACGTGCCCGGGCAGCAGCGCGCTGGTCGCGGCGACCGCGGCGTCGAGATCGCCCTCGACGACCGAGCGGCCGGCCGGCACGGGCACGCCCGACACGGTGAGGCCGAGCGCGTCGGCCTCGCTGGAGACCACCCTGGCGCGCTCGTCGAGCCACTCGCCGCCGGCGGGGTAGAACCAGCGCGCCTCCTCGATGAGGGGGGCGGGCCCGCCGATCAGCGACCGGCCCGCGATGAGGGCGAGCAGCTCATCGGGCAGGCGGTCGCGCCACGCGGTCGCGAGCTGCCGCCAGCGCTCGGGGGTCTCGGCCTCGAGCCAGGACTCGCCGCGCGGGGTCTCGAGCCAGTGGCCGCCGTCGCGCGTGATGAGCTGGCTGCGCGACGCGAGGTCCATGAGCGCCGGCAGGTCGTCGAGCTCGATGCCGGCCGCCGCGGCGAGGCGCTTCGCGTCGGGCAGCGCGATGCCGCCGCGCACGAGCTCGCGCGCGGGCTCCAGGCTCACGGCGGCGACGATCTCGGCGAGTGCGGCGATCGTGCGGAACGCGCGCTCTGCCGCGAGCCGGGCGACCAGCCCGGTGTCGACGTCGCCCTCCCGCACCAGTCCGGGCGGCGGGGGCGCCGCGAGGGCCGCCGCGGCGGGGAGGCCGGCCCGCATGCGGGCGCGCAGCCGTTCGGCGACCTCGGGCTGCACGAGCATCCCGTCGTCGTCGCGCAGCACGAGCAGGCGCTCGTCGAGCGCGTCGAGGCGGAGGTCCGCGTCCTCGGCGTCCGGGGCGTCCGGCGCCAGGGAGGGCCAGCCGTCGAGCACGCGCGCGAGGCTCGTCAGGCCGTCGGCGGGCGCCAGCTCCACGGCGACCGCGAGGAACGCGAGCAGCCGCCGGTCGAGCCGGGCGATCGCCCGGTCGAGCGAGTCGTCGGTGAGGAGCGCCTCGGCGAGGTCGAAGACGTCGTCGATGCCCGTGGGGTCGATGCGCCGGGAGCGGATCGCGGCCGCGACCGACTCGCGCTCCATCGCGCGCAGTCGTGTGGCCAGTGGGAGCATCTGTACGGGATCAGGCCGAACCCCGGCGGGACTCACGCGCCCGTCGAACGCCGTTGACGATGAGCAGCGCGACCAGCAGCAGGAAGCCGATCGGCAGGCCGATCAGCGGCAGCACGATGATGAACGGCCAGATGCCCTGGCTGAAGCCATCGTTGTCTCCCACCCCCGACAGCGTCGCGATCATGACCGCGAAGAAGGCCAGGATGGAGAAGCCGACGGTCCCGGCGACCATGTAGGCCAGGACGCGCTCGGCGCGATGGTCGCTCGGTGGGGTGCTCGTCGTCACATGGACAAGGATAGGGCAGGGGCGCGGGCCGCTCGCACTAGACTGGGAGGTCGGGGCGGCGGCGTTGCCGTGCGCCTGCAACACGTGAGTGAGTGAGGGTCAGCATGCCAACCGGCAAGGTCAAGTTCTTCGACGAGGACAAGGGCTTCGGGTTCATCTCCGGCGACGACGGCCAGCAGGTGCACCTGCCCGCGTCGGCACTGCCGGCGGGCGCGACCGTGCGCTCCGGCTCCCGCGTCGAATACGGCGTGGCCGAGGGCAAGCGCGGCGCGCAGGCGCTGTCGGTGCGCGTGCTCGACGCAGGCCCGAGCATGACGAAGATCCAGCGTCGACCCGCCGATGAGATGGCGATCATCGTGGAAGACCTGGTGAAGTGGCTCGACATCACCGGCGGCAAGCTCCGCAAGGGCCGGTACCCCGACCGCGCCGAGGGGCGCAAGATCGCTGCCGTGCTGCGCAAGGTCGCAGACGATCTCGATGCCTGACCCGATGCCTGACGAGATGGAGCAGCCGGAGGTCGAGGCGACCGGTGCCGCGGCCGAGTCGGAGGCGACCGAGGCCGAAGCGGCGGATGCCCCTGAAGCGGCGGATGCCCCTGAAGCGGCGGATGCCCCTGAAGCGGCGGATGCCCCTGAATCCGAGCCCGAGGCGGAGGCGGCGGACGCTGCCGAGCCCGAGCCCGAGCCCGAGCCCGAGCCCGAGCCCGAGCCCGAGCCGGAGCCCGTGGTCGCCGACGAGGTGCTCCTCGCTGCCGTGGACCTCGCGCGGAGCGCGCTCCTCGAGGTGGCCCCCGCCGAGACCGTGGGATCGCACACCGGTCACGTGCTCGACGGCGCGCGCGTGCACTCCCTGCTCTTCGACGCACGCGTGACCGGGTACCCCGGCTGGAAGTGGAGCGTGACCGTCGCCCGCGCCGATGCCGAGAGCGAGCCGCAGGTGCTCGAGAGCCAGCTCGTGCCCGGCACGGGCGCACTGCTCGCGCCCGAGTGGGTGCCGTGGGCCGACCGCCTCGCCGAGTACCGGGCCGCGCAGGCACGGGCGGAGGCCGAGGCGGCGGAGCAGGCCGAGGCGGAGCGCCGCGAGCGCGCATCCGACGAGGATGCGACGGACGACGCGGAGGAGCGGGTCGCCGACGCGAACGGCGATGGCGCGCTCGACACCGATGATCTCGACGATCCGGAGGATCTCGACGACCACGCCGAGGACGGCGACGACGTCTTCGACGGCGTCGACATCGACGGCCTCGCCGATCAGGACTCGGACGACGAGGACGACGAGGACTCGGACGACGAGGATGACGACGACGACTCGGACGACGAGGACGACGACGAGGACTCGGACGACGACGACGAGGACGACGACGACGACGAGGACGACGACGACGACTTCGACGACGAGGACGACGACGCCTACGACGAGGACGACGAGTTCGACGACTCGGACGACGACTCCGACGAGGACGACTCGGACGACGACTCCGACGAGGACGACTCCGACGAGGACGACTCCGACGAGGACGACCTCGATGAGGACGACGAGGTCTCCGAGGACGACGACTCCGACGCGGACGGGTTCGACGAGACCGACGACGCGGCCGGCTCCGAGGAGGAGTGAGCGACGGCGTCGGCCGGGCTCAGCGAGCTCGGCGGCGCCGGAGCTGCACGACCACGAGTGCGATGACGCCCAGGGCCACGCCGACGATCGCGGCCTGCAGCAGCCAGCCGAGACCGGCCTCGTCGAGCGGCTCGCGCCAGACGACGACGGCCGCGAGCGCGACGAGCCAGCAGGCGGTTCCCGCGAGCACGGCCTTGCGCGCGTCGGTCCGAACCGGCTCCGGATCGGGTCGGCGCTCGTCCTCGCTCAGCCAGAAGCGCATCGCCAGGCTCAGCCGAGGTGCTCGAGCACGTGGTCGAGGCAGGCGGTCAGGGCGCGCACGTCGTCCGGCTCGATCGCGGTGAAGGTCGCCACCCGGAGCTGATTGCGGCCGAGCTTGCGGTACGGCTCGGTGTCGACCACGCCGTTCTCGCGCAGGGTGCGGGCGATGGCCGCGGCATCCGTCGACTCGTCGAAGTCGATCGTCACGACCACCTGCGAGCGGTGCGCCGGGTCGGCGACGAACGGCTGCGCGACCGGCGTCGCCGCCGCCCAGTCGTAGAGGATGCCGCTCGACTCGCGCGTGCGCGCGTCGGCCCAGGCGAGCCCGCCGTTGCCGTTGATCCAGTCGAGCTGGCTCTCCATGAGCAGCAGGGTCGAGATCGCGGGGGTGTTCAGCGTCTGCTCGAGCCGGGAGTTCGACAGCGCGTTGGCGAGGCTGAGGAACTCGGGGATGTATCGGCCCGACGCGGCGATCCGCTCGATGCGCTCGATCGCGGCCGGGGAGACGAGCGCGAACCACAGGCCGCCGTCCGAGGCGAGGTTCTTCTGCGGTGCGAAGTAGTAGACGTCGCACTCCAGGGGGTCGAAGGCGACGCCGGCGGCGGCGCTCGTGGCGTCGATCACGGTGAGCGCGCCCTCGTCGCCGTGCACCCGGGCGACCGGGGCCATGACCCCGGTGGAGGTCTCGTTGTGCGGCCAGGCGTAGACATCGACGCCCGCGACCGCCTCGGCCTCGCTGCGCGAGCCCCCGGCCGCGGTGCGCACGTCGGGCGCCTCCAGCCACGGCGCGGCGGCCGCCTTGGCGAACTTGCCGCCGAACTCGCCGAAGGAGAGGTGCTGGCTGCGGCGCTCGATGAGCCCGAACGCGGCCGCATCCCAGAACGCGGTGGAGCCGCCGTTGCCGACGAGCACCTCGTAGCCGTCGGGAGCCTGGAACAGCTCGGCGAGGTGCGAGCGCACCCGCCCGACGAGCTGCTTGACGGGCGCCTGGCGGTGGCTCGTGCCGATCACGCCCGCTCCCGCCCGCATCAGGTGGTCGAGCTGCTCGGGCCGCACCTTCGACGGGCCGCAGCCGAAGCGTCCGTCGGCGGGCAGCAGCGACTCTGGGATCACGAGGTTCGGCATGCCCCGAGTCTAGCCAGCGGCCCGCCGCCGGTAGGCTGTGTGACGGCACGCTGGGCGGCGGGAGCAGGAGGACCGGTGACCGATCTGATCGACACGACGGAGATGTACCTCCGTACCATCCTCGACCTCGAGGAGGAGGGGATCGTGCCGCTGCGCGCGCGCATCTCCGAGCGGCTCGGGCACTCCGGGCCGACCGTGTCGCAGACGGTGGCGCGCATGGAGCGCGACGGCCTCGTGGTGGTCTCCGGCGACCGTCACCTCGAGCTCACCACCGACGGCCGCGAGAAGGCCGTGCACGTCATGCGCAAGCACCGCCTCGCCGAGCGCCTGCTCGCCGACGTGATCGGCCTGGACTGGGAGTACGTCCACGACGAGGCATGCCGGTGGGAGCATGTCATGAGCGAGCACGTCGAGCGCCGGCTGATCGAGATCCTCGGGCATCCGACCGAATCGCCCTACGGCAACCCCATTCCGGGCCTCTCGGAGCTCGGTGTCGCGCCGGCGGCGCCGTTCATGGAGGGCGTCGTGAACGTGGTGCGCGCGCTCGAGGCCGGTGCGGAGTCGGTCTCCGGCCGCATCCGCCGGATGGCCGAGCCGGTGCAGTTCGACCCGGTGCTGCTCGGCCAGCTGAAGCGCGCCGGCGTCGTGCCAGGGGCATCCGCACGCTTCTCGATGAGCGACGGCTACGTCGCGGTCGACGTCGACGGCATGGACGAGGGTCTGGAGCTTCCGGTCGAGGTCGCGGGGCACATTTTCATCGCGACCTGACCCGAGCGGTCTCCGACCGCGGAATCATGCGGATCCGGGCAGGATTTGCCCCCCGGACTGGGGACACGTTTTCGTTACCTAATCGTGAGAAATTCCGGCGCGGGATATGACATACGCGCGCGAATGACGTAGCGTCACCTCTCAGTCGCCGCCACGAAGCCAGACGGCGCACACGAGTCAAGACGTCCCCCTGTCTGTCTCTTGTCTCGTGAAACGTACGCGCAAGCGCACTCGGACGGGGTGGTTGCCACAAGCACCGCGGGGGCGCCGGAGGTACGACTTGGCTCGGAAGACTCGCAGCGGTTCCACGAAGAACCCCACGACAACGTCCAACCAGATCGCCCGCTCGGGCAACGAGATCGCCACCCCTGACGCACCCTTCGCCTCGACGAAGGGGTTCCGCCGCGGCGTCGCCGCGAACGTCATCGTGATGTCGGTCGCCGCAGGCATCGTCGGCACGCTCGCGCTGCCCGCCTACGCGTTCGCACCCGGCTCGCAGGACCCGCAGTTCGGTTCCAGCGAGGCCGCGCTGATCACCAAGGCCGAGGCGCAGAGCGTCGAGGTCGACGAGGACGCCGTGGCCGCGGAGATCACCACCGACAGCTACGAGGCCGTCACCAAGGAGGAGATCGACCGGCAGCGCCGCGAGAAGGAGGCACGCGAGGCCGCAGAGGCCGCGCGCCGTGCCGCCGAGGCCGCCGCGGAGCGCGCCGCCGCGAACGCCGCGATGACCTCCTACGGCCAGACCGCCGCCGCATCCACGGCGACGTACGCCGCGCCGTCGACCAGCTACAGCCCCGCTGCCGTGTTCGCGACCGCGTCGCAGTACATCGGCGTGCCGTACGTCTACGGCGGCGCGACGCCCGCGGGCTTCGACTGCTCGGGCTTCGTGATGTACGTCTTCGCCCAGTACGGCATCTCCCTGCCGCACTCGTCGGCCGGCCAGGCCGCGGCGGGCACGCCGATCCCGCTGTCGCAGGCGCAGCCGGGCGATCTCGTGATCATGTCGGGCCACGACGGCTTCTACGCGGGCAACGGCAACATCCTGCACGCGCCGTACCCCGGCACGTCGGTGCGGATCCAGCCGATCTGGACCACGAGCTACTCGATCGTCCGCATCAACGGCTGAGCCGTGCGGGCGCGCGCCCGCATTGTGAACACCTCGTGACGAGACGCCGAATCGGCGCGCCTCGGGGCCCCCGCCTCGCGCGCGTGGGTTAGCCTGAAGCCCTGACGAATCGAGTGAGACGTCGGGAGGTGCCAATGATCGACGTACGCAGCATCCATTCCGCGGATGACCGCGTGCAATTCGACCTGCGGCACAGCAGTACGCAGCACAGCGTGGGCTCGCTGAGCCATGCGCGCGAGAACCAGGGCATCGTCATGCAGACGGTGCCCTTTTTCTTTGCCTGCGAACGACTCCCGCACCCGGTGCGTCGGAACCGTTCACGCGGCTGGGAGCCATCCAGCCCCGATCGAAAGGCACGACATGCGCACCCTGGTGCTCAACGCCGGCTATGAGCCGCTGGCGGTCGTCTCGTTCAAGCGGGCGCTCATGCTCGTCATGAACGAGAAGGCCACCGTCATCCGCAGCGACGAGGAGCACCCGGTCCTCGCGACGAGCGGGTCGTGGGACCGCCCGTCGGTCATCATCCTGACCAGGTACGTGCGGACCCCGTACTCCCGCCCGATCCCGGTGAGCCGGCGCGGGGTGCTGCGCCGCGACGAGCACCGCTGCGCGTACTGCGACCGGTCGGCGACGACCATCGACCACGTGCTGCCGCGTTCGCGCGGCGGCCGCGACACCTGGGAGAACCTGGTCGCGTGCTGCCTGCGCTGCAACAACGTCAAGGGCGACCACACCCCGGCGGAGATGGGCTGGGAGCTGCGCTTCACCCCCCGTATGCCGAACGGCCGGAGCTGGCTCGTGCGCGGGTTCGAGCGGCCGCTGCCGCAGTGGGACGAGTACCTCGAGGCGGCCTGATCCCTCCACGCCTCGATTCTCCACAGGGGTGGGGCGCGCCCGTGGCGCAATCGTGACATTCGGGGGGACGGTGCCGTACAGTGGGAATCCGTCGCGTCACCCCCAGACCGCGCGATGACAACCTGAGTTCCCCCGCTCCGCGTGCACACCCGCGTGGTCGAGGGTGCGCATCGGAGGACTGAGCGTGGGCGAACCCGAATCGAGTGGCGAGGACTTCTGGCCCTTCGCGTCGATCGAGCCCGAGCCGCACGTCCCCGACCACAACGCGGGCTTCGCCACGCGCCGCGAGGCGCGCACCGCCGAGCGTCGCGGGCCGCGTCGCGGTCGCGGGAGCCGCGCGTCGGCGAGCACCCCGGAGGTCACCACGACGCCGGCGAGTGCCGCGCAGGCCGATCCCACCGTGCCGAGCGCCCCGTTGCCCCCCGCACCGTCCGTCGCGGAGGAGCTGCCGCCCTACGCCGGCCCGTCGCGCACCGCACCGCGGAAGCCGGTGACGGCACCGCCCGCCCGCCCCGCATCGTCGACGAAGCCCGCACGGCGCTCCCGCGGCGCCGGTCGCACCGTCGCGACCATGCTCGTCGTGCCCGCCCTCGTCGGCACGCTCGCGCTGCCGGCCTACGCCCTCGTCCCGGGCGACTCCGGGTTCGCGACCTCCGACAGGTTCAACCAGTCGCAGGCCGAGGCGCAGGACGTGATCGTCTCCGACCTCGCCGCCGCGGCATCGGTCTCCCGCGACGGGTACGCCGCGGTGACCGCCGGTGAGCTCGAGCAGGTGCGCCTCGCCGAGCAGCGGGCCGCCTGGGAGGCGCAGGCCGCCGCCGCGCGTGCCGCCGGCGGCTACTCGGTCGTCGCCGAGCAGGCCGAGGGCGACGACTACCCGTGGTGGAACCAGACGCCCAACGACTACGGCGGCGGGCTCTCGCCGCTCGGCTACTACTACCGCGAGTGCGTCGACTTCGTGGCCTGGCGCATGAACCGCGACGCCGGCTCGACCGCGGCGCCGTGGCGCTGGGTCTGGGCGAACCTCGCCTCGGGCAGCGCGTACCGCTGGGAGAGCGAGTGGCGCAACCACGGCTGGGTCGTGAGCAGCGAGCCCGTCACGGGCGCCGTCGCGTGGTTCCCGTACAACCACGTCGCGTACGTGCAGTCGGTCGGCGACGGCACGGTCGTGCTCGAGGAGTACAACTGGAACAGCGACCACTCGTACCACACGCGCACCATCGCCTGGGGTGACGCGATCTACCTCTACCCGCCGAAGTAGCGGCGGAGGCACCGCCGCCGGCGGGCGTGACCGTCGGATGCCCCGGGCGTCAGTCCATGCGCAGCAGGCACGCGGGCGCAGGCGTGGCGACCGGCACGCCGACCGGCGAGAGGCGCCCGGTCTCGTGATCGACCGCGAGCACGGTGAGCGAGTCCGACGCCATGTTCGCGATGACGAGGAACCGCCCGTCGGTCGTGAACTCGATGTCGCGCGGGTGGTCGCCCGCGACGGGGAACTCGTCGAGCAGCTCGAGCGTGCCCGCCTCGTCGTCGGCGAGGATCGTGCTCACCGTGTTCGGCGTGCGGTTCGCCACCGCGAGCAGCCCGGTCGGCGACCGGCGCAGCGCCGACGACGCGGACGCGCTGCCGGCCATCGTCGACACGATCGCGGTGATCTCGCCGCGCTCGGGCGCCTCCAGGTCGACCATGCCGAGCGTGCCGTCGAGCTCGTTCGCGATGACCGCGTGGCGACCCAGCACGACGAGGTGGCGCGGGCCGGAGCCCGGACGCAGGTGCACGTCGGCGTGCGTGTCCTCGCCCGCGGCCAGCGCAGCGAGGTCGTGCACGCGCAGGCGGTCGGCGCCGAGGTCGGCGACGACGAGCTGCGACCGGGCGGCGTCGACCACGGCCTGGTGCGCATGCGGGGACTCCTGCCGCGAGGCATCCGGCCCGCTGCCCTCGTACGCGACGCGGAGATGCTGCGGTCCGACGCCGTCGGGGCCGAGCGGATGCACCGACAGGCTGCCGCTCGTGTAGTCGGCCGAGAACGCCCAGCGCCCGTCGGGGCTGATCGAGACGTGGCATGAGTCGGCGCCGCCGGTCGGCTGCTGCGCGCCGAGCGGCTCTGGCCCCTCGTCGTCGAGTCGCCAGGCGGAGACCGCGCCGGCGTCGAGGTGGTGGGCGACGACGAGCGTGTCGCCGTGGCGGGCGAGGTACATCGGGTCGGCGCCGACGTCGACCGGGTCGCCCAGCCACACCGCGCCGGTCTCGTCGACCTCGACGGGGCGGATGCCTGCGGCGGGCGTGCCGAGGAAGCCGGTGGTCGACGCCCCGAGGACGAACGCGGTGGTCGAGGGCGCGGGCGACGAGCTCATCCCCCGATCCTCCCATCACCGCGGGAGGCGTGCGTGCGCTCAGTCGCCGAGGCCCACCCGGTCGGGCACCGCGGTCACGACGCCCGGCAGCCAGGTCGACGGGTCGGGCCACGGCCGCCCGGTCGGCAGGTGCCGGAGCAGGCCGGCCAGGGAGGCATCCGCTTCGCTGCCCCAGGGGATGACGCGCATGGGCGACGCCGAGGCGATGACGCCGAGCCACCAGTGGCGCACCGTCGGCGCGAGGGCGTACGGGTCGAGCACGACGTAGTAGTCCGGGATCGCGATGGCGCTGGCCTCGAGTGCGTCGACCGTGCGCTCGATCTCGAGCTCGAGCACGCCGAGGGTCGCGAGGTCGTCGTAGAACTCCGCCCACGCGCTCGCGACGTGCTGCAGCGGATCGTGGTCGTGGAGGACGTACGGCGTGGACGACGAGGCGGTCCACGCGGTGACCTCCTCGTCGCTGCGGCCCGCGAGGCTGGCGCTGCGCACGTTGGCGAACCCGTCGAGCTCGCCGAGCGCCGCGCCCGCATCATCGCCGACCAGGACGACGGTGGTTGCGGTGGGGTGCTCCATTTTCGGAGTCTACGTCTGCCTCGCGGGGGTTCGTGTCACGATCGTGTGAACGTTCGAGGCGTGTCGTCGGATGCCCCTGGCTGGGCCGTGTGCGTGTCCTGCTGCCCGTGCGGCCGCGGGTAGACTCGTCCAGCCAGCCTCTGTAGCTCAATGGAAGAGCAGTTGCGTCCTAAGCAAACGGTTGGGGGTTCGAGTCCCTCCAGGGGCACCGTGGCGGGGTGCCGTCCACCGCACCGGCACGTCGCGCATCACCAGGACGTCGTCCAGCACCGCGGCGCCGCGTGGGAGCGCGTCGAAGACGCTCGACGACACGTGGATCGCACGGCCGGCGGTGACCGACCAGTCGCGGGTGCCCAGTCGTACGCCCTCGAGTGCCCCGCCCGTGCGGTCGGGCGACCAGCCCACGTCGTCCTTTCGGAAGAACGCGGACGCGTCGTCGAGCGTGGGGAACAGGGTGCTGCTCCACTCGTCGGTGAGCTCGATGTCCGCGCCGACGCTCGCGTCGGCGGCGGTCATGCGCACCGAGCACTGCGCTCCGCGGTCGGACACGTCGAATCGTGCAGGGCGGTGGACGCCGGGGAAGAGCCGGCCGCCCACCGCGACGGGCAGCCGCGACGCGGAGTGGCGCTCCGGGATGTACACGCCGGTGCGGATGCCGCCATCGCCGTCCCACTCGACGGCGATGCGGTGGGCGGCGTTCTCGGATCGGAGTCCGACGCGGGCGGTGAGCCCGGCCGGGCGGAGGGCGCCCAGCCGGATGAGGCACACCCCGGCGACGGCTGAGCCGTCGACGAGCTGCGGGCGCAGCGGGCGCGGCAGCAGCGCTCGCGCGACGTCGGGATCCAGCCGGTAGTTGATCAGGAGCCTGCGCTCGATGGTGCCGTCCAGGGGGACCGTCCACGGGATCATGCGCGCACCTCGCCCACGAGCGCGAGCAGGTCGCGAAGCGCGCCCCGCGCGAGCGGCAGGCGCGCGAGCGGGAGCACCGCCCCCAGCAGCTTCAGGCCGCGGTCGAGCAGCGCGCGCGTCCGGCGCCGATCCTCCGACGAGTCGTACACCCAGAACAGCGCGAGGAGGAGGTGTGCGAGGACGAGTGCGCGGGGGAGCACCGATCGGATGTCTTCGGGCAGCCCGGATGCCTCGGCGCCGGCCACTGCCTCGGCGAACACGCCCTCGACGACGCCGAGGGCATCGGCAGACTCGGTCGACAACGGGTTGATCGGCGATCGGGGCGACACCGCCGCGGAGAGGAACTCGCCGGCGTGCGCGTGGTACGGCTCGAGCTGGTCGAGCCCGGTCGAATAGACGATGCGCAACCGATCGATCAGGCGCGGCTCGGTCGCCAGGAGCGGTTCGGCGGCGTCGCGATGCGCCTCCTGCACGTCGAGGTACAGCTCCTGCACCAGGTGGTTCTTGGAGGGGAAGTGGTAGTTCGTCGCGCCCACCGAGAGCCCGAGTTCGTCCGCGATCCTCCGGATCGTCGTGGCGTCGTAGCCGTGCTCGCGGAACGACGCGAGCGCGGCGTCGCGGATGCGCTGCCGGGTGCGCTCGCCCTTGGTGGCGGGCTCGCTGTCAGGGGACACGGTGCGGGCTCCGTTCGGTCGAGGTCGTCATCGACCCGGCGCGGGCATGGACGTCTCGGAGCGCCGCCTCCAGGTCGGGATGGGCGAAGGAGAAGCCGGCGTCCGCGAGCGTCTCCGGGAGGACCCAGCGGCTCTTCAGGACCAGCTCCGACTCCGTGCGCAGTGCCCACGTCCCGAGCTCGAGCATCCATCGGGTCGTCGGCAGGCCGATCGGTCGTCCGGTGATCCGACGCAGCGTGCGCATGAGCGTGCGGTTGTCCGACGGGTTCGGCGAGGCGACGTTGATCGGGCCGGCGAGCCGCTCGTCGTCCCGGATGAACCGGATGGCGGCGACGACGTCGTCGAGGTGCACCCAGCTGAACCGCTGGCGACCGCGCGTGCGGTACCACGGTGCGCGCTCGCTGCCCGTGGGGCGTTCGCCGATGCCGCGGTAGCGGCGATGCGGCGGGCACCAGCCGTCGTGCTGCGTGCCGCCGAGCCCGGAGCGTGCGAGCGCGAACAGCATGCGGGTCGCGGGCCCGTCGCCGATCACGATCGCCATGCGCAGCGCCACGCGTCGCGTCGCGGGCAGCGTTCCCGCGAAGAGCTCGCGCTCCCAGGAGGTCGCGACGTCGACCGAGAATCCCGAGCCGAGCTCGCCGCCGGTCTCGGTGTTCGGGTGATCGGTCGAGTGGCGGTAGATCGTCGCCGTGGACGCGTTCAGCCACGTGTGCGGAGGACGATCCGCCCGCGCGATCGCGTCCCGCAGCGCCCGCGTGGTGCGCACGCGCGAGGCGAGGATCTCGTCGCGATTCCGGTCGGTGTAGCGGCAGTCCACGGACTTGCCCGCGAGGTTCACGACGACGTCGGCGCCGTCGACCGCGCGGCGGAGGACGTCCGGATCGTCCCAGCGGATGGGCGAGCTCCGGCCGACCGCCCGCACCTCGTAGCCGTCCTCGACGAACGAGGCGGCGACGGCGCGCCCGATGAATCCGGATCCGCCGGCGATCACCGCGACCGGCTGCTGACTCGCGCTCATGCGGCGACCCTACTACATTTCTGAACATGTTCAGTTCTGATCGGCGCCCACCCGTCCGACCTGACGAGCGCTCCGTCTACGAGCGGGTGCTCGGAGAGGACTTCGCGCGACTGCATCCGCAGCTTCGCCGCTACTTCGGTGCGATCCCGCGCGGGTTCGAAGGGGTGGGGTCCGGCAGCTTCCGCGAGGCGGGGCTGCGCGTTCGCGTCCTCCGGCCGATGTTCGCGGTGCTGGGGCGCCGTCGCATCGCGTTCGCCGAGCGCGGCACCGAGGTTCCCTTCCGCGTGCGGAACCGGTCCGGACCCGACGGGATGCGCGTCGCCGCCCGGACCTTCCACTTCTCCGGCGCGACGCGCGAGATGAGCGACGTGATCCGCGTCGAGCGGGGTCGGCTCGTGGACCGCATCGGCACGGATGGGGAGATCGAAGTCGAGCTCGCGCTGCGGGTGACGAACGGTCGACTGCTGATGAGGTCGCGGCGGCTCGCGCTCCGGGTCCTCGGGCTCCGGCTTCCGCTCCCGCCATTCGTGACGGTCACGCTCGAGGAGTCAGCGGGCGAGCGCGGTGTCCAGCAGGTGGTGCTGCGCATCGTCGCCCCGCTCGTCGGCGAGATCTACGGATACGCCGGCACCTTCACGTATGCGCATCGACCGGTGGCGACCGAAGTTCCTGTGCACAGCCGCGCCGGGGATTCCGGCGAGCGTCGCTAGCATCGCGGCATGTCGACGACCGATGCTGCGCCCAAGACGAACACCCTCGCCCTGGTCGCGTTCATCACGGCGTTCGTGATCCCGGTCGCGGGCCTCGCGATCGGCATCGCGGCGAGGAAGCAGCTCGATGCGCCGGGGAACACCGAGACCGGCTGGGGTTTCGCGGGGTGGGCGACGCTCATCGGTGCGCTGGGGACGCTGTTCCAGGGCGTGTTCGTCATCATCTGGCTGACGGTGTTCGCTCGCATCCTGGGGAGCGCGCCCGGCCTCGGGTAGTCGCGACCCGGCGGGGCCGAAGCACCTAGCGATTCCAGTACACGTTGGCCGATGTGGGGGTGCACTCGTAGGTGCGCGAACCGACCTCGTGGACGCCGGTGCCGAGCTCGGCACACGTGCGGAACAGGTCGATGAAGATCGGGGAGACTGCGATGACGACTCCGATCGTCGCCAGGACGCCGAGCCCCGCGATCACCGTGCCCGCGATCGCGAATCCGTTCCGGAACCCGGCGCGCTTGGACCGCACCAGCGCGATGATGCTGACGACGAGGCCCGGGATGTTGAGGAAGGCGACGAATGAGAGGATGAAGCCGACCACGCCGAGCACCTGGAACGGGTCCTTGGCCGGGGTCTCGGTCGCGCGGGGCTCCGGGGTGACGATTGCTGCTTCGACCTGCTCGTTCGACATGCCTGCACGGTACCCAGCGCGTCGCCGCCCGACTGCGCTCTCCACAGGCGCCCCTCGGCATGCAGTTCGGCGACGGGCCGCTCTGACGCGCTCGGTCTGTGGATACGGCACGCCTCGCGGCATCCGCTGCCTAGGCTGACCGGGCGGCCGTCGACCCCTGGCGCCGCGGGACGGAGCGAGGATGCCGGACGAGTCGACCACCGAGCCGATGAGCCTGGGCGGGTTCCTCCGCTTCTACCTGCGCGGCGGGTACGTGATCCCGGTGCTGATCTCGCCGTTCGCCGGTCTCTTCTACGAGGCCGAGCCTGTCGGGATCGCGCTCATCGCCGCGGGCTTCCTCGTCGTCACGCTCGGGCTCGCGTTCGCGTCGTACCGCCGGCACCATGCCGCGCGGCACTACGAGGCGCCGACCGTGCAGGCGGCGGGCGAGCTGCCGGCGTCGGCGCTGACGCCGCCCGACCGGCTCGAGCGCCGGCGAGGACTCGCGATCGTCTGGTGGGCGCTGGTGCTCGGCAGCGGCGCCGCGATCGTCTGGGGCTACGCCCTGCTCATCGGGGCGGGCGGATTCTCCGTCTCATCGACGCTGCTGCCGTACGAGCTCCTCGCAGTCGTCGTCGCCGTCGGCTGGTTCATGGTCGCGGCGCAGTTCGTGTGGATGCGACCGGTGCTCGCGCGGAACGCGCGGCTCGCCGCGAGGCATCCGGACGCCCTCGTGCTCACCGCGTACCAGGGCTACTCCGACGGCATCTCGTCGGGCGGGGTGCTCGACCAGGTCACCGACGCCGGCCGGGCGTGGTGGCGGGTCGGCCTGCCCATGATCTTCACGCTGGTCGTCGACGCCGACGGCATCGGGTTCTGGCGCGGCGGCCTGCGGCCCAGACGGCAGTACCACGTGCCGTGGCGTCTCGTCGCCCGCAGTGCACCGTCGTTCGTCACGACCGGCGACTCCCGGTCGACCGGACCGCGCCCGGGCGTCGAATTGACCTTCCGCGAGTACGACGGCGAGCTGTTCCTCGGGCTGCACGTCGTCGAGTTCCGCCCGGCCCGCGCAAACCTCTGGGTGGGCAACCCGTACGGTTCGCGCGACGTCGTCGAGGCGGTCGCCGCCGCGATCGACGCCCGGCACCCCGAGGGCGACCGCCGGTTCCGCGGGTACACGATCGACGAACTGCGAGAGGTGATCGCGGAGCTGGAGTCCGACGGCGAGGACGAGATCGTCGCCGAGACGCTCGCCGAGGCGCGCGAGTGGATCGCGGCGCGCGGGGGCACGGCACCGCCCGGTGGGGACTGGCTGCTGGAGCGTCTCGCCGCGGACGACTCGACCGCGCGCTCGCTCCCGTGAGGATGGTCCGGTTCCTGCGGTTCTGGGTGCGGCAACTCTTCTGGGTGCCGGTGCTGGTGGCGTCGCTGCTGGCGCCGGTCCTGGTGTTCGCATACGGCGTCGAGCCGGTGCAGGTCGTGCTGCTGGCGGTGGGGTTCCTCGTCGTCACGCTCGTGCTCGCGGCGGTGCCGTACCGCCGGAACCGCGCAGCCGGGCGATACTCGGGGCCTACCGCACAGGTCGCGGGCGAGCTGCCGGCGTCGGCGGTCACGCCTCCGGACCGGCTCGAGCGACGGCGGGGACTCGGCATCGTCTGGTGGACCCTGCTGCTCGGCAGCGGGGCGGCGATCGCGTGGTGGATCGTGGCGCTCGCCGGTGCCGGCGGATTCGTGACCGACGACGTGCTGCCGTACGACGTGGTCGCGCTCGTCGCCGCGCTCGCCTGGGCCGCGATCGCGGTGCTGTTCGCGTGGCTGCGACCGGTGGCCGTGCGGAACGCGCGGCTCGCCGCGAGGCATCCGGATGCCCTGGTGCTCACCGCGTACCAGGGGTACACGAACACGCTCGCGACGGGTACGACCCTCGCGGAGGTGACCGGTGACCGGCCTTCGAACTGGTGGTCGAGCCTGCCGATGGTCTTCACGCTGGTGGTCGACGCCGAGGGCATCGGATTCTGGCGCGGCATCCTGCGACCGCGACGGCAGTACCAGGTGCCGTGGGAGCTCGTCGCGCGCATCGACCCCGCGTACGTGAACGCCGGCGACCCCGCGGCAGGCCCGAAGCTCGGCGTGGAGCTCACCCTGCGCGAGCGCATCGACGAGGAGTTCGACGCCCTGCGCTACCTGGGGTTCCGGCCCGCGCGCGCGAACCTCTGGGTCGGCAGTCCGTACCGCTCGCGCGAGGTCGTCGAGTCGGTGGCCGCCGCGATCCAGGCGAGGCATCCCGAGGGGCCGGCCGCGGGCGGCGTGGGGGAGCGAGGCTGACCCGGCGGCGCGATCGAGACCGGGCAGGATTCGAGAAGTCCGTCGAGCGGCGCGCGCGTAGCCTGAATCCGTCACGCCGGGCAGCGCCCGGGCACGCACGAACGGAAGGGACGACGGCGCATGGCCGAGGAACAGGGCGGGTTCTCCGCCGACGAGAAGGCGGCGATGAAGCAGCGCGCCGAGGAGCTCCGCTCGACGAAGGGGCTGAAGGGCGCCGCGAAGCTCGCCCGGGAGCTCGAGGCGTGCATGGACGCGATCGACGCGCTGACCGGCATCGACAGCGCAGTGGCGACGACCTTCCACCGGATCGTCTCCGAGGAGGCGCCGGACCTCAACCCGAAGACGTTCTACGGCTTCCCCGCGTGGGCCGACGCCGACGGCAAGGTCGTGATGTTCGTGCAGCCCAAGTCGAAGTTCGACACGCGCTACCCGACCGTGAACTTCGACGAGCACGCCAAGCTCGACGACGGCGCCATGTGGCCGACGTCGTTCGCGGTCGTCGAGGTGAACGACGACGTGGAGCGGGCGCTGCGCGAGCTGGTGGCGCGGGCGGTCGGCTGAGGCCTGATCGCGCACGGCCCGGTTCGCGCACCCACAGGTTGCCGAGCGCGTCGGGGTCGAACCGCGATACTGGCGGGATGACCCCGACCGACGCGCCCGACCGGGGCCTGCGACGCGCGGTGCTCATCGTCGCGATCCTGAACGGGGCCTACTTCGGCGTCGAGTTCGCGGTCGCCGTCGCGATCGGCTCGGTCTCGCTGCTCGCCGACAGCGTCGACTTCCTCGAGGACGCGAGCGTCAACCTGCTCATCTTCTTCGCCGTGGCGTGGGCGGCGCGCACCCGCTCGCTCGTCGGCCGTGGTCTCGCCGTGCTCATCCTCGTGCCGGCCATCGCGACGATCTGGATCGCGGTCGCGAAGATCCTCGACCCCCAGCCGCCCGAGGTCGGCGCGCTCAGCCTGGCCGCCGCCGGCGCGCTCGCGATCAACCTGCTGAGCGCGGTGCTGCTGGTGCGGCACCGTCACCACGCGGGCTCGCTGCCGAAGGCGGCCTGGCTGTCGGCCCGCAACGACGCGCTCGCGAACGTGGCGATCATCGCGGCGGCCCTCGTCACCCTCGTCTGGTCGTCGGGTTGGCCCGACATCGTCGTGGGCATCGGCATCGGTCTGCTGAACGCGGATGCGGCGCGCGCGGTGTGGCTCGCGGCGCGCGCCGAGCGGCCCGATGCCGAGGGTGCGGAGGCCTGACTCACGGGCATCCGCTCAGGTGTGCCAGGGGAGCGGCGCGAAACCGCCGGGGCCGTGGGCATCGAGGAACGCCCGGTGCACGGCCTCGCACGAGCGGCGCAGTGTCGTGAAGGAGCCGACGGATGCCTCGCCGAACCAGGCGCGGTACCCGACCTCGTCACCGCGGCGCACGATCGTGACCCGGCCGTACTCGCGGCCGAGCGAGTCGATCAGCACCCAGTGGCCGGCTGCCGGCTCGGATGCTGCGAGGATGGGATGCCATCGCGAAGGGGCCTCGGGCACGCATGCTCCTCGTCGTCTCGACCGTCTCGGAGCGCGCCGGCCCGCGCGAGTCGATTCTACGTCGGCACCCCCGACGCCGCCCCGGGCGTCAGCTCCAGCCGATCGCGTGCGACCAGCCCGCGATGTAGGCCTGATCGTGCTCACGCAGCCGCACGCCCCGCAGCGCGCGCGGGTCGCCGTCGACCTCGCACAGCTCGAGAATGCGGCGCACGAGTCCCTCGCGCAGCGGCGCATCGAGGTCCTCGAGCACCTCGCGCCGGAGCTCGCTCTCGAGCATTGGCCACCAGAGGCCCACCGGTGGCAGTGCCGCGGCGTCGTGCGAGCGGTGGCTGCCCAGTGTGTCTGTCATCGGTTCGACGCTACGTGGTGCCCACCCCCGGGGATAGGGACTTGACTTCGTGTGACGCCCGCGATCACAGGGGGGTGCGCAGCCCCGCCGACAGCGCGCTGTGGTGTTCGAACACCAGGTGGGTCTCGGTCAGCGCGACCGCGGGGTTCGCCGACAGGTTGTTGAGCACGAACTCCCGCACGTGCTCGCTGTCGCGCACCCGCACGTGGATGAGGAAGTCCTCCGCGCCGCCCAGGAAGAACAGCTGGGCGACCTCGGGCTGGCGCCGCAGTTCGTCGGAGATCTGCCCCATGAGGTGCCGGGCGCCCGCGCGGATGCGCACGCTCACGAGCGCCTGCAGCGTGTAGCCGAGCGCCCTCGGGTCGATCTCGGCGGTGTAGCGCACGATGACGCCGCGGTCGCGGAGCGCCTTCACGCGGGCCAGGCAGGTCGACGGCGAGACGCCGACCGCGCGCGCGAGGTCGACGTTCGAGACGCGCGCGTTGTCGTGCAGGTGGGCGATGATCTCGCGGTCGACGTCGTCGAGCACGACCGCCTGGTCGCTGCGGATCTGCGGTGCGTCCGGCACTCGGGCCTCCGATTTCGCACGGATGCCCGGTGCATCCGTTCTCTACCGAATGATATGCGGATATGGTTCCCATTTGACGAACATCAGGGGATGATGAACCCACATTCCCCCATGAGATTCGGAGTAGGCATGCACGTCGGCGTCCCGGCTGAGGTCAAGAACAACGAGTTCCGCGTCGCGGTCACGCCCGCGGGCGCGCACGCGCTCGGCGAGCGCGGCCACCGCGTCAGCGTGCAGGCCGGCGCCGGCGTGGGCGCCGGCTACAGCGACGACGAGTACCGCACGGCCGGGGCCGAGATCGTCGAGACCGCCGAGGAGGCGTGGGCCGCCGAGCTCGTGCTGAAGGTCAAGGAGCCGGTCGCCTCGGAGTACGGGTTCCTCCGCCCCGACCTCGTGCTGTTCACCTACCTGCACCTCGCCGCCGACCGTCCGCTGACCGAGGCGCTCATCGCCGCCGGTACGACCGCGATCGCGTACGAGACCGTGCAGCTGCCCGACCGCAGCCTGCCGCTGCTGACCCCGATGAGCGAGGTCGCCGGCCGGCTCGCTCCGCAGGAGGGCGCCGCCCACCTGCACGCGTCGAAGGGCGGCCGCGGCGTGCTGCTCGCGGGGGTGCCCGGCACGGCCAAGGCAAAGGTCGTCGTCGTCGGCGGCGGCGTCGCCGGCGAGCAGGCGGCGATGACCGCGCTCGGCCTCGGCGCCGACGTGACGGTGCTCGACGTGTCGCTCCCGCGCCTGCGCGACCTCGACGCCCGCTACCACGGCCAGATCCGCACGCTCGCCTCCTCGCCGTACGAGGTGGCGCGCCAGGTGCGCGACGCCGACCTCGTGATCGGCGCGGTGCTGGTGCCCGGCGCGGCCGCGCCGAAGGTCGTCACCGACGACATGGTGAAGACGATGAAGCCGGGCGCGGTGCTCGTCGACATCGCGATCGACCAGGGCGGATGCTTCGAGGGGTCGCGCCCCACGACCCACGCCGAGCCGACCTACCGGGTGCACGACGCGGTGTTCTACTGCGTCGCGAACATGCCGGGCGCGGTGCCCGCCACCTCGACGCCGGCGCTCACGAACGCGACGCTGCCGTACGCGCTGGCGATCGCCGAGCACGGCGCGGAGGTCGCGATGGCGCACGACGCGGCGCTCGCGAAGGGGCTCAGCACGACCGCGGGTCGCCTCGTCAACGAGTCGGTCGCGCGGTCGCACGGCATCGACCTCGCGACGGCCTGAATGCATCGACCCGAGCGTTGCGACCCGGGAGTGGGCGTCAGGCGAGGGAGAGGAAGAGCTTCTCGACCTCGTCGGGCGTGAGGCGGTGCGGCTCGGCGGCCTCGCCCGAGGCATCCGCGTCGTCGATGAGCACGCAGTCGCGCATGGCCTGCGAGATGATCGCGAAGCCCGCCTTGTCGAGCGCGCTCGAGACCGCCGCGAGCTGGGTGACGACCGTGCGGCAGTCGCCGCCCGACTCCACCGCGTCGATGACCGCGTTGAGCTGCCCGCGGGCGCGCTTCAGCCGGTTCGCGATGCGCCGCTGCGCGTCGGACCCCGGGGTCGTCGCGGAGTACTGCGTGGTCATGCTCGCTCCTGCCGTCGCACTGTTGCCGGACATGGTCACTTCGCCGATCCGAGCTCGACCGGCAGGCCGTCACGGTACCACTCGGTGATGCCGCCGGCGACGTTGATCACGTCGTAGCCCTGCTGCTCGAGGTACTCGGTCACGCGCGATGAGCGTCCGCCCGACGCGCACATGATGTAGACGGTGCCCTCACGGGGGACCTCGCCGATGCGCTGGGCGAGCACGCTCATGGGGATGTTCGTCGCGCCGCGCACGCTGGCGGCCTCGACCTCCTCGACCTCGCGGACGTCGATGATCGTGGCACCGTCGATCGTGGCGAGGGCGGTGGGGGTGATGGATCGCATGTGGGATTCCTTCCGCGTGAGGAGGGCGGCTGTATACCCCTAGGGTATCCGAATACGGCATGGGTATTCAAATCCATGATACGGAGTGCGGCGATGCTCCCGGGAATCCGTCCCGGGCGAACGTATGGTGTCGGTGTGCGCCGCCTCGACATGCATCACGACGACGAGGGACTCGTCGGCGCGTCGGGCGACGGCGCGTCCGCCTTCGCGCCCCCTGCGGCGGTGCCCGACGCGGACGAGGGCCACACGGGCGACAGGGGCGGGGCGGATGCCGCCGGCACGACGGCCGACCCCGAGTGGCGCAACTGGCGCGAGGAGCTCGGGCGGGCCGGCGGGCGCTCGCCGCTGTTGCGCTTCGTCGACACGCCGCGCACCCGCATCGAGCTCTCCACGACGCACCCGGGAGGCCTGCCCCAGTTCATCACCGGCAAGTCGACGCTGCTCTCGAGCCTCATCCGCGACGAGCTCGCGCTGCGCAACGCCCGGCTGGCCGCGGCCGAGATCACCCAGAAGGGCATCGAGCTGCGGAGCGTCCGCGGCATCGAGGGCGTGCACCTCGCGATCGGGCTCGCGAAGTGGCGCTTCGACGGCACCGAGCACCTCGCGCCCGTGCTGCTGCGGCCGCTGGCCATCCGCCGCTACGGCCGCGACTTCGAGCTGAAGCTCAAGGGGCAGCCGTTCCTGAACCCGGCGCTCGCCCGCGCCCTGCGCGACCAGTTCCAGATCTCGCTCGACGCCGAGTCGTTCGTTTCCCTCGCGATCAGCAACGGCGCGTTCAAGCCCCAGCCCGTGATCGACCGGCTGCGCGGGCTCACCTCCCACCTCCCATGGTTCAGCGTGTCGCCCCGACTGGTCGTGTCGACGTTCGCCGAGGTCGGCCCGGCGATGGTGGCGGATGCCGCGGAGCTCGACCACCCCGTGATCGACGCCGTGGCGGGCAACGCCTCGGCACGGGCATCCGTCGAGGCCGCCTACGAGCCCGTCGTCTCGGTCGGCCAGGACCACCGCTCGCCCGCGACCGACACCCTCGTGCACGACGCGGACCCCGAGCAGGAGCACGTGATCGCCCAGATCGAGGCGGGCTCGTCGATCGTCGTCGAGACGCTGCCGGGCACCGGCGGGTCGCAGACCATCGTGAACGCCATCGGCGCGCTCGTGCAGCGACACCGGCGCGTGCTCGTAGTCGGTGCGCGACGCGCCAGCCTCGACGGCATCGCGCACCGGCTCGGCGAGGTCGGGCTCGGCGGCGCGGCCGTCACGACGACCACGCTGCGCCGCGACCTGGTGAAGTCGATCTCGCGCAACGAGAAGGCCGTGAAGCCGCGCGTGGCCGACGTCGACGACGCGCTCGTGCGCCTGCGCAAGGTGCTGCTCGACTACCGTGGCGCGCTCACCCGGCGCGACCCCGGCTTCCGGGTCTCGGTGCTCGAGGCGCTCGGCGAGCTCGCGCGGCTCTCGCTGCTGCCCGACCCGCCGTCGACGACCGCGCGCCTGGATCGCGCCTCGCTCGAGCGCCTCGCCGGCGACCGCGGCCAGGTCGCGGCCGACCTCGTGCGCGCTGCCGAGCTCGGCGAGTTCAGGTACGGCCCGGGCGACTCGCCCTGGTACGGGGCGTCGTTCACGTCGTCGGAGGAGGCCGCGTCGGCCCACGAGCTGGCCAAGCGGCTGCAGTCGAGCGACCTGCCGCGACTGCTCGAGCGCGCGAGTGCGGTGATCTCGACCACGAGCCTCAGGCCGTTCGAGTCGGTCGCCGAGCTCGGGGTGTTCCTCCGGCTCCTGCTCGACATCCGCGAGACGCTCGACCGCTTCCAGCCCTCGGTGTACGACCGCCCGCTCGGCGAGCTCATCGCGGCCACCTCGGCCCGGCGCGACTCGCGCGGCATGTCGGGGGCGAACCGTCGTCGGCTGCGTCGTCACGCGATGGAGTTCGTCCGGCCCGGCGTGCACGTCGGCGACCTGAACGGCGCGCTCCGCCGCATCCAGCAGCAGCGCACGCTCTGGAACCGCTACTCGACCGCCGGCTCGATCCCCGGGGTGCCCGTCGGCGTCGCCGACCTGCACGTGCTCTTCCAGCACGTCTCCTCCGACCTCGCGACCCTCGACACGCCCCTCGGCACGGTCGGCACGGACCGCGAGCTGGCGCAGCGGCCGATCCGCGAGCTCGTCGCGACCATGTCGGGGCTCGCCGCGGAGTCCGAGGTGCTCGCGAACCTGCAGGAGCGCACCGCGCTGCTCGGAACGCTGCGCGAGCTGGAGCTCGACCCGCTGCTGGTCGACCTCTCGCGGCGGCACGTGCCGCAGGAGCGGGTCGCTGCCGAGCTCGAGCTGGCCTGGTGGCAGTCGGTGCTCGAATCGCTGCTCGCCGGCGACGCCGCGCTGCTCGGCGCCAACACGGCGGTGCTCGACCGCCTCGAGGCGGACTTCCGGCTGGTCGACGACGCCCACGCGGGCAGCGCCGGGGCGCAGCTCGCGTGGCAGCTCGCAGAGTCGTGGAAGGTCGGCATCGTCGACTGGCCCGAGGAGGCGGAACAGCTCCGCGCGCTGCTGCGCGCCGACCGGGCGACCGCGAGCCGGCTGCACGAGGCCGCGCCGCACCTGTTCCGGGCGCTCGCGCCCGTCTGGCTCGCCTCGCCGTACGACGTGGGCGCCATCGACGACCGCATCGCGTTCGACACCGTGATCCTCGTCGACGCGGCCGCGACGACCTTCGCCGAGAACCTCGGCGCGATCCGCCGCGCCAAGCAGGTCGTCGCGTTCGGCGACCCCGTCACGCAGACGCCGACGCCGTTCGAGACCGGCATCCCCGACCCCGACGTCGAGGACGGCGGGCAGCCCGCGGCGCAGGGCGACCCCGACGCGCGGCAGGCCGAGTCCGCGCTCGCCCGCCTGGGCGAGCTGCTGCCGACGCTCACCCTCACGCGCAGCTACCGCGCCGGCGGCGAGGACCTCGCGGAGCTCGTCAACCACCGCTACTACGACGGGCGCATCGACTCGCTGCCGTGGGCCGGCAGCTTCCTCGGCCACGGCAGCCTGAACCTGCACTTCCTCGACGGCTCGGGCCTGCCCGACCCGCGCACGGGCACCGTCGAGAGCGTCGACATGGAGGTCGCGAAGGTCGTCGAGCTCGTCATGGAGCACGCCGTCAAGCGGCCGCGCGAGTCGCTCATGGTCATCACCGCGAGCACCCGGCACGCCGCGCGTGTGCACCAGGCGGTGCTCGCCGCGTTCGCCAAGCGCACCGACCTCTCCGACTTCATCCTCACCGACCGCGCCGAGCCGTTCACGGTGCTCACGCTCGAGCAGGCGGTGGCGCAGAGTCGCGACCGCGTCATCTTCTCGGTGGGCTACGCACGCACGCCGCACGGGCGGCTGCTGTCGAACTTCGGCCCGCTCGGCGAGCCGGGCGGCGATCGACTGCTGGCGGTCGGGATGACCCGTGCACGGCGATCGATCGACATCGTCGCGTGCTTCCGGCCCGACGAGATCGACGACGAGCGCCAGGGGCACGGGGTGCTCGCGCTCGCCGAGGTGCTGGAGCAGGCCGAGGAGCGCATCGCCGCACCGCCCGTGGCCGAGTCGACCGACCCGATGCTCATCGACCTCGCCGAGCGGCTGCGGAAGCTCGACATCCGGGTCGAGCTCGGGCACCGGGGCAAGCTCGCACTGGCCGCCTCGCGTGCGGGACGCGCCGTCGTCGTCGAGACCGACCCCGCGCTCGTGGACTCGAGCCTGCGCGAGTCGCTGCGGCTGCGGCCCGCCGTGCTGCGCCAGCTCGGCTGGCACGTGCTGCGCGTCCACAGCTTCGAGCTGTTCGGCAACCCCGACGCGGTCGCGCGGCGCGTCGCGACGCTGCTCGGCGCCGTGCCGAAGGAGCCGGTCGTGCCCGCCGACACCCAGCCGATCGACGTGGGCGACCTGCCGTCGTGAGCCCGGGCGAGTCCGACGAGGGCGGGCCCGAGCGAGCGGATGCCGCCGACGGCGAGGCGTCGCGGAAGCGGCCGCGTCAGCGGGTCGAACGCGCGACCGGTGCCCGGCGCGCGCGTCTCACGCCCGCACCCGGCAGCGACCCGGCGCCGGAGGCGCCCGAGCGCGACGCCGAGCCGACGAGGAAGCCGAAGCCCGGGGCATCCGCCGACGACGACCGCATCACCAGGGAGCGGCCGCCGCACTGGTGACCGGGCCGCGCCGCGAGCGGCCTACGACCCGGCGTGCTTCCCGCCGGTCTGGGCCGAACCCGCCTGCTCGGCGAGCAGGTCGCGGATCTGCCCGAGCAGTTCGACCTCGGTCGGGGTCGGCGGGTCGCCCGCGGCCGGCGGCTGCCCGGAGCGGATGCGCTCCTCCGCGCGCTGCTTCACGTGGTTCATCGGCATCACGAACACGAAGTAGACGACCGCGGCGACGACGAGGAAGTTGATGATCGCGCCGAGGATGAGGCCGAACGAGAGCACCGAACCGCCGAAGAGCTCCACCTGCATGGCCTCGTTCAGCGAGTCCGCCTCGAAGAACATGCTGATCACGGGGTTGATGAGCCCGGTGACGACGGCGTTGACGACCGCGGTGAACGCAGCGCCGATGACGACGGCGACCGCCAGGTCGATGACGTTCCCCCGCGTGATGAAATCGCGGAAACCCTTGAGCATGCACCCTCCCCGTACGAGAACGGGCCGCGCGCTCGCGCGGTCCGTCAGGACACGCTAGCCGACGAGGATGTCGAACTCGTTGCGGCGGGCTTCGACGCCGCCGAGGAGGTGTCGGACTTCGCTGCGGACGAGCCCGAGCCGGAGGACGAGTCCGACTTCGCGGCATCCGCCTTCGACCCGCCGACCGACGACGAGCCGCCCGACCGCGAGTCGGTGCGGTAGAAGCCCGAGCCGTTGAACGTGACGCCGATCGAGCCGAACACCTTCCGCAGGCGGCCGCCGCACGCGGGGCACTCGGTGAGCGAGGCGTCCGAGAAGGACTGCTGGATGTCGAAGGCGTTGTCGCACTCGGTGCAACGGTAGGCGTAGGTGGGCACGGGCGTTCTCTCGTTCGGGGGAGTCTCGCCGTCAGAAGGAGACGATGCGCGTGGGCGTCACGACGCCGTCGACCGGCTGGTCGTGCCGCTCGCGCGGCACGTCGTCGACGAACTCGGTGTCGTAGACGACGGCGTAGACCGGAGGACATTGTCCCATCGATCCGAGGGTCTTGTCGAAATAGCCCCGGCCCCAGCCGAGCCGGGTGCCCGTCGGGTCGACCGCGGCGGCCGGCACGATGATGAGGTCGACGTCGTTGATCGCGATCGGGCCGAGCAGCTCGCCCATCGCCTCGGGGATGCCGTGGAGCCCGGTGACCTCGGAGCGGTCCTCGCCGACGGTCCAGTCGAGCAGGCCGTCCTCACGGCTGATCGGGAAGAGCACGCGGATGCCGGCGTCCTCCGCCCACCGCACGAAGGGGCGCGTGTCGGGCTCGTCGGGCATCGACAGGTAGCACGCGATCGACCCGGCGCCGTGGCGCTCGACCAGCTCGGTCAGGCGCGCGGTGAACCCGTCGGACGCGGCGGTGCGCTCGGTGGCGGTGAGGGTGCGGCGCCGCTCGCGCAACTCGGCACGGAGGGTGCGCTTCCGATGCTCGGGGTCGGCCGACATGGCCCCATCCTACGGGCGCGCCGGAACCGGCATCCGCCGCTTGTGCAGGCCGCGGAACGGATACGCTGGTCGGCATGTCCCAGCGCATCACGAAGGCCGTCATCCCTGCCGCTGGCCTCGGCACCCGGTTCCTGCCCGCGACGAAGGCGATGCCGAAGGAGATGCTGCCCGTCGTCGACAAGCCCGCCATCCAGTACGTGGTCGAGGAGGCGGTCGAGGCCGGACTCGACGACGTGCTCATGATCATCGGCCGCAACAAGAACGCCCTCGCCAACCACTTCGACCGCGTCACCGAGCTCGAGCACACCCTGCAGACCAAGGGCGACGAGTCCAAGCTGTCGCGCGTGATGGAGTCGAGCGCACTCGCCGACGTGCACTTCGTGCGCCAGGGCGACCCGAAGGGCCTCGGCCACGCGGTGCTGCGTGCGCAGAAGCACGTGGGCCGCGAGCCGTTCGCCGTGCTGCTCGGCGACGACCTCATCGACGAGCGCGACCCGCTGCTCAGCCGCATGCTCGAGGAGCACGACAAGCGCGACGCGACGATCATCGCGCTGCTCGAGGTCGACCCCGACTCGATCCACATGTACGGCGCGGCCGAGGTCGAGGAGACCGACGATCCCGACGTGGTGAAGGTGACCGGGCTGGTCGAGAAGCCCGCCCGCGAGGTCGCCCCGTCGAACCTCGCCATCATCGGGCGCTACGTGCTGAAGCCCGAGATCTTCGACGTGCTCGAGCACACCGAGCCGGGCAAGGGCGGCGAGATCCAGCTCACCGACGCGCTGCTCGAGCTCGCCGACGACGCCGAGACGACCGGCGGCGTGTACGGGGTCGTGTTCCGCGGCCGCCGCTACGACACGGGCGACAAGCTCGACTACATCAAGGCCGTCATCCAGCTCGCGGCGGACCGCGACGACCTCGGCCCCGACCTCCGCCCGTGGCTGCGCGAGTACGCCGCGGGCCTCGCCGAGGGGTAGCGCCGGATGGCCGGTCCCGCGCTTCCCACGCTGCGTGACGGCGCGGTGACCCTGCGCCCCATCCGCGTGCGCGATGCGCGGGCCCTCGAGCGTGAGCTGCTCGACAACCGCGCCTGGCTGCGGCGCTGGGAGGCGACGCACCCGGCCGGGTCGAGCACCCTCGACACCCGGGCGAGCATCCGCAACCTCCTGGCCCACGCCCGCGCGGGGTCCGCGATCCCGTTCCTCATCGAGGAGTCGGGCGAGCTCGTCGGGCAGCTGAACGTCTCGTCGATCACGTACGGCTCCGTGTCGTCGGCGACCATCGGCTACTGGGTGGTGCAGCGCGCGGCCGGGCGGGGCATCACGCCCACGGCGGTCGCGCTCGCGACCGACCACTGCTTCTTCGAGCTCGGCCTGCACCGCATGGAGATCTGCATCCGGCCGGAGAACGCCGCCTCGCTGCGCGTCGTCGAGAAGCTCGGCTTCCGCTACGAGGGGCTGCGCCGGCGCTACATCCACATCGACGGCGACTGGCGCGACCACTTCTGCTTCGCGCTCGTGGTCGAGGAGGTGCGCGGCGGCGTGCTGCGCCGGTGGCGCGAGGGGCGGGTGCCGGCGGAGGCCGCCCGCATCAGCCCCGACGACCGGGCCGCGGCCGCGTACCCGCTGCAGCCCGGCCGCTGACGCCGGGGCCCTGGGGAGCGGCGTCGGGCGAGCGCGGATACCCGATCGTCGGGTGTCGATCGGGCTGACACGCCGGGGGGCTGTGGACGGCCGGTTCCGCGCGGCCGTACCGTTGGCGCATGGACGTGCTCGGCGGGGGGATCCTTCTGGCCGTCGCCGCCGTGCTCTGGATCGCGTACCTGCTCCCGAGCTGGGTGCGGCGAGGCCAGTACCTCGCGACCGAGCGCAACACCGTCCGCCTGCAGCAGACCCTCCGCATCCTCGCCGAGACGTCGGAGACGCCGGAGCCGGTGACGGTCGAGGCGAACGCCCGCGCGATCGCCGAGCAGGAGCGACTGCTGCGGCGGCAGGAACGTGCCGCCGAGCACGAGGCCGACGCGCGACGCGCGCTCGCCGAGGCCGAGGAGAAGGCCGCGCGGCTGCGCGCCGCCGAGGCGAGGCGCGTCGCCGCGGCCACGGTGCGCGAGGCGAGCGGGGCCGCGAGGCGCCGGCTGCGTCGCCGGCGCGCCATGTGCTCGCTGGGGCTGCTGCTCTCGCTCGTCACGGTCGTGGTGGGCCTCGTCGGGCTCGCGTTCGGCATGAGCGAATTCGTCGCGCTCGCGGGCGGCGCGGGCATGGTCGCGTCGCTCGGCGGGATCGTGGCGCTCGCGCGTCGCGGGGTCGCCCCTGCGGCGACGGTGCAGCCCGCGGCATCCGATGCGCCCGCGCACCCGCAGGCGGCGTTCGAGCCGATCGAGTTCGCGCAGGAGGCGGTGGAGGGCGGATGGACCCCTCAGCCGCTGCCGAAGCCGCTCGTGCTCTCGCGCGGCACCATCGCCGCGACCGCGATGGCGTCGATCGAGGCGGCCGAGCAGCTCCGTCGCGCCGCGAGCGAGGCCGAGCTCGAGCAGCGGGCGGCCGCGATGCGCCCCGATGTGACCTCGATCGCCGCGCGCGTGACGGGCGGCTACGGCTCGCGCATCGCGGGCCGCGAGGCCGCGGCACCGGCGCGGAGCGACGGCCACGCGGCACCCGTGCGTCCGCCGCAGCCGCACGGCGGGGCATCCGCCGTGGAGGAGGCCGCGGCCCCGCCGAGCCGCTACGCGTCGATGGGCGTGGTGGGCGATACCGAGCCCGGGCTCACCGACCTCGACGCCGTGCTGCGCCGCCGTCGCGTGGCGGGCTGATCCGCCCTCCGAGCGCTCGCGCCGGAACGTCGGCGCTCGATTCGGAGTGCGCCCGCGCGGGTGATATGGTGAATGTCGCTCGGGCCCATGGCGCAGTTGGTAGCGCGTCTCGTTCGCAATGAGAAGGTCGGGGGTTCGAATCCCCCTGGGTCCACCGAAGCAGTGCGAAACCCCCGGCAGGTGCCGGGGGTTTCGTCGTTTCCGGGCTCCTGCGCGGGCTCGGATGCGGCGTCACAGGCCGACGAATGCGAGGAACTCCGCGCAGTTCGTCCACGGCACGACCTGGCCGGGTGCGGGCTCGAACGGAGCGGTCGGCACGAGCACGTTGCCGGTGCGCTCGCCGAACCACCCGGCGCTGAAGCCGGGCGCGTGTCGCGGGTCGTCGTGCGCGGCGGTGCCGACCGGCTGGCCGCCGGCGATCTCGACGCACTTGCCGACCGAGACGATCGTCGGCGGCGTGCCCGGAGCACCCGGCACGGAGACGACGTCGAGCAGGAGGAGATGGCCGTGGTCGGCCTTCTCGGGCGGATCGGCGTACGCCGGCGCCGCCGTGAACCCCGTGAGTGCGAGCGCGGCGACTGCGCCGAGCCCGATCAGATTCCTGGTGTGCATGGGAGACCCCCTCGTCCCGGGAGCGGATGACCGCTCCGCTGTGAGTGATACTACAATCAAATGAGCCACACTTCAAGAAGATGAGGGACGACTAGGATCGGGCTGTCGATGCCCGCCGAAGGGAGCCCGCCGTACATGTCACTCCGGGAGCGCAAGCAGCAGGCAGCCCGCGAGCACGTCGCGGACGCGGCGTCGCCGCTCTTCCTCCGCGACGGGTACGTCGCGACCACCACGCGCGCGGTCGCGAAGGCCGCCGGGGTCGCCGAGGGCACGGTCTTCAACCTGTTCGGGTCCAAGGCCGAACTGCTGCTCGCGTCGCTCCAGCGGTCGGTGCCCGACCTGGTCGACTCCGCCGTGTGGACCGAGCAGGCGCGCGCGATGCCGGACGCCGCAGCGGTGATCGAGCACTTCTCCGTGACCGGCAAGCAGGTCTCCGACGCCGCCCTCCCGCTCGTGCGGGTGTTCCTGGAGGCGGCCAACGTCGACGAGTCGGTCGCCGAGGCGTGGCGGCGGCAGGAGCGCTTCCGGCTCGACGGCCAGAAATGGGTGCTCGAGGTGCTCGCCGAGCGTGGGTGGCTCCGCTCCGACCGCGGATTCGACGAGCTGGCGCTCGACCTCTGGCTGCTGGCCGCGCCGGAGCTGCATCTCAAGTGGCTCGACGCGGGCATGGGTGAGGACGAGTTCCAGCGCTGGCGGCGCGGGCTGCTCGCGACCCTGCTCCTCGACCCGGCGTGACTCCTGCGCGACGCCGCCCCGCGCCGCTAGGGTCGGAGCTGTGAAGCACGGGTTCGTGATCGCAATCCTCGCGGTGGCGCAGTTCGTGATGGTGCTCGACAGCACCGTCATGAACGTGTCGATCTCGCAGGTCGCCGCCGACCTCGGCACGTCGATCACGGGCATGCAGGCCGCGATCACGTTCTACACGCTGACCATGGCGGCGTTCATGCTCACCGGCGGCAAGCTCGGCGACAAGTGGGGGCGCTCGCGCGCGTTCCGCATCGGCGCGGTGGTCTACGGCGCCGGGTCGCTCGTGACCGCGCTGAGCCCCAACCTCACGGTGCTCCTGCTCGGCTGGTCGGTCGTCGAGGGCCTCGGCGCGGTGCTCGTGATCCCGGCGATCGCCTCGCTCGCCGCGATCAACTACGAGGGTCGCGCGCGTGTGGTGGCGTTCTCGATCCTCGGCGCAGTCACCGGCCTCGCGGCGGCGGCCGGCCCCCTGATCGGCGGGCTCGTGACGACCTACGCGTCGTGGCGGTACGTGTTCGTCGGCGAGACGATCGTGATGATCGGAATCCTGCTCGTCTCCGGGCGCATCCGGGACGTCGCCGCCGACCGGGGCCTGCGCATCGACCTGCCCAGCGTGCTGCTCTCCGCGGGCGGCATGGCCATGCTCGTCCTCGGCGTGCTGCAGTCGAAGACCTGGGGCTGGTTCGTCCCGATCGCGCCGCCAGAGGTCGGCGGCGTCGAGATCGCACCGCTCGGCATCTCCCCGGTCACCTACCTCATCCTCGCGGGCATCGCGGTGCTCTGGTGGTTCCTGCTCCGCCAGCGCACGCTGGCCGACAGCGGGCGGATGCCCCTGCTGCAGGTCCGCCTCTTCCGCATCCCCGCGCTGCGCAGCGGGCTCTCCGGGTTCCTCGTGCAGTACTTCGCGGTCGCCGCCATGTTCTTCGTCATCCCGGTCTACCTGCAGACGATGCAGGGGTACGACGCACTCGGCACCGGTCTGCGCATCCTGCCGCTCTCGCTGGGGCTCGTCGTGTTCTCCGCGGTCGGCTCGTGGCTCACGGCCCGCCGCTCCGCCCGCCGCATCGCGCAACTCGGGCAGGTCACGATGGCCGTGGGCCTGCTGTTCGTCCTCGTGGCGATCCAGCCGGAGCTCGTCGGGTGGCCGTTCGCGATCGGGATGTTCATCTCGGGTGCCGGGTTCGGCCTGCTCGCCTCGCAGCTCGGCAACGTCAACATGTCCGCAGTCGAGCAGCGCGACACGTCGGAGGTCGGCGGGCTGCAGGGCACGTTCCAGAACCTGGGCTCCTCGTTCGGCACGGCGATCGTCGGGTCGGTCTTCATCACGCTGCTCGGCACCGGCCTCGTCTCGGCGGTCGACGGGAACGCGGACCTCCCGCGCGAGGCACGCGACCAGGTGATCGAGCGGGTCGAGTCGGGGGTGCCGATCGTCTCGGAGGAGCAGGCCGTGCAGCTCGTGCTCGACGGCGGTGGCTCGCAGGAGATGGCGGTCTCGATCGCGTCGGACTACGCCGACTCGCAGCTCGAGGCGCTCCGGCAGGCGATCTTCATCGTCTTCGCGCTGCTGGTGCTGTCGCTGTTCCTCTCGCGCAACCTGCCGGCCGAGGTGTCGGCGCGGCGAGAACCCGAGGCCGAACCCGAGGTCGCCGGCGACGACTGACGGCCGGGGCTGCCCAGCGCCGGTCCTTTGCGCCGGTCGCACCGCGGCCGCGGCCGCGAGGCGGTGAGGCGTGCTAGGTCGGCTTCGACACCACTGGCGGGCCCACGCTCACGTGGAAGTCTGCGAGGTACATGCCGCCCCAGCGGTCGGGCTCGTTCATGTGCACATGAACGCGGAGTTTCCTGCGGCCGTCGGTCGGGTCGGTGAAGATGTCGTGGTCATCCGATACCACGCCGTATCGCTCGTAGGTCGCGGCGGTGGGGCGTGATGCGTCAAGGCCGCCGACACCGGTGCTGCCGTTGGTGAGTCCCGGGAATGTGCGTCCGACGGAGACCTGCGCTGACGCGGAGAGTCGACCGAAGCCGCCTTGGCGGCCGAATCGCGGCCGACCCGGCTTCTCTGCGGGTGTCGCGTCGCTGGGCAAGTCGAGCAGCCAGGTCGTGACGCGGTCCTGCTTCAGGTAGTCGGCGCCGTTGATGCGGTGGAACGACGAGTTGGTGAAGACGGCGACCCGCCAGGTGAGCACCTTCGTCGGCCAGCTGGGATGTTCCGGCCCGCCCGGGAGCGGCTCGCCGTTGGCGTCGAGGGGAAATGCGATCGAGTCGAGCGGATGGATCTCGGGGTGGAACCCGTGATTGACATCGTTGACGAACGGTCCCTGCAGGCGCACGTGTGCGTTCGTCCTCGTCAGTTGCGACTCATGGGTGAGGTCTTGCCCCGTCCCCTGGTTTCCACCCGCCTGTTCGCTGTACTCCCACGCAGGGTGCTGCAGCAGTAGCCCTCGGCGGATGTCCGCCGAATGGAAGAACTCATCGAAGGTCTCGTTCGTCCAGCCGTCCAAGACCATGAGTTCGAAGTACAGCCGATCGAACTTCCGGTCGGTGGCCTTGTCGTACGTATGCAACTGCGTGTGACGTGCCAGTACGTGTCGCGTGAAGGGATCTGGTGCGATGTACAGATGCCAGTCGAGCTCATCGTCGATCCGCCCGTGGAAGAGCGTCGTGATCCGCGCGACGCCGGAAACCTCGATCTGAGCGGTTTCGCGTGCGCTGCCGCGGAGACCGTTCGGGATCGGCAGCGGGACGTACTCGGCGAACACGCTGCGCATTGCGCGGCGAAGTGCGACAGCATCGTCCAGGTCCTCGCCCGTTGGGAAGACGCCGATCGCCTTCTCGTTCCGGTCCTCCGGAACGTCGTCGGAAGGCACGCTGCCGAGCCAAAGGTTCGAGTACCAGCGAAGGTTGATGCCCTTCGGGCGTGTGCTGTTGACGAGGTGGTCCCCGTGCTGCGTGTTGAGCAATCCGACCGACTCGCCGAAGCGAACCGTCTTGTGCTGTCTCCCGCCGGTCAACTCCCACTGGTGGTCCGGCTCGTCCGACCAGTCGAGACCGATCCCGGTCTGCCGCCGCTGGTACCGGAGGAAACCACCCCCGTCGATCGCGATGGCCACCGGTGTGGCGTAGGTGACTGCGGCGCCCGGAACCCGGGTTCGTATCGTGGCGTTCGGTGCCGCACCCGTGCTCCACACGAGGTTGATGCCGTGACTTTGTTCGCCGAAGCGAATGCTCTTGTCGGCGCGGGAGTTGTGGATGCGGACGCGCGCGCCGTCACGGAGCTCGCCGCTGCCCCCGCGGAGCACCCACTGCACCGGGGTCGACATGTCGGTCCCGCTCCGGCCCGCGCCTCAGCGAGCCGTCACGCCGTCCGTCGGCGGAGCGCGATCGCATCTCGGGTGCCGAGCGCCGCCGCCGCGGCGGCGAGGACTCCCGCGACCGCGACGATCGCCCACTCGAGCGCACCGCTCCCGCCGTCCGGATCGATGCGGAACACCGCCTCGATCCACTGCGGCGTGACCCAAGTGGCGATCGCCAGCGCCAGGAAGACTCCCGACAGGACGTAGAACACGGACATCCGAATCACATCTGCTCCCAGCTTCGGTGGTGCGTGAGCGATGGCGTGGTGCGTCTGACCGGAAGCGTAGTGGCCGAACCGTGTGGTTGTGAAGGCCTCGGGATCGCGCCGAGGGGCCGTCCCCGGGGAATCCCGCCACCGATGACGCGTCAGTTGCGCTCCGCGCGCGCCGCGTCCTCGACGCAGCGCGCGGCCTCGGGTCGCACGCGCAGGCGGCCGACGGGGATGCGCCGGCCGCAGTCGACGCACGTGCCGTAGGTGCCGGCGTCGAGGCGCGCGAACGCCGCGTCGATCTCGTCGAGCTCACGTCGCTCGGCCTCGCGGAGCCCGGCGAGCTGCGACCACTCCTCCGAGATCGTCACGCCCTCGGGGTCGTGCTCGTCGTCGGTCGTCGCGTCGCCGCGCGCCGTGGCCAGCTCGCGCTCGGTGGCCTCGTGGGCGCCGCCGGCCGCGACGAACTCCGCCCGGCGCGCCGTCAGCAGCGCGCGGAACTCCTCCGTCTGCACGAGGGCGCCGCGCTCAGCTCTCGGCGCCGTAGGCGTCGATCACGCTCTTGGGCAGGCGGCCGCGGGACGGTACGTCGATGCCCTTCGCACGGGCCCACTCGCGGATCGCGGCGGTGTCCGTGCCGCTGCCGCTCGAGCGGCGCCGTCGCGGAGGCCCGGCCAGGCTCGCCTTGCGGGCGGCGCTGACGTACTTCTCGAAGTCGGAGCGGAGCGCGGAGGCGTTCTTCGGCGAGAGGTCGATCTCGTACGAGGTGCCGTCGAGTGCGAAGCGCACGGTCTCGGCGTCGCCGTCGAGCACGGAACCGTCGAGATCGTCGACGAATTGTTCAATGACGCGTTTTGCCATATTCGCAGTGTATTCCCGCGAATAGCGATTCGCAGGGAATTGCGCGAGCAAATCCATTTCCGATATTCTCTCGCTCCTCATCGATTTCGCCCGTCCGGGAGGGCAGCGCCCTTGACGGTCGCTGCGCGGGGTGCGAGCCTGCTGCCCGGGGGAGCCGTCCGTGCGCCCCGGGACGGGGACCACGGTGGCGGGCGACTACCCGGACATCAGCGACCACGGCATCATCGGCGACCTGCAGACCGCCGCGCTCATCGACCGCGACGGCACGATCGACTGGTTCTGCTGCCCGCGGTTCGACTCGCCGACCGTGTTCGGGTCGCTCGTCGACGCCGAGCGGGGCGGATTCTGCCGGATCAGCCCGGACGCCGACGACTTCGTCACCAAGCAGCTGTACCTGCCCGACACCGCGATGCTCGTCACGCGATTCCTCACCGAGGCGGGCGTGGGCGAGGTGATCGACTTCATGCCCGTCACCGGTGGTGAGGCGACCGACGTGCACCAGCTCGTGCGCATGGTGCGGGTCGTGCGCGGCACCATGACGTTCGTCGGCGAGATCCAGCCACGCTTCGACTTCGGGCGTGCGCCCCACACGGTCGACATCGTGAACGGGGCGGCGATCACCTTCAGCTCCGACGTCGGCAGGCTCACGCTGCACCGGATCGGCGACCCCGTGCTCCACGACGGGCAGCGGGCAGGGCACATCACGCCGTCGGGCGACGGCGTGCGCATCACGATCACGCTGGACGCCGGCGAGACCACGGGGGTCGTGCTGACCTCGGGCGATGTCGAGCCCCGCCAGATGCCCCAGGAGGAGCTCGAGGAGCTCTACCACCGGACCCGCCGGTACTGGCGCGAGTGGACCGACGCGTCGACCTACACCGGGCGCTGGCGCGAGTACGTCTCGCGCTCGGCGATCACGCTGAAGCTCATGACGTACGCGCCGACGGGCGCGCTCGTCGCGGCCCCGACCGCGGCGCTTCCCGAGCAGGTGGGCGGCGAGCGGAACTGGGACTACCGCTACACCTGGATCCGCGACGCGTCGTTCTCGGTCTACGCGCTGCTCTGCCTCGGCCACGTGGAGGAGGCGGAGGCGTTCGTGAAGTGGCTCATGGACCGCATCCACGAGAGCGTGGGCGACGACTCGGGGCCGCTGAAGATCATGTACCGCATCGACGGGTCGTCCGACCTCGTCGAGGAGACGATCGGCGACCTCGAGGGGTACCGGGGGTCACGACCGGTGCGCATCGGCAACGGCGCCGCCGACCAGCTGCAGCTCGACATCTACGGCGAGGCGATGTCGGCGATCCACCTCGCCGACACGCACGGCCTCGAGCTCCCGCACCGCGGGTGGGACCAGGTGCGCGACATGCTCGACTGGGTCTGCGATCACTGGGGCGAGCCGGAGGAGGGCATCTGGGAGACCCGTGGCGGGAAGCAGCACTTCACCTACGGGCGGTTCATGTGCTGGGTGGCGCTCGACCGGGGCATCCGCCTCGCCCAGCGTCGTGGGCGCCCCGCATCGATCGAGCGCTGGACCGCCGAGCGCGACCGCATCTACGAGGAGATCATGTCGACCGGGTGGAATCCCGAACGGGGCGCCTTCGTGCAGCACCTCGACACCGATGTGCTCGATGCCTCGCTGCTGCTGATGCCGCTGATGGGGTTCGTCGCGCCGCGCGACCCGATGTGGCTGTCGACGATGGCGGCGATGGAGGAGACGCTCGTCTCCGACAGCCTCGTCTACCGCTACGACCCGAGCGCGTCGCCCGACGGCCTGCGCGGCTCCGAGGGCACCTTCACGCTCTGCTCGTTCTGGTACGTCGACGCGCTCGCGCGGTCGGGGCACACCGGCCGGGCGCGGTACACGTTCGAGAAGATGCTGACCTACGCCAACCACCTCGGCCTGTTCTCCGAGGAGATCGGCCTGACCGGCGAGCAGCTCGGCAACTTCCCGCAGGCGTTCAGCCACCTCGCGCTCATCAACGCGGCCGTGAACCTCGACTACCAGCTCGACCACGGGTCGGGCGACGTCGAGCCCGTGCTCTGGCGGGGGCGCCGCGACGCCTGAGGTCGCGCAGGCGGCATTGCGCACCGGAATCCCGCGGCAATACGCTGGCGGCGACGGGTCGACACCCTGACCGGCCCCTCGGGAGGACGCCATGAGCGATCGCAGCCGGAACTACGGATCGGCCGGGCAGTGGGGGTTCTTCTTCCTGCTCGCCTACATCGGTGCGGCGATCTACTTCATCGACCGCTCCGACGGCAGCTTCTGGGCGGTCATCCTCGGGCTGCTGCAGGCCATCGTGTGGCCCGTGTACGCCGTGTACTACGGGCTCATCGCGCTGGTCGGCTGAGCCGCGGGGCTCAGCGGGGTCAGCGGGCAGGCGCGGTCGCCGAGAACCCCTGCCGCCGCAGCGTGCTCGCGATCGTCGCGACCGCGGTGAGCGCGAGCAGCACCGCGAGCCCGAGCAGCAGCGCGGTGAGCGACCAGGCCTTCGGCGTGCCCGACAGCGCCTCGATCACCGCGCCCGCGATGACCGTGCCGACGCCGCCGAGCGCGATCATCGACGTGAGCGCGAGCGCGCTGCCCTCGCCGGCGAGCTTCGCGGGCAGGATGTCGGCCGCGCCGATCTGCGAGACCGAGAAGCCCATGCCGCAGCTCAGCCCGCAGAACGCCAGCGCGATCGTGTAGACGACGAGGTTCTGCGCGAGCGCGATGCCCGTGACCGCGGCCGTCGCGAGCACGCACGCGGCGCTCAGCACCCAGCCGGCGCCGAACCGGTCGGTGAGGAACCCCGCGGTCGGCCCGCACGCGGCCACGCCGACGGCCGCCAGCATGAACACGAAGCCCGACTCCGCCGGTGAGAGCCCGCGCACGTCCTGCAGCTGCAGGGTCGCGGCGAACACGAAGATGATGAAGGCGATGTTCAGCGCGGTGCCCGCCAGCAGCACGAACACGAAGCCGCGTTCGCGGAACAGTCGCAGGTTGATGAGCGGATGCTCCCTGCGGGCCACGTGCCGGAAGAACCACACGAGCAGCACCGCGCCGATCGCCGCCGGTGCCCAGGTGAGCACCGATTCGATGCCGAGATTCGTGGTGTTGTCGATGCCGACGCACGCGAGCGCCAGACCGGCGGTGACGAGCACCACGCCGAGCCAGTCCATGCTCCGCACGCTCGTGTGGCCCTCGGCGGTCGACTCGGGCAGTCGGGCGGCGGCGATCGCCGAGACGATCGCGACCGGCACGTTGATGAGGAAGACCCAGCGCCATCCGGCGACCGACGCCAGCCCGCCGCCGATGACGGGGCCGAGCGCCGTGCCCGAGCCGGAGAGCCCGAGCATGATGCCCATGATCCGCGCGCGCTGCTCGGGGCGCGCGGTGGCGGCGATGAGCGCGAACGCGTTCGGCATGATGAGCGCCGACCCGATGCCCTGCAGCACGCGGAACGCGATGAGCACGGGGGCGGCGGATGCCAGTGCGCAGACCAGGCTCGTGCCGCCGAACACGATCATGCCGATGATGAGCACCCTGCGGCGCCCGATCGTGTCGCCGAGCTTGCCGGCCGGCACGAAGCACGAGCCGAGGCTCAGCAGGTAGCCGCTCAGCATCCACTGCAGGTCGGTGACTGGGACTCCGAGGTCCTTCGCGATGGTCGGCAGCGCGAGGTTCAGCGCGAAGAAGTCGAGCTGCACCGCGAACAGCGCGAGCCCCACCGGTACGTAGCGCATCGTGGCGCGCCAGAGGCCCTCGGGCTGGTCGGTGCGTGCGTTCGGTCCGTCTGGCTTCGGCATGACTGCCGCCCCTCGTCGACGATCGCCCTCGACGGGGCGCCGGACATGAGGATCACTCTAGTCGCGGGGTGCAGCGGCGCGCAGGGGAGCGGTCGCGAACTCGCGGACGGCGTCGTCGAACGGCTCGGTCGCGCGCCAGCCGAGCTCCTCGGCGATGCGCGCCGACGATGCGGTGATGTGGCGCACGTCGCCCAGCCGGTACTCGCCGGTCACGACCGGTGCGGGGCCGCCGAACGCGTCGGCCAGCGCGGTCGCGAACTCGAGCACCGTGCGCGGGGTGCCGCTGCCGACGTTGTACGCGCGCGCCGCGCCCGAGGGCAGCGCCGCCAGTCCGTCGAGCGCCGCGAGGTTCGCCCGTGCGACGTCGCGCACGTGCACGAAGTCGCGGCGCTGCCCGCCGTCCTCGAACACCCGGGGCGCCTCGCCGCGCTCGAGCGCGCTGCGGAAGATCGACGCGACGCCCGCGTAGGGCGTGTCACGCGGCATCCGCGGCCCGAACACATTGTGGTACCGCAGCATCGCCGCGTGGCCGCCGGTCGCCCGGGTCCACGACGACGCCAGGTGCTCCTGCGCGAGCTTCGTGTCGGCGTAGACGTTGCGCGGGTCGAGCGTCTCCTCTTCGCCGACCAGCACCGGCTCGAGCGGCCGGCCGTCGGCGCCGAGCGGGTCGAACACGCCCCGCTCGAGGTCGCCGACCGCGCGCGGCGGCGGCAGCACGATGCGGTCGCCGTCGCGGTAGCGCCCCTCGCCGTAGACGACCATCGACGACGCGAGCACGAGCCGGTCGACGCCCGCGGCCGTCATCGCCGCGAGCAGCACGGCGGTGCCGGTCACGTTGGTCTCGGCGTAGTCGGGCGCATCGGCGAAGTCCACGCCGAGCCCGACCTTCGCGGCCTGGTGGCACACCGCCGACACCCCGTCGAGGGCGGCGCGCACCTCCGAGGCATCCGTCACCGACCCACGCACCAGCTCGACCCCGTCGGGCAGCGCCGGCCGGGCGCCGCCGTGCACCTCGGGCCGCAGCGCGTCGAGCACCCGCACGCGCTCGCCGCGGGCGACCGCCGCCTCGACCACGTGCGAGCCGATGAAGCCGGCGCCCCCGGTGACGAGCAGCACGGTCAGGCCACCACGGGCGCCTGCGCCAGCACCGCGGCGACCGCGGCCGGGTCGACGAACTGCCGGGCGGTGTAGTCGTCGGGCACCGCGCCGACCATCGCGGTGATCGCGGCGCGGATGCGCGGCTCTGCGGCCGCCATGCGGTCGAGCACCAGCTGCGGGTCGACCGCGTCGGCCTCGCCCGCGGCGTCGCCGGCGTCGGTGTCGGTCACGAACGACAGGTTCACGAGGCCCACGCCGAGCTCGGCGGCGAGCACGACCTCGGGGTACTGGGTCATGTTCACCAGGTGCGCGCCCCACGAGCGGAACAGCCGCGACTCTGCGCGGGTCGAGAACCGCGGGCCCTGGATCACGACGGTGGTCGCCTCGGTCATGAGGTCCTCGCCGAGGGCGGCGACGGCGGATGCCGCGTGCCGGCGCAGCTCGGGGTCGAACGGGTCGGCCGCCGCGAGGTGCTGCACCGACGGGCCGTCGAAGAACGTGTCGTGGCGGCCCCAGGTGCGGTCGATGAACTGGTCGGGCAGCGCGAAGCGGCCCGGGCGCGCCTCGGGCACGAGCCCGCCGACCGCGGCCGACGTGACGATCGCGCGCACGCCGAGGCTCGCGAGCGCCCAGACGTTCGCGCGGAAGTTGAGGCGATGCGGCGGAATGACGTGCCCGGCGCCGTGCCGGCTGAGGAACGCGACCCGGCGGCCGGCGAGCTCGCCGATCGTGAGCGGACCCGACGGCGGGCCGTACGGGGTCGCGATGTCGACGACCTGCGCCTCGTCGTGGTCGAGCAGGGCGTACAGCCCCGACCCGCCGATCACGCCGATCTCGACGCCGTGCGCTGCGGTTGCGGTCAAGGTGGGCGTCCTCTCGTCGGTGCCGGGGAGTCGTGCCGGGGTGCTTCGATGGTGCCGTGCGGGGGCGTGCGCCCGCGACGCGTCGCGGAGCGGCGTTCGCGGACCGTAAGGAATGACGCTCGGCCGCAGCGCCGCTCGTCACGAGAATGGCACGCATGAGCAGCGTGACGGATCGACTCGCCGTCGTCGCGGAACGACGGTTCGCCGGGGTGCGGGACGAGCTCGGCCACCCGGCCAAGCACCCGCGCACCGCGGTCGTGCTGGGCCGGCTGCTCGGGGCCGCGTTCCTCATCTGCTTCGCCACCGGCCTGTACAGCCACCTCCTGCAGGACCCGCTGCCCGGCATGGTGTTCCCGACCCGCCCGGTCTGGCTCTACCAGGCCAGCCAGGGCGTGCACGTCACGGTCGGCGTCGCGCTGCTGCCGCTGCTGTTCGCGAAGCTCTGGACCGTCTACCCGAAGCTCTTCGAGTGGCCGCCAGTGCGCTCGATCCCGCACGCGATCGAGCGCGCGTCGATCGCGGTGCTCGTGGCCGTCGCGGTCATGGAGCCGCTGATCGGCCTCATCAACACGTACCAGTGGTATCCGTGGGAGTTCTCGTTCCGCCGCACGCACTTCGCGCTCGCCTGGGTGCTCGTCGGCGCGCTCGCCGTGCACGTCGCGGTGAAGCTGCCCGACATCGTGCGGTACTGGCGCCGGGGGTCGGATGCCCCTGAGCCCGACGAGCCCTCCAGCCCGGCGCCTCGGGAGGAGGACCCGCATGCCTGACTCCGGCATCAGCCGCCGCGCCCTGCTCGCGACCGTCGCGACGGCGTCGGTGGCCCTCGTCGCGACCACCGCGGGCCAGACCTGGGCGTGGCTCGAACCGTTCAACGTCTTCGCGCCGCGCCGCCGCGGCGACGGACCGCAGGGCCTGCCCGTGAACCGCACGGCCGCGCAGGCGGGCGTCGCCGACCTCGCGCGCGACCCGGACTGGCGGCTCACCGTCGCCCACGACGGCACCGAGCAGGCGTTCACGCGCGACGAGCTCGCCGCGATGCCCCAGGCCGAGGCCGTGCTGCCGATCGCGTGCGTCGAGGGGTGGAGCACGACCGCGCACTGGCGGGGCGTGCGCATGGCCGAACTGCTCGAGGCGGTCGGGGCGCCTTCAGGGGCATCCGTGCACATCACCAGCCTCGAGCCGCGCGGGGCGTTCCGCACCTCCGAGATGGGGCCCGAGTTCGCCCGCGACCCGCTCACGCTCGTCGCGCTCGAGCTGAACGGCGAGGTGCTCGACCTCGAGCACGGGTACCCCGCGCGCATCATCGCGCCGGCCCGCCCGGGCGTCGTGCAGACCAAGTGGATCGACCGGATCGAGGTGCAGGCATGAGGGCCGCGCGCGCGGCCCTCGTCGTGATCGGGGTCGGTCTCGCGGCCTACGGCGGGTTCCTCCTGTTCACCGAGCAGCGGCTCGACCAGGTGCTCGCCGTGGTGATCTGGCTGGCGGGGGCGATCGTGCTGCACGACGCGATCCTCGCGCCCGCGTCGGCGGTGGTCGGCGGCGGGCTGCGCCGGGCGGGCGGGCGGATGCCCCGGGGCGCCGCGTCCCTCATCGGCGCGGGTCTCGCGATCGGCGCGCTCCTCACGATTCTCGTGGTGCCGCTGCTGATCGCGCAGGCGCGCGGCGCGCGCAACCCCACCGTGCTCGCGGGCGAGTACGCGCTCGGGCTCGCCGTGGCGTGGCTCGCGATCGCCGTGCTCGTGGCCGCGGGCGTCGCCGCCCTCCGCGTGCGCGACCGCCGCCGCCCCGCCCGCCCGCACTCCTGACCGGCCCACGCCGAGACCCGTCAATTTCCTGCGCTCCCATGCGCGAGAACGCAGGTTCTTGACGGGTCTCGTGTACCGATCGCTCGGTTTGGGTTGAGACCCGTCAACAAACTGCGGAATGGGGGCTGAGAGCGCAGGAAATTGACGGGTCTGGAAACGAGCGGGGGTCAGGCGGGCTCGAGGGCGGCGAAGGAGCGGTCGCCGACGGTCCAGGCGTCGCGCACGGCGAGGCCGGCGGATGCCGCGGGGGCTGGCAGCGCGCGCACGCCGAGGTGCGCCCACGGGAACGGGAGGCTGCGCCCGCCGGCCCGGTCGTGCACGACGCCCTCGAACGCGTGGTCGGCGTCGTGGTCGACGTGGGTCTCGACGACGACCCGTCCGCGCGACTCGAGCAGCGCCGCGCAGCGCGCGAGCAGTGCGGCGGGGCTGCCGCCGATGCCGACGTTGCCGTCGAGCAGCAGCACCGCGCCCCAGGCGCCCTCGGAGGGGAGCCGGTCGAAGATCGAGCGACGCAGCACCGGCAGCCCACGGGCGCGCGCGACCGCGACGGCGGTCTCGGACACGTCGACGCCGAGCGCGAGGTGACCGGCGAGGATCGCCGCGAGCACCATGCGCCCCGGGCCGCACCCCGCGTCGAGCACCGCGCCGCACACGCCGTCGAGCGTCGAGCGGTCGGCTTCGTCGGCCGGCGCCGCGAAGCGGGCCACGTCGATCGGGCTCGTGGCCGGGCGGCCGGACGCGTCCACGTGCGCAAGCTCGAGCGTGGCGCTGCCGTCGCGCAGTGCGCGATCGTAGGGGTCGTGCCCGCCGGCGCCGAAGCGCGCCTCGGTCGCTCCGGTCGGCAGCGCGGCGGTGCTCACGAGTCCGCCTCCTCCGGCACGAGCTCCGCGACGACCCGGGCCAGCCGGCCATCGGGCGCGGCCGCGACGGCGGGCGCGAGATCGGCGGCGGTGTCGATGTCGGATGCCTCGGGCAGCATCCGCACGGTCAGCCCCGCCTCGCGAAGCCGGCCGAGCTGCAGCGCCCCGGTGTCGCCCTGCGACATGGGCACCCCGCGCAGCAGCGCGCCGTCGGGGGAGTGCATCGCGAGCGCCCAGAACCCGCCGTCGGTCGCGGGGCCGAGCCAGGCATCGACCCCGGGTGCCTCGGAGAACGCCGGCAGCACCGCCGCAGCGGGCACGTGCGGCGTGTCCATGCCGATGAGCACGAGCGGCTCGTCGACCGCGTCGAACAGGAACCCGAGCCGGGCGTCGAGCCCGCCCGGGGGCTGGTCGAGCACCTCGAAGCCCGTGGCATCCGTCGCCCCCGGCTCGCCGTCGTGGAAGAGGATTCGCCGCGTCGCCGGCAGCGCGCGGGCGAGGTCGAGCGTGTCGTCGACGCAGGCCTGGGCGATCTGCGCCGCCTGCGCGAGCGAGTACGGCGGGTGCAGTCGGGTCTTCGCGCGCCCGGGCAGGCACGCCTTCGCGATCACCGCGACCGCCGTCACCGGGCCGCCTCCCGCAGCCGGGCGGACATGTCGCGCACCGCGGTGATGGTGCCGCGCACGGTGCCGGTCACCTTCGAGACGCCGATGCGGCGCCGGTAGGTCACGTCGACCTCGGCGATGCGCAGGCCCTCGGCGGCGGCGCGCAGCACGAGCTCGAGCGGGTAGCCGCTGCGCCGGTCGTCGAGCCCGAGCGCGAGGAGCGCCTCGCGCCGGCCCGCCCGCATCGGACCGATGTCGCGCAGCCGCACCCCGGTGATCGCGCGCACGCGCCTCGCGATCACGGCGTTGCCGGCCCGCGCGTGCAGCGGCATCGCGCCGCGCTCGACCGGCACCCGGCGCCCGAGCACCAGGTCCGCGCCGCCCTCGACCAGCGCGACGAGCGCGGGCAGCTCGCCGAGGTCGAGCGACCCGTCGGCGTCGGCGAACCCGACGATGTCGGTGACGGATGCCTCGAGCCCGGCGTGCACCGCCGCCCCGTAGCCGCGCACGGGGTGGGCGATCACGGTCGCCCCGGCCGCGCGCGCGACCTCGGCGGAACGGTCGGTCGACCCGTTGTCGACGACGAGCGCGCGGTAGCCGTCGGGCAGCCCGGCCAGCACGCGGGTGAGCGCCCCCTCCTCGTCGAGGCACGGGAGGACGACGTCGACGGCCGATACGGTCACGAGTCCGACACTAGGGATGGGGCGGACGGAGCGCAGCAGGCCAAGTCTTACGATTCCGAGACGAGCGGGCGTCGCACCGCCGCATCCGCCGCCCTGCACCATGCCTGCGTCCTATTCTGGGCACGTGGCCGAACCGAACCCCGAGGGCGGGCCCGCGATCGACGAGGCGCTCGTCGACCGCCGCGTGCTCGTGATCGAGGACGACCCCACCGTGCTGGAGGTCGTCTGCCGGTACCTGCGCGCCGCCGGGTTCATCGTCGACGCCGAGCGCGACGGCATCGCGGGCCTCCGCCAGGCCGACCGCGTGCCGCCCGACCTGGTCGTGGCCGATCGGATGCTGCCGGGCATCGACGGCGTCGAGGTGTGCCGCCGCATCCGGGCCCAGCGCCCGGTGCCGGTCATCATGCTCACCGCGCTCGGCTCGACCGAGGATCGCATCGAGGGTCTCGAGGCGGGTGCCGACGACTACATCGCGAAGCCGTTCTCGCCGCGCGAGCTCGTGCTGCGCGTGCAGTCGGTGCTGCGCCGGAGCCTGCCGGACTTCGCGCCCGAGGCGCCGTTCGACCTCGGCGCGTTCCACCTCGAGACCGCGGACCGGGTCGTGACCAAGCACGGCGAGGAGCTCTCGCTCAGCGTGCGCGAGTTCGAGCTGCTCGCGTTCCTGCTGAAGCATCCGCACCAGGTGTTCAGCCGCGAGCAGCTGCTCAAGGCCGTCTGGAAGTGGGACTTCGGCGATCTCTCGACCGTGACGGTGCACGTGCGGCGCCTGCGCGAGAAGATCGAGGACGACCCCACCGAGCCGCAGCACCTCACCACCGTGTGGGGCGTCGGATACCGGTTCGCCGCATGATCCCGCTGCCCGACCTCCTCGCCATCGTCGGCATCGCCGGCGTGGCCGCGCTGCTCGTGGGGGCGATCGGCCTGCTCGTGCTGATCGCGGCCCGGCGCGCGTCGATCATGCTGCAGGTCGTCATCGTCGTGCTGTCGACCGTGCTCGCGGTCGGGGCGGGGACGATCGCCGTCGCGAACGCCATGTACCTCTCCGAGCACGACCTGCTCGTCACCGGCTGGGTCGTGGTGGTGGCCGGCGTGGTCGCCCTGGGCGTGGGCGCCGTGCTCGGCCGCATCCTCGTCGGCAACACCCGTCGCCTGCGCGAGATCGCGCGCGCGGTCGGCGACGGGCAGACCGTTCAGCCTGACGGGCGCGAGGGCACCGAGTTCGCCGCGCTCGCCGACGAGCTGGCCGACGCCAGCCGTCGCCTCGCCGACTCCCGCGCCGAGGTCGCGCGCATCGACCAGTCCAGGCGCGAGCTCATCTCCTGGATCTCGCACGACCTGCGCACGCCCCTCGCCGGGCTCCGGGCCATGGCCGAGGCGCTCGAGGACGGCATGGTCGACGACCCCGCCCGGTACCACGCGCAGATGCGGGTGCAGGTCGACCGGGTCTCGAGCATGGTCGACGACCTGTTCGAGCTCTCGCGCATCCAGTCGGGTGCGCTCGCGCTCGAGATGGAGCAGGTGTCGCTGTTCGACCTCGTGTCCGACGCGGTCGCCGAGCTGCTGCCGCTCGCCCGCGCGCGCGACGTGACCATCGTCGAGTCGCGCGCCGGCGACCTCACGGTCACGGGCGACGCGCGCGAGCTCTCGCGGGTCGTCGGCAATCTGCTGATGAACGCCATCCAGCACTCGCCGCCGGGCAGCCGTATCGAGGTGACCGCGCGCGAGACCGGCGACGCGCACGTGGCGCTGAGCGTCACCGACGCGGGCGGCGGCATCCCCGAGGAGGACCTCGCCAAGGTCTTCCGCGCGGGCTGGCGCGGCACGCCCTCGCGCTCGCCGAGCGAGGCTCCCGCCGACCCGATCGCCGCCGGCGCGGGCCTCGGCCTCGCGATCGTGCAGGGCATCGTCGATGCGCACGCGGGCGGCGTGAGCGTGCGGAACGTGCCGGGCGGATGCCGCTTCGACGTGACGCTCCCGCGAGTCGGCGCGCCCGCCTGACGACGCCGAGAGCCGCCGCCGATCCCGCGCGACGCGCCGGGCGCCCGCGGGTTCGCCCGTCGCGGAATGTTCGCGATTCGTCCCGTGTCGGGTTGACCGTGCCGCGCAGATGCTGAATCGTGGGGGACTCCGCTTGCCAGCCAAGGAAGGGAGCCTCGTGCTCACGCTCACCGAAACTGCCAGCACCGTCGTGAAGACCATCGTCGCCCAGACCCCGGAGCTCGACGACGGCGGGCTCCGCATCAACACCGACCAGCCCGGCGGCACCGAGTTCGCCGTGTCGGTCGCGCCCGCGCCCGAGGCGGGCGACGCCGTCGTGGAGGCGGAGGGAGCCAAGGTCTTCCTCGGCCAGTTCGCCGCGCTCGCCCTCGACGACAAGGTGCTCGACGCCCAGGTCGGCGAGGACGGCACCGTGCGCTTCGCCATCGGCGACCAGGCCTGAGACCGGCCGAGATTCGTCGCGTTCGGCGCGCCGCCCCATCGCGGGGCGGCGCGCCGAACGTCGTCCGCGGGGGTGATCGGCGAGCGGATGCCCCGGGCGTAGGCTCGACCCGATGACCGAGCTCCCCCGCACGCGAGACATCCCCCTGCCCGACTCGCACCGGTGGCGCGCCTACTGGGTCTGCGTCGCGGTCGCCGGGCTCACGATCCTCGACCTCTCCAAGGTCAACGTCGCGCTGCCCTCGATCGAGGAGGCGATGGGGGCCGCCTCGACCGAGCTGCAGCTCATCGTCTCGGGCTACGTGCTCGCGTTCGGCCTCACGCTCGTGCCCGCGGGCCGCCTCGGCGACCAGCGCTCGCGCACGGTGCTGTTCGTGGTGGGCCTCAGCCTGTTCACGCTCACGAGCCTCGCCTGCGCGCTCGCCCCGACGGCGACCTGGCTGATGGTGTTCCGAATGCTCCAGGGCGTCGCCGCGGGCATCCAGATGCCCCAGGTGCTCGGCCTCATCCAGCAGCTCTTCCACGGCGCCGAGCGCGGCCGCGCGTTCGGCCTGTTCGGCGCGATGATCGGCGTGACCACCGCGATCGGCCCGACGCTCGGCGGCCTGCTCATCGCGATCGGCGGGCCGGAGGACGGCTGGCGCGGCATCTTCTGGATGAACGTGCCGCTCGGCGTGATCGCGATCGCCCTCGCCCTCTGGGTGCTGCCCGAGACGCGCACGAGGTCGCACCGGAGGGTGCAGCTCGACCCCGTGGGCCTCGTCATCTTCGGCGTGAGCGTGCTCGCGCTCATGTGGCCGTTCCTGTTCACGACCGGATCGCCCGACGACGACCCGGCCCGCTGGTGGCTGCTCGTCGTGTTCGTGCTCGGCGCGAGCGCGTTCGTGGCGTGGGAGCGCCGCTACGAGGCATCCGGCCGGCAGCCCCTCGTGCCGCTCGGGCTGTTCCGCATCGGGTCGTTCCGCAACGGCGCCCTGCTGCAGTCGGTGTTCTTCGCGGCGATCCCGTCGATGTTCCTGCTCACGACCCTGTACCTGCAGGACGGCCTCGACGTGGCGCCGGTGTTCGCGGGCATGGTGACGATGGGGTACGCCCTGACGAGCGCGTTCTCGTCGTGGCGCGGTGGGCTGCTCGTCGAGCGGTGGGGGCGCAGCCTGGTGCTGTTCGGCCTCGGCGTGCTCATCGTGGGCGTCGGCGTGCTCGTGCTGCTGGCGCTGACGACCCCGTCGGCGGCGACGCCGTGGGCGATGGCCGGCGCGCTGATCGTCGCGGGCCTCGGCGGCGGGCTCGTCGTGTCGCCGAACCAGACGCTCACGCTCGCCGACGTGCCCGTGCGCAGCGGTGGGCTCGCCGGGTCGGTCGGCCAGCTCGGCCAGCGCATCGGCACCGCGGTGGGCACGGCCGTGGCGCTCTCGCTGTTCTACGCCACGCTGTACCGCGAGGAGGGCAGCGTCGCCGAGCTGGAGGTGTTCCACCACGCGTACGGCACCGGCATGCTCGCGGTCGCGGTGCTGCTCGCGCTCGCATTCGCGGTGGGCGTCGCCGACCTGGGCGCGCGGGTGCGTGCCCGGCGCAAGCGGCCCGTGTCCGACGAGCCGGGGCCGGACGAGCCCGACGACGAGGACCTCGCGAGCGGCCACGCCTGACGGGCGGGCGGATGCCGCGGGCCGACGGGCGCCGGGCCCGATCGGGTCAGCGCAGGGCGGGCTCGGTTCCCTCCGCGGCATCCGAGAACGCGTGCTTCGGCACGAAGTACAGGCTCACCGCCGCGACGACGGCCGTGAGGCCGCAGACCAGCCACACGGTGACGTAGCCCGAGAAGCTGCCCGCGGTGCCGCCGCCCGTGCCGCCGCCGATGTGCTGGATCAGCGCGATCGCGAACACGGCGGATGCCACGGCGCCGCCGACCGTCTTCACCGAGTTGGTGAGCCCCGTGGCGACGCCGGTCTGGTGCACGGGGGCCGCCGCTGCCGCGGCCGCGGGCAGGGCGGCGACGAGCGCACCCGAGCCGATGCCCGCGATGATCATGTTGGAGAGCACCTGCACGTAGCCCTCGTGGAACGGCAGGAACAGCAGGTACCCGGCGGCCACCATGAGGCTCGCGCCGATGAGCGCCATCCGCGGGGCGATCCAGCGGGTCACGAGCGGGAAGAGCAGCGCGCCGACGACGAGCGAGAGCACGTACGCGCCGATGAGGATCGAGGTCTCGCCCGTGGTCGCGCCGAGCCCGTAGCCGACCTCGGACGGGTCGGTGCGCGCGAACGTCGACAGCGGCGCCTGGGCGCCGAGCACGCTGACGCCGAAGAGGCCCGCGGTGAGGAACACCGGCCAGAGCGCGGGGGAGCGGAACAGGCGCACGTCGATGAGCGGGTCGGCCTGGCGCAGCTCGTAGCGCACGAACGGCACGATGAGCAGGAGGCCGAGCAGCACGACGCCCCACGAGAGCAGGTCTGCCGGGCCGTTGATGCGCAGCAGGCTGAGCCCGCCGGTGAAGGCCAGCAGCGCGAGCGTGATGAGCACGAGGCCGCCGGTGTCGAAACGGCCGCCGGTGAGGTCGGGCGACTCCTTCACCCCGAACAGGATCACGAAGAAGCACGCGCTCACGGCGATCGCCGGGATGAGCAGCAGCACCTGGATCGGGATGCCGCTGTCGGCGAGCGCACCGGCCGACAGCGCGCCGGCGATGGCGCCGAGCTCGAGCGCCGCGACGAGGAAGCCCGCCGCGCGCCGGGTGAGCGCCGCAGGCGACTCGCGGTCGCGGCTGCGCGAGTAGATCAGGGCGATCTCGAGGGGCAGCCACACCACGTAGAAGCCCTGCAGGGCCCATGCCACGAGGAACACGCCGAACTGGTCGGTGAACGCGAGCGCGATGCTGGCCGCGGCGGTCACGGCCGTCGAGACGAGCAGGATGCGCTTGTGCCCGAACATGTCGCCGAGCTTCGCGAGCGCGGGCACGACGAGGGCCGAGAGCATGAGCTGCGAGCCCTCGAGCCAGTTCACGTCGGCGTCGTGGATGTCGAGGTGCCGCGCGATGTCGGTGAGCAGCGGGGTGTAGTAGCCCTGGATGATGCCGCTGGTGAACTCGACGAAGGCGAGGAATCCGACGACGGCCGCGACGGGTCCGAACTTCACGGCGCGTGACAAAGGATGCTCCTGTGGTGCGGGGACGGTACCGGGTGAACCGGGTGCGAACACCCTAGCCCGGTTCCGGTTCAGTCCTGCAACGCTGTGAGCAGCGCCCGGTGGAACCGCTCGCCGCGCTCGAGGCTGTCGATCGACACCCACTCGTCGACGCCGTGGATCGCGGCGCGCTGGCCGGCGTCCATCGCGAGCGGCGCGAACCGGTAGGTGGCGGGCGAGTACCGGTGGAACCAGCGCGAGTCGGTCGCCTGCATCATGACGTAGGGCACGGTCGCGGCCTCGGGATACGCGGCCCCGACGGCGCTGCGGATCGCGTCGAACTGGCGTCCATCGGTCGGCGACTCGGGCGAGGGGTCGCTCGCCTCGGGCACCTCGATGCGCACGTCGCGGTCGCGGATGACCCGGCGGAGCCGTCGCTGCACCTGCTCGGTCGTGGTGCCGGGGGCGAGCCGGAGGTTGAGCGTCGCGGACGCCCCGGCGGGCAGGACGTTCGGGGCGCTGCCGCCCGACAGCATCGTGACCGCGAGCGTCGTGCGCACCATGGCCGCGGGCTCGCCGCCCAGGCGCGCGAACACCCGCGCGGTGAGCCACGGCACCGCCGCGAGGACGCGCAGCGCGAACCGGGCCGGACCCTCGGCATGGGTCGCGAACGTACCGAGCATGTCGCGCGCGGAGCGCGGCAGCCGCGGCCGGAACGGGTTGCGCTCGAGCCGGCGCACGGCGCGCGCGATGCGCGCGGTCGCGGTCGTGCCGCGCGGCGCCGACGCGTGCCCGCCGACCCCGTCGGCGCGCAGCACCACGGTCATGATGCCCTTCTCGGCGACCCCCACCATCGCCGAGCGCACGTGCACCCACGGCATCGGGTCGTCGATGACCGCGCCGCCCTCGTCGAGCACGAGCCAGGGGCGGATGCCCCGCTGGTGCAGCAGGTCCGAGGCGATGGGCGCCGCGTCGCCGTACGACTCCTCGTTGCCGCCGAAGGAGAGGTACACGTCGTGCGCGGGCGTGAAGCCGGCCGCGAGCAGGTTCTCGACCGCCTCGAGGATGACCAGCAGCGGCCCCTTGTCGTCGAGCGCACCGCGGCCGTGCACGGCGCCGCCCTCGACCACGCCCGCGAACGGGTCGTGCGTCCAGCCGTCCTCCGCGCGCGCGGGCACCACGTCGTAGTGCGCCATGAGCACCACGGGGCGCTCGTCGCTGCGACCCGGCCAGCGGAAGAGCATGCCGAACTCGCTCGGCTGCTCGCGCTCGAGGTGCGCGTGCACCAGCGGGTACTCCTCCGCGAGGAGGCGTTCGAAGGCCCGGAACGGCTCGCGCCCCACGGCCTCCAGCTCGGCCGAGACGGTCGGCAGGGCGATCATGCGTGCGAGGCGCTCGGGCGCCCCGGGTCGGGGGGTGACGGATGCTGCGGGCACCAGCACACCCTAGACCAGCCGCGCGGACTCCTCCGACGCGAGGGCCTGACGCAGTTCGTCGCGGTCGAGCTCGCGGCCGAAGACGAGGTGGCCGGGCTCGAGCAGGCGACCGGATGCCAGCGGGCCGGCGTCGACCGGGTCGAAGCCGATCGCGTCGACGAAGTCGGCGACCACGCGCTTCGCCTCCGCGTCGTCGCCCGCGACCGCGATCGCGCGCCGCAGCGGGTCGCCCGCCGGGCGCTCGTCCTCCTCCATGTCGTGGTAGCCGAGGTGGTTCAGCGACTTGACCACGCGGGCGGCCGGGTTCAGGTCGGCGTGCTGCTCCGCGGTCGACCGGCCGTCGGCCTCGACGTCGGCGAGCACGCCGTCGATCGGCGGCCAGTAGTTCGTCGCGTCGACCACGACCGCCCCGTCGAGCAGGCCCCAGTCGACCGAGGCGACCTTGCCGAAGGGCACCGCCACGATCACGAGGTCGGCCCGGTGCGCCAGCTCCGCGGCATCCGTCACCCTCGCCCCCGGCGCGACCGTGTCGACGACGAGCTCGAGCGCGAGCTGGCGGGGCGACCCGGCGACCAGCACCTCGTACCCGGCCGCGAGCGCGAGGCGCGCCAGTGCGGTGCCGACCTTGCCGACGCCGATGATGCCGACGACGCGGCGGCCGAACGCGGAGCGGGGGGAGGTGTGCTGCACACCACCTCCAACCGGGTCGGGCGGCTCGCGATTCCCGCTCATCCCAGCAGCCGTGCGGCGACGCCCGAGTCGCCGACGGCGGTCACCCCGGTCAGCGTCGAGTACCCCTCGGCGAGGAGCGCGACGTCCGACCCGGGGTCCGGCGACGTCGGGAGCTCGGCGACGGTGAGCTCCACCTCGTGCTCCCCGCGCTCGGTCATGGTCGTGTGCACGATGCCGAAGGGCGCGAGCGTCGCCGCGCGCACCGTGGGGCGCTCGCCCGGCCGGTTCGCCACGTTGAGGTTCAGCACCGTGCCCGGGGCCTCGGCGAGCAGGGCCGGGACGAGCGCGACGGTCGCCCCGGCCGCCTCGTCCCAGGCGTACTCGGTCGGGCGCAAGCCCACGTCGAGCGAGGACGCGATCGCGCGGGCGCCGCTCGCGCCGCCCGTGAGCGCCGCCCCCACCGTGCCCGAGTGCAGGATCGCGTGGCCGACGTTGGCTCCGCGGTTGACGCCCGAGAGCACGACGTCCGGCCGCCGGTCGAAGGCGCCGTGGGCGGCGATCAGCGCGATGAGCGCGGGGGCGGCGTGCACGGCGTAGGCCGGCGCATCGAGCCCGTCGAGGGCGACCCGCTCGACCCGCACGGCGCCGGACTGCGCGGCGCCCGGCATGAGGGCGGCGGTGATGGCCGCGCTGGTGCCGCTCGCGTCGCCGGCGGGCGCGGCCACGATGACGTCGAGGCCGGTGGCCTGCGCCCGGCGCGCGAGCGCGAGCAGGCCCGGAGAGGCGATGCCGTCGTCGTTCGTGACGAGTGCGGTCGTCATGTGCCGTCCCGCACGCCGGCGGCCAGCTCGTCGGGGGTGGTGGCCACGTCGTGCGGGTCCGCGTCGGCGACCTCCGCGATGCGCACGCGGGCCCGCATGGCCCGCACCGCCTCCGCGTCGGCCGTGCCGAGGCCGTGGCGTGTCACGTTCATCGCCCCCGCGGCCGCGCCGAGCGCGACCGCCTCGTCGAACTCCTCGCCCCGGGCGAGCGCGGCGACCGTCGCCGCGACGAAGGAGTCGCCGGATCCCGCGGCGTCGACGACCTCCATCCGGGGCACCTCCACCTCGGCGACGACGCCGTCGCGCAGGATCAGCGCCGCGCGCTCCGCGCAGGTCACGATGACGCGCTCCGCGCCCGCGGCGTGCAGGTCGCGCATGGCGCCGATGATGGTGTCGCGATCGGTGCCGGGGATGCGGTCGTCGCGCAGCAGCTCCTGCTCGCTCACCTTCGCGACGTCGACCCCGCCGGCGATCGCGGCGTCGAGGCGGCCTCCCGCGAGGTCCGCCACGACCGTCCCGCCGGTCGCGCGCACGTCGGCGGCGAGGCGCCGGTAGACGTCGTCGGGCACGACGTCGTCCCCGTGCGGTCCGCTCAGCAGGGTCACGCGGGAGTCGATGGCGGCGGTGAGGGTCCGTCCGTAGAGCTCGTCAAGCTCGTGGCGGTCGATGGCGTCGCCGCCCGTCTCGGCGACGACGGTGCGCGTGCCCTGCCGCCGGTCGTGCACGTACGCCGCGCCGCTGCCCTCGCGGAGCACGGCGTCGACCTCGATCCCCTCGTCGGCGAGCAGGTGGCCGAGCGCGCGTCCCACCTCGCCGGTGAGCACGGCGCACACCAGCACGGAGCAGCCGAGCTCCTGCAGCATCCGCGCCTGCCAGATCCCCTGCCCGCCCGCGTGCAGGTGGATGTCGGTGCCCTCGTCCTCCTCGACCGTGACGGTGAGCAGCGGCGAGGGCGCGAAGATGGCGATGTCGCGCACGTTTCCCCCCGGTTCCACGGTAGGCGATCCGGGTCGGAGATGGCACTCGCGCGACGGCGGGATGCGTGGAATAGTGCGTCCCGCGGGCCGGTTCGCCCAGGAGGGCGCGTGCGGGGGCATCGCCCGGGAGGAGCACATGGACACGCAGGTCGAGTTCGGGGTCGACACGTTCGGCGACATCACGACGGATGCCTCGGGCGAGCGACTCAGCCAGGCGCAGGTGCTGCGCAACGTCGTCGAGCAGGGCGAGCTGGCCGAGCGCGTCGGACTCGACTTCTTCGGGGTCGGCGAGCACCACCGGGAGGACTTCGCGGTCTCGGCGCCCGAGGTCGTGCTCGCGGCGATCGGCGCGCGCACCGAGCGCATCCGGCTGGGCAGCGCGGTGACCGTGCTGAGCTCGGACGACCCGGTGCGGGTGTTCCAGCGCTTCGCCACGCTCGACGGGCTGACCGGCGGGCGTGCGGAGGTGATCCTCGGGCGCGGCTCGTTCACCGAGTCGTTCCCGCTCTTCGGCTACGACCTGGCGCAGTACGAGGCGCTGTTCGAGGAGAAGCTCGAGCTGTTCGTGCGGCTGCTCGACCAGGAGCCCGTGACCTGGGAGGGCCGGCTCCGCCCGTCGATCCGGGGGCTGCCGGTGTACCCGCACGTCGAGGGCCGCCTGCGGGCGTGGATCGGCGTGGGCGGCAGCCCCGAGTCGGTCGTCCGGGCGGCCCACCACGGCCTGCCGCTCGTGCTCGCCATCATCGGCGGCTCGCCCGCGCGCTTCGCGCCGCTCGCCGAGCTGTACCGCAAGGCGCTCGGCCAGTTCGGCCGCGACGAGCTGCCGGTCGCGGTGCACTCGCCCGGGCACGTCGCCGACACCGACGAGCAGGCGCGTGACGAGCTCTGGCCGCACTACGCCGACATCATGGGGCGCATCGGTCGCGAGCGGGGCTGGGGGCCGATCACGCGCGGCCACTTCGAGCAGGAGGCGGGGCCGCACGGCGCGCTCTACGTGGGCTCGACCGAGACGGTCGCGCAGAAGATCGCCGCCGCGGTGCGCGCGATCGGCGTCTCGCGGTTCGACCTGAAGTACTCCAACGGCACGCTGGGGCACGAGCTCATGCTCGGCTCGATCGAGCGCTACGGCACCGAGGTCGTGCCGCGCGTGCGCGAGCTGCTCGCAGATCCTCCCCGGCCCGCCGCCGGCTGACCCGCCCGCCTACTTCGTCGAGCGCGACGCGCCTGCCACGACCAGCGTGCGGAACCAGTTGGCGTCGGGCAGGCGCGTGAGCATCGAGCCGCCGATGATCGTGATGAGCACGTACGCGGTGGCGAGCGGCGCGATGTCGGGTGCGACGCCCGAGCCGAGCGCGAGCCCGGCGATGACGATCGAGAACTCGCCGCGGGGGGTGAGCGAGAGTCCCGCGCGCCAGCGGCCGAGCGGACCGATGCCCGCGCGCCGGGCGGCGAGGTAGCCGGTGAGCGTCTTGGTGGCGATCGTCGCGATGGCGAGCAGCGTCGCGGGCAGGAGCATCCGCAGCAGCTCGCTCGAATCGGTGGCGAGGCCGAAGAACACGAAGAAGATCGCCGCGAACAGGTCGCGCAGCGGGGTCAGCAGCTGTCCGGCCGAGTGCGCCACGCGGCCCGACAGCGCGATGCCGACGAGGAACGCGCCGACCGCCGCCGAGACGTTGACCTGCGCGGCGAGGCCCGCGACGAGCATCGTGAGCCCCAGCACGCCGAGCAGCAGCGGCTCCGCGTGCTCGACCGAGAAGAACCGCGACACGACATGCCCGTGGCGGAACGCGATGTACAGGATCGTCGAGACCACGGCGACGGCGACCGCGACGGCGATGGCGCCCTGGAGCAGGCTCACGCCGACCACGAGGGCCGAGAGCACGGGCAGGTAGAAGGCCATCGCGAGGTCCTCGATCACGAGGATGGCGAGGATCGTCGGCGTCTCGCGGTTGCTCAGGCGCCCGAGGTCGCGCAGCAGCTTCGCGATCACGCCGGAGGACGAGATCCAGGTGACACCCGCGAGCGCGACGGCGGCCACCGGGCTCCAGCCCAGCATCAGCGCGCACACGGCGCCGGGGGTCGCGTTCAGCAGTGCGTCCATGAGCCCCGCGTACTTCGACTGGCGCAGGTTCGTGAACAGCTCCTGGGCGGTGTACTCGAGGCCCAGCAGCGCGAGCAGCAGGATGACGCCGATCTCGGCGCCCACCTCGAAGAACTCCTCGCTCGCGTCGAGCGGCAGCACGCCGCCCTCGCCGAACAGCAGCCCCACGAGCAGGTACAGCGGGATCGGCGAGATGCCGATGCGGATCGCGAATCGCCCGAGCAGGCTCATGCCGAGCAGGAGGGCGCCGACCTCGATGAGGATCAGCGTCGTCTCATGCATCGGCGGCGCCCCCGTCTCAGCCGGGACCGTGGGCGATCAGGCGGGACGCGGCGTCGAGGCCCTCGCGCGTGCCGACGGCGACGATGACGTCGCGCGCGCGCAGCACCTCGGCGGGCGTCGGCGAGGGCACCACGGTGCCGTCGCGCACGATCGCCACGATCGACACGCCCGTGCGGGTGCGCATGCCGGTCTCGCCGAGCCGCTCGTTCAGGTACGGCGAATCGGTCGGCAGCTCGAGCTGCTCGGTGAAGACGCCCGTGGAGCCGTCGGCGAAGCTGGTCAGCCGCGACATCATCACCGATGCCCCGAGCAGGTCGGCCAGGGCCGACGCCTCATCGTCGCTCAGTGCGACCGTCTCACGGCAGGTGTCCGGGTCGTCCCGGTCGAAGACGCCGAGGTCGTGCTCGCCGTCGCGCAGGGAGACGACGCTGATGCGCCGACCCGCCTCGGTCACGAGGTCGTGCCGCGTGCCGATGCCCGGCAGGTCGACCTTCTCGATTCTCACGCCCACGGTATGACTCTAGCCTCGCCGCAGCGCTCGGAGGCCGCTTCGCGGCGACCTGTTGGTCACGCGCCGTCGGCGCGGCCCAGCAGGTTGAACGGGATGGCGAGCGAGACCGCGATCAGCAGGATGCCGCCGAAGAAGACGAGGGTCTCGAAGCCCGTGGCGAGCGTGGCCATGCCGAACGCGAGCATGCCCAGCAGGAACAGCAGCATGGCGACGACGAATGCGAACACGTTCATGTGGGGGGCGCCTCTCACCTTCGATTCCGCGGCCCGCGCGGCTTGCCTCCGAGTGTAGCGAGCGGCGCTCAGTCCGGAACCGGGCCGAGCCACGCGTTCGCGACGGTCGCGTGCGCGGATTCGTCGTCGGACGGGTGGAAGATGCCGGCGAGCACGTCGCGGTACAACCGGCCGAGCTCGCTCGCGGCGAAGAAGCTCGAGCCGCCGGCCACGCGGATCGCCTCGTCGACCGTGGCTCGCGCGGTCTCGGTCGCGCGCACCTTCATGCCCGACAGCTTCGGGAACCACCTCGGGCCATGGTCGACGAGGGCGTCGACGTCGTGGGCGAGTGCGGCGAGCTGCGGTGCGAGCGCGTCCTGGGCGATGGCGGCGGATGCGACGCGGTGGCGGATGTCCGGGTCGTGGGCGAGCTTCCGGCCGTCGAACTTCATCGAGGTGCGGGCGTGCGCGGCCTCGACCGCGAGCTCGAGCGCGCGGTCGCCGATGCCCGTGTAGACGGCCGCGAGCAGGAGTTCGAACGCCGCGAAGATGCCGAAGATGAAGGGATCGGCGTTCGGACCGGGATCGAGCCGCCGCACCACCCGGTCGGCCGGGGCGTAGGCGCCGTCGAGCACGGTCGTGCGGCTCTGGCTCGCACGCATGCCGATGGTGTCCCAGTCGTCCAGGCTCGACACGTCGGGGTCGTCGCGGTCGATGAAGGCGTAGACGATCTTCGGTGCATCCGCCGACTCCGTGTCGAGGGCCATGGTGCCGAGCCGCGTCCACGCCGGCGACATCGAGGTGAAGACCTTCCGGCCGTGGAAGCGGTAGCCGCCCTCGGGCTGCGGGCGGGCCTCGGAGCGGGACCCGAACAGCATGAGGTCGTTGCCGGCCTCGCTGATACCGAAGGCGAACACCTCGTCGGCCGCAGCCTCGCGCTGCAGGAACGCCAGTGCGTCGTCGCCGCGGTCGGCGAGGATCTTCGCGACCCCGGTCCAGACCAGGTGCATGTTCACGCCGAGCGCGGTCGCCGGCGCCGCGCCCGCGAGGCGTGCCTGCGCCCGCAGCGCGTCGGCGAGGTCCCAGCCGAGGCCGCCGAGCTCCGCCGGCACCAGGGCGCGGAGGTACCCGGCGGCCCGCAGGTCGGCGAGGTCCTCGTCGAAGAACCGGTTCTCGCGGTCGTACGCGGCGGCGCGGCCGCGGATGCGGGTGAGGAGCTCGTCGGTCAGGACGTCGTCGACGGTGGTCACGCCGCCAGACTACGCCCGGCCGTCACCCGCCCCGCCGTCGGTCGGCGCCGGCCCCGGGGCATCCGTCGCCGCCTGCTGCTGCCGGTTCGACCGCCGGCTGCCGCGCACCGCGAGCAGCACGATGCCGGTCGCGACGGCCGCGATGATCGCGAGGAAGAGCAGCCACGGGGCGAGCACGCCGAGCGCGACCATCAGCCCGCCGAGGAAGCCCCAGAGGGCGTTCCAGCCGGCGACCACGCCGTCCCAGAACGTGTCCGGCTCGGCCGGTGCCACGATGCCGGGCGCGTAGAGCTCGAGGTACACCGTGGCGTACGCGACGCGGTCGCCGAGTGCCGCGCGCTGGCTGACGAGCGAGTCGAGCTGCGCCTGGCGGTTCGTGAGCTCGGACTCGATCGTGATCAGGTCGGCGATGTCCTCGGCCTCCGCGAGCAGCTGCGTCAGGCGGTTCACCGAGGTCTGCAGGGCGCCGATCCGCGCGTCGAGGTCGTTCACCTGCATGTCGACGTCGGTCGAGCCGATCGAGACGGTGTTCACCGTGCCGAGTTCCTTCAGCTCGGTGAGCACGGCGTCGACGCGCTCGGACGGGATGCGCAGCACGAGCGACGCGCTCGCCGCGCGGTCGTCGGCCTCGGGGTACTCGTTGCGGCTGTCGACGCGGCCGCCCGCGGCGGTCACGATGCCGGTGGCCCGCTGCGCCGCGGCGATCGGGTCGTCCGCGGTGATCGAGAGCGAGCCGTGGGTGATCTGGGCCCGGTCGGGCTCGACCACGTCGGCGCCGGCGGACGACTCCTCGGCGAACTCGCCCGCGGCCATGTCGCCGTCGCGCGCCGCCATCTCGTCGTCCATCGCCTCGGGCATGGCGACGCCCGGTTCGGACACGGCGGACGTGTCGCTCGCCGAGAAGGAGCATCCGGTGAGGACCAGTGCGGTGAGCAGGATTCCGGCTGCGGCGGCTGCGATGCGTCTCATGCCACACACGGTATCGACGTCTGAGAGCGCCGTGCCTTGGAGCGGTCTGGGAGTCCGGTCACGGTTGCGTTGCACTTTCGGCGGGTTTCCCGGCGGGCACAACGTCACCCGCTTCCCGGTCGTCTGGCCGCGGAGTCGCGGGCGTCAGTGCGGGGTGATCAGCACGGGTTCCGTGTCGGGAATGGGACTCGCGTCGCGTCCGCGCAGGTCGGGGTGCCAGCGCCGGCCGATCGCCGGCACGAGGAAGCCGACGAGCGCGAGCACCGCCGCCGCGACGAACGCGCCGACCGGGCCATACCCGTCGATCAGGAAGCCGGCGAGCGCCGAGCCGAGCGCCGCGCCGATCAGCTGGCCGGTGCCGATCCAGCCGTAGGCCTCCGCGGTGTCGGAGAACTTCACGCTCGCCGAGACGATCGCGAAGATCACCGCGAGGGCGGGGGCGATGCCGATGCCCGCGACGAAGAGCGTGACCGACAGCCACCAGAACTCCATGGCCGCCGCGGCGACCGCGATGCCGACGAAGACGATGAGCATGCGCCGCGCGAGCGCCCACGGCCCGATCGGCATGTGGCCGAACAGCAGGCCGCCGGCGAGGCTGCCGATGGCGAAGATCGCGAGCACGATGCCTGCCTCGGCGCCGTCGTGGCCGAACACCGCGACGACGCCCGCCTCGACCGCGGCGCAGGCGCCGATCAGGAGGAACCCGACGATCGTGCCGAGCAGCACCGCGGGGCGCCCGAGCACCACGCCGAACCGCCGCTTCGACATGGGGATGCGCACGCGCCCGAGCTCGGGTGACGAGATGAACCAGACCCCGCCGCCGACGAGCAGGGCGGCCGCGGCGAGGATGCCCCAGACCGTGCCGATCTGGGTGGAGATGAACGTGGTGACGACCGGGCCGACGACCCAGATGATCTCCTGCGCCGACGCGTCGAGCGAGAACAGCGGCGTGAGCTGGCGGGAGTTCACCATCTTCGGGTAGATCGTGCGCACCGCGGGCTGCACGGGCGGGGTGGAGAGGCCGCAGACGAGGCCGATCGCCATGTAGAGGGGAACCGTGAGCGGCAGCACGCCGATGGCGACGACGGATGCGGCGCAGATGACGAGCGTGGTGATGAGCACCGGTCGCATGCCCCAGCGCCCCATGAAGCGGCTCGTCAGCGGCCCCGCGACGGCCTGGCCGATCGACGTGGCGGCGAGCACCAGGCCGGCCGCGCCGTACGACCCGGTCTCGCGCTCGACGTGCAGGAGGAAGGCGAGCGACAGCATGCCCGACGGGAACCGCGCGGTGAGCTGCGCCGCGATGATCCGAGCGACTCCCGGGGTGCGGAGCAGGTCGGCGTAGCGGTTCACAGGAGAACTCTACGTTCCGCCGGGGCATCCGCACGGCACATCAGTCTTGACTGATATAACATGCGACTGATAGAAATGCACCGTGCACGCATTCGACGTCCTGGGCGATCCGGTCCGCCGGCGCATCCTCGAGCTCCTCGCCGACGGCGAGCGGCCCGCGGGCGCCGTGGTCGAGGTGATCTCGGGCGAGTTCGGCATCACGCAGCCCGCGGTCTCGCGGCACCTGCGGGTGCTGCGCGAGTCGGGGTTCGCGACCGTGCGGGCCGAGGGTGCGAGGCGCCTCTACGCCGTCGATCGCACCGGCATCGACGACGCGGAGCGGCAGCTCGCGCGCTATCGGGCGCACTGGTCGCAGCGGCTCGACGCGCTGCACACCGAGGTCGCGCGCGGGGCGCGAGCGCGGCGCGGCGCCCCGGCCGACGACACCACCGACGACGCCACCGAGGGCACCACCGACGAGACGGAGACGACATGAGCATGGACGGCGCGATCAGCCGGGCGGGCGAGGGATTCCTCCTCGAGTTCGACGAGGTGTACCCGACCGATCCCGACGACCTCTGGGAGGCGGTCACGACCGCCGACCGGCTCGGGCGCTGGATGGCGCCGTACCGCGGCGACCTCCGGCTCGGCGGCCGCTGGGAGGCGATCGGCTCCGACGGCGAGCCGTGGTGCGTCGGCGAGGTGACCGCGTGCGATCCGCCCCGCTCGTTCGAGACGACCTGGCACGCGCGCGAGGAGCAGCCGACGCTGCTGCGCGTCGAACTCCATCCCGAGGGCGACGGCACGCGGCTCCGCCTCCGCCACGAGGGCGTCCGGTCCATCTACTACGGCGCCGGTTGGCACACCTACCTCGAGCTGCTCGTGCGGCACCTGGGCGACCCGGCGCCGTCGATCGTCGACGGCGAGGCGTGGGACCGCCGGTTCGCCGAGCTGTCGGGCGCGTACGAGGAGCGGTTCCGGGCACTGCGCGCCTGAGCGGTCGGGCAGGGCGAGCGGATGCCCCGGGCGGACGACCGCCCGCTCGTCAGCCGGCGAACCGCTCCCGGCGCTCGGTCACGCGGCCGGCGCCGCGGCCCTGGTTCGCCGCGGCGTCCCATCGGTAGGCCTCGGTGCCCGTGATGAACACGTGCTCGGCGCGCGAGGTGACGTCGAGCGGGTCGCCCGACCAGATCACCACGTCGCCGTCGAGGCCGGGCGCGAGCGCGCCGATGCGGTCGTCGAGACCGAGGAAGGCGGCGGGGTGCACGGTGAGGGCGCGGAGCGCGGTCTCCCGGTCGAGCCCCTCCTTCACCGCGAACGAGGCCTGGTGCACGAGGAAGTTGATCGGGACCACGGGGTGGTCGGTCGTGATCGCGACGCGCACGCCGGCGCGCGCGAGCGCGCCGAGGTTCGCGATGTCGCGGTCGCGCAGCTCGACCTTGGATCGCGAGGTGAGCATCGGCCCGAAGATCACCGGCACGTCGCGCTCGGCGAGCACGTCGGCGACCGCGGCGCCGTCGGTGCCGTGGTTGATCACGAGGCGGTAGCCGAACTCGTCGGCCAGTCGCAGGGCGGTCGCGATGTCGTCGGCGCGGTGCACGTGCTGGTCCCACGCGAGCTCGCCCGCGAGCACACGGCCGAGTGTCTCGAGCCCGAGGTCGCGGTCGAACGGCTCGCCCTTCTCAGCGGCAGCGTCGCGGCGCGCGACGTAGTTCTGCGCGTCGACGAACGCGGTGCGGATGACGTTCGCGACGCCGAGGCGGGTCGACGGCAGCTGCTTCTTGTCGCCGTACACGCGCTTCGGGTTCTCGCCGAGCGCCGACTTCACCGAGACGGCCTCGCGGATCACCTGCTCGTCGACCGTGCGACCGCCCCAGGTCTTGATCGCGACGGTCTGCCCGCCGATCGGGTTGCCGGAGCCGGGCTTCACGACCGCGCTGGTGACGCCGCCGACGAGCGCGTCGCGGAAGCCCTCGTCCTCGGGGTTGATGGCGTCGATCGCCCGCAGCGCGGCGCCGTTCGGGTCGGTCATCTCGTTGGTGTCCTCGCCGGCCCAGCCCTGCGCCTCCTCGGACACCCCCATGTGCGCGTGCGCCTCGATGAAGCCGGGCAGCACCCAGCGGCCCGCGGCGTCGACCACGGGCACGTCGGGCGGCACCTCGACGTCGGTGCCGACCGCGGCGATCCGGCCGTCGATCACGAGCACGGTGGCGTCCTCGAGGGGCGCGGAGGCGACGGGCACGACGGTGCCGTGGACGATGGCGACGGAGGAGCGAGTGGTCATCGCTCCATCCTCGCCCATCAGCCCGCGAGCGCCTTGGCGATGCGCTGCACCGAGACGGGCTCGGCGGTACGCAGCTCCTGCGCGAACAGGCTGACGCGCAGCTCCTCGAGCAGCCAGCGGGCGCGCACGAGGTCGGCGGGGGAGTCCTCGGCGAGCGGGATCGCCCCGCCGGCGGACTCGTAGGCGGCGGTCGCCTTCTCGAGCTCGTTCATCCACTGCCGGTCGCGGCCGGGCTGCTCCTGCAGCTTCCGCACGCGCACGACGACGCCCTCGACGTACCGGGGCAGGTGCACGAGCCGCTCGAGCCCGGTCGCGAGCACGAACCCGGGCCGCACGAGCGCGTCGAGCTGCGCGCGGGCGTCGCCGAGCGCGTGCATGAGCGGCAGGCTCGTCGCCCCGCGGATCGCCTTGTCGGCCTCGCGCCAGCGCTGCAGCACGCGCGTGACCAGCGCGACCGTCTCGTCGAGCCGCTGCATGACGCTCGCCGAGACCGCGTCGCGCACGGCCCCGAACTCCGCGCGGGTCCAGAGCAGCCCGTCGGGGTGCCGTTCGCGCAGCACCGCGTCGACGCACGCGGCGAGGCTGTCGTCGAGCAGCGCCCGCGTGCCGGAATACGGGCTCGCCGCGAGCAGCAGCTTCTCCTGGTTCGAGAGGTGCTCCTGCACGTAGGAGACGGGCGAGGGCGTGGCCAGCACGAGCAGGCGACGGATGCCGCGCCGCGACGCCCGGTCGCGCTCGGCCGCGGTCGCGACCAGCCGCACCGACACGGCGTCCCCGTCGTCGACGAGCGCCGGGTACGCGCGGATCACGTTGCCGGCCTGCCGCGTGTCGACGTGCCGAGGCAGCTCGTCCCACTCCCACGCGGTCACGCCCGAGCGTTCGGCGATCGAGGGCCCAGCGCTCGTCGGACTCGACGCGTCCGTTGCGCGCGGCTCGGGCGCACGCCCCTTCCCGCGCGAGCGGCCGGGCTTCGAGACGGCGTCGGCCACGGCCTGGCGCGTGCGGTCGGCGAGTCGGCGCTGCAGTTCGGTGAGGTCGGTGCCCGAGCCGACGGCGAGGCCGCGCTCGTCGACCACGCGGAACGTCATGCGCAGGTGCGCCGGCACGCGCTCCAGGTCGAAGTCCTCGGCCGTCACCGGCGTGAACGTGAGTCGCTTGATCGTCGCCGCGACGACCTCGGCGAGCGGCTCGCGTTCGGCGCCGTCCTCCGGGCCCGCGGGCAGCTCCTCGCCGATGCGCGCGGCCCACTCGGCCGCCGGCACGACCGACCGGCGGATCGACTTCGGGAGCGTGCGCAGCATCGACTGCACGAGCTCGTCGCGCAGTCCGGGCACCTGCCAGTCGAAGCCGACCGGCGACAGCCGCGGCAGCAGCACGAGCGGCACGGTCGCGGTCACGCCGTCGTCGTCGGCGCCGGGCTCGAACCGGTACGCGAGGCGGATCGTCTGGTCGCCCTGGCGCCACTGGTCGGGGAAGCCGTCGCCGCGACCGTCGGCCTCGTCGCCGACGAGGTCCTCGCGCCGCATGGTGAACAGGTCGGGCCGCGTGCGGTGCTCGGTGCGCCACCACTTCTCGAACCCCCGGGTGGTCGACACGTCGGCCGGCACGCGCGCCTCGTAGAACGCGACCACCGCCTCGTCGCCCGCGAGGATGTCTCGGCGGCGCGTGCGCGCCTCGAGGTCGCCGAGCTCCGCCCGCAGCGCCCGGTTCGCGCGCACCCACGCGAACACGCGGCGATCGAGCCGCGACGTGTCCCACTCCTCGTCGACGAGCGCGTGGCGGATGAAGAGCTCGCGCGCCAGCGGGGCATCCGCTCGTGCCAGCTGCATCCGTCGCTTCGGCACGATCGGCACGCCGAACAGCAGCACCTTCTCGTCGGCGATGGCCGAGCCCTGCTTCGGGTCCCAGCGCGGCTCGCCGTAGCTGCGCTTCACGAGCGACCCCGCGAGCGGTTCCGCCCAGGCCGGGTCGATCGCGGCGGCCATGCGCGCGAACAGGCGGCTGGTCTCGACGAGTTCGGCGGTCATGAGCGCCGCCGGCGGCTTCTTCGCGAGCGCCGAGCCCGGGAAGACCTGGAAGCGCGTGTTGCGTGCCCCGACGAACTCGCGGCTGGGGCGGCGGCCGGATGCCTCGGGGCGACCCTTCCCGCGTCCCCGCGCGGCATCCGTCGCCGTGTCGTCGCGCAGCCCGATGTGCGAGAGCAGCCCCGACAGCAGCGCGCGGTGGATGCCGTCGGCGTTGATGCGCGGCTCGCCGACGTGCAGGCCGAGCGGCTTCGCGAGGCGCACGAGCTGGCGATAGAGGTCCTGCCACTCGCGCACGCGCAGGTAGTTGAGGAACTGGGTGCGGCACATGCGGCGGAACGCGCTCGAGCCGAGCTGCCGCTGCTGCTCCTCGAGGTGGTTCCAGAGGTTCAGCAGGGTGAGGAAGTCGCTCGTCGGGTCGACGAAGCGGGCGTGCATCGCGTTCGCCTGCTCGCGCTTCTCGAGCGGCCGCTCGCGCGGGTCCTGGATGGTCATGCCGGCGACGATCGCGAGCACCTCGCGCGAGACGCCCTGCGCCTTCGACTCGATGACCATGCGCGCGTAGCGCGGCTCGATCGGCAGGCGCGAGAGCTGGCGCCCGACGCGCGTGAGGCGCGGGCCGTCCCGCGAGTCGCGGTCCTCGAGCGCGCCGAGCTCGCGCAGCAGGTCGAGGCCGTCGCGGATGCCGCGGACATCGGGCGGCGTGAGGAACGGGAAGTCCTCCACCGCGCCGAGGCCGAGCGACGCCATCTGGAGGATGACGGCCGCGAGGTTCGTGCGCAGCACCTCGGGGTCGGTGAACTCGGGCCGCTTCTCGTAGTCGTCCTCGGCGTAGAGGCGGATCGCGATGCCGTCGCTCGTGCGGCCCGAGCGGCCCGACCGCTGGTTCGCCGACGCCTGCGAGATCGGCTCGATCGGCAGGCGCTGCACCTTCGCGCGGGTCGAGTACCGGCTGATGCGCGCGGTGCCGGCGTCGACGACGTAGCGGATGCCGGGCACGGTGAGGCTCGTCTCGGCGACGTTCGTCGCGAGGATCACCCGGCGCCGGAGGCCGGCGACCTTCGACGGCTCGAAGACGCGGTGCTGATCGGCGGCCGAGAGCCGGCCGTACAGGGGGAGCACCTCGGTCGCGCCCGCGCCGCCGCGCCGGGCGGCGTGCCCGCGCACGGCCTCCTCGGCGTCGCGGATCTCGTTCTCGCCCGAGAGGAAGACCAGCACGTCGCCCGGCGCCTCGCGGTCGAGCTCGTCGAGCGCGTCGAGGATGCCCTGCTGCACGTCCTTGTCGTCGGCCGCGGCGCCCTCGTCCGCCTCGTCGTCGCCGGCCTCGCCGACGAGCGGGCGGTAGCGGATCTCGACCGGGTAGGTGCGGCCGGACACCTCGATGACTGGTGCGGGTTCGCCCGAGGCATCCGCGAAGTGCCGGGCGAAGCTCTCGGGGTCGATCGTCGCGCTCGTGACGATGACCTTGAGGTCGGGCCGCTTCGGCAGCAGCTGCTTCAGGTAGCCGAGCAGGAAGTCGATGTTGAGGCTGCGCTCGTGGGCCTCGTCGATGATGATCGTGTCGTACCGGCGCAGCATCCGGTCGCGGTGGATCTCGTTGAGCAGGATCCCGTCGGTCATGACCTTGATGCGCGTGGACTCGCTCACGCGGTCGGTGAAGCGCACCTGGTAGCCGACGAGGTCGCCGACCTCCGACCCGAGCTCCTCGCCGATGCGCTCGGCGATCGTGCGGGCGGCGATGCGGCGCGGCTGGGTGTGCGCGATCGACTCGCGGCCGAGCTCGAGGCAGATCTTCGGCAACTGCGTGGTCTTGCCCGAGCCGGTCGCGCCGGCGACGATCACGACCTGGTGCTCGCGCACGGCGCGCGCGATCTCGTCGCGCATGCCGGAGACCGGCAGCTCGGCGGGGTAGGTGATCGTGGGAAGCACAGCCCTCCATCGTACGGCGCGCGGGGGCGGGCGGTGCGCGGGCCCGGGGCATCCGCTCGCCCTTGCATTGGATAGTCCAAGTATCTAGTATTGGATACCGCAACTCTCCAAACGATGAACGGGGGCATCATGGCGAAGGTGAACACGGGTCGGATGACCCATCGGCACGACGGCGAGCTCGTCGTCTTCCTCATCGGCATGCGGGTGAACCGCTGGTGGCGACCCGACCTGTGGCTGCCGGCGTTCCTGGCCATGCCGCGCATGCTGCGCGAGCTCGCGACCACCCCCGACTCGGGGTTCCTCGGCTACCGGCTGCTCACGGGGGCGAACGGTCCCTACGTCGTGCAGTACTGGGACAGCCACGAGCGGCTCTACGACTACGCATCGGATGCCTCGGGGGAGCACCGTCCCGCATGGGCGGCGTTCAACCGTGCCGCGCGGCGGGCGCCCGGGGCGGTCGGCATCTGGCACGAGACCTACCAGGTCGCGCGCGCCGAGACGCTGTACGTGAGCATGCCGTCGTTCGGACTGGCCGACGCGACCGAGCTCGTGCCCGTCACCTCGCGGTCGGACCGCGCCCGCCAGCGCTACGCGCAGGGTGAGGTGACGGCGCCCGCGTGAGGTGCCCGCGTGATGGGATGGACGCATGACTGATTCACTCGTCCCGAGTGTCCGCCTCAACGACGGGCACGACATCCCCCAGCTGGGTTTCGGCGTCTTCAAGGTCGACCCGGTGGAGACCGAGCGCATCGTGACCGACGCGCTGGAGGCCGGGTACCGGCACATCGACACGGCCCGCATCTACGGCAACGAGGAGGGGGTCGGCCGCGCGATCGCGGCGTCGGGCATCCCCCGCGAGGAGCTGTACGTCACGACGAAGCTCTGGAACGACGACCAGGGCGGCGACTCGGCGCGCGCGGCGTTCGACGCGAGCCTCGAGCGACTGGGGCTCGACTACGTCGACCTGTACCTCGTGCACTGGCCCGTTCCGACGAAGGACCGCTACGTGGAGGCGTGGAACGCGCTCGCCGGAATCCGCGAGACCGGGCGCTCGCGCTCGATCGGCGTCTCGAACCACCTCGTGCCGCACCTCGAGCGGCTCGCGGCCGAGACCGGCGTCACGCCGGCGGTCAACCAGATCGAGCTGAGCCCGTACCACCAGCAGCGCGACGTCGTCGCCTACTGCGCCGAGCACGGCATCGCCGTCGAGGCGTGGGGACCGCTCGGCCAGGGCAAGACCGACCTGCTCGGCGATCCGGCCGTGGTGGGCATCGCCGAGCGTCACGGGGTGTCGCCGGCGCAGGCGCTGCTGCGCTGGCACCTGCAGCGCGGATTCATCGTGTTCCCGAAGACCACCTCGCGGGCGCGCATGGAGGAGAACCTCGACGTGTTCGGGTTCGAGCTGGATGCCACCGAGGTCGCGCAGCTCGACGCGCTGCCGCCGACCGGCGAGCACGCCGATCCGATGGTCATCGGCGCCTGATTCCGGGCCTGAACGGCCTCTTCGGGGTGCGGGCCGGGCGGCGTGCGAAGCGCGACACGCCCGGCCTGCGCGCTCGTTTTGGCGAAGCGGCGAGCGGCACGTAATGTTCTTACTCGTCACCCCAAAGGTGCGGGAGAGCGGCAGAGCCTCCCGGCCTCAAGCGGGACCATCCAGCGCAACGAAGACCGGCACTTGTCGGGGCCTCGAAGTGCGCCTAGGATGTCTATTCGTCACTTCGATCGTCGCGATCGCACACTGAACGCGACTCGTCAGGCTGTGCCTGGCGGAGGCGGCAGGCCGGTTTGGTCCTGATGCCCGGGGGTGATACAGTAGAGAGGTTGCCCTGAGTGGAAGCCGGAAGGCGGAAACTTCGGAGCGTCCGTTTCTTGAGAACTCAATAGCGTGCACTATGTTCAATGCCATTTTTTGAACCCCGATCCGGTCTTTGGACTGGTTGGGATTCCTTTGGATTGATGGACAGCCAGTTTTGGTTGTTCTTTGGTCAGAGATCAGATTTGTCGGCCCTGTTGTGGGGTTGGCGCCATTTTTTTTTGGAGAGTTTGATCCTGGCTCAGGACGAACGCTGGCGGCGTGCTTAACACATGCAAGTCGAACGATGAACCGGTGCTTGCACCGGGGATTAGTGGCGAACGGGTGAGTAACACGTGAGTAACCTGCCCTGGACTCTGGGATAACCCCGAGAAATCGGAGCTAATACCGGATAGGACTTCGCACCGCATGGTGTGGGGTGGAAAGTTTTTTCGGTTTGGGATGGACTCGCGGCCTATCAGCTTGTTGGTGAGGTAATGGCTCACCAAGGCGTCGACGGGTAGCCGGCCTGAGAGGGTGACCGGCCACACTGGGACTGAGACACGGCCCAGACTCCTACGGGAGGCAGCAGTGGGGAATATTGCACAATGGGCGCAAGCCTGATGCAGCAACGCCGCGTGAGGGATGACGGCCTTCGGGTTGTAAACCTCTTTTAGTAGGGAAGAAGGGCTTCGGCTTGACGGTACCTGCAGAAAAAGCACCGGCTAACTACGTGCCAGCAGCCGCGGTAATACGTAGGGTGCAAGCGTTGTCCGGAATTATTGGGCGTAAAGAGCTCGTAGGCGGTTTGTCGCGTCTGCTGTGAAAACGCGAGGCTCAACCTCGCGCCTGCAGTGGGTACGGGCAGACTCGAGTGCGGTAGGGGAGACTGGAATTCCTGGTGTAGCGGTGGAATGCGCAGATATCAGGAGGAACACCGATGGCGAAGGCAGGTCTCTGGGCCGTAACTGACGCTGAGGAGCGAAAGCGTGGGGAGCGAACAGGATTAGATACCCTGGTAGTCCACGCCGTAAACGTTGGGCGCTAGATGTGGGGACCTTTCCACGGTTTCCGTGTCGTAGCTAACGCATTAAGCGCCCCGCCTGGGGAGTACGGCCGCAAGGCTAAAACTCAAAGGAATTGACGAGGGCCCGCACAAGCGGCGGAGCATGCGGATTAATTCGATGCAACGCGAAGAACCTTACCAAGGCTTGACATATACGAGAACGCCTCAGAAATGAGGAACTCTTTGGACACTCGTATACAGGTGGTGCATGGTTGTCGTCAGCTCGTGTCGTGAGATGTTGGGTTAAGTCCCGCAACGAGCGCAACCCTCGTCCTCTGTTGCCAGCACGTCATGGTGGGAACTCAGGGGAAACTGCCGGGGTCAACTCGGAGGAAGGTGGGGATGACGTCAAATCATCATGCCCCTTATGTCTTGGGCTTCACGCATGCTACAATGGCCGGTACAAAGGGCTGCGATGTCGTAAGGCGGAGCGAATCCCAAAAAGCCGGTCTCAGTTCGGATTGAGGTCTGCAACTCGACCTCATGAAGTCGGAGTCGCTAGTAATCGCAGATCAGCAACGCTGCGGTGAATACGTTCCCGGGCCTTGTACACACCGCCCGTCAAGTCATGAAAGTCGGTAACACCCGAAGCCGGTGGCCCAACCCTTGTGGAGGGAGCTGTCGAAGGTGGGATCGGTGATTAGGACTAAGTCGTAACAAGGTAGCCGTACCGGAAGGTGCGGCTGGATCACCTCCTTTCTAAGGAGCATCTGGAGACCTCTTGGGGTCTTCCAGGCACACCAGATCAGGACCGAATGTGTTCTGCTGGTTGCTCATGGGTGGAACGTTGACATAGGTGCCGGTCCGAGTCTGGTCGGCCTCAGTACGCTTCGCTTCGGCGGGGTGGGAACGGGTTGGTCGGGTGGTGGCCGGCACATGCACGCTATTGGGTCCTGAGGGACCGGGCCTTTCGGGGCTTCGAACCTTGCACGGACCCGCATTCGGCATCAGCTATGGGCTGGTGGTGGTGTGGGTACCGTTCGTGTGTTGAGAACTACATAGTGGACGCGAGCATCTTAGATCGACCCGCCTTGCGGGTCGTTCACAAGATCAAGTAAGGCATGCCCCTTTTGGGGGTGTGTCCGACTGATCATTGGTCAATCTCGCACGCCTTCGGGTGTGTGCGATCGATTCATACTCATGTGATTTCAAGTTTCTAAGAGCAAACGGTGGATGCCTTGGCATCTGGAGCCGAAGAAGGACGTCGTAATCTGCGATAAGCCTCGGGGAGTTGATAAACGAGCTGTGATCCGAGGATTTCCGAATGGGGAAACCCCGCCAGGCCCTTCGGGTGACCTGGTGACTCCCGCCTGAATGTATAGGGCGGGTAGAGGGAACGTGGGGAAGTGAAACATCTCAGTACCCACAGGAAGAGAAAACAACAGTGATTCCGTCAGTAGTGGCGAGCGAACGCGGATGAGGCTAAACCGAGCCATGTGTGATACCCGGCAGGGGTTGCATGGTCGGGGTTGTGGGACTTTTCGGACTGTTCTGCCGGGCAGTCACGGTGACGCGTCGGGTATAGACGAACCGCATTGAAAGGCGGACCGGAGTGGGTGTGAGTCCCGTAGTCGAAATGCCTGGCCGGCCGGAAGAGTATCCCAAGTAGCACGGGGCCCGAGAAATCCCGTGTGAATCTGTCAGGACCACCTGATAAGCCTAAATACTCCCAGATGACCGATAGCGGACAAGTACCGTGAGGGAAAGGTGAAAAGTACCCCGGGAGGGGAGTGAAATAGTACCTGAAACCGTTTGCTTACAAACCGTTGGAGCCTCCTTGTTGGGGTGACAGCGTGCCTTTTGAAGAATGAGCCTGCGAGTTAGTGATATGTGGCGAGGTTAACCCGTGTGGGGTAGCCGTAGCGAAAGCGAGTCTGAATAGGGCGATTCAGTCGCATGTCCTAGACCCGAAGCGAAGTGATCTATCCATGGCCAGGTTGAAGCGACGGTAAGACGTCGTGGAGGACCGAACCCACTTCAGTTGAAAATGGAGGGGATGAGCTGTGGATAGGGGTGAAAGGCCAATCAAACTTCGTGATAGCTGGTTCTCTCCGAAATGCATTTAGGTGCAGCGTTGCGTGTTTCTTGCCGGAGGTAGAGCTACTGGATGGCCGATGGGCCCCAACAGGTTACTGACGTCAGCCAAACTCCGAATGCCGGTAAGTGAGAGCGCAGCAGTGAGACGGTGGGGGATAAGCTTCATCGTCGAGAGGGAAACAACCCAGACCACCGACTAAGGTCCCTAAGCGCGTGCTAAGTGGGAAAGGATGTGGAGTTGCACAGACAACCAGGAGGTTGGCTTAGAAGCAGCCACCCTTGAAAGAGTGCGTAATAGCTCACTGGTCAAGTGATTCCGCGCCGACAATGTAACGGGGCTCAAGCACGTCACCGAAGTCGTGGGATTCGCATATTAGACAGGCCTTCGTGGTCCAGTCGTGCGGATCGGTAGGAGAGCGTCGTGTGCCGGGTGAAGCGGCGGAGTGATCCAGCCGTGGATGGCACACGAGTGAGAATGCAGGCATGAGTAGCGAAAGACGGGTGAGAAACCCGTCCTCCGGAAGACCAAGGGTTCCAGGGTCAAGCTAATCTTCCCTGGGTAAGTCGGGACCTAAGGCGAGGCCGACAGGCGTAGTCGATGGACAACGGGTTGATATTCCCGTACCGGCGAAGAACCGCCCACACTAATCCAGCAATGCTAACCATCCGAACCATCCCATCGTCCCTTCGGGGGCACCGGGGTGGGGAGCGTGGGACCCGAGTCTGGTGCGGTGAGCGTATTAACAGGTGTGACGCAGGAAGGTAGCCGAGCCGGGCGATGGTTGTCCCGGTCCAAGCGTGTAGGCCGAATGGTAGGTAAATCCGCCGTTCATGAAGGCTGAGACGCGATGGGGATGAAAAGTCGGTGATCCTATGCTGCCGAGAAAAGCATCGACGCGAGGTTCCAGCCGCCCGTACCCCAAACCGACTCAGGTGGTCAGGTAGAGAATACCGAGGAGATCGAGAGAATCGTGGTTAAGGAACTCGGCAAAATGCCCCCGTAACTTCGGGAGAAGGGGGGCCGGATTCGTGAAGGGACTTGCTCCTGGAGCGTTGAAGGCCGCAGAGACCAGTGGGAAGCGACTGTTTACTAAAAACACAGGTCCGTGCCAAGTCGCAAGACGATGTATACGGACTGACGCCTGCCCGGTGCTGGAAGGTTAAGCGGAACGGTTAGCTCTTCGGAGCGAAGCTGAGAAGTTAAGCCCCAGTAAACGGCGGTGGTAACTATAACCATCCTAAGGTAGCGAAATTCCTTGTCGGGTAAGTTCCGACCTGCACGAATGGCGTAACGACTTCCCAGCTGTCTCAACCGCGAACTCGGCGAAATTGCATTACGAGTAAAGATGCTCGTTACGCGCAGCAGGACGGAAAGACCCCGTGACCTTTACTACAGCTTGGTATTGGTGTTCGGTGTGGCTTGTGTAGGATAGGTGGGAGACTTTGAAGCGGGCACGCCAGTGTTCGTGGAGTCATTGTTGAAATACCACTCTGGTCACTCTGGATATCTAACTTCGGACCGTAATCCGGTTCAGGGACAGTGCCTGGTGGGTAGTTTAACTGGGGCGGTTGCCTCCCAAAGAGTAACGGAGGCGCCCAAAGGTTCCCTCAACCTGGTTGGCAATCAGGTGGCGAGTGTAAGTGCACAAGGGAGCTTGACTGCGAGACTGACAGGTCGAGCAGGGACGAAAGTCGGGACTAGTGATCCGGCAGTGGCTTGTGGAAGCGCTGTCGCTCAACGGATAAAAGGTACCTCGGGGATAACAGGCTGATCTTGCCCAAGAGTCCATATCGACGGCATGGTTTGGCACCTCGATGTCGGCTCGTCGCATCCTGGGGCTGGAGTAGGTCCCAAGGGTTGGGCTGTTCGCCCATTAAAGCGGTACGCGAGCTGGGTTTAGAACGTCGTGAGACAGTTCGGTCCCTATCCGCTGCGCGCGCAGGAAATTTGAGAGGATCTGACCCTAGTACGAGAGGACCGGGTTGGACGAACCTCTGGTGTGTCAGTTGTTCCGCCAGGAGCACCGCTGATTAGCTACGTTCGGGATGGATAACCGCTGAAAGCATCTAAGCGGGAAGCCGGCCTCGAGATGAGATTTCCATCCCACTTTGTGGGGAGAGGCGCCCAGCCAGACGACTGGGTTGATAGGCCAGATGTGGAAGCCCGGCAACGGGTGCAGCTGACTGGTACTAATACGCCGATAACTTGAAACTTCACTACACACACCCTCGTTGAAAAGGCATGGTGTGTGGCCTGTAGATGACTCGCGTCCACTCTGTGGTTCCCACCACACGAACTTCATAACTCAACACCCACCCACACGCACCTGGTGCGTGGCGGGGTGGGACCCGAGACCACACACCCCAGGCGGGTGTGGCTAGAGTTTCGGCGGCCATAGCGCGAGGGAAACGCCCGGACCCATTCCGAACCCGGAAGCTAAGACTCGCAGCGCCGATGGTACTGCAGGGGCCACCCTGTGGGAGAGTAGGACACCGCCGGACATACCTTGAACGAAACCCCCCAGCATCGCTGCTGGGGGGTTTCGTGCATTCCGGGCCCGCTCTAGCATGGGCCGCATGGCGACACGGCGAACGTTCGTGATCCTCGGAGCAGACGGTGACCTCGCGGCCCGTCTCCTGCTGCCCGGCCTCGGGCAGCTCCTCATGCACGACCGCCGCTCGCGACTGACGCTCATGGGCGTGGGGCGCTCCGCGCTCAGCGACGACGAGTGGCGGAGACGGCTCCGTGCGGCGATGCGTGCCGACGAGGAGGATCCCCTCGTCGCGTCGCTCGAGGCATCCGCTCACTACCGTCAGGCCGATGCCACCAGTCGCGACGACCTGCAGGCGCTCTTCGACGACCTGCCGGGCCCCGTGGCGATCTACTTCGCGTTGCCGCCGTCGGTGGCGCATGCGGCGTGCGAGACGCTCGCCGGAATGGACGTGCCGCCGGGCACGGTGCTCGCGCTCGAGAAGCCGTTCGGCACAGACCTCGAGAGTGCGCGTGAGTTCAACGCGCTGCTCGCGCGCCTCCCCGACGGGGTGCGGGTCGTGCGCGTCGACCACTTCCTCGGGAAGACGACCGTGCTGGCGCTGACGGGCCTGCGCTTCGCCAACCACATGTTCGAGTCGGTGTGGCATCGCGACCACATCGAACGCGTGGAGGTCGTGTTCGACGAGTCGCTCGCGCTGGAGGGACGCGCGGGGTACTACGACCGGGCCGGCGCACTGCGCGACATGATCCAGAGCCACTTGCTCCAGGTGCTCGCGCTCATCGCCATGGAACCGCCGGAGTCGGTCGGGTCGGAGGACATGCACCGGGCCATGGCAGAGGTGCTCGAGCGCACTCGGGTGTGGGGCAGCGATGCCTCCGAGGCGAGCCGCCGCGCCCGGTACACCGCCGGAAGCGTCGGCTCGCGGGTCTTCCCCGACTACGCCGCCGAGGACGGCGTCGATCCGGCGCGCGAGACCGAGACGCTCACCGAGGTGACGCTGCAGGTGAACGCCGATCGGTGGCACGGCGTGCCGTTCGTGCTGCGATCCGGGAAGGCCATCGGACGCGACCGCGAGGAGATCTCGATCACGCTCCGCGAGCCGAGCGCGCTGCCGAGGGGCTTCAGCGGTGAGGTGCGTCGCGGGCTGCGCATCGGCATGAAGCCCGAGCGCATCGTGCTCGACGTCGCCGTCAATCGGGCCGACGACCTGCTCGCGCTCCGGACGGTCGAACTCGCATCCCGGTCGACCGAGGGGCGCCTCGGGGCGTACGCCGAGGTGCTCGGCGGCATCCTCGACGGAGACGAGCTGCTGTCGGTGAGCGGGCCGATGGCCGAGGCGTGCTGGCGCATCGTGACGCCGATCCTCGAAGCGTGGGCTGAGGACCGCGTGCCGCTCGAGGAGTACCCCGCCGGGTCGCGCGGGCCCTCGTCCTGGCCGACCACCCAGCACGACTGACGATGGCGGACCGGCTTCGCGGGGCGCTGAGCCCCTACCTGCGCGCGCACGCCGACAACCCGGTGGACTGGTGGCCGTGGGGCGAGGACGCGTTCGCCGAGGCGCGCCGCCGGGACGTGCCGGTGCTCGTGTCGATCGGGTACGCGACCTGCCACTGGTGCCACGTCATGGCGCGGGAGAGCTTCAGCGACCCGCTCATCGCCGCGCAGCTGCGCGACGGGTTCGTCGCCGTGAAGGTCGATCGTGAGGAGCATCCGGACGTCGACGCCGGCTACCTCGCCGCGGCGAGCGCCTTCACGCGCAACCTCGGCTGGCCGCTGACCGTGTTCGCGACCCCGGAGGGGCGGGCGTTCTACGCCGGCACGTACTTCCCGCCGCGTCCCGCGGGCGGGGTGCCGGCCTTCGGCGAACTGCTCGACGCGGTCTCCCAGGCCTGGATGGGGCGGCGCGACGAGGTCGACGCGACGGCGACGTCGCTGGCGGGCGCGCTGGCGGAGGCATCCGTGCTGCGGCCCTCGGAGGGCGGCCCGCCGGACGCCGCGCGGCTCGACGCCGCCGCGGCCTCCCTCGTGGCGCTCGAGGATCGCGCGCACGGCGGGTACGGCGGCGCCCCGAAGTTCCCGGTGGCACCCGTGCTCGGGTTCCTGCTCGCGCACGGGGGCGGTGCCGCGGCGTCCGCGCGGCGCAGCCTCGCGGCCATGTCGGCGTCGCCGCTGCGGGACGCGGTCGACGGGGGGTTCTTCCGGTACGGCACCCGCGTCGACTGGAGCGAGCCGCACTACGAGCGGATGCTGTACGACAACGCGCAACTGCTCGAGGTCGCCGCCCGCGCCGCGGTGCAGGGCGACGGGCTCGCGATCGGCACCGCGCGCGGCATTGCGCGGTACCTGCTGCGGGTGCTCCGCCGGCCCGAGGGCGGGTTCGCGAGCGCGCAGGACTCCGAGAGCGACATCGACGGCGTGCGCACCGAGGGCGGGTACTACGCCCTCGATGCCGCCGCGCGCTCGGACCAGCCCGCGCCCGCCCTCGACGAGAAGGTGCTGACCGGGTGGAACGGGCTGGCGATCGAGGGCCTCGCGACCGCGGGCGCACTGCTCGACGAGCCCGACTGGACCGAGGCCGCGCGGGAGACCGCGACCGTGCTGCTCGAGCGGCACCGGGGTCCCGACGGGCGGCTCATCCGCATGTCGCTGCACGGGGAGCCCTCGTCGGCCCGCGCGGCGCTGGAGGACTACGGCATGCTCGCGAACGGGCTGCTCGCCGTGGCGATCGCGGACGGGGATCCGGCGCTCGCGGTCGAGGCGCGCGCGCTGGTGGACGCCACCCTGGACGCCGCGGGCGATGCGGCAGAGAACAGCGGACGCGTGTTCGCGGTGCCCGGCGGCGCGGACCCGGTGCTCGAGGCGCACGGGCTCGTCGTGGAGGCCGACCCGTCGGAGGGTGCGACGCCGTCGGGAGCGAGCGCCCTCGCCGGAGCATGCACGACGCTCTTCGCGCTGACCGGCGACGCCCGGTACGTCGACGCCGCCCGCGTGACGATCGCGCGGGTCGCCGAGCCGATGGTCCGCCAGCCGCTCGCGTTCGGCGCGGCGCTGCGCGTGGCCGACGTGCTCGACCGCGGACCGACCCAGCTCGTGACGGTGACGGCGTCGGCGGGGGCGGACGACGAGCTCGTGCGGGCGACGCGCCGCCACGGGGCATCCGTCGCCGTCGTGGTCGCCGAGGATCGCGTGGCGGCCTGGGTCGACGCCGGGTTCGAGCTGTTCGCGGGGCGCGGCGTCCGTGACGGCCTGACGACGGCCTACCTGTGCCGCGACTTCACCTGCCGGCTGCCCGTGACCTCGGCGAGCGCGCTCGCCGACGAGCCCTGACCCGCTGCTGGCCGGACGCTCACCAGACGGTCGGGACCCGGCCGATCATGCCCCAGACGGCGACGCTCAGGTCGGGGTGCTCGACCGCGATGTCGCGGAGCACGTCGTACTCGAAGCGCTCGCGGTCGCCGGCGCGCGCCGTCGGGTGGTACGCCCGGGCGCGGGCCGTGCTCCAGGGGTCGACGTGGATGCGCTCCTCGCGCAGCGTCGCGACCACCTGCTCGTCGACGGTGGGGAGGTCGGGGAGGAACGCCCACGGGTCCTCGCCGAGCCGGCAGCGCAGGTCGATGAGGGCGGCGAGCTCGTCGCGCGCGTCCTGACGCAGCCGCTCGATGGTCGGCGCCTCCTGCGACATGTGTTCCCCCTCCGGTCGGACACGGCAAGGCTAACCCCGGAGTGTGACATCTGCGTTTCGCGAAGCTTGCCGATGCGTGATGCGGGTCCGAACCGGCTCGTGACGGCCGCGCACGGCGATCCGGCCCCCCGCGGCGGTCGGCTGCGGTTGAATGAGAGTCGTGGTGACGGCGACGGAGATGCGGATCGCGGCCGCGCTGGCGGCAGACCTGTCCGCGGCGCGCTACACCGTCGCGGGCCTCGACGGGCTCTGGGGCGACGAGGCGGAGGCGGCGCTGCACCGCGGCGACGCCGTGCCGGCCGCGCGCCTGCTGGAGCGGATGCCCGCTGGCGCCGACCCGCGGGTGACGCTCGCCCTGTGCTTCGTGCTCGGCCTCGGCGCCGACCGCGACGACCTCGCGCGCGCGCTGCCGACCGCGGGGCTGGACGGCGCCGTCGCGCTCGGGCTGGTCGACGTCGACGGTGCGCGCGTCAGGGCGCGGGTCGACCTGCGCCCCTACGCGTTCGCGGACCGCGTCGGCGAGGCGAACTGGTGGATCGCGTCGGACCCGGGCGAGGTCGCGACCGGAGCCCCCCTCGCCGAGGACCACGTGCTCGGGGTCGGCGGCGCGTCGAGCACCCTCGCTGCGCTGCAGTGGCAGGAGCCGGTGGACAGCGTGCTCGACCTCGGCACCGGATGCGGCATCCAGGCCATGCACGCGTCGCGGCACGCCGACCGCGTCGTCGCGACCGACATCAGCGCCCGGGCGCTGCGCTTCGCCGAGCTGAACGCCGCGCTGAACGGCGTGACGGGCATCGAGTTCCGGCTCGGCAGCCTGTTCGACCCTGTCGCGGGCGAGCGCTTCGACCGCATCGTGTCGAACCCGCCGTTCGTCATCACGCCGCGGCGCGATGACGTGCCCGCGTACGAGTACCGCGACGGCGGCATGGTCGGCGACGCGCTCGTGGCGCAGGTGCTCGCCGGACTCGCCGACCACCTCGAGCCCGGCGGCTCCGCGCAGCTGCTCGCCGACTGGGAGTACCGCGGCGCGGACGGCGACGGGCTCGAGCGGGCGAGCGACTGGTTCGGCCCCGACCTGGAGTACTGGCTGATCGAGCGCGACCGGGTCGATCCGATCGAGTACGCCGAGACCTGGGTGCGCGACGGCGGCACCCGGCCGGGCACGCCCGAGTACGGCGCGATGGTGCGGGCCTGGCTCGACGACTTCGAGGCGCGCGGCGTCGACGCGGTCGGGTTCGGGTACGTCGTCGCCCGGCGCCCGGCCGACGGCGTGGTGCGGCTGCGCCGCACCGAGCAGCAGCACGGCCCGCTCGGGTCGGGGGCACCCGGCCCGCACCTCGAGGCCTGCGTCGGCGCGTTCGACCGCATCGTCGACGACGTGGCCGCGGCCCGCCCGGTCGTCGCGGGCGACGTGACCGAGCAGCGCCACCACTGGCCGGGATCGGCCGACCCGACCGCCATCACGCTCAGCCAGGGCGGGGGATTCGCCCGCACGGTCGACGCGGGCACGGCCCTCGCCGCGCTCGTGGGCGCCTGCGATGGCACGCTGACGGTCGCCGCGATCGCGGGCGCCATCGCCGGACTGCTTGACGCCGACGAGGCGGCGCTCACGGAGGAGCTGGAGGACGACGTCGTCGAGCTCGCGCTCTGCGGCATGCTCGCGCCCGCGACGGACGCCGCGGACGACGAGCCGGGCCCGGACCCGGGTGGCGCACGATGAGACGGCGCACGTTCCTGGTCGGTTCCGCGGCGGGCCTCGTCGCGGTGCTGGCCGGATGCGTGCCCGAGCCGCCCGCCCCGACGGCCTCGCCGACGCCGACGACCCCCGCGCCGACCCCGACCGGCACGCCGATCGCCTCGCCCGTGCCCGCACCCGCGGCCATGCGCCGCTCGGCCTGGGGCAGCGACCCGTTCGCGCGCGGCGCATTCAGCTACCAGGCGGTCGGATCGACGCCCCAGCACCGGCGCGACCTCGCCGTGCCGTTGGGCGACCGGGTGTTCCTCGCGGGTGAGGCGACCTCGACCGCCTACCCCGGCACGGTCCGCGGCGCGGCCGAGCAGGGGGCCCGCGTCGCCGCCGAGGTCGCGGACCTCGCCGCTCCGGGCGAGCGCATCGCGATCGTGGGCGCCGGGCTGGCCGGGGTCACCGCGGCGCGGGCGCTGACCGACGCCGGCTACACGGTCGTCGTGCTCGAGGCGCGCGACCGCATCGGCGGTCGCATCGACACGGTCGAGGACGACGCCTGGCCGCTCCCGGTCGAGCTCGGTGCGGGGTTCGTCCCGGCCGACGCGGTCGGGCTGCAGGCGCGCCTCGCCCGTGCCGGCGCCACGACCGCCCAGTTCGTCACGACCCCGTGGGTGCACACGCCGTCGGGCGAGACGGTCGCGGCGTCCGACGCCGGGGCGGACGCGGTGGCGGCCGCCCGCGAGTGGGCGATGGCCCAGCCGCACGACGTGACCCTCGCGAACGCGCTGCTGCGCTCCGGCGCGATCGACCGGCTCTCCGAGGAGCCCGACGAGACCGGGGTGTCGGGGGCCGACTGGCTCGCGTACGAGCTCGACACGGTGCTCGGCGTCCGCACGGGGGCCGACGCCCGGCAGCTGTCGGCGCGCGACGGCGGGCTCGACCCCGAGGAGCCGGTCGTGCAGGAACGGGTCGAGACCCCCTACGTGCAGTTCCTGCGCGACGAGGCGGCCGACCTCGGCGTGCTGCTCGGCGGGGCGGTCCTCAGCATCGACCACTCGGGCGACCTGGTCTCGCTGCGCCTCGAGTCGGGCGAGTCGTTCGCGGCCGACCGGGCGATCGTGACCGTGCCGCTCGGCGTGCTGCGCGCCAACCTGATCGCGTTCACGCCGTCGCTCCCGCTGCGGCACGCACGGGCGATCTCGGTGCTCGGCAACGGGCGGCTCGACCAGGTCTGGCTGCGCTTCGACGAGCCGTTCCTGCCGGCCGGCCCGCCGGTCCGCACCGTGGTCGGCGCCGACGACGACCCGTTCGCGGGCTGGCTCGACCTGAGCCCGTCGCCGGAGCAGCCGGTGCTCGTGGGACTGCTCGCGGCCGAGCGGGCGGACGCGCTCGCGGAGGCATCCGACGACGAGGTGATCGCCCTCGCGCGCACGAGTCTCGAGCCGTTCGCCGGCTGAGCACGGCGGGGCGCGGCCGGGCAGGTCGAGCGCGCTCAGCGGGGGGCCGCGGCGAGCTCGGGGGCATCCGACCGCTCCACCGGAACGGGGTCGAGGGTGCCCGCCCCCTCGCGGCGCACGATGCGGGTGGCCGCGACCAGCAGCGCGGCAACGGCGAGCAGCACGGCGAGCACGATCGCGCACGCGATCGCGATGCCCACGGGCCCGCCCACCTGCAGCGGGTCGAGGAAGAAGTACGGGTACCAGCCGACCGCGGGGCTGCGCACCAGCGTGTACGCGAGCCAGCCGACCGGGAACAGCGGCACCCACCAGAGCGTGCGCCAGCCGACGGGCACGTGCCGCACGCCCAGCACGGTCTCGAGCAGCCAGTCGACGACGAGCACGACCGGCACGACGAAGTGCAGCACCTGGTCGGACGGCGGCACGTCGATGCGGTAGCCCGTCGCGCGCGCCTGGTAGACGATCAGCCCGAACACGACGCCCGACACAGCGACGTAGGTGATGACGAGGCAGCGGATGCCCGTGAGCCAGCCGGGCTCCCGCCGGCCCAGCACCGCGATCACGCCGCTGGCGCCGACCACCGCGACGGCGAGGAACGCGCTCTGCACCGTGAAGTACGAGAAGAAGTTCTCGGTGGCGAAGCTCGTGAAGCCGAGCACGTACCGGAAGTTCTCGACGAGCGCCATCACCTCGACCACGGCGACCGCGATGCGGGCGAGGCCGAGCGTGCGCAGCGCGCGACGGCGGCGCGGGTCGGGAGGGGCCTCGCGCGCCGGCATGCGTCCACGCTACGCCGGGCGTGCCGGGACGACCGCCCGACGCGGCCGGGCGGAAGGGCTCAGACGGTGCCGGCGGGCGGCCAGACGCCGATGATCAGGGCCATCACCAGGAACGTCACGAGCTCGTGCGCGATGTTCAGCGTGGTGAGCCCGGCCGGGCGGCCCTCGAACGCGTCGTGCGTGATGAAGCGCGCCGCGGTGAACCCCGCCCAGAGGATGAGCGCCGTGACCAGCGCGTTGACCAGGAAGCTGCCGCCGTAGAAGTGCCACGCGATGACGGTCGCGCCCGCGAGCACCCACGCCGACACGAAGCTCACGAGCACCGTCGCGGTGATCGCGCCGACCGCGCTCTTCCCGTCGGGCTCGACCTTGGCGAGTCGCATCCAGTAGTTCCCGAAGACCTTGGGGGTGTACCAGACGGTGCCGACGATCATCGTGGAGAGCGTGGCCAGCAGCACCGCCCAGTAGTTGATCTCGGGAATCATGCGAGTCCTTCCTCGGCGGCTTGGAATCTGCTCGGAGTCTAGTGGGCCGGCCGCGGTAGGGTCGGGATTCGATCCCACGTTCCGCTCGATACCGGAGGCGCTGCACGCGATGCCCGACAGCCCGCTCCAGGCGACGCCGTACGAGGTGCTCGGCGTCGCGGCGGACGCGTCGACCTCGGAACTGCGCGCGGCCTACCGGCGGAAGCTGCGGGAGACGCACCCCGACACGGGCGGCGACCCCGACCGGTTCCACGAGGTGCAGGCGGCCTGGGAGCGCGTCGGCACCGCCGAGGCGCGCGCGGCCTACGACCGCGGGGGCACCGCGCGCACGACGGCCGCCGACGACGGCGCCGGCTCGTGGTCGATGCCGCGCACGCAGGGGGAGCGGCGCGACACCCGGCCGGGCACGCGCAGCCACGGGCATCCCGGCGGCGTCTCGCGCGTGCGGTACCTCGAGCTGATCCGCGAGTGGGCGGGGCGCGGCGTCGAGCTGCCCGACCCGTTCGACGCCGATCTCGTGCGCCGCGCGCCGCGCGAGATCCGCCACGTGCTGGCCGACGCGCTCGCCGAGGAGGCGACCGCGCGCACCGTCTCGACGCTCGGCATCGCCTGGACGGCCTGGCACGATGTCGCGACGGATGCCGCGGGGCCGGGCCTGCCCGCGAAGCTCGACCACGTCGTGCTGGGGCCCACCGGGCTGTTCGCCATCCAATCGGAGGACTGGGGCGCACCGGTGCGAATCCGCCGCGGCGAGCTGATCGGTGAGGCGCTCGCGGGGGAGAAGCCGATGCGCGCGCTCGGGCTGCGGGCGAAGGCCGTCGGCCGCGCCGCGCACGTGAAGTTCACCTGCCTGCTGATCGTCGTGCCCGACGGCGACTCCGACGAGGACCTGCAGGTGCTCGGTTCGATCCGGGGCGCGGTGACCGCGATCGTGCAGCGCTCGCGGCTCGCGGGCGTGCTGCGCTCGGGGCTGCCCGGTTCGGCGCTGATCGGCGGCGCCGAGGTCATGGAGGTACGCACCCGGCTGCAGCAGTCGGTGCGCTTCGCCTGACCGCTCGGGGTGGTTGGATGGGGGCATGCCCCCTTCGCACGAAGCCGACTCGATCGTCGACGACTTCGCCCGGTTCGTCCAGGCGTCACCGAGTTCCTACCACGCCGCCGTCGAGGTGGCCGAGCGCGCCGTCGAGGCGGGATTCACGTGGCTCGAGGAGTCGGAGGACTGGCCCGGCGGACCCGGCAAGTACGTCGTCGTGCGCGACGGTGCCGTCATCGCGTGGGTGCAGCCCGAGGCATCCGGCGCCCTGCCCGTGCGCGTGCTGGGCGCCCACACCGACTCGCCCGGCTTCAAGCTCAAGCCCACCCCCGACGTGCGGGGCAACGGGTGGAAGCAGGCGTCGGTCGAGGTCTACGGCGGCCCGCTGCTGAACTCCTGGCTCGACCGCGAGCTCGAGCTCGCCGGCCGGGTCGCGACGCGCGACGGACGCGTGCGGCTCGTGCGCACCGGCCCGATGCTGCGCATCCCGCAGCTCGCCATCCACCTCGACCGCGGGGTCAACAACGACGGGGTCGCGCTCGACAAGCAGCGCCAGACGCAGCCGATCTGGGGCGTCGAGGCGGCCGAGGGAGACCTGGCCGAGCTCATCGCCGCTCGCGCCGGCATCGATGTCGCCGACATCGCGGGGCACGACATCCTCACGGTCGACACGCAGCCGCCGGCCCGCTTCGGCGACGGCGCCGTGTTCCTCGCGAGCCCGCGCATGGACAACCTGACCTCGGTGCACGCGGGGCTGCGCGCCCTGCTCGACGCGCCGAGCGATGCGGGCCACATCAGCATGCTCGCGGCGTTCGACCACGAGGAGCTCGGCTCCAACTCGCGCTCCGGTGCGTCGGGGCCGTTCCTCGAGGACGTCCTCGTGCGAATCAACGAGGGCATGGGGGCGACGGATGCCTCGCGCAGGCGCGCGCTCGCCGCCTCGTGGTGCCTCTCGGCCGACGCCGGCCATGCCGTGCACCCGAACTATCCCGAGCGCCACGACCCGACCCACCGCCCCGCGCCGGGCGGCGGCGTGCTGCTCAAGGTCAACGCCAACCAGCGCTACGCGAGCGACGCGGTCGGTGCGGCCATGTGGGCGCGCGCGTGCGAGGCGGCCGACGTGGCGACGCAGCCGTTCGTGTCGAACAACACGATCCCGTGCGGGTCGACGATCGGGCCGCTCACCGCGACCCGGCTCGGCATGCGCACGGTCGACGTGGGCGTTCCGCTGCTGTCGATGCACTCGGCGCGCGAACTCGTGCACGTCGACGACCTCGTGGGACTTGGCCTGGCGGTGGGCGCGTTCTTCGCGATGCACGACTGACGCACCGGTCGCGGCGCGCGCCGTCGTCTCAGACGGAGATGCGGAAGCCCGTCTCTCCGGTGGGCGGCACCTCGGCGGTCTCGATCGCGGTCACGGTCGCCGACGGCGGCCCGCCGCGCATCCAGTCGACGAGCGCGGCGACGGCCTGCTCGTCGCCCTCGGCCTCGGCCTCGACCCGGCCGTCGAGGCGGTTCTTCACCCAGCCCGAGACGCCGAGGCGCTGCGCTTCGGCCCGCGTCCACCAGCGGTAGCCGACGCCCTGGACCATGCCCGTCACGGTGATGCGCAGCCTCGTCATGCCCCCAGTGTGGCCGAGAGATGGCCGGAAATCGACGGTCGGCGTCGCGCGATCGCGCGACGCCGGCCCGCGAGATCGTGCAGGATGCGGGAATGAGCGCAGAGACCCCCGCCGCATCCGTCGCCCCCGTCCCACCGGCCCTGTTCGCGGGTGCCGCGAGCCCCGAGGAGGCCGTCGCCCACCATCGGGCGCGCCTCGCGTTCGAGACCGACGCGTCGGACGTCGCCGACGCCATGGCCACGGAGGACCCGGGGTTCGTCGTGGTCGACGTGCGCAGCGACGCCGCCTGGGCGCAGGGGCACGTCGAGGGCGCGCTGCACCTCCCGCACGCGCGCGTCACGGCCGAGGCGCACGGGCTCATCGCGCCGGGTACGCCAGTGGTGGTCTACTGCTGGAGCCCCGGATGCAACGGCGGGGCCAAGGGCGCGCTCGCGTTCGCCGCGCTCGGCCACCCGGTGAAGGAGATGCTCGGCGGGTTCGAGTACTGGGCGCGCGAGGGCTACCCGATCGCGGGCGACTCGGGCTCGGGCGCGCGGGCGGTCGACCCGCTCACGGGCGTGTCGGATGCCGCGCCGGGACCGCTCGGCGAGCCGGTCGCCTGCGGCTGCTGACGCGCGCGCTCGACCGGATGGAGCGCGAGACGGGCCGGGCTCAGCCGACCGGCGACGCGTCGAGCTTCGCGAGCGGCGCCTCCGGGTCTGCCGCCCACTCGTTGAGCGAACCGTCGTAGACCGCCACGTCGTCGGCGCCGCTCGCGACGAGCGCGAGCGCGAGCCCGGCGGCGGCCACGGCGGCGTGGCAGTAGACGATCACGCGACCCTGCTCGCCCGCGCGGCGCTCGAGCGCGTCGTGCGTGGCGAACCGCTTCGTCTCGCGGTCGACCACGCTGCCGAACGGCAGGTTGGCGCTGCCCGGGATGTGGCCGATGGCACCGCCGGCACCGGCGAAGTCGCGGGGCGACAGCGCGCAGACGAGCGTCGCCTGGACCGTGCCCTCCACAACCGCGGCGACCTCGTCGCGATCGGCCCACGCACCGGGGCGCTCGGCGAGGGTGAGCGGCTCCGTGGTCGCCGCGCCCTCGAGCCCGGTCTGCAGGGGGCGCTCCTCGGCGCGCCAGGCCGTCAGCCCGCCGTCGAGCACCGCGACGCGCTCCACGCCGGCCGCGCGCAGCACCCACCAGAGGCGTGCGGCCCACTGGCCGAGCGCCGTGTCGTAGACCACGACGGTCGATCCGTCGTGGATGCCGAGCTCCTGAGCGGCGCGCGACACGGCCTCGAGGGACGGGCGGGCATAGCCGTGCCGGCCGTCGGGGTCGGAGAACGTCTCGAGCAGGTCGGCGAACACCGCCCCCGGCACGTGCCCGTCGACGAGGTACGCGTCGAGGCCGCTGACGGGCCCCGAACCCTGCGGCGTCGAGACGTACACGACGGTCGCGTCCACCACGACGAGGTCGTCGTCGCCGAGCCGGTCGGCGAGCCACTGGGTGCTGACGAAGGGTGCGTCGAGGGTGAGGGCCATGGGGTCACGCTATGCGGCGGGCCGCGGATGCACGAGGGCACGCGACACGCGCCGTCACAATCGCCTCACCTCAGCCGGCGCGGCCGGAGCCACGGCACCCGGTCGACGAGAGGCGCGAGCGCACCCCTGATCACCCCGATCAGGCCGAACGGCACGAAGAACACGAACAGCAGCAGCACGACGCCGTAGGTGAAGCCCGCCGCGGCCGGGTCGATCTCGCCGGCGATCGCCGGCACCGCCTGCACGAACGCCGCGCCGAGCACCGCGCCGGGCACTGTCGCGATGCCGCCGACCACGATCATCGTGATGAACGAGATCGAGAGGGTGAGGCCGAAGTTCTCCGGGCCGATGAACTCGAGCAGCATCGCGTAGAGCCCGCCGCCGACGCCCGCGTACGCGGCCGAGGTCGCGAACAGGCGCACCTTCGTGCGCTGCACGGCGACGCCGAGGGTCTCGGCGACGAGTTCCGCGTCGCGGATCGCCACGAACGCGCGCCCGATGCGCCCGCGGGCCATCCGTGCCGTGACGACCCACGCGAGCACGAACACGAGCAGCGCGAGCAGGTACACCCACTGGTCCTGGTCGAGCGGCACCCCGGCGGGCGGGTCGCCGTCGATGCCGATGCCGCGGCTGCCGCGGGTGATCTCGTCGAGCTGGCGGATCGCGGGCGGGGTCACGAGGGCGAGCGCGAGCGTCACCAGGCCGAGCTGCAGCCCCTGCAGGCGCAGCGCCGGGATGCCGAACAGCCACCCGATCGCGAACGCGACGGCGCCCGCCAGTGGCAGCGTCGCCACCGCGGGCACGCCCGCCGCCCCGACGACCGCGGTCGTGTAGGCGCCGACCGCGAAGAACGCCGCGTGGCCGAGCGAGACCTGCCCGCCCATGCCGACGAGCAGGTTCAACCCCATCGCCACGATCGCGAAGATGAGCACGAGTGCGACGTGCAGATTGATCCAGCTCGGGTTGACGAACGGCACGATCGCAAGCGCGACCACGCCCGCGGCACCGAGCGCGAGCGAGACCGGCCTGGAGAGCCGGAGCGGCGGCCTCGGCGTGCGCAGCCACTCCACCGGCGTGATGCGCGGCGCGCGCGGGGGAGCGGCCGGCTCCGGGGCATCCGCCCGCTCGGTCTGCTCGTCGAGCTGCGTCGTCATACGCGTACCACCTTCCGGGAGCCGAACAGCCCCGCGGGCCGCAGCAGCAGCACGACGAGGATGATCGCGAGCGCGAGGCCCTGCTTGAACTCACTGCCGATCCACGGCACGTAGGTGCCCGCGATGTTCTCGGCGAGGCCGACGATGATGCCGCCGACGATCGCGCCGAGCGGCGAGTCGAGACCGCCGAGCGTCGCGGCCGCGAAGGCGTAGATGAGCACCGGCGCCATCATGCCCGGCTGCAGGAACAGTTCCGGGGCGATGAGGGTGCCCGCGATCGCGCCGATGCCGCCCGCGAGGCCCCATCCGACCGAGAGCATGCGCCCGGTGCGCACGCCCGACAGGCGGGCCGACTCGGTGTCGCCGACCGTGGCGCGCATGAACAGGCCCGTGCGGGTGAAGCGGAAGAACGCGGCGAGCGCGATCGCGCCGCCGAGCACCGTGGCGATGATCACGAGGTCCTGGCGGGAGAGGGCCGCGCCCGCGACCTCGACGGCGCCCTGCCCGAGCACGGGCGGCACCTCGCGGGTCTGGTGGCCCCACACCCACGCGATGACCGCGTTCAGGGCGATCATGAGGCCGAGGGTCGTGATGATCATCGGCAGGTGCTGGTTGCGCTTCGCGAGCGGGCGGATCAGCACGCGCTCGATGCCCATGCCGAGCACCGCGCACGCGAGCACCGAGACCGCGAGCGCGGCGAGCAGCGGCAGGCCGAACGCGACGAACTGCCAGGAGAGGTACGCGCCGAGCAGCGCCATCTCGCCCTGGGCGAAGTTGATGGTGTGCGACGCGCGGTAGACGAGCACGAGGGCGAGCGCGAGCGCGCCGTAGATCGCGCCGGCGGCGACGCCGTCGACGAGTTGCTGGAGCAGGAGGTCCACGGGTCACACCCCCAGGTAGGCGCGACGGATGTCGTCGCTGGATCGGAACTCGTCCGCCGTGCCGCGCTGCACGATGCGACCGTGCTCGAGCAGCAGGGCGCGCTCGCCGATGCGGAGCGCGAGCTCGGCGTTCTGCTCGACGATGAGCATGGCCGCGCCCGACTCCTCGTGCAGCTCGGCGAGGGTGCCGAACAGCTCGGTCGTGATGGCGGGTGCGAGGCCGAGCGAGGGCTCGTCGAGCAGCACGAGTCGAGGGCGCGACATGAAGCCGCGCGCGATCGCGAGCATCTGCTGCTCGCCGCCGCTGAGGCCCGCCGCGTGGCGATGGCGTCGCTCGCCGAGACGGGGGAAGCGCGCGTACCAGCGGTCGAGGTCGGTGCGCGCCTCGCGCCGGGGCCTGGTGGCCGCGCCGACGAGCAGGTTCTCCTCGACCGTGAGGTCGCCGAAGGTGCCGCGGCCCTGCGGCACGTGCGCCATGCCGAGGGCGGCGAGGCGGTGGGTGCCGGTGCCGATCACCGACGTGCCGTCGACCTCCAGCTCGCCGCGTACGTGGATGAGGCCCGAGAGCGCGCGCAGCAGCGTGGTCTTGCCCGCGCCGTTCGAGCCCAGCACGACCACGATCTCGCCGGGGTCGACCCGGAGCGAGACGTCGTGCAGCACCGTGATCTGGCCGTATCCCGCGCTCAGGCCGCGGGCCTCGAGGAGGCTCATGCGGCCGTCCCCAGGTACGCCTCGACGACCCGCGGGTCGTTCGCGACCTCGCGCGGCCTGCCCTCGGCGAGCAGCTTGCCGAAGTCGAGCACCACGACGCGGTCGCAGATCGACCGGACGAGTCCCATGTGGTGCTCGACCACGAGCACGGCCATGTTCCGCTCGCCCGCGAGCCTGCGGATCGTGTCGGCGAGCTCCATCACCTCCGAGTGCACGAGCCCGTTCGCCGGCTCGTCCACGAGCAGCAGTCGCGGCTCGCCGATCAGGGCACGGGCGAGCTCGACCCGTTTCTGGGTGCCGAACGGCAGGGTGCCGACGGGCTCGAGCGCCACGTCGAGGAGGTCGAGCGAGTGCAGCAGCTTCAGCGCGTCGCTCGTCGCGCGCTCCTCGTCGCGTGCGACCTGCGGCAGCGCGAGCGCGGTCGCCCAGAAGCCGCCGCGGGTCGTGCGGTAGGTACCGGCGAGCACGTTGTGCAACACGGGCAGCCGCGGGATCAGCCCGAGGTTCTGGAAGGTGCGGCCGATGCCGAGCCGCGCGATGCGGTGCCTGGGCATGCCGACGAGCTCCTCGCCGGCGAATCGGATGCTGCCGGAGTCGGGCGCGTACAGGCCGCTGATGCAGTTGAACAGGCTGGTCTTGCCCGCGCCGTTCGGGCCGATCAGCCCGACGATCTCGCCAGGCGCGACCGTGAGGCCCGGGCCGTCGAGCGCGCGGACGCCGCCGAACGACAGGTGGATGTCGTCCACCTCGAGCAGGGGCCGGAGGACGAGGGGGGAGCCGGGTTCGGTCTCGAGTCGGATGATGCGCATGTTGCTCCTCGGGTGCGGTCGAGGGGCGGGCGGGCGCCCGCCCCTCGACCGGGCTGGTCACTGCTGGGTGAAGACCTCGTCCTGCAGCTCCCAGTTCGCGCCGTTGAAGACCTGCACCTTCAGCTCCGAGAACACGTAGGGGTACTCGGGCGACGTCGAGATGGTGACGTCGTTCGGCAGCAGGTCGATCGTCTCGCCGTCGAAGGAGGTCGCCGACTCGAGCAGCGCGTCGCGCGTGCAGCCGTCCATGTTCGCCAGCGAGATCTCGAGCAGCTGCGCCGTCGAGTAGCCCGCCGCGGCCGGCACCGAGCGCGGGTCGAACGCGTCGCTGTGGGCCTCGGCGAACGCGGCGTACGCGTCCCAGCCGGCGTCGCCCGCGAGCGAGGCGTCGGTGATGTCCTTCGCGTAGGCGATGGAGACGACGCCGTCCGAGGCGCCCTCACCCGCCGGGATGAGGAAGAACGTGGCGTCGGCGGCGGGCGCGTTGATGACGGTCGTCGCGTCCCAGCCGAGCTCGGCCTTCTTCTTCAGCGACTGCGTCGCGAAGGTGCCGACGGCCCAGTCGAGGAACCAGTCGGCGCCCGAGTCGGCGAGGTTCGTGACCTGGCTGTCGACGGTGCCCGATGCCACCTCGTAGGACTCCTCGGCGACGATCTCGACGCCGGTGCCCTCGAAGCGCGCCTCGAAGTTCGCGCGGATCGACTCGCCGAACTCGTCGTTCTGGTACAGGATCGCCACCGTGGCATCCGGGTCGTTCGCGAGGATGTACTCGGAGAGGGTCTTGACCTCGAAGTCGTACTGGGGCATGAACCCGGTCGTGTACGGCGAGGTCGCGCTCAGGGCGAGGATCGCGTCGCTGCCGGTGCCGGCGTAGAGGTAGGGCACGCCCTCCTCGGTCACGTACTCGCTGGTCGCGATCGCGGCGCCCGTGCCGAGCACGCCCGCGAGCGCGAACACCTCGTCCTGCTCGACGAGCTGGCGCACGTTGACGGCGGTCTTCGCGGGGTCGTAGCCGTCGTCCATCACGGTGACGACGACGTCGCGGGTGACGCCGTCGGAGAATTCGAGGCCGCCGGCCTCGTTGACGTCGTCGAAGTAGGCCTCGATCGCGGTGCCGATCGGGCCGTAGGCGGCTGCCGGGCCGGACATCGGCACGCTGACGCCGATGCGGACCTCGGTCTCGGTGAAGCCCGGGTCGCAGTCGGCTGCGTCGGTGGTGGTGCCCCCCGACTCGCGTCCGGCGCAGCCGGAGAGCACGAGGGCGGTGACCGCGAGCCCGGCCCCCAGGCCGAGGAGCGCCGGTCGGCGGAATGCGGAACTGGTGACGGCCATGTGATTCCTCCTTGAACGTGGACCGTGGTGCGCGGTCGAGTATGACACTCAGAGGGGCGGATGTCACGACTTTTGTGAATCACGATTCACACACGATCGTACGGAGAGATACCGTGCAGTATCGCTTTCAGTGCTCCGAAGTGAGCCGAGAGTCACGTCGCCGGGACCGGTGACGCCTCGAGCCGGGAACGGCTGTGCCTAGGCTGGGCGCATGCCGATGCGTCGCGACCCCGCCCCTCCGGGCCGCTGACGCGCCATGCCTCCCGTCGTCGCGTTCCTCGCCGGTCTGGTCGCCCTCGTCGTGGGCGCCGAACTGCTGGTGCGCGGCGGATCGCGCCTCGCCGAGCGGCTCGGCGTCTCGCCCATGGTCGTCGGCGTCACCGTCGTCGCGTTCGGCACGAGCGTGCCCGAGCTCGCGATCGGCATCGACGCCGCTGTGCAGGGCAGCGGCGCGCTCGTGGTCGGCAACATCGCCGGCACGAACATCCTCAACATCCTGCTGATCCTCGGCCTCGTCGCGCTCGTGCGGCCGGTGAAGGTGACGGCGGCCACGCTCCGCGTCGACCTGCCCACGATGGTGGGCGTGAGCGTGCTCGCGCTGCTGCTCGCGCTCGACGGGACGTACGGGCGCATCGATGGCGGCGTGCTGCTGCTCGTCGGCGTCGCCTACGCGACGGTCATCGTGCGCGGGGCTCGCCACCAGGCGGCATCCGCCCGTCGTGCCCGCCGGGAGGCGATGACCACCCGCACCGAGACCGGGAGCATCATCTTCGTGCACCCGCCGCGGCCGTCACCGTGGAAGGCGGTGCGCGACGCGGCGTACGTGGTCGGCGGGCTCGCGGTGATCCTGGTCGGCGCCGACTGGCTGGTGTCGGGCGCCGTCGACATCGCGACCGCGCTCGGCGTCTCCGAGGCCGTCATCGGCCTCACGATCGTCGCGCTCGGCACGTCGGCGCCCGAGCTCGCCACGGCGGTCGTGGCGCTCATCCGCGGCGTGCGCGACCTCGCGATCGGCAACCTGCTCGGCAGCAGCATCTACAACCTCGCGCTCGTGCTCGGACTCACCGTGGTGGTCTCGCCCGCGCCGATCGGCATCGAGCCCGAGATCATCCGGGTCGACCTGCCCGTCATGGTCGCGACGGCCGTCGCGTGCATCCCGGTCTTCGTCAGCGGCAACCGCATCCGCCGGCTCGAGGGCGCGGCGTTCGTGACGGCGTACTTCGTCTACCTCGCGTACCTGCTGATCGCGCGCACCTAGGGCGAGGCGAGCGGATGCCCCGCCGCCGGCGTCCGCCCGGCGCTCAGCGTGCCGTCAGCGCACCGTCTTGCGGCTCGTGATCTGGCCGGTGTCGAAGCCGAGCAGGTGCAGGCCGCCGTTGAAGCGGGCGTGCTCGACCTTGAGGCAGCGGTCCATGACCACGGTCAGTCCCTGCTCCTCGCCGTAGTACGCGGCGTCCTGGTTCCAGATGCCGAGCTGCACCCAGATGGTCTTCGCGCCTGCCGCGACGACGTCGTCGATCACGCTGGGGATGTCGCTGCCGCGGCGGAACACGTCGACGATGTCGGGCACCTCGGGCAGCGATGCCAGGTCGGGGTAGACCGGCTGGCCGAGGATCTCGGTCGCGTTCGGGTTCACGAAGTAGACGCGGTAGTCGGTCGACTGCAGCAGGTAGGTCGCCACGAAGTAGCTCGACCGGGCCGGGTTCGACGAGGCGCCGACGATCGCGACCGACTTCGCCTTCCGGAGGATGCCGAGGCGTTCCTTCGCGTCGGGACCCTCCCACGTGCGCTGCGAGCGCAGCAGCTTCGCCAGCGGCGAGTTCGCCGGCATCTCGCAGCTCAGGCCGTTGACCAGGCGCACCGTCTCCAGGTCGTCGTTCGAGGCCGCGGTCGTGCCCGTGGCATCCGTCGCCGTCGTGGCATCCGTCACCGTGCTCATCATTCGCCTCCGGTCGCGGCCGCGAGGGCCTGGTCGAGATCGTCGATGATGTCCTCAACGTCTTCGATGCCCACGCTAATCCGCACGACGCCCGGGAGCACGCCGGCGTCCACGAGCTGCTGCTCGGTGAGCTGCGCGTGCGTGGTCGACGCGGGGTGGATGATGAGCGTCTTCGCGTCGCCGATGTTGGCGAGGTGGCTCGCCAGGTTCACCGACTCGATGAGCTTCTGGCCGACCGCGCGACCGCCCTTCACCTCGAAGCTGAACACCGAGCCCGGGCCCTTCGGCAGGTACTTCTGCGCGCGGTCGTGGTGCGGGTGGTTCGGCAGGCCGGCCCACCAGACCTGCGAGACGCGGTCGTCCTGCTCGAGCCACTCGGCGACGGCGCGGGCGTTGTCGACGTGCGCCTGGATGCGGTACGGCAGGGTCTCGACGCCCTGCGCGAGCAGGAACGCGCTGTGCGGGCTGAGCGCCGGGCCGATGTCGCGCAGCTGCTCGGCGCGGAGCCGGGTGAGGAAGGCGTACTCGCCGAAGTTGCCGTTCCACTGCAGCCCGCCGTAGCTCGGCACGGGCTGGTTGAACAGCGGGAACTTGTCGGAGTGCCAGTCGAACCGGCCCGACTCGACGACCACGCCGCCGAGGGTCGTGCCGTGGCCGCCGATGAACTTCGTGGCCGAGTGGGTGACGATGTCGGCGCCCCACTCGATCGGGCGGTTGAGGTACGGGGTCGCGATGGTCGAGTCGACGATGAACGGCACGCCGGCAGCGCGGGCGACGTCGGCGAGGCCCTCGAGGTCGGCGATCTCGCCCGACGGGTTCGCGACGGTCTCGACGAACAGCGCCTTGGTCTGGTCGGTGATCGCGGCGGCGTAGTCGGCCGGGTCGGAGGACTGCACGAAGGTGGTCTCGATGCCGAAGCGGCGCAGCGTCACGTCGAGCTGGGTGATCGAGCCGCCGTAGAGGTTGGCGGATGCCACGATGTGGTCGCCCGCCCCGGCGAGGCTCGCGAAGGTGATGTACTGCGCGCTCAGGCCGCTCGCCGTGGCGACCGCGCCGAGGCCGCCTTCGAGGCTCGCGACGCGCTCCTCGAAGCTCGCCACCGTGGGGTTCGCGAGGCGCGAGTAGATGTTGCCGTACTTCTGCAGCGCGAATCGGGCGGCCGCATCCGCGGTGTCGTCGAAGACGAACGCCGTCGACTGGTGGATGGGCAGCGCCCTGCTGCCGTGCACCGCGTCGGGGATGTTCCCGGCGTGGATCGCACGCGTCTTGAAGCCGTATTCGCGGTCTGCCATGCGGACCAACCTAGCGGCGGGCGCGGGCGGCGCCGGACGCCCGCGTAATCGGGCGAAACGCGAGGGCCGCTCGGGCCCGTGGCGACCGCGCGGCCCGGCCGTGTGCGCGGATGCGGAGATGCCGCGCGACACGCCGATGGCGCCGTGTCTGTGGCGGCGTGTCACCGCGGATCTCCGCATCCGCGCACAGGAGGTGCTGCCCGTTCGGGGTCAGACGAGGTCGTCGGTGGCGGCGATGCGGGCGAAGCCGCCGCCCTGGAGGTTCACGGCCGTGGCCGTGGCGAGCTCGTCGGCCGTCAGGCGCATGCCCGCGGGGCCCTCGAGGTCGAACGTGTGGGTCGCGTCGAGCGCGACGGTCACGTCGAAGCCGAGGTTGCCGCCGACGCGCGCGGTCGTCTCGACGCACTGGTTCGTCTGCACGCCGCAGAGCACGATGCGCCGGATGCCCCGGGCCCGCAGCCACCCCTCGAGGTCGGGCTCGCCGTGGAAGGCCGAGTTCACGTGCTTCGTGACGAGCAGCTCGTGCGCCGCACCGGCCACGAACGGGCGCAGGTCGTTGCCCGGCTGCCCCGGACGCAGCGGCGACGCGTTCTCGACCGAGTCGTGGCGCACGAGCACGACCGGCCGCGAGGCATCCGCCCATGCAGTCAGCAGCCGCTCGATGTTCGCCTCGGCGCCGGGCGCGTTGCGCGGTCCCCACCGCGGGTCGTCGAACCCCTGCTGCACATCGATCACGATCAGGGCCGTCTCGTCCTCCGCCATGCCCCCATCCTCTGCGGTATGGGGCACTTTTCAGGAGGTGCGGCTGGCGCCGCGCAAGAATTGGCTGGAAGTCGGGGCAGGACGGCCGGAATCGGCCTGATGCGGCCGGGATACCGGTGGGATGCGCGGCGGGCCGTTCAGGCTTCCTGAATTGTGCAACCCGGTCTCTGCCAAGCTTGCCCAGTGCAGATCGTCAGGAGTGGGCACTGGCTCTACGCCAACGCGGTGATGCAGCCGGTCGACATCGTCGGCCTGCCCTTCGATTTCTGGTTCGAGCTCGCGAAGGCTGATGGGCAGTTGGAGGCCGACGAAGAATCGAGTCCACTCGGCGAGGGCGGCCTGCTGTACTACGTGCGCTTCCGCCACGCCGGTGACTCGACTGAGCCGACGTGGCCGGACTCCGTGGGTTACTCGACGATCGAAGCCGCGATGCGCGCCGCCCGGAACTCCGTGGCTGCAGTCATCCACTGGGATCAGCATGGTGCACAGGCGAGCGACCGGGCTGCTGCGTCGAACGAGACCTAGCTCCAGCCGGGGAGCCAGAGGTGGAGCCGCCAGAACGTCTCGAGCATGGGGATGCCGGTCCACATCGGGTAGAAGAACGCCGAGACGAGCACGACGAACACCGTGTAGACCGCGATCACGCCGATGCCGCGGTCGCGCTTCCACCACGGGTCGTCGCGGCTGCCGAGGATGCAGTGCGCCGCGTAGCCGAGCGCGAGGAACGTGAACGGCTGGAACGCGATCGAGTAGAACTGGAACACCGTGCGGTCGAGGTACGCCAGCCACGGCAGGTACCCGGCGCCCGCGCCCACCAGGATCGCCGCGACCTGCCACTCGCGGTACCGCACGAGGCGGTACAGCAGGTACCCGACCGCGAGCAGCGCGCCCCACCAGAGCAGCGGGTTGCCGAGGCCCGTGATGACCTCCCGGCAGTCGTCGGCCTCACAGGCATCCGACGCGAAGGACAGGTACATCGCGACGGGGCGGATCATCAGCAGCCAGGTCAACGGGCTCGACTGCCACGGATGCTCCGAGGCCAGCCCCACGTGGTAGCCGTACGCCGACTCGTGGTAGTGCCAGAGCGACTGGATCGCCGGTGGTATCCACTCGAGCTGCGCACCGATCGCGTTGGCGGGGTCGTCGGCCCAGTCGCGGTAGTAGCCGCCGTCGGTCAGGAGCCATCCGGTCCAGCTCGCGAGGTAGACGACGAAGGCGACCGGCACGAGCAGCAGGAACGTGATAGGGCCCTGCTTCAGGATGCCGCCGCTCAGCCAGAACGGCACGCCGAGGCGTCGCCGGGCCAGCGAGTCGACGAGCACGAGGTACAGGCCGAACGCCGCGAGGAACCAGACGCCGGACCACTTCACCGCACAGGCCGCACCGAACGCGGCCCCGGCGGCGATCACCCAGGGCCGGTTCCACATCGCGGGGCCGACCGCCGACTCGCGGCTGCCCGAGCGCGCCGCGACGACCCGGTGCGAGAGGCGCTGCCAGGTCCAGTCGCGATCGAGCACGACGAACCAGAACCCGAGCAGCGCGAACAGCATGAGCCAGCCGTCGAGCAGCGCGACGCGCGACATCACGATCGCGTTGCCGTCGATCGCCAGGAACAGCCCGGTCAACACCGCCGCCACGGTCGAGCCCGTGAGCCGGCGCGCGACCATCATCACGACGAACACCGCGATGGTGCCGGCGAGCGCCGTCGTCGCCCGCCACCAGAAGGCGGCCTCGGCGCCGAACGCGGCCATGCCGAGCCCGATCAGCCACTTCCCGAGCGGCGGGTGCACGACGTACGACCCCTCCTCGAGGTAGGTGTCGTTCTCCCCGTTCGCGAACCCCTCGTCGGCCCCCTCGGGCCAGCGCGCCTCGTAGCCGAGGTTCCAGAGCGTCCACGCGTCCTTCACGTAGTACGTCTCGTCGAAGATGATCTGCTGCGGGTGCCCGAGGTTCCAGAACCGCAGCACCGCGGCGACGAGCGTCACGGCGATCGGCGCGCCCCAGTACCAGAGCCACCGGCGGGCCGGGGTCGAGACCACGCGCTCCCACCAGGCGTCGAGCGCGCTGCCGCGCAGGTCGTCGTCATCGTCGGATGCCCCGGAGCCGGCCGCGCCCTCGGCGGCGCGGGCGTCGCGGGTGACCAGCATCGACTCGGGCAGCGCGAGTCCGGGAACCGGGGGCTCCCGCCGTGCCGGGCCGTCGGGGCGCGCCTCGGCCGCGCCCGTGTCCGGGCCGTCGGCGTCCTCGGCTGCCATCGGGCATCATGCTAGGCCACGCGTGTTGCGGCGCGGTCACGCACCGCGGGGGCTCGGCGGGCACGGCGCTCGCCGGAGGCATCCGCTCGCCAGCGCCCCGCGGTCGGGCAGACTGGGGGCGTGATCATCCTCGCCGCCACACCGATCGGCAACCTCGGCGACGCCTCGCCCAGGCTGCGCGACGCGCTCGCACAGGCGACCGTGGTGGCGTCCGAGGACACCCGCGTCACGCAGCGGCTGCTCGCGGCGCTCGGCATCGCGAACCGGCCGCGCCTCATCCCGCTGCACGAGCACAACGAGCGCGCCCGCGCCGCCGAGATCGTCGACCACGCGCGCGATTCCGACGTGCTGGTGCTGACCGACGCGGGCATGCCCACGGTCTCCGACCCGGGCTTCCCGCTCGTGGAGGCGGCCATCGCGGCGGACGTCCAGGTCACCTGCATCCCCGGACCGAGCGCCGTGGTGACCGCCCTCGCGCTCTCGGGCCTGCCGACCGACCGGTTCGCGTTCGAGGGGTTCCTGCCGCGCAAGCACGGCGACCGCGCACGTCGGCTCGCCGACCTCGCCGACGACCCGCGCACGCTCGTCTTCTTCGAGGCGCCGAGCCGAATCCACGCCGGGCTCGCCGACCTCGCCGAGGCGTTCGGCGGCGACCGTCGCGCCGCGGTCGCCCGCGAGCTCACCAAGCTGCACGAGGAGGTGCGCCGCGGCCCGCTCGACGAGCTCGCGGAGTGGGCCGGGCACGGCGTGCGCGGCGAGATCTGCATCGTCGTCGCCGGGGCCGAGCCGAAGCAGGCGGATGCCGCGGAGGCCCTTGCCCGCGTGCAGGCGCTCGTCGCCGGCGGGGAACGCCTGAAGCACGCGGCCGCCGAGGTCGCGGCCGACACGGGGCTCGGCAAGCGCGAGCTGTACGAGGCCGCGCTCGCCGCGCGCGACGGTCGCTGAGCGTCCCTCGCGAATCTCCACCGATTCCCAGCCCGATGGCCCTCGAAAGGGGGACAATAGGGGGTGGAGGCACCGGACAACGCAAGTTGGAGGTGCGTGATGGCACAGGCAGTTCAGTTCAACAGGTTCGGCGGCCCGGAAGTGCTCGAGGTCGTCGACATCGATGCGCCCAGGCCCGGCCCGGGTGAAGTGCTCGTCGAGGTGGTCGCATCCGGGGTGAACCCGGTCGAGACCGCTCGTCGCCGCGGCGTGCACCCCGATCGATCGCCGGTCAGCTTCCCGGCGGGCGAGGGGCGCGACCTCGCGGGCATCGTCGCCGCGGTCGGCCCGGGGGTGACGCGCTTCCAGCCGAACGACTCGGTCATGGGATGGGCCGAGGGCGCCCAGGCGACGTTCGTCGTCGCGCCCGAGTCGCAGCTCATGCGCAAGCCCCCGCACGTCGAGTGGGAGGTCGCGGGCTCGCTGTACGTGGCCGGCACCACGGCGTGGGGCGCGCTGCGCCAGACCGGCGTGGGCGAGGGCGACACGGTCGTGATCACGGCCGCTGCGGGCGGGCTCGGCTGCATCGCCGCGCAGCTCGCCGTGCTGCGGGGCGCGACCGTGTTCGGCACGTCCATTCCCGAGCGGTTCGACTTCCTGCGGCAGCTCGGCGTGCGCCCGCTCGCCTACGGCGACGACCTCGCCGCCCGCGTGCGGGCCGAGGCGCCGGGCGGCGTCGACGCGTTCATCGACTTCCTCGGCACCGGCGACGTGGCCGCCGCCGAGGAGCTCGGCGTGCCGCCGCAGCGCATCACCACGCTCACCGACTGGGACGCGGTCGACGAGCGCGGCGTGGGGCGGGCGGCCGCGGGCGACATGGTCACGCTCGAACGGGTCGCGAGGCTCGTCGAGCAGCGGCAGATCCGCCTGCCCGTCGCCGACATCTTCCCGCTCGAGCGCGTGCAGGACGCCTACCGGGCGATGGAGAAGCGCGATGCGCCGGGCAAGATCGTGATCGGCATGCAGCTCGTGGAATACGCCGGGCAGAAGGTGCGCGGGCCGGCGATCAAGGAGCAGGAGTCGACGCTCGACGTGCCGACCGAGCACGAGCACATGGTGGTGCAGGAGCAGCTGCCGCCGGTGGTCGCGAGCCCGAAGTCGCACGCCGATCGCGTGGCCGGAGCCGGCGGCGGGGGAGGGCGCTCCGCCGCGAGGTAACACGGGTCTGGGGGCATCCGTCGCCCCAATAGAATCGAGGGCATGGCCGACGGCTCCTCGTTCTACATCACCACGCCCATCTTCTACGTCAACGACGTGCCCCACATCGGGCACGCGTACACGGAGGTCGCGGCGGACGTGCTGGCGCGCTGGCACCGGCAGCGGGGCGATGACACCTGGATGCTCACCGGCACCGACGAGCACGGCCAGAAGATCCTGCGCACCGCGACCGCCAACGGCGTGACGCCGCAGGAGTGGGCCGACAAGCTCGTCTCCGAGTCGTGGTTCCCGCTGCTCGGCACGATCGACGTCGCCAACGACGACTTCATCCGCACGACCGATGAGCGCCACGAGGAGGGCGTGCGGAAGTTCATCCAGAAGCTCTACGACGAGGGGCACATCTACACCGGCGAGTACGAGGGGTACTACTGCGTCGGCTGCGAGGAGTACAAGCAGCCGTCCGACCTCATCGCCGGCACGGGCGAGTACGAGGGCCAGCAGGTCTGCGCCATCCACTCCAAGCCGGTCGAGCTGCTGAACGAGAAGAACTACTTCTTCCGCATGTCCGCGTTCGCCGACAAGCTGCTCGCGCTCTACGAGGAGCGGCCCGACTTCGTGCAGCCCGAGTCGGCGCGCAACGAGGTCGTCTCGTTCGTGAAGCAGGGGCTCAGCGACCTGTCGATCTCGCGCTCGACGTTCGACTGGGGCGTGAAGGTGCCGTGGGACGAGTCGCACGTCGTCTACGTCTGGTTCGACGCGCTGCTGAACTACATCACCGCGGTCGGGTACGGCGCCGACGACGCCGAGCTCGCGCGCCGCTGGCCGGCCCACCACATCGTGGGCAAGGACATCCTGCGCTTCCACGCCGTCATCTGGCCGGCCATGCTCATGGCCGCAGGGCTCGACGTGCCGAAGGGCGTCTTCGGCCACGGCTGGCTGCTCGTCGGCGGCGAGAAGATGTCGAAGTCGAAGCTCACCGGCATCGCGCCCGAGGAAATCACGTCGACGTTCGGGTCCGACGCATTCCGCTACTACTTCATGCGCGCGATCGCGTTCGGCCAGGACGGCTCGTTCTCGTGGGAGGACCTCGCGGCGCGCTACCAGGCCGAGCTCGCGAACGGCTTCGGCAACCTCGGCTCGCGCGTGATCGCGATGATCACGCGGTACTTCGACGGTTCGGTGCCGGCCGCCGGCGAGCTGACCGAGGCCGACGAGCGCGTGCTCGACACGGCACGGCGGGTGACGGATGCCGCCCAGGCGGCGATCGACCGCTTCGCGCCGCACGAGGCGCTGGCCAGCGTGTGGGAGCTCGTCGACGTGCTGAACGGGTACATCACCGAGCAGGAGCCGTGGGCGCTGGCGAAGGACCCGGAGCAGCGCGAGCGGCTCGGCACCGTGCTGCACACCGCGTACCGCGGCCTCGGCACGCTCGCCGTGCTGCTCGCGCCCGTGCTGCCGGTCGCGACCGCGAAGCTGTGGTCGGCGCTCGGCGGCTCGGGCGAGGTCTCGGCACAGCGCATCGACCGCGCGGCCGACTGGGCCGGCGCGTCCTCGGTGGGCGCGCTCGAGCCGCTGTTCCCGCGCATCGAGAGCGCGGCGTGACGGACGGTCACCTGCGTTCGCGGGCTGCTCGCGACGGCGGGTCGCCCGCGTACCCGGCGGCCCCCGAGCCGCTCGCGGTGCCCGTCTACGACAACCACACGCACCTCGAGGTGGCCGACGGCGCGATGCCGATCACGCCGGCCGAACATCTCGACCGGGCCGGCGCGGTCGGCATCGCGGGCGTCGTGCAGGTCGGCACCGACGTCGCGACGTCGGAGTGGTCGGCCGCGCTCGCTGCGCGCGACGCGCGCGTGCTCGCGGCGGTGGCGATCCACCCGAACGATGCACCGGAGCTCGCCGCCGCCGGGGCGCTCGACGAGGCGCTGGCCACGATCGACGCGCTTGCTGGGCGGCCGCGGGTCGTCGCCGTGGGGGAGACCGGGCTCGACTGGTACCGCACCGGTGACGACGGGCGCGACGCGCAGTTCCACTCCTTCGAGGCGCACATCGACATCGCCAAGCGCCACGGGCTCGCGCTGCAGATCCACGACCGCGACGCGCACGACGACGTGGTCGCGACCCTGCTGCGGGTCGGCGCGCCCGAGCGCACGGTGTTCCACTGCTTCTCGGGCGACGCGGCGCTCGCCGCCGTGTGCGCCGAGCACGGCTGGTTCATGTCGTTCGCCGGCAACGTCACGTTCAAGAACGCCGAGAACCTGCGCGAGGGGCTGCGCGCTGCTCCCCGCGAACTCGTCATGGTCGAGACGGATGCCCCCTACCTCACGCCCGCCCCGAACCGCGGGCGCCCGAACGCGCCCTACCTCGTGCCGCACACCGTGCGGTTCATGGCCGAGGTGCTCGGCGCTCCGGTCGACGAGTTGTCGGCGGAGATCGCGGCGAACACCGAGCGGGCCTACGGGCGGTGGGACGCCGAGCCGGTTTCGGCGCCGGACGGCGCGCCCCCGGCATCGCCCTCGCGGAATACGTGAGCATCATGGTCGTGGGGGGACGATGAACGCGCATCGGCACGAGGCATCCGACGGCGGCGCGCCCGCGCCCGCGCCGCGGCTGCTCGGCCCCGCCGAGATCCGCGAGCTCGCCGGCTACCTCGGCGTGAGCCCCACCAAGAAGCTCGGCCAGAACTTCGTGCACGACGCCAACACGGTGCGCCGCATCGTGCAGCTCGCCGAGGTGGAGCGCGACGACGTCGTGCTCGAGGTCGGCCCGGGGCTCGGCTCGCTCACGCTCGGCCTGCTCGAGGCCGGCGCCCACGTGGTCGCCGTCGAGATCGACGGCCGCCTCGCCGAGCAGCTCCCGCACACCGTGCAGCTCATGCAGCCGGGCACGCGCATCGACGTCGTGCACGCCGACGCGCTGCGCGTCACCGAGCTGCCCGCCCCGCCGCAGCGCCTCGTCGCGAACCTGCCGTACAACGTCTCCGTGCCCGTGCTGCTGCACCTGCTCGAGCACTTCCCGTCGCTCACGAGCGGCATCGTCATGGTGCAGGCCGAGGTCGGCTACCGGCTCGCCGCGACGCCCGGTTCGAAGGTCTACGGCGCGCCCAGCGCGAAGGCCGCCTGGTACGGCGGCTGGCGCATCGCAGGCCAGGTCTCGCGGCTCGTGTTCTGGCCCGTGCCGAACGTCGACTCGGTGCTCGTGGGGTTCGCGCGCGGCGCGGAGGAGCCCGGCACCGAGGAGGAGCGGCGGCGGACGTTCGCGATCATCGACGCGGCCTTCCAGCAGCGTCGCAAGATGCTCCGCCAGGCGCTCGCGGGCGTGCTGGGCGGCACCAGCTCCGAGGCATCCGCCGTGCTCGAAGCCGCAGGCGTCGACCCCCAGGCCCGTGGCGAGGAGCTCGGCATCGACCAGTTCCTCGCCGTCGCCCGCGCCGCGCGGTAGCGTGTGCCCCATGGCCGTGGGGGGCATGCAGCAGGCGATGGGCGCGGAGGCGCTGGAGGCTGCGACGGGGCGCGACTGGGAGGGCTGGTTCGCCGTGCTCGACGCGGCGGGCGCGGCGTCGTGGACGCACCCGGCGACCGTGAAGTGGCTCGTCGCCCGGCACGACGTGGACCCGTGGTGGACGCAGGGCATCGTCGTCGGGTACCAGCAGGCCCGGGGCATCCGCCAGCCCGGCCAGCGGCAGGACGGCACCTTCGAGGCATCCGTGTCGAAGACCCTGCCGTTCGAGACGGATGCGGCGCTGGACGCGGCCGTGCGGGTGGTCTCGGCCGAGCTCGGGCGTGCGCCCGATGCCGAGAACCGCACGGCGAAGCATCCGAATGCCCGCTGGAAGCTCGACGACGGCGAAAAGCTCGCCGCGCAGGCCACGCCCGGGGGTGCGAAGACGTCGATCACGCTCACCTGGAGCCGCATGGCCGACGGCGAGCGGTTCGCCGAGGTGAAGGAGCGGCTGCGGACCTGGCTCGCGCGAGCCGCGGGATAGGTTGGAGCCATGACGCTCGCCGAAGCCACCCCCGTCGTGCACGTGCGGGCGCCCGGCAAGATCAACCTCTTCATGCGGGTCGGCGGGCTGGAGCCCGACGGGTACCACGACGTCGCGACGGCGTACCAGGCGGTGTCGCTCTACGAGGACGTGCGGGCGTACCCGGCGGAGGACATCTCGGTCGCCTTCGGCGGGTCGATCGACACGTCGGGGCTGCCCGTCGACGACACCAACCTCGCCATTCGGGCGGCGCGGATGCTGGCTGCGCACGCGGGCGTCGACACCGGCGTGCACCTGGCGATCGACAAGCACGTGCCGATCGCCGGGGGCATGGGCGGCGGGTCTGCGGATGCGGCGGCCGCCCTGGTCGCCTGCGATGCGCTGTGGGAGCTGGGGCTCTCGAAGGAGGACCTGCACGGCTTCGCCGCGCGGCTCGGGGCCGACGTGCCGTTCTCGCTGGCCGGCGGCACCGCGATCGGCACCGGGCGCGGCGACCGGCTGAGCCCCGCGCTCGCGACCGGCTCGTTCCACTGGGTGCTCGCGATCGCCGAGTTCGGCATCTCGACGCCCGCGGTGTACTCGGAGCTCGACCGCCAGCGCGGCGGCGGGGCCATGCCGGGGTCGCGGCGGCCCGAGGTCGACGCGGCAGTGCTGCAGGCGCTGCGGGCGGGAGACCCGGTTCGGCTCGCCGATGCCCTGCACAACGACCTGCAGGCGGCGACGCTCGAGCTCGCGCCCGGGCTCGGCGGCATCCTGCAGCTCGGCGCCGACCACGGCGCGCTCGCGGGCCTCGTCTCCGGCTCGGGCCCCACGGTCGCGTTCCTCGCGGCCGACGCCGACGCCGCCCTCGAGCTCCAGGTCGCCCTCTCCGCCTCGCGCCTCACCGCGATCCGCGCGCACGGCCCCGTCCCCGGCGCGCGCGTCCTCCCCGCCTGACGCCCGCCCCGCCCGCCCGCCCCTTCTGCCGCCGAGCCTGCACGATTCGTCGTTCTCAGCGCTCAGAACGACGAATCGTGCAGGCTCACCGAGGGACAGCGACGGCGCAGCGGAAGGTCAGCACGGGGCGCCATGGGCTCGTAGGCGGGCGCGGATGCGGGCGACCGTTTCGGGCGTACGGCGGAACAGGTCGTCGGAGGTCAGCTGGACCACGGCCCATCCCAGGTCCTCGAGGCGCTCTCGCCGGAGGATGTCGCGCTTGAATCGCTCCCGGTCCCGGTGCACGTCGCCGTCGTACTCGACCGCGACCTTCCACCTCTCCCAGGCGAGATCGAGGATCGCGACGAGCACTGCACCCGAGTAGACACGCACGTTCAAAGCGGGCTCGGGCAGCCCGGAGCCGAGCAGCACGAGGCGGGTCTTCGTCTCCATGGGGGAGACTGCGCCGAAGCGGACATCGTCGAGTGCGCCACGCATTGCCCGGACGTGTCGCGCACCTGCGCGCTCCGCGACGGCAGTACGCAGCGCGCTCATCGTGGTCAGGCCGGGCGGGCCACCGACGGGTGCGTGGCCGGTGATCAGATGGTCGCCGACCACGACGAGATCGTTGTGGTCGAGAACCCCGGCGAGTTCGCACCACGTGTCGATCGGCGTGCTGCTGCGCAGAGAGTGCGCACCTACCCTGATCAGCGACTGATCCCGCCTGAGCTCGTGACCAACGACCCCCCGAGATCGGGGGAGGCCGGCTCCCTTCGGCGCAGACACATGGAGTGGCCCGGACGCTGCTCGGGACGGCAGCGGCAGCCCGAGGAGCGTGGCCGCCGAGGTATACGAGAACGATTGGGTCGGCGGCATCCGTGCGGCGTACGCGAGGATCCGGTCCATCGCATCGGTCGGCTCCGCCAGCGAGACCGAGCCGAAGTAGGGGCGCCGGATGTCCGATCGCCGCAGACGAGATGCGCTGACCCCGAGTTCGCCCGCCGCTCGCACGGACACAGGTGCACGTCGCATGGCATCGGGGAGTTGAGCTGGACGTCGCATCTCGGCATCCTCACCCTTCCGCGCCCCGCTGAGCCCCCATCCCCCGTTCCCGCACGAATCCCGCAGTTGTCCACAGCCACGAACCTGCATAATTCGTCGTTCTCAGCGCTCAGAGCGACGAATCCTGCAGGCTCGGCGGCTCTTGCGCGCGGGTAGGCTCGGACGGACATGGCACACCTCCTCGGCGGCGAACGGCTGCACCTCGAGTACCCCACCCGCGTCGTCTTCGACGAGGTGACGATCGGGCTCGACGAGGGCGACCGGGTCGGCATCGTCGGGCGCAACGGCGACGGCAAGTCGACGCTGCTGCGGCTGCTCGCGGGCAGGCTGGAGCCGGATGCGGGGCGGGTGACGCGGCGCAGGGGCATCCGCGTCGGCATGCTCGACCAGGCCGACACCGTCGACCCGCAGCACACGGTCGCGCACGCGGTCGTCGGCGGCATCGACGAGCACGAGTGGGCGGGCGACGCACGCACGCGCGACGTGATCGGCGGGCTGCTCGCGGACGTCCCGTGGCAGGCGCGCGTCGGCGACCTGAGCGGCGGGCAGCGGCGCCGCGTCGCGCTCGCCGCGCTGCTCGTCGGCGACTGGGACGTGCTCTTCCTCGACGAGCCGACGAACCACCTCGACGTCGAGGGCATCGCCTGGCTCGCCCAGCACATCAAGACGAGATGGCCCGCCGGCCAGGGCGCGTTCGTCGTCGTCACGCACGACCGCTGGTTCCTCGACGAGGTGTGCACGGCGACGTGGGAGGTGCACGACCGCATCCTCGAGCCGTTCGAGGGCGGGTACGCGGCGTACATCCTGCAGCGCGTCGAGCGCGATCGCATGGCGGCGGCATCCGAGGCCAAGCGCCGCAACCTCGCCCGCAAGGAACTCGCGTGGCTGCGCCGCGGCGCCCCGGCCCGCACGAGCAAGCCGAAGTTCCGCATCGAGGCGGCGAACCAGCTCATCGAGGGCGAGCCACCGGTGCGCGACAGCGTCGAGCTGTCGAGCCTCGCGGTCGCGCGCCTCGGCAAGGACGTCGTCGACCTGATCGACGCCGGGGTCGAGGTGACAGATGCCACGAGCGGCACGCCGCGCCAGATCCTGCGCGACATCGAATGGCGCATCGCCCCGGGCGAGCGCACCGGCATCCTCGGCGTGAACGGTGCGGGCAAGTCCACGCTGCTGGGCCTCGTCACGGGCGCGGTCGAGCCGACGAGCGGACGCGTGAAGCGCGGCAAGACGGTGCGCATCGCGAGCCTCACGCAGCAGCTCGACGAGCTGGAGGGCCTCGGCGACGAGCGCGTCAGCGCGATCATCGGCCGCCAGAAGTCGAGCTACGTCGCCGGCGGCACCGAGCTCACGCCCGGCCAGCTGCTCGAGCGCCTCGGCTTCACAAGCGCGCAGCTCTCGACCCCGGTGAAGGACCTCTCGGGCGGCCAGAAGCGGCGCCTGCAGCTGCTGCTCATCCTGCTCGAGGAGCCGAACGTGCTGATCCTCGACGAGCCCACCAACGACCTCGACACCGACATGCTCGCCGCCATCGAGGACCTCCTCGACACCTGGCCCGGCACGCTCCTCGTCGTCAGCCACGACCGCTACCTCGTCGAGCGCGTCACCGACCAGCAGTACGCCGTCATGGAGGGCCACCTCCGCCACCTGCCCGGTGGCGTCGAGCAGTACCTCGAACTGCGCAGGCGGTCGACGGATGCGGGTGCCGGCGCGTCCGCCGTCGCCGCGGCGACCACCACGCAGGCGCCCGCCACGCCGGTCGCATCGGCGCTCACCGGCGCCGCGCGCCGCGCTGCCGAGAAGGAGCTCGCGTCGATCGACCGCCGGCTCGAGAAGCTGCAGCGCGAGATCGCCGACGCGCACGAGCGCCTGGCCGCGCACGACCAGACGGACTTCACCGGGCTCGGCGTGCTCACTGTGGAGCTCGGTGAGCTCGAGGCATCCGTCGCCGACCTCGAGACCCGGTGGCTGGAGCTGAGCGAGCAGCTCGAGGCGTAGACCGGCAGGGCGAGCGGATGCCCCGGGGCAGACCTACGTACCCAGCTCGTCGAACCCGAGGCTGAGCTTGCGCAGCAGGTTCGCGAGTCGGTTGCGCTCGGCGGCGGGCAGTGAGCCGAGCAGCTCGGCCTCGGCGTCGACGAGGCGCGTGATGGCGGCGTCGACGCGGTTGAGTCCGGCGGTCGACATGACGACGAGGATGCCGCGGCCGTCGTTCGGGTCGGTCTGGCGCGACACGAGCCCGCGCTCGACGAGCCGGTCGATGCGGTTCGTCATGGTGCCGCTCGAGACGAGCGTCTGCTGCAGGAGCGCCTTGGGTGAGAGGCGGTAGGGCTCGCCGGCGCGGCGCAGCGCGGAGAGCACGTCGAACTCCCACGACTCGAGCTCCGAACGGGCGAACGCGGTGCGGCGGGCGCGGTCGAGGTGCTTCGCGAGGCGCGCGACGCGGCTCAGCACCTGCAGCGGCGCGAAGTCGAGGTCGGGGCGCTCGCGCTCCCAGTCGTCGACGATGCGGTCGACCTCGTCTGCCTCGGCCATTGCTCCAGTATCGCGGGTCGGACGGGTCCATTCGGTGATCGCAGCGCTGACGGGCACGCCGACACGCGTCAGTGGCGAACTCCGCGGGCCGAAGGTCCCCGCCGCCCGCGCCGGCCGGGGCAGTCTGGAGGCATGGCACACGTCCTCGTCGCCTACGCGACGAAGCACCACTCCACCGCCGAGATCGCCGAGGCGATCGCCGACGAACTCCGCGCACGGGGCCACGTCGCCGAGGCGACGGAAGCGGGCCACGCGACCGCCGCGGGCTTCGACGCGGTCGTGCTCGGCAGCGCCATGTACCTGGGCCGATGGCGCCGCGAGGCCCGGCACTTCCTCTCGCACGAGCGCGCGCGTCTCGAGGCGATGCCGTTCTGGGTCTTCAGCTCCGGTCCGATCGGTGAGCCGAAGGCCGATGCGCCGCCCGAGGAGGACAAGTGGCTCGAGCCGCGGAAGGTCATCGAGCAGGCCGAGGAGCTGGGCGTGCGCGAGCACGTCGTCTTCGGCGGCCGTGTGCCCGAGGATCCGGGCAACTTCATGGAGCGTTCGATGCTCGAGAACACCCCGGAGGAGTTCCGCGACCGCCGCGACTGGGACGAGATCCGCGCCTGGGCCGACCGCATCGCCGACGCGCTGCCGGCCTGAGCCACCCCGCCCGCCGACACCGCCGCGCGCACCCCCGCATGGCAGACTTGGACGCGCGCGTGCCCGCCTGCGGGAGCGCGCGGTCCGCCATGGTGTAACGGCAGCACGACAGCCTTTGGAGCTGTGAAGTCCAGGTTCGAATCCTGGTGGCGGAGCATGACCGATGAGAAGCTCGCCGTCGTCGTCCTCGCCGCCGGGCAGGGCACGCGCATGAAGTCCGCCACGCCGAAGCTGCTGCACCCGCTCGCGGGCGCGCCGATGATCGCGCACGTGCTCGCCACGGCGCGCGAGCTCGACGCCGCGTACGTCGTCGCGGTGGTGCGGCACGAGCGCGACCAGGTCGCCGAGGCGATCCTCGCCGAGTACCCCGACGCGATCATCGTCGACCAGGACGAGGTGCCCGGCACCGGCCGCGCCGTCGAGCAGGCGGTCGCCGCGCTGCCCGACGACTTCGACGGCGACGTGCTCGTGCTGAACGGCGACGTGCCGCTGTTGAACGCGGGCACGCTGCACGGGTTCCTCGAGCGCCACCGTGACGCAACCAGCGTCGCATCCGTGCTCTCGGCCGTCTACGACGACGCCACGGGCTACGGCCGCATCGTGCGCACCGCCGAGGGGGCGCTCGACCGCATCGTCGAGCAGAAGGATGCGACGAGCGAGGAGCTCGCCCTGCAGGAGGCGAACGCCGGGGTGTACGCCTTCGGCGTGCAGGAGCTGCGCGACCAGCTCGCGAACCTCACCACCGACAACGCGCAGGGCGAGAAGTACCTCACCGACATGATCGCGCTGCTGCGCCGCGCGGGCTCCGAGGTGTCGGCCGTGCCGGTGTCGGAGCCGTGGCTCGTCGCCGGCGTGAACGACCGCGCACAGCTCTCCGAGGCCGCACTCCGGCTGAACGCCCTCATCATCCGCGGCTGGCAGCTGAACGGCGTCACCGTGCAGGACCCGGCCTCCACCTGGATCGACCTCAAGGCGCGCATCGCGCCCGACGTGACGATCCTGCCCGGCTCGCACATCCAGGGCGCGACCGTCATCGAGTCCGGCGCAGTGATCGGACCCGACACGACGCTGCTCGACTGCGAGGTCGGCGCGGGGGCGACGGTCAAGCGAACGGATGCCACCCTGTCGGTCATCGGCGCCGGGGCATCCGTCGGGCCCTTCTCGTACCTGCGCCCGGGCACTGCGCTCGGCGCGGACGGAAAGATCGGCACGTTCGTCGAGACGAAGAACGCCACGATCGGCGAGGGCAGCAAGGTGCCGCACCTGTCGTACGTGGGCGACGCGACGATCGGCGAGGGCGCGAACATCGGCGCCGGCTCGATCTTCGCCAACTACGACGGGGTGAACAAGCACCACTCCGAGGTCGGCGCGCACGTGCGGACCGGCTCCCACGGCGTGTTCGTCGCTCCCGTTAGGATTGGCGACGGAGCGTACACGGGAGCGGGGACGGTCGTGCGCAAGGACGTACCGGCCGGCGCGCTCGCGGTGAACGTCGCCCCCCAGCGCAACCTGCCGGGGTGGGTGCAGCAGCATCGACCCGGGTCGGCCGCGGCGGAGGCGGCGGAGGCCGCGGCACCCGCTGCGACGGACGACGAGACGGACGCCGGCTGAGCCGGGGGAGGGACCACCAGCGGATGTCGAGCATCAGGAGCAAGACGACCAAGCAACTCGTCCTCGTGACGGGGCGCGCGCACCCGGCTCTGGCCGAGGCGATCGCGAGCGAGCTCGACACCGAGCTCGTCGAGTCGGACTCGCGTACCTTCGCCAACGGCGAGATCTACGCGCGCTTCAGCCAGAGCGTGCGCGGCTGCGACGTGTTCGTCATCCAGTCGCATCCGTCGCCCATCAACGAGTGGCTCATGGAGCAGCTCATCATGCTCGACGCGCTGAAGCGCGCGTCGGCCAAGCGCGTCACCGTGGTCTCGCCGTTCTACCCGTACGCCCGGCAGGACAAGAAGGGCCGCGGCCGCGAGCCCATCTCGGCGCGCCTCGTCGCCGACCTGTACAAGACCGCCGGCGCCGACCGCATCATGTCGGTCGACCTGCACGCGGCGCAGATCCAGGGCTTCTTCGACGGCCCCGTCGACCATCTCTTCGCCATGCCGGTGCTGCTCGAGCACTTCAAGAAGAAGCTCGACCCCGAGACCCTCACGGTCGTCTCGCCCGACATGGGCCGCGTGCGCGTCGCCGACATCTGGAGCGACAAGCTCGGTGCACCGCTCGCCATCATCCACAAGCGCCGCGACCCGCTGGTGCCGAACCAGGTCTCGGTGCACGAGATCGTCGGCGAGGTCGAGGGCCGCACCTGCCTGCTCGTCGACGACCTCATCGACACGGGCCGCACCATCGTGAAGGCCGCCGAGGCGCTGAAGAAGAACGGCGCGACCAACATCGTCGTCGCCGCGACCCACGCCGTGTTCTCGCCGCCCGCGACCGAGCTGCTGCAGAGCGAGTTCATCGACGAGGTCGTCGTGACCGACACCCTGCCGCTGCCGCCCGAGAAGCACTGGGACCGCCTGACCGTGCTGTCGATCGCGCCGCTGCTCGCGCGCGCGATCCACGAGGTCTTCGACGACGGGTCGGTCACCAGCATGTTCGACGGGGCCGCATAGATGTCGGATGCCTCCAGCGCACCCTGGCTCGCAAGCTACGCGCCGGGCGTGCCGCACCACCTCGACGCGCCCACGGGGTCGCTCATCGACCTCATCCACGAGTCGGTCGCGCAGTACCCCGACCGGCCGGCGCTGGAGTTCTTCGGCCGCGTCACGACCTACGCCGAGCTCGGCGAGCAGATCGACCGCGCCGCCGAGGGGCTCCGCAAGCTCGGCGTGCAGCAGGGTGACCCGGTCGCGATCGTGCTGCCGAACTGCCCGCAGCACATCGTGGCGTTCTACGCGATCCTCCGGCTCGGCGCGATCGTCGTCGAGCACAACCCGCTCTACACGCCGCGCGAACTGCGCCACCAGTTCGAGGACCACGGCGCCCGAGTGGTCGTCGCCTGGAACAAGGTCGTCGAGACCATCCAGGACTTCCCCGACGACATCGCCCAGCGGCACATCGTGTCGGTCGACGTCACCCGTGCGATGCCGTTCGGCACGCGCGCGGCGCTGCGCCTGCCGATCGCGAAGGCCCGCGAGGCACGCGAGGCGCTCACCACGGACGTGCACGACACCGTGACCTGGCGCGAGCTCGTGGCATCCGACCGCATCGAGCCCCACATCCACGCGCCGCGCGTCGGCGACGTGGCGCTCATCCAGTACACGAGCGGTACGACCGGCCGGCCGAAGGGTGCGACGCTCACGCACGCGAACCTGCTCGCGAACGCCGCGCAGGCGCGCGCGTGGGTGCCCGAGATCCCGCGCGGCACATCGGTCGTCTACGCCGTGCTGCCCATGTTCCACGCCTACGGGCTGACGCTCTGCCTCACGTTCGCGATGAGCATGGGCGCGCGCCTCGTGCTGTTCCCGCGCTTCGACCCCGACCTGGTGCTGAAGGTGGTGCGGAAGCACCCGCCGACGTTCCTGCCGGCCGTGCCGCCGATCTACGAGCGCCTCACTGCGGCCGCAGCCGAGCAGGGCGTGTCGCTCGAGGGCATCTCGATCGCGATCTCGGGGGCGATGCCGCTGTCGGCGTCGGTCGTCGAGCCGTGGGAGGCGAAGACCGGCGGGTACCTCGTCGAGGGGTACGGCCTGTCGGAGACGTCGCCGGTGCTCATGGCGAACCCGGTCGCGACGACCCGTCGTGCGGGCACGGTCGGCCTGCCGCTGCCCGACACCGAGGTGCGCGTGGTCGACCCGGATGCGCCGACCGAGGACGTGCCCGCGGGCGAGCGCGGCGAGCTCGTCGTGCGCGGACCGCAGGTGTTCAGCGGCTACTGGAACCGCCCCGAGGAGACGGCCGAGGTCTTCGTCGACGACCCCGACGGCGGCGCGCCATGGTTCCGCACCGGCGACATCGTCACGATCGACGACGGCGGCTTCGTGCGCATCGTCGACCGCATCAAGGAGCTCATCATCACGGGCGGCTTCAACGTCGCGCCGAGCGAGGTTGAAGACGTCATCCGCCAGCACCCCGACGTCGCCGACTGCGCAGTCGTCGGCATGCCCGACGAGCACTCGGGGGAGCACGTCGTGGCCGCGGTCGTGCTCCAGCCGGGCGCGACGCTCGACCCCGAGGCGATCCGCACCGCCGTGCGCGACCGGCTGACGCCCTACAAGGTGCCGCGCCGCGTCGTCGAGGTCGACGACCTCCCGCGCTCGCTGATCGGCAAGGTCATCCGCCGGCAGGTGCGCGAGCAGCTGGAGGCGTAGCGTTCGAAGGGCCGAGCGGATGCCCCTGAGGCGCCGTTCGCTCGCTTGGTGATCGATCGCGATCCAATCCTAAAGAAGTCTTGCACAAGAAGTCTTTAGAGTTGTAGCCTCGTCACATGGCAGGCTCAGACGAGCGGATGCAGGCGGGCGACCCCGCGCGCATCCGCGCCCTCGCGCACCCCATCCGCCTCGCGCTCCTCGAGGTGCTCGGCGACGTGGTCGACGCGACCGCGACCGAGTGCGCCGAGCGCGTGGGGGAGTCGGTCGCGAGCGCGTCGTTCCACCTGCGCCAGCTCGAGAAGTACGGCTACATCGAACGCGCAGAGCCGCGCGGGCGCGAGAAGCCCTGGCGATTGGTGGCCCGTACGGTGCGGCATCCGGCGCCCACCCCCGACGTCGCCGACTCGATGGCGTCGGTGCTCGGCCTCGCCGGCATCGTCGTCGACCGCCAGTACGCCCGCCTGCGCGAGTACATCGCCGTCGCCGAGCGCGGCGGCCTCGAGGACGACTGGCTGGGCTCGTCGATGGTTGGCACGTCGAGCTTCTGGGCCACCCGCGACGAGCTCGCCGAACTCGGCGAGAGCATCCTCGCCCTCCTCGAGCCGTTCGAGGGGCGCATCGCCGACCCGACGCTGCGGCCCGAAGGTGCTCGGCTCGCGCGCATGTTCGCGACCCTCAACGCCGACCCCGACTCGGTGCCCACCGGGGCGCCGACCAGCACCACCGACGAGACAGGAGCAGGATCATGACCGCCCCCGAGACCCAGGCGACGGATGCCCGTCGCCGCATGCCCGCAGCCTGGCAGCGCCGACCGTTCCGCCGCCTCGCCGGCGCGTGGGTCTTCAGCAACATCGGCGACAGCGCGCTGTTCCTGATGATGGCGGTCTGGGTGAACGACCTCACCGGTTCGGGCTCCGCCGCCGCGATCGTCTTCGTGATGTTCGGGCTCGCCGCGCTCAGCGCCCCGTTCCTGGGCGAGGTCGCCGACCGGTTCTCGCGCCGCAAGCTGCTCGCGCTCGCGAACGCCGCCATGGTGCCGCTGCTGCTCGTGCTGCTGTTCGTGCAGGAGGCATCCGATGTCTGGATCATCTACGTCGTCATGCTGCTGTACGGCTGCGTCGGGTACCTCACGGCGGCCGCGCAGTCGGGGCTGATCCGCGACCTGCTGCCCGACGAGGAGCTCGCCTCGGGCAACGGCCTGCTCTCGACGATCGACCAGGCCGCGCGCCTGCTCTCGCCGCTCATCGGCACGGCGCTGTACGTCTTCGCCGGCCCCGTCTGGGTCATCGGCACGACCATGGCGACGTTCGCCATCGCGTCGGTGCTCATCGCCCGCATCGACCTGCAGGAGACCCCGCCGACGCCCGCCGCCGAGCGCGCGCACTACTGGACCGAGCTCGGCGCGGGCGTGCGCCATATCGCCGCCTCGCCCATGCTCGCCCTCTTCACGATCGTGATCACCGTCGCGTTCGCGTCGACCGGCCTGTCGAACGCGACCATCTTCCCGGCGCTCGGCGGCCTCGGGCTCGACAGCGCGTGGCTCGGCATCATCGTCACCGCGCAGGGCGTGGGTTCGCTCATCGGCGGCATCACCGCCGCGCGGGTCGTCGGCCGGCTGGGGGAGTCGCGCACCATCGCGCTCGGCGTCGCCATCGTCGGCCTCGGCCTGCTGCCGACCGCGGGCTGGTGGGCGTGGCTCGCGGTCGCCGCGATCCCGTTCGTCGGTCTCGGCGTCGTCTGGGTCATCGTCGCCTACGCGACGCACCGCCAGCGCACCACGCCCGCCCGCCTGCAGGGCCGTGTCGGTGCCGCCGCGAACCTCGCGATCAACGTGCCGCAGACCCTCGCGACGCTGCTCGGCGCCGCCCTGCTCGGCATCGTCGACTACCGGCTGCTCATCGTGGCGAACGTGCTCGTCGTGCTCGGCGCGGCGGTTGCGGCGGTGTGGCCGCGGCGGGTGCGGGCGGACGCTCCGGCAGCGAACCGACCGAGGCTGCCTGACGCGGAAACGGTCGAAGCGTCCCCAGGCCCGGATCCCAGCGCCTGAAGCTCGGCAGAATGGCACGGTGCCTTCCACCTTCGTCCTGCTGACCGAGGCGCCATTCAGCGTCGAGGAGATGTTCGACATCTCGCTCGACATCGACGCGCACGTGTCATCGATGGCGCAGTCCGGGGAACGTGCGGTCGCCGGGGTGACCACCGGGCGGATCGGCCTCGGCGAGACCGTGACTTGGCGGGCGCGCCACTTCGGCATCTGGTTCACCATGACGTCGGAGATCGCCGAGCTGGAGCGTCCGTATCGGTTCGTCGACCGACAGGTGCGCGGGCCGTTCCGAGCGTTTACGCACGCCCACGAGTTCGAGGCGTCCGGCACCGGAACGCGGATGACCGACCGCATCACGGTCGCGTCCCCGATCTTCGGCCGCCTCGCGGAGCGGCTGGTGCTCGTGCCCTACCTGCGCCGGCTCATCTCGAGGCGGAACGCGCATCTGCTTGCAGCGCTGGGGCGGGCGTGATGCCACCATCGGAATCAGAGAGACTTCGAGAGTGCGGCGTGATGAGCCCTTCGAAGTGCGACACCGTTTGAGGCTCGGGTGATGGAACCCTACGAAACCCAGATCGCGACTGCGAAGCGCTTTCGCGCCGACCCACTCGTCCCGCAACCCGACCTCAGGGTGGGCATCGCGAGGAATGTGCGTTCCGGACTCCAGCCATTGAACGCGCTTCGGCACCAGCCTGACGGAGATACCTCCGGTTGGTTCGTCTGGGCCGGAGACGAGCTGTCTGACGCCCCAGACTTCTTCGTGTCCCTGCACGTCTCCCATGTCGGCGAGTGGTGTCCGACGCTCCAGCCCTATCTCGCGCTTCCGCCGGGTTGGCGGATCCTCTTGGCGCCCGGCTACGAGGACGTCTGGTTCGACGAGCACCTTCTGAGACCAAGACGAACGACCACTGCGGGTCGGAAAGGGTGACATGGACCTGAGGATCGAAGCACTTCTCTCCGTGCAGCGGGCACTGTGGGACGTGGTGACGCCTGGTCTGCGCGGGGTCGCGATGTCTGTTAGGGAGACCAGGATCCAAGCGCGATTCGTATTTGATCACGACCCGGATGAATCGGAGTGCGAGGATGTGACCCTGGCGGAGACCTCGATGGTGGCGGACTTCTTCCCGCGAGCAGAGATCACATTCGAAGCGGTTGAGCTGTTGACGACTGAGCCTCGCGTGCTTGAACCAGGCGAAGAGTGGGTCTACCTGCGCAAGGAACACGCGGATGAGTGGTCCGCCGGCGCCTGAAGGCGAGCACGCAGCGACCTTCTACCTGCTGCTCATCGTAGCGAACGTGCTCGTGGTGCTCGGCGCGGCGGTCGCGGCGTTGTGGCCGCGGCCGGTGCGTGAGGAGTCGACGCCGTACGACGCGGCAGTGCCTGTGGAGTCCTGACCGGCCGGCCTCCTCGGCGCTGTCAGACTGCCGGGAGGATCACGATCGGCGAGGGAGGTCGAGCACGATGAGTGTGCAAACCGTCGCCGCTGTCCGCGCTCTCGTAGCGGAGCATCCGATTCTCGCCGACGTTCTCTCTGAGTCTGTGGAGGACAACTGCGGGGAAGTGCTCCCTCACTTGATACTCGCTGACGTCATGCGTTGGCTCGCATCGCATGTCGAGTCGGAGCAGGAGGTCTGTATCGCCATCGTCCGCTGGCTCGAACTCGAGTACGAACGCGGTACGTCGGATGTGCGTGATCTGATCGCCGTGAGCGGGGTCGAGATGATTCCAGACCCCGGGCAGCCCGGATCCCAGCTCCGTACGATGCTCGGCCCGACGCTGCGTAGCGTTGATCCGTGGCTCCCGTGGGGGAGCGAACGTGACCGATGATCCTTCCGCAGCGCTGTACCTGCGCGACCTCGGCGAGCTGCTGAAGGAGTCCGCGCTCAGTGCTCGAGACGATCGCGATGAGACTCCAGTGGGCGCGGACCGGGCGTTTGCAGACGGCAGACTCATGGCCTACCACGAGGTCGTCTCGCTGATGCAGCAGCAGGCGGTCGCATTCGGGATCGACATCGGAGGGCTCTCGTTGGAGGACATCGACCCGGGGCGCGATCTTGTGTGATGAGCGGTGCAGGCTGAGCATGCCGACTGAGCAGCGCGGCCAGCGTGCGACGGGCAGATTGATAGCTGTGCTCGTCATGGTGCTAGGTGCGACCGCTCTCGCGTTCGTCGTGGTCAGCGTGTGGATATCGGTAAGCCTCGCCTCGCCTCCGTCTAGCTACCAGGTGCGGCTCGCAACCGTTCTGGCAATCTTCCAGATTGTGGGACCGGCTGCATTGGTCTCGGGTGCGGTAACGAGCGCAGCTTGGCTCAGGCTTGGTCGCTCCCCCTACACGGGGCGCGGTCGGGTGCCGTTGTACGTTGTCTGGCTGGGGCCCACCATCGGTGTGGTGCCGGTTCTATTCCTACTCGGCGTGGGCTTGGGCTGGTTCGGAGTTGCTCCACTGCTTGCGCTTATCGCTGTGCTATTCGCGTGGAACTACACGTTCCTGAGGTCTCCGCTCGCTACGGTCCGAGCTCGACGCGAGCTCGCGATGTTCCGCGGGAGATAACGGGCGCGACTTCTGCTTGTTGCAAGCGTCGTAGTCACGCCTACTGCCGAGTCGGCTCGGTGTTCGGGACAGAATGGGACCGTGCCATCCACCTTCGCTATAACGACCGAGGCGCCGTTCGGCGTCGAGGCGATGTTCGACATCTCGCTCGACATCGACGCGCACGTGTCGTCGATGGCGCAGTCCGGGGAGCGTGCGGTCGCCGGGGTGACCACCGGGTGGATCGGACTCGGCGAGACGGTGACCTGGCGGGCGCGGCACTTCGGCATCTGGTTCACCATGACGTCGGAGATCGCCGATCTGGAGCGTCCGTCCCGGTTCGTCGACCGGCAGGTGCGGGGGCCGTTCCGGGCGTTCACGCACGTCCACGAGTTCGAGGCGTCCGGCACGGGAACGCGGATGACCGACCGCATCACGGTCGCGTCCCCGATCTTCGGCCGCCTCGCCGAGCGGCTGGTACTCGTGCCCTACCTGCGCCGACTCATCGCGAAGCGGAACGCGCACCTGCTCGAGGCGCTGGGGCGGGCGTGATGGCGCACAAAGGAATCAGAGTCGCACTTCGGGAGGGCGGTCGTTGTGGGCCCCTCCACGATGGTTGGATCGAGGGAACGTGAACCGAATCCTCGCGTTCATTGTCGAGCACATGTCCTTCCTCTGGCAGGGGGCGCGGTTCCGTATCGTCTCCTCGATGGTGAGTACCTCGAATGGTGGCGACGCCGTTCTGCTCGCTGAGTCCGACGGCGTGCGGCTCCGGTTCGTGTGCGATCGCGGCCAGCTCTTCCTCGACCTTCAGCCAGCGAGCGCTCGCACCGACGAGTGGTATTCCATCGACCTGCTCCGGCGCATGTACACCGGTCAGCGCGAGGCATCCGCAGTCTTGGATGCCTCGTATGCGGCGTTCCTGGAGGAGCACCTCGACGAACTCGAGCAGCGCTTCGCGCCTGCCGCTTGGGATGAGACGCTCGCCGAACTCGCGATCCTCAAGCAGCGTCGCGCGCAGGAGATGTTCGACTGATGCCAGACAACGCTTCGTCTCGGGAATCTCTCAGCTGCGGCCGGACCGCAGGCGGGGCCCGCGAGTTCGCGATTCCGAACTCGACCGTCGCGCTGATGAATCTAGGGATGAGGTCGGTCAACTGATGAAGTGCGCGTGCGCGACCCTCTATCGCCTCGACGACGCCGAGGCGCGCCACTACGCGACTGAGCACCTGCAGCGGCTTGCGGTCGACAACGAGACCTGGTCTGTGACCTACGAGTGCCCGGGCACCGGCAGGAAGTGGCTCCTCGACTATCCGCACAGTGAGTACCACGGCGGTGGTCCGCCGAGGCTGAGGCAACTCGACTTCGACGGCACCCCCCTCGAGGTCGTTCTGAAGGATCCCGACCTGTAGACGTGTTCTGAGCGGCCCCGGAGGGCGGGAGCAATGATCGTAGGTTGGTGTCATGAGACTGCTTGACTCGGACGACAGTCTTGTTGTCGCCGTGACCCAAGACGAGCTTCGCCTGCTGGCGAGTTCCATCGGAGAGGCGCTGCGCGACGCGTTCGATTCGGGCTTGATCAATCTGACTCGGGGTCTTCGATGACACGAACCGAGCCGCCAGCGCCAGAGGAAGGCCCGATCCTCGAACGACTCGCGGCGGAAGGGTACGAGGTCGAATCCTTGGCCGAGCTTCGGCACTCCGGTATCCGCTACCGGAAGGCAATCCCGGTCCTCGTCGATGCACTCAACTCGAGTGTCGAGCCGAAGACACTCATGGAAGTCGTTCGCGCCCTGAGCGTCCCATGGGCCAAGCCGTCAGCCGTGCCGGGGTTGATCGACCTGTTCGCGGTAGTGGATGATCCGAACGAGCTTGGGCTGCGATGGGCGGTCGGCAACGCGCTCGACGTGACCTGGGACGATGCATACTTCGACCACCTTGCCCAGCTCGCTCGTGAGCGGTCGTATGGCCGCGGTAGGGAGATGTTGGTTCTGGGTTTAGGGCGCTCCAAGCGACCGGAGGCTGGAACTCTGCTCATCGAGCTCCTTGACGACCCGACGGTGAACGGCCACGCGGTGAAGGCGCTCGGGAAGCTCACGATCCCTGAGGCGCGTGCTGGGTTGGAGCAAATGACGGGTGATTCGCGAACCTGGGTACGGAAGGCGGCAGCGCGCGCCTTGGCAAAGCTGGATTAGCGGCCCGGGCACCGACCGTTCAGGTCCGCACGCCCGGCGGCACGACCGCGCCCGACGGGATCAGCCCGAGGCTGCCGAGGTGGTGGGTGACGCCGCTGGTGGTGATCCAGTCGCACTGCCAGCCGGCGCCGGTCTCCTCGAAGAGATCGAAGCGCACGTGCGAGGCGGCGGCGTCGGGCACGTAGGTCTCGACGTAGACGAAGCAGGCGCGGGCCGCGGTCGAGCGGGCGACCGACACGGCCGAGAGCACGAGCGGCAGCAGCATGGCGGCGAGCGCGACGAGCACGACCGCGCGCATGACCTTGGCGCGGCGGGGGCGGTAGGGGCCGTCGGATGCCTCGTAGCCGGCCAGCTCCGGGTGCTCGTCGCTCATCGCCCCGCCTCCACCACGATCGAGGCGACGCCGCCCACCGCCGCGAGCAGCACGACCGCCGCGACCGCGAGCAGCGGCCACGCCGACGGCATCACTACGCCGCCCTCGTGGCCGAGCTCGCGCGCACGCACGACCCCGTAGGCCGCGGCCGCGGCCGCCGCCGCGAACAGCGCGACGCCCAGCGCCGCCAGCAACGGCTGGTCGGAGACGAACCCCGAGCGCAGCACGAGCAGGGCGTTCACCGCGATCGCGAGCGCCGTGCGGCTCCACGACAGGGCCGTGCGCTCGGGCTGGAGCCCGGGGTCACGGCCCTCGTACGACGGAACGACGGAACTCACGAGCAGCTCAGCCCAGCAAGATCATCACGGCGATGGTCGCCGCCCCGAGCAGGGCGACGGCCGCGAGCACGGGCACGGCGATGCTGTACGGCAGCGCGCGCCCGTGGCGCATCGCGATCTCGTTCGCCCGCCAGCGCACGTACGACAGGCCGCCGAGCGCCGCGGCGACCACCGCGAGCCCGACCGCGAGCACGACGACCAGCACGCGCGGCCCGATCGTCGAGGCGAACTCGAACAGCAGCACGCCGCCGGCGAGCAGCGCCAGCGCCGTGCGGATCCACGCGAGGAACGTGCGCTCGTTGGCGAGGGTGAACCGGTAGTCCGGGTCCTCGCCCTCCGAGCGCCAGCGCGGCTGTGCCATGGGTCGTTCCGCCCTTCCGGGCCTCGTGCTCCGCGCCTAGTGGCTCGGGCCGTCGGTCTCGATCTCGGTGCGGTCGCCCGACCAGAGGGTGTGGAAGATGCCGTCCTTGTCGACCCGCTGGTACGTGTGCGCGCCGAAGAAGTCGCGCTGCCCCTGCACGAGCGCGGCCGGCAGGCGGTCGGCCCGCAGCCCGTCGTAGTACGCGAGCGACGACGAGAACGCCGGCGACGGGATGCCCGCCTGCGCGGCCGCCACGACCACCCGGCGCCACGCCTCCTGCGACTCGGTCAGCGCGTCGCGGAAGTACGGTGCGGTCAGCAGCGCCACGAGACCCGGGTCGGCGGCGTACGCGTCGGTGATGCGGTTGAGGAACTGGGCGCGGATGATGCATCCGCCCCGCCAGATCTTCGCGACCTCGCCCTTGTGGATGTCCCAGCCGTACTCCTCGGCGCCCGCGACGATCTCGTCGAAGCCCTGCGAGTAGGCGACGATCTTCGAGGCGAAGAGCGCCTTGCGCACGTCCTCGATGAAGGCGTCGGCGTCGTCGACGGTCCAGGCCTCGGCCGGGCCGGGCAGGTCGGATGCCGCGGCGCGCTGTGCCGGCTTCGACGACAGCGACCGCGCGAACACCGCCTCCGCGATGCCCGACACGGGGATGCCCAGGTCGAGCGCGCTCTTCACGGTCCACGCGCCGGTGCCCTTCGCGCCCGCCTGGTCGAGGATGACGTCGACCAGCGGCTTGCCCGTCTCGGCGTCGACCTGGCGCAGCACCTCGGCGGTGATCTCGATGAGGTAGCTCTCGAGCTCGCCGCGGTTCCACTCGGCGAAGACCTCGGCGATCTCGGCCGGCGACTTGCCCGTGCCGCGTCGGATGAGGTCGTAGGCCTCGGCGATCAACTGCATGTCGGCGTACTCGATGCCGTTGTGGATCATCTTCACGAAGTGGCCGGCGCCGTCGGTGCCGATGTGCGTCACGCACGGCTCGCCCTCGGCGACCGCCGCGATCGACTTCAGGATCGGGCCGAGCGTCTCCCACGCCTGCGCCGAGCCGCCGGGCATGATCGACGGGCCGAGCAGCGCGCCTTCCTCGCCGCCGGAGATGCCGGCGCCGACGAAGTTCAGGCCGCGCTCGCGCAGCGCCTTCTCGCGGCGGATCGTGTCGGTGAACAGCGCGTTGCCGCCGTCGACGATGATGTCGCCCGGCTCGAAGCGGTCCGCCAGCTCGTTGATCACCGCATCCGTGCCCGCCCCCGCCTTGACCATGATGATCGCGGTGCGCGGCTGCTGGAGCGACGCGACGAAGTCGTCGATCTCCTCCGAGGCGACGAACCCGGCCTCGGGGTGCTCGGTGATGAGCGTCTCGGTCTTCGACCAGGTGCGGTTGAACACGGCGACCGTGTTGCCCTCGCGGCTGGCCAGGTTGCGGGCCAGGTTCGAGCCCATCACCGCCAGGCCGACGACGCCGATGTTCGCTGTTGCTGCTGTTGCTGCCACGTTCCGTGACTCCCTCGTGTGAATCCGCCCGCGAATCGATACGCCGACTAGCGTAGTGTTCCCCGCCCGCACCCCCGAGTTCGGAGTCGTCGTGCGACGGCTGGTAGAGTGGTCGATTGGACTTCGGCGAGGGATGCCTCGCGGCCGGTGCTTCGCCGGCTCGCGGCATCCGTGATCGACGCGGTGGATGTGGCTTTCGGTCATTCCTCACGCTGACGAGCGTTCGAGTTGAACAACACAAGACCTGGGGCGACACGTCCCGATGAGGAGAAGAGACAGCCATGGCTGACGACAACAAGCTGAGCGCAGAGCTCCGCACCCAGTTCGGCAAGGGAGCGGCTCGCAAGATCCGCGCCGCCGACAAGATCCCCGCCGTGCTCTACGGCCACGGCACCGACCCGCAGCACCTCACGCTGCCCGGTCACGAGACCGCGCTCATCGTGCGCAAGGCCAACGCCGTGCTCACGCTCGACATCGAGGGCGGCACACAGCTCGCGCTCGTCAAGGACGTGCAGCGCGACCCGGTGCGCCAGCTCATCGAGCACCTCGACCTCATCGTCGTGAAGAAGGGCGAGAAGGTCCACGTCGAGGTGCCCGTGCACCTCGAGGGCGAGCCCGTCGCCGGCCTCATCGCCGACCTCGACGCGCACACCCTGCAGCTCGAGGTCGAGGCGACCCACATCCCCGAGAACGTCGTCGTGTCGGTCGAGGGCCTGGAGGACGGCTCGCAGATCCACGCGTCCGACGTGAAGCTCCCCAAGGGCGCCGCGCTGCTCACCGAGGGCGACGTGCTCGTCGTGCACGTGCACGAGCCGCAGAAGGTCGACCTGGGCGAGGAGCCCGCCGCCGAGGAGGAGGCCGCCGAGGAGACCGCCGAGGCCGCTGCCGAGGAGTCGGCCGAGGCCGCCGAGTAGTCGCGATTTTCGCTGGGGCCCGTGCCGCCCCCGGGTACGCTCGGGGTGTCGGTGCGGGCCCTGCTCGTCTCCGGGGGTGATTCGGCGAGCGGATGCCCCTGAGCCGGTCGCTCGCTCGGGCCGGCCCGTCGAGGTGGCCGGCGCCGTCGGGCGCTGACGTCTCGGGGGCGGTTGGGCGCCGCATCCGCTCTACCATTCACTTGAGACCGCAGGAGGGCGCATGGGCCTGTTCGATCGCCTGCGCCGCCGAGAGGACCCCGCAGTGGCCGCGAACACCTGGCTCGTCGTGGGCCTCGGCAACCCCGGATCCCAGTACGCCGGCAACCGCCACAACGTCGGGCAGATGGTCGCCGACGAGCTGGCCTCGCGCATCGGCGCAACGTTCCGCTCGCACCGCACGCCGTCGCGCGTCGCGGAGGGCTTCGTGCGCCCCGGCGGCGCGAAGCTCATCATCGCCAAGCCGAACAGCTACATGAACACGTCGGGCGGTCCCGTGTCGGCGCTCGTGAAGTTCGCGTCGGTGCCGGCCGACCGCGTGATCGTGGTGCACGACGAGCTCGACATCCCGTTCGACACCGTGCGCCTGAAGCGCGGCGGCGGGCACGGCGGCCACAACGGACTGCGCGACATCGCCAAGGCGCTCTCGACGCCCGACTTCGTGCGCGTGCGCGTGGGCATCGGGCGCCCGCCGGGCCGTCAGGACCCCGCCGACTTCGTGCTGCGCGACTTCGCCGGCGCCGAGCGCCAGGCGCTGCCGTCACTGCTGTCGGATGCCGCGGATGCCGTCGAGGCGATCGTCGACGACGGCCTCGTGGCGGCGCAGCAGCGCTTCCACGCGCCGGCGTAGGCGCTGCGGCGGCCGGCCGGCGGGCCGCTCAGATCAGGCCGCGGAGGAACTCCTCGGGCGTGACGCCCGCGGCGCGGGCGCGCTCGGTGAGGCGCGTGTGCTCCTCGGTCGTGAGCTCGAGTTGCAGCGTGCGCCAGTCCGCCTCGGGGTCGTCGAAGTCGAAGAGGGCGGCGTCGTCGTCGGTGCGGTCGGGTCGCGCGGCGGCGGCGGGCGCGGCGGCCGGCTTCGGGGCATCCGCTGCGGGGGTTGCAGGCGCCGGCTCAGGGGCATCCGTCGCCGTGTTCGGGTCGTCGCCTTCAGGGGCATCCGTCGCCGTGTCGGTGTCGTCGGACTCACCGGCATCCGTCACGCAGTCGTCCGACCAGCCCGGGCCCGCGGGCACCTCGGTCTTGCGCTGGTAGGCGGTGGCGGCGGCGCGCGCCCGGTCGTCGGCGGCCTCGTTGAGGTCGTGGCCGGTGTGTCCGCGCACCCACTCGAAGCGGGCGTTGCGGCCGACCATCGCGGCGTCGAGCGCCTGCATGATCTCGAGGTTGAGCACGGGGGATCCGTCGCGCTTGCGCCAGCCCTTGCGCTTCCAGCCGGGCATCCACTTGGTGATCGCGTCGATGACGTAGCGGCTGTCGCAGTGGATCACGAGCTCGTCGTCGAGGTGCGCCGTCGCGCGCAGCAGCTCGAGCACCGCCGTCAGCTCGCCCTGGTTGTTCGTGCCGTGCGGCCACCCGCCCGCGGCCCAGCAGGCGTCGTCGACGTACCAGGCCCACCCGGCGGGGCCGGGGTTGCCGAGCGCGGATCCGTCGGCGGCGGCGATGATCATGCGGGTCCTTCCTCGGGCGTGCGGGGCGGCGACCATGCTATCCACAGCCGCGTATCGAGTTCTCCACCACTCGAACAAAGTTTCGAATGTCTGGCGAATCTCTGCCAGAATAGAGGCATGTCGAACCCCCTCGCAGCCCTCGCCGCGCATGTCGATGCGCTCGGTGGCGAGTGGGTCGGCGCGCTGCCCGCGGGCGGTGGGGTGCGGGGTGATCTGCAGTCCGAGGTCGAGCGCATGAGCGACGCCGGGCTGGTGCGGGTGACGGATGCGGTGGCGCAGGTGCGTCGCGACACCGAAGCGCTGCTCGCGCGGGTCGCCGACGAGGTCGCGCGGCGGTCCCGGTCGGAGTTCGGGTCGGAGGGGCTGGCGAAGCAGCAGGGCTTCCACAACCCGGCGCGGCTGGTGGCGTCGTCGACCGGCGGATCGACCGGTGACGCCATGCGGCTGCTCAGCGTGGGCGCGGCGACGCGCGAGCGCGAGTCGTTCTCAGGCGAGCGGATGCCCGCGAAGCACCCCTCCGTCGCCGCGGCCGTGGGGTCCGGGTCGATCAGCCTCGACGCGGCGTCGGCGATCACGTCGATGCTCGAGCGCGTGGCGCTGCGCGCCGACCCCGAGGCGATGCGCGGGGTCGAGGCGACGCTCGTCTCGCACGCGGCATCGTTGCCGCTGGCGATGCTGCAGCGGGCGATCCGGCAGGCCGAGGCGATGCTCGACCAGGACGGGGTGGCGCCCCGCGAGGAGGAGTTGCGGCAGCAGCGCGGCATCACGCTGCGCGAGGGGCGCGACGGCATGGTGCACGTGTCGGGCCGGCTCGACCCCGAGACCGCCGCGCCCGTGAAGGCCGCGCTCGAGTCGCTCGTGAGCGACGCGCTGCGCCGGCGGCGTGGTGGTGCTGGCGCTGCTGCGGCGGATGCCTCTGGGCTGGCCAATGTCAGCGCGGCGTTCACCGGTGGCGATGCCTCCGGCGAGTGCGCAGGCGACGACTCCGCGTTCGCGAACGTCGCGCTCGCGAACGCCGACGGAGCCGCGCCGGCGATCGACGATCACCGCACGATCCCGCAGTTGCAGGCCGACGCGCTCGCCGACCTCGCCCGGCACTGCCTGGGCTGCCGCGACACGCTTCCGCCGCTCGCGAAGACCACTGCGGTCGTGCGCGTCGACCTCGAAACGCTGCGGGAAGGACTCGGCGTCGCGACGATCGACGGCATCGACCAGCCGGTCTCGGCGGCCACGGCCCGTCGCATGGCGGCCGACGCCGAGCTGATCCCTGCCGTGCTCGGCGGCGACAGCGTGCCGCTCGACCTCGGCCGCGCCGCGCGCCTCTTCACGAAGGAGCAGCGCCTCGCGCTCGGCGAACGCGACGGCGGCTGCGCGAGCTGCGGGCAGAACATCAGCTACGTGGAGGCCCACCACATCCGCTGGTGGGAGCGCGACGCCGGCCCGACCGACCTCAACAACGGCGTGCTCTTGTGCAGCTTCTGCCACCACCGCGTCCACGACGACGGCTGGACCATCACCGTCCGCGACGGAACCGTCTGGTTCACGCCACCTCCGCACGCCGACCCCACCCTCACCCCACGCCTCGGCGGCCGCGCCCGCTTCGAGGTGCGGCTCGACGCTGCCGCGTAGGCGCGCGCCTGCGCCTACCCGGCGCTCGGGTGACCAGGCGACCCGGCGCGTCCCGGTGGCACGCAGCGACCCCGGCTGCCGGGCTCGAGTGACCGCGGACCCGGCTATCCCGACCCGGGCGGCCGCAGTCGCTCGCGTACTCAGCCGCGCTCAGGCTCCGTGTGGGTAGCCCGCGTAGACTTGCCCGGTGATCCTCCAGGGCTTTCTCACGGCGCTTTCGCGCGCCTCCACGTTCGACGAAGCCCTCGCGCAGGCCTCGCACAATGCCGAGTTCTCGGCACTTCCGGGACTCGACGCACCGCTCGTCGCGGGCCTCCTCACGCGCCGCATCGAGGCCGACGAACCGCCCGCGCTGCTGCTCATCGCACCCACCAGCCGCGAGGCCGAATCCCTCCGCGGCGCACTCGCCCCGTACCTGCCGGACGACACCGAACTCCTCGAGTTCCCCGCCTGGGAGACGCTCCCGCACGAACGCCTGAGCCCGAGCGCCGAGACCGTCGGCCGCAGGCTCCACGCCATCCGCCGCATGCGGGAGTGGACGGAATCCGAGCGCCCGAGGCATCCGCTCATCATCACCGCCTCAGTCCGCGCCGCGCTCCAGCCCGTCGCCGACAACCTCGCGACCCTCGAACCGATCCGCCTCGCCGCCGGCAGCCGCGGCCACGACCTCGCCCGCATCGCCGAACAGCTCGTCGACCTCGCCTACTCGCGCGTCGACATGGTCTCCCGCCGCGGCGAGTTCGCCGTGCGCGGCGGCATCCTCGACGTCTTCCCGCCCACCGCCGACCACCCGCTGCGCATCGAGTTCTTCGGCGACGAGGTCGACCAGCTCCGCGCCTTCTCGGTCGCCGACCAGCGCTCGCTGCCCGAACCCATCGACGAGGCCCTGCTCGCCCCCAGCCGCGAACTGCTGCTCACTCCGCCGGTGCGCCAGCGCGCCCGCGAGATGGTGCACGAGTTCCCCGGACTCGCGGGCATGCTCGAGAAGGTCGCCGAGGGCATCCCGGTCGAGGGCATGGAGTCGCTCGCCCCGGCCCTGCTCGAACGCCTCGTGCCGATCACGCACTACCTGCCCGAGGGCGCCGCCATCGCGGTCATCTCGCCCGAACGCGTCGAGAGCCGCGCCGTCAGCCTCGCCGAGACGAACCAGGAGTTCCTCTCCGCAGCCTGGAGCGCCGCCACAGCCGGCGCCGCCGCCCCCATCGACCTCGCCTCGGGAGACTTCCTCAGCATCGCCGAACTCCGCGAGGACGCCCTCTTCAGCGCCCCCGGCGAACCCGACCCCGGCCGCGTCTGGTGGACCTTCAGCGGCTTCGACATGGGCGACGCCGTCGACGCCGTCGGCGACACCGGCGGCGGTGCCGGCACCGGTGCCGGGCGAGCGGATGCCTCGGGCGGCACCGGCCCCGCAGCATCCGCCACTGCACCCAGCGCGCCGTCGACCCCCGGCACCGCCCTGCGCGTGCTCGCAACGCCCGTGCCGAGCTTCCACGGCAACGTCGACGGCGCCGTCGCGCACGTCGCCGCCCGCCTCCGCGACGGGTGGAGCCTCGTCATCGCCGCCGCCGGATCCGGCCTCGTCGAACGCGCCCGCGACGTGCTCGCGGAGCACGAGCTCGCCGGCCGCATCGTCGACCACGTCCCCGCAGACCCCGAGCCCGGCGTCGCCTACCTCGTGCAGGCCGACGCCACCACCGGCTTCGACCTGCCCGACGCGAAGCTCGGCCTCATCTCCGAAGCCGAGTTCTACGGCCGCGCCGCCGGTTACGACGCTCGCCAGGGCAAGAAGCTCGCGAGCCGCCGCCGCAACGTCGTCGACCCGCTGCAGCTGAAGCCCGGCGACCACGTCGTGCACCAGACCCACGGCATCGGCCGCTTCGTCGAGATGGTGCAGCGCGAGGTCGCCGCAGGCGCCCGCCCCACCGGACCCAGCCGCACCGCGGGCGTGCAGCAGGCGCCGACCATCGTGCGCGAGTACCTCGTGCTCGAGTACGCACCGAGCAAGCGCGGCCAGGCCGGCGACCGCCTCTACGTGCCGACCGACCAGCTCGACCTGCTCAGCCGCTACGTCGGCGGCGAGGCGCCGTCGCTCAGCAAGATGGGCGGCAGCGACTGGGCGCAGGCCAAGGGCAAGGCCCGCCGCGCCGTGCGCGACATCGCCGTCGAGCTCGTGAAGCTCTACTCCGCGCGCATGGCGGCGAAGGGCCACGCGTTCGGTCCCGACACCCCGTGGCAGCACGAACTCGAGGAGGCGTTCCCCTACGCCGAGACACCCGACCAGCTCCAGACCATCGACGAGGTGAAGGCCGACATGGAGCGGCCCATCCCGATGGACCGCCTGCTCGCCGGCGACGTCGGCTTCGGCAAGACCGAGGTGGCCGTGCGCGCCGCGTTCAAGGCGATCCAGGACGGCAAGCAGGTCGCCATGCTCGTGCCGACCACGCTGCTCGTGAAGCAGCACCTCGAGACGTTCCAGGAGCGGTTCGCCGGCTTCCCGGTGCGCGTGCGCGCCCTCAGCCGGTTCCAGACCGACAAGGAGGCGAAGGAGGCGATCGCGGGCCTCGCCGACGGCAGCGTCGACATGGTCATCGGCACCCACCGCCTGCTCACCGAGAAGATCACGTTCAAGGACCTCGGGCTCCTCATCATCGACGAGGAGCAGCGCTTCGGCGTCGAGCACAAGGACCGCATCAAGCAGCTGAAGACGAACGTCGACATCCTCGCGATGAGCGCCACGCCCATTCCGCGCACGCTCGAGATGGCCGTCACGGGCATCCGCGAGATGTCGACCCTCGCGACCGCGCCGGAGGACCGGCATCCGATCCTCACCTTCGTCGGCCCCTACTCCGACAAGCAGGTAGGTGCCGCGATCCGCCGCGAGATGCTCCGCGAGGGCCAGGTGTTCTTCGTGCACAACCGCGTCTCGTCGATCAACCGCGTCGCCGCGCAGCTCGCCGAGCTCGTGCCCGAGGCCCGCATCGCGGTCGCCCACGGCCAGCTCAACGAGCACGTGCTCGAGCAGATCGTCGTCGACTTCTGGGAGCGCAAGTTCGACGTGCTCGTCTCGACGACCATCATCGAGACCGGCCTCGACATCTCGAACGCGAACACGATCATCATCGACCGCGCCGACAAGTACGGCCTCAGCCAGCTGCACCAGCTGCGCGGACGAGTGGGCCGCAGCCGCGAGCGCGCCTACGCGTACTTCCTCTACGACGAGCAGAAGCCGCTCAGCGAGACCGCGCACGACCGCCTCTCGACCATCGCCGCGAACAACGAGCTCGGCAGCGGCATGCAGGTCGCGCTGAAGGACCTCGAGATCCGCGGCGCGGGCAACCTGCTCGGCGCCGAGCAGGCCGGCCACATCGCGGGCGTCGGCTTCGACCTGTACCTGCGCATGATCGGCGAGGCGGTGTCGGCGTTCCGCGGCGACGTCGCGGAGGGGCAGACCGAGCTGCGGCTCGAGCTGCCGGTCGACGCGCACATCCCCGACGCGTACGTCGACAGCGAGCGCCTGCGCCTCGAGGCGTACCAGAAGCTCTCCGCGGCGAGCGGCCCGAACGCGAAGGACGACCAGATCGACCTCGTCGTCGAGGAGCTCTCCGACCGCTACGGCACGCCGCCCGAGGAGGTCGCGAACCTCGTGCTCGTCTCGCGCCTGCGCCGTCGCGCCCAGCGCGCCGGCCTCGGCGAGCTCGTCGCCACCGGCTCGAAGCTGCGCATCGGCCCCGCGCGCCTGCCCGACTCGAAGCTCGTCAGGCTGCAGCGCCTCTACCCGGGCGCGAAGCACTTCCCGCAGAACGACGTGATCCTCGTGCCGCTGCCGGTCAAGCACGGCGAGCCGCTGCAGGACGCCGCCCTCATCGCCTGGGTCGGCGACCTCATCGGCGCGCTCTACCCCGAGCCGGAGCCGGCGGCAGCGGCAGTGCAGGGCTGAGCGGATGCCCCGGGCGCGCGCCGCGCCGCACGGTCGCGCACCGGGGAGGGCACCCGAGACGACGGATGCCCCGGAGCCGGCGCCGCCCCCCGCGCGCGCCGCCCCGAGGCATCCGGAACCTCGTGCTTCGGAACCTAGCGCTTCGGAGTCTCCGGGCCCTCGATCTCGTCCTCGAACTCGGGACCCTCGCCGACGATGACGCTCGGCGCCTCGCCCACGGTCTCCTCGTGCTCCGGCGCGAGCGCCGCCTTCTTGTAGCGCGCCGACAGCATCGTGACGATGACCGCCGAGATGAGGATCGCGACGCCCGACCCGAGCAGCACCGCGAGCACGCCCTCGTTGCGCACGAGCACGTCGTCGCGGAACGCGAGCTCGTTCATGAGCAGCGCGACCGTGAAGCCGATGCCGCCGAGCGCACCCACGCCGACGAGGTCGCTGAACGTGAGCGGCTTCGATTCGGCGTTGCGATGCGTGAAGAGCCCGCCGATCCAGCCCGCGAGCGTGATGCCGATGATCTTGCCGAACGGCAGCGCCACCGCGATGCCCCAGAACGCCGGGCTGAGCTCGCTCGGCCGCACCTCGGGGAACGGCACCATGGCCGCGGTCAGCGCGAACAGCGGGAGGATGATGCCGTTCGTGTACGGCTCGACGACGTGCGCGACGCGACCGCCGGGGCGACGCGCGATCACGAAGCCGAGCAGCACGCCCGCGATGGTGGCGTGCACGCCCGACTGGTAGACGAAGTACCAGGTGAGCGCCGCGAGCACGACGAGCGCGACCGTGATCGGCACCTGCGGCTTGCGCGCGAGGATCCAGCGCGAGCGCGGGTTCATGAACCGGCTGAGCCCGGCGAACGCGACCAGCGCGATCGCGGCGAAGCCGAGGTACTCGAGCCGCACGTCGGCGGTGAAGAAGAACGCGATGATGAGGATCGCGACGAGGTCGTCGAGCACCGCCAGCGCGAGCAGGAACACGCGTACGCGGGTCGGGATCCAGCGCCCGAACAGCGCCAGCACGCCGAGCGCGAACGCGATGTCGGTCGCGGTCGGCACCGGCCAGCCGTTCAGCAGCTCCGGGGTGCCGGCGACGAACAGCAGGTAGACGCCGGCCGGCACGAGCACGCCGCCGAGGGCCGCGATGGTGGGCAGCGCGGCCTTCCGCACCGAGTTCAGCTCGCCGAGCACCAGCTCGCGCTTCAGCTCGACCGCGACCACGAAGAAGAACACCGCGAGCAGGCCGTCGGCGATCCAGTGCTCGGCCGAGAGGTCGAGGCCGATCCAGGTCATGTCGATGTGCGCCTCGATGAGGTGCAGCGCCTGCTCGCCGACCGGCGAGTTGGCGACCACCAGGCCGATCACGGCGGCGGAGAGCAGCAGCAGGGCGGCGTTGCGCTCGGAGCGGAGGAAGGTCATGAAGGCCTTTCGTGAGGTTGGGGACTGCGCCGGAGGTCGCGACGCCGCGGGAGTTCACGACGTCTCGACGCCGGCCGACCAGACTTCCCGGCACACCTGCGCGACAGTCTATCGCCGCGCCGAACCGGGTGACGGGCGTGCGCGGCGGGGGAGCGCGTGGTGGGATGGGCGCATGGCCGAACCGCAGCCGCAGCAGCAGGAGACCCTCGACGACTACCGCGGGCTGGCCGGCCTCGTGCGGCTCACGGCCAGGCTCCGGGGCCCGGGCGGATGCCCCTGGGACGCCGACCAGACCCACGAATCGCTCGTGCAGTACCTCGTCGAGGAGGCGTGGGAGCTCATCGACGCGATTGAGGCGGGCGACCGCGCCGAGCTCATCGAGGAGCTCGGCGACGTGCTCTACCAGGTGCTCTTCCACGCCGACCTCGCCGCGCACGACCCGGCCGAGGGCTTCGACATCGACGACGTCGCCGACCACATGAGCGCCAAGATGATCTCGCGCCACCCGCACGTGTTCGGCGACCGCCAGGCGGAGTCGGCCGACGACGTGATCGGCTTCTGGGACGACCTCAAGGCCGAGGAGAAGCCGCACCGCACGAGCGTGCTCGACGGCATCCCCGCCGGCATGCCCGCCCTCGCGCGCGCCGACAAGGTGCTCGGACGTGCCGCTCGCGTCGGCGTGGCGCCCGCCGCTGCTGCCGAGGGGCGAGCGGATGCCTCCGGCGAGCCCGGCCCCGCCGACGAGACCGCGCTCGGCGACCTGCTCCTCTCGCTCGTCGCGCAGGCACGCGCCGACGGGCTCGACGCCGAGCGCGCGCTGCGCGCGGCGACGCGCCGCCTCGAGGACGACGTGCGCGCGGCCGAGGCGTCGGCCTAGGGGCATCCGCCCGCCCCCGACCCGGCCGCACCGCCGTCACCCGGCACGACCCACCGCCCACGACTGGAAGAATGGCCGTCATGCCGAAGACCGTGACGCCCCCGCGCGGAATGCGCGACTTCCTCCCCGCCGAGAAGGCGCGCCGCGAGCGCGCGCTCGCCGTGATCCGGGAGACCTACCGCGTGCACGGCTTCGACGAGATCGAGACCCCGGTCGTCGAGGACTCCGAGCGCCTCCACGCCGGCCTCGGCGGCGACAACGAGAAGCTCGCCTTCGCGGTCATGAAGCGCGGCCTCACGGCCGAGGACCTCGAGGCCGCAGCCGCATCCGGCGACAGCCTCGCCCTCGCCGACCTCGGCCTGCGGTTCGACCTCACCGTGCCGCTGGCTCGCTTCTACGCCTCGAACCGCGGCAACCTGCCGCCCGTGTTCCGCGCGGTGCAGATCGCCCCGGTCTGGCGCGCCGAGCGCCCGCAGAAGGGCCGCTACCGCCAGTTCATGCAGTGCGACATCGACATCATCGGCGAGGCCGGCCCGGTCGCCGAGCTCGAGCTGCTGCAGGCCACGCTCGCCACGCTCGACGCGCTCGGGCTCGCCGGCTGCAGCATCCGCCTCAACGACCGCCGCATCCTGCAGGGGCTGCTCGGCAGCTGGGGCGTCGACGACCCCGCACTGCGCGAGCGCGCGCTGATCACGCTCGACAAGCTCGACAAGATCGGCGCGACCGGGGTCGCCGACGAGCTCGCCACGCTCGGCATCGACCGGCCCGGCATCGTCGACGAGATCGCCGAGCTCGCCGCGGCCGACTGGACGATCGCCGACGGCGGCGCGCCCGCGTGGCTCGACGCCGAGGCGTTCGGCGACCTGCGCGCGCTGCGCGACGCGCTGCCCGGGGCATCCGTCGCCTTCGACCCCACCCTCGTGCGCGGCATGGGGTACTACACCGGCACGATCTTCGAGATCGCGCACCCCGACCGCGGCTACTCGCTCGGCGGCGGCGGGCGCTACGACCACATGATCGGGCGATTCCTCGGCCAGGAGGTGCCCGCGTGCGGGTTCTCGATCGGGTTCGAGCGCATCGTCGACCTCGTCGAGCTCGGCGGCGAGGGCACGCACGACGACGTCGTGCTCGTGCACGACCGCGACGTCGACCCCGCGGTGCTCGTGGGGCTCAAATCCCAGCTCGTGGCCGCCGGGTCCCGCGTGCGCCTCGAGCGCCGGGTGAAGAACACGCGCGCGCTGCTCGAGCGGGTCGCCGCCGACGGATTCTCGCGTTTCGCGTTCGTGAGCGCAGGGCTGACGGATGCCGCGGAGCTGGAGTTCCGGCCCCTCGACTGACCGGCTGCGAGCGCCGTCGCCGCCTCACTAGAGTGGTGAGCGGACCACGATGGGGTCGTCCGAGACACCACCACCACGTAAGGAGAGATCGTGGCATTCATCGAAGCTGTAGGCGCCCGCGAGATTCTGGATTCGCGAGGCAACCCGACGGTCGAGGTCGAGGTGCTGCTCGACGACGGCTCCCTGGCCCGCGCCGCGGTGCCCTCGGGCGCGTCGACCGGTGCGTTCGAGGCGTACGAGCTGCGCGACGGCGACGCAGACCGCTACCTCGGCAAGGGCGTACAGAAGGCCGTCGAGTCGGTGCTCGACGTGCTCGGCCCGGCCATCGAGGACCTCGAGGCGAGCGACCAGCGCGTCGTCGACGCCGCGCTCATCGACGCCGACGGCACCGACAACAAGAGCCGCCTGGGCGCGAACGCCATCCTCGGCGTGAGCCTCGCGACGGCGAAGGCCGCGGCCGACTCGGCCGACCTGCCGCTGTTCCGCTACCTCGGCGGCCCGAACGCCCACACGCTGCCCGTGCCGATGATGAACGTCATCAACGGCGGCGCGCACGCCGACACCGGCGTGGACATCCAGGAGTTCATGCTCCTGCCGATCGGTGCCGAGTCGTTCTCCGAGGCGCTGCGCTGGGGAGCCGAGTCGTACCACGCGCTGAAGAGCCTGCTGAAGTCGAAGGGCCTCTCCACCGGCCTCGGTGACGAGGGCGGCTTCGCCCCCGACCTGCCCAGCAACGCGGCCGCGCTCGACCTCATCACCGAGGCGATCGAGAAGGCCGGCTTCACCATGGGCGCCGACTTCGGCCTCGGGCTCGACGTCGCCTCGACCGAGTTCTTCGCCGACGGCGTGTACACGTTCGAGGGCAAGACCCGCTCGGCCGACGAGATGGTGGCGTACTACGAGGGCCTCCTCGCGAACTACCCGCTCATCACCATCGAGGACCCGCTCGCCGAGGACGACTGGGACGGCTACGCCTCGCTCACCGCCCAGATCGGCGGCAAGGTGCAGCTCGTCGGCGACGACTTCTTCGTCACCAACCCGTCGCGCCTCGCCAAGGGCATCGAGATGGGCGCCGCGAACTCGATCCTCGTGAAGGTCAACCAGATCGGCACGCTCACCGAGACGCTCGACGCCGTCTCGCTCGCGCACCGCGCCGGCTACACCGCCGTGCTCTCGCACCGCTCGGGCGAGACCGAGGACACGACGATCGCCGACCTCGCCGTCGCGACCGACTGCGGCCAGATCAAGACGGGCGCGCCGGCCCGGAGCGAGCGGGTCGCGAAGTACAATCAACTCCTGAGGATCGAAGAGGAGCTCGGCGAGGCCGCGGTGTACGCGGGCCGCGCGGCGTTCCCCCGCTTCTCCGCCTGACGCACGGGGGTCGGGGCGGCCGCGGGGCCGCCCCGACCGAGCCGTGCCGGGGAGGAGTCGCATGCCCGAGTCCTCCGTGGGCGCCTGGCTGCGCGGCATCCGCTTCTCCGGGTTCACCGTGATCATGCTCGCGCTGGCCGTGCTGGCGGTCGTCGTGCTCGCCCCGACGCTGCGGGTGTGGGCCGAGCAGCGCGCACAGATCGCCGAGCTCGAGGCCGAGGTCGCCGCCCAGCAGGCCGAGGTGCGCGAGCTGCGAGCCGAGCGGGAGCGATGGGACGACCGCACGTTCGTCATGTCGCAGGCCCGCGACCGGCTCTACTACGTGCTGCCCGGCGAGGTGAGCTACCTCGTGATCGACGACCTCGCGCCCGCCGACGTCGCCGAGGAGGCCGCCCCGATCTCGACCGAGGTCGAGGAGGCCGACGCCGACTGGTCGCGCACGCTGCTCGCGTCGCTGCTCGCGGCGGGCACCGCCACCGATGCATCCGAGGGAGACGGCTGATGCGACCACCGTTCGAGCAGGCGACCGCCCGGGACATCCGCATCGTCTCGGCGCAGCTCGGCCGCCCTGCGCGCAACGTGCTGGGCATCCCCGCGCGCTGCGTGTGCGGGGCGCCCACCGTGGTCGCGACCGCGCCGCGCCTCAGCGACGGCACGCCGTTCCCGACCCTTTACTACCTCACGCACCCGGCCGCGACGGCCGCGATGAGCTACCTCGAGGCCGCGCAGCTCATGGTCGAGTACAACGAGCTGCTCGCGAGCGACGACGACGTGCGGGCCGCCTACCGGGCCGCCCACGAGTCGTACCTCGCCGACCGCGAGGGCTTCCTCGACGTGCCCGAGCTGCACGGCGTCTCGGCGGGCGGCATGCCCACGCGCGTGAAGTGCCTGCACGCGCTCGCGGCGCACTCGCTGGCCGCCGGGCCCGGGCTCAACCCGATCGGCGACCTCACGCTCGAGGCGTCGTCGTGGAAGCCGACCGTGTGCGTCTGCGTCGACTACGGGGTCGACGACGAGTCGATCAGCACGGATGCCACGGGCGGCACGCCCGGCGAGGGAGACTCGTGAGCCCGGAGCATCCGCCCCGCCGTCGTTCGCGCCGACTGGCGCGCGCCGTCGCGACCGTCGCCGCCGTCGCGGTGCTCGTCGCGGTGCCGCTGCCCGCGCAGGCCGACACCGTGCGCGACCGGCAGTACTGGCTCACCGACTACGGCTTCACGACCGCGTGGCAGACCACGCAGGGCGACGGCGTGACCGTCGCGGTCATCGACACCGGCATCGACTCGTCGGTCACCGAGCTCTCGGGCGCGGTGGTCGGCGGCACGGATGTCTCGGGCATCGGCTCGCCGAACGGGCAGACCCCCGTGGGCGACGACGCGAACCACGGCACCTGGGTGGCGTCGCTGCTCGCCGGCCGCGGCACCGGCGAGGGCAACGGCGTGATCGGCGTCGCGCCGCAGGCCGACCTGCTGTCGATCTCGGTCGCGTTCGGCCAGACCGGTGATGGCGCGATCAGCACCGACGACCAGATCGCCGAGGGCGTGCGCTGGGCGGTCGACAACGGCGCCGACGTGATCAACATGTCGCTGACCCGCAACACCCGCGACTGGCCCGAGAGCTGGGACGACGCGTTCGGGTACGCGTTCGCGAACGACGTGGTCGTGGTCGCGGCGGCCGGCAACCGGGGGAGCGGCACCACTGAGGTGGGTGCCCCGGCGACCATCCCCGGCGTGCTCACCGTCGCGGGCGTCGACATCGACCGCGAGGTGAGCTTCGACGCGTCGTCGCAGGGCATCTCGATCGGGGTGTCGGCACCGAGCGAGCAGCTGGTCGGCGTGCAGCCCGGCAACGACGGCTACGTGATCTGGGAGGGCACGAGCGGCGCGGCGCCGCTGGTCAGCGGCCTGGTGGCGCTCGTGCGCTCGGCGTACCCCGACCTCGATGCGAACAACGTGATCCAGCGGGTCATCGCCACCGCCGACCCCGACGGCCACGAGGTGCCGAGCCCGCTGTACGGGTGGGGGCTCATCGACCCGTCGGCCGCGCTCACCGCGGAGGTCGAGCCCGTGAGCACGAACCCCATGGGCGACCTGTCGCAGTGGGTCACCATCCACCGCCGGGCCGACCTGCCCACGAGCGGTGAGGAGGTCGACGACACCGAGCAGGAGATCGTGCCGTTCGCCGACCCGCCCGACCCCCAGTCGCGCGTCGCGCTGACGCTCTGGCCGACCCCGTCGAGCCTCGCCTACATCACCCTGCCGCTCACCCTCCTGCTGGGGTTTGGTACCCTTGCAACGCTGTTGGGCATCGGTGCCACTCGGCATATCCGGCGCACGTCGCGCCATGAAACGTGATCGCGGTCGGGAGTACAGTGTTCGCACGCCCCCACGCACCCACCAACTGAGGAGTTCATTCACCGTGCCCAAGATTCTCATCGTCGGTGGCGGCTATGCCGGGTTCTACACCGCGTGGAAGCTCGAGAAGTGGCTGCGCGCCGGTGAAGCGGAGGTCACGGTCGTCGACCCGCTGCCGTACATGACGTACCAGCCCTTCCTCCCCGAGGTCGCGGCCGGCTCGATCGAGCCCCGCCACTCCGTGGTCGCGCTCCGTCGCCACCTCCGCAAGACCAACGTCATCACCGCCAAGGTCACGGCCATCGACCACGCGTCGAAGCAGGCCACCATCTCGCCCGAGGGTGCCGACGACTACCAGTTCGACTACGACATCGTCGTGGTGACCGGCGGCGCCGTCTCGCGCACGTTCCCCATCCCGGGCATCGCCGAGAACGCCTTCGGCCTGAAGACCATCGAGGAGGCCGCCGCGATCCGCGACCGCCTCCTCACGAACTTCGACAAGGCCGCGAACCTCCCCGCCGGCCCCGAGCGCGACCGCCTCCTCACGGTCGTCGTGGTCGGCGGCGGCTTCGCCGGCATCGAGGTGTTCGCCGAGCTGCGCTCGTTCGCCAGCTCGCTGCTCGAGTTCTACCCGCAGCTGAGCTTCGACGACACCCACTTCCACCTCATCGAGGCGATGGGCCGCATCATGCCCGAGGTGTCGCTGCCCACCAGCCACTGGGTCATCAAGCACCTCGCCCAGCGCGGCGCCGAGATCCACCTCGACACGCAGCTCAAGTCGGCCGTCGACGGCCACATCGAGCTCTCGACCGGCCAGACCATGGACTCCGACCTCATCGTCTGGACCGCCGGCGTCATGGCGAACCCGCAGATCGTGCGCAACTCCGACCTGCCGGTCGAGGAGCGCGGCCGCATCAAGACCCGCCCCGACCTGCGCGTCGGCGACGAGGACGACATCGTCGAGGACGCCTGGGCGGCCGGCGACATCAGCGCCGTGCCCGACCTCACGGGCGGCGGCGTGGGCGGCTACTGCGTGCCCAACGCCCAGCACGCCGTGCGCCAGGGCAAGCTGCTCGCGAAGAACCTCGTCGCCGTGCTCCGCGGCGAGGAGCCGCACGAGTACGTGCACAAGAACCTCGGTGCCGTCGCCGGTCTCGGCCTCGGCTCGGGCGCCTTCCAGTCGGGCAAGTTCGCCATGAAGGGCCTGATCGCCTGGTTCGCGCACCGCGGCTACCACGGCCTCGCCATCCCGAGCTGGGAGCGCAAGCTCCGCGTGTTCTGGGGCTGGTGGAACAACTTCTGGCTCGGCCGCGACATCGTCTCGCTCGAGGCCCGGCAGACGCCGCGCGCCGCGTTCGAGGAGTTCGCCGCGCGCCCGAAGCCCGCACCCGAGGCCGCCCCGAAGGCGCCTGCCGCGAAGAAGCCGCGCGCTGCGGCGAAGAAGCCCGCGGAGAAGCCTGCCGAGACGGCCGCCGTCAAGTAGCCGGCTCGCCCTCGACGCTCGAACGCGCCGCCCGCCTGCATCGCGCAGGTCGGCGGCGCGTTCGCGTTCGGGGCTGGCCCGTGGCATCCGCTCGGTAAGGTGAGGGCGCGGCGCGCCGCCGCGCTCCCGTAGCCCAACTGGCAGAGGCAGGCGACTTAAACTCGCCCGAGTCTGGGTTCGAATCCCAGCGGGAGCACTGTGCTTCATCTCTTCGCGAGATTCCTTCATCGAGGGTGCATCCGAATCCGTGCTTCATGCGGAAGTACAGGTAATCGGGTCGTCAGGCACCCGCCGATTGAAAGGGAAAGTCCAATGAAGCGCATTCTCGCCACCGGATTCATCGCCGCGATCGCCGTGGTCGGCTTCGCCGCACCGGCGCAGGCCGCGGGCCACATGGGGCCCAACGACAACGCCTGCTTCGGGCAGGTGCACAAGACCATCAACACCGTCGGGGCGCTCGGCTTCACGAACGTCGGCGACGTCGTCAAGGCCATCGGTGGGCAGGGCAAGAACGACACCGCCCGCGGTATCTGCGCGGCCGACTAGACCCCCGATCGGGTCGGGCCTGCGGAACGGTACCGACCCCGACATGAGCCGCCGACTCGGTGCGGGCGTGATGCCCGGGGCGAGTCGGCGGCTCGGTGCATCTCAGGACTGCACAGGTGGTGCGAACGCAACGCCGAGCTGGGCGAGGATGTTTCGCGTGGACGAGGTGGAACGCGCGCGCGAGTTGCTCGCGCAGGGCAACCACCGGGCAGCGATCAACCTGCTGAAGCCCGCGGCGATCCGGGACCGACCGCCATTCGCGAAGCGGCGTGCACTCGCCGAGCTCTACCGTCAGCTCGGCGCCCCCGATCAGGCGGGTCGTTGGGGAATCGTGATCGACGGCTGGACGACACCACGTGAGCGCGACCGCCTTGCGCGCCTGCTCGCGGCGAGTGGCGTGGGGCGGCCTTGGCGCCGCGCCTTCCTTGATCTCCCGACCGACATCGGTGATCCGGCAGACCTGTCATCGGTGTTCGACCTCGGAACCGAGTACCGATCCCGAGCGAACGCACGCCACGCGTCGCTCACGGTTCGTGCCACGCCGTCGTCGAACGCGGCCCGCAGTTGGGCGGCCTTCATCGGAGGGCTCGCGGCACTGCAGTTCCTCGTCGCGCTGTTGATCGTGTACGGGATCGCACTGGGCGGTGGTGATTCCGACACCGCTCGGGTGTGGGCCGGGGGCACGCTGAGCGCGACGCTCGTGCTCCTGGGCGCAAGCACCGGGCTCCTGGGATGGTCGCACATCCTCGTCACGAGTCGGGTACGTGGCGCTGCGTACCTCACACTCGGAGCGGCGCTTGCGGTACTCGGCATCCTCGTTGCGACATCCATCTTCAGCACCTGAAGCGAGATCCTCGATCGGTATACTCCGAGTATGACTACCACGATCAAGGTGAGCGACGAGCTCCGCGATCGCCTCAAGGAGCAGGCGGCGCGCGATGGGCTCACGCTCGGCGCGCACCTCGCGCGGCTCGCCGATGCCGAGGATCGCAGGTGGCGGCTGAGCACCCTGAAGGCGGCGATCGCCGGGTCGACGTCGGCGAACGTCGAGTCGCACGCGTACGAGTCAGCCGAGTGGGAGCGGACCGAACTGACCGACGCCGAGTCGTGATCGACGCGGAGCTCGCTCCGGGCGTCATCGCCTGGGCGTCACTCGAGCCGGTGCGCGGCCGCGAGCAGGGCGGTCACCGGCCGGTACTCGTCGTCGCGTCCGCTGGTTACCTCGACGCCGTCACGACGCTCGCGATCGTGCTGCCAATCACCACGACCGACCGCGGCTGGCCGAACCACGTCCGGGTCGACGGGCCGAGCGGACTCGACCGACCCTCATGGGTGATGACCGAGCAACCGCGAACCCTCTCGCGGGACCGTCTCACCTCGGTCGGAGGTCAGGTCTCACCGGAGACCCTCGCCGCGGTTCGCATGTGGCTCGGCGACTTCCTCGATCTCTGAAGCGCTGCTATTCGCGGTCCGTCCAGCGCAGCGGCCACACGAAGTGCACGACAGAGAACGCGAAGATCCCCCAGACGGCGAGCAGCGCTCGTGGATCGACCATGCGCGCCTCGTACGTGCCGAACTCGTCGGTGGCCTGCGTGACCGGCGCGAGGGACACGACGAAGCACAGTGCGACGAAGCCGAGAACAACGCCGGCGACGGGCCACTCGCCGTTCGAGAGCCACCACGAGCGGAGTCGTGGAATGTGCCGCAGGGGCAGTCCGAGGATCCACGCGCAGATCATCGAGATCATCGCGATGAGTACCGCGTTGATGCCCCAGCCGATCACGGCCGCGAAGTCGTCGTAGAAGGACGACAGTGCGAGCTGTACTCCGACCGTCGCGACGAACAGCACGAACCCCCCGACGAAGAACTGGAGCAGACCCAGCAGCTCGGTCGCCTCGCCACTCGGCGGAATCCGCCGCGCTCGTTCGAGGAGCACGGCGCGCGCCTCATCGAGCTCCGGTCGGGACCCCCGATCGTCCTCGACCGCCCAATCGAAGGCCATTCGGACCCGATCGACGGTGACCCGCGTCGGCCTCGGAAGGTCGAGGAGCGAGCGCGCTGTGTCGGAGTCCACGTGGGCATCGTATGGCGGGCGCTCACTCGCATCCGTTCGCGGCAGAGTGACTGTGGACGACGCCCGTCACCCGCCGCCCGACGCGTCAGCGCATGCGACGCCGCAGCAGCAGCGCGGCGACGGCGGATGCCACGGCGAGGATGCCGACCAGCCACGCCAGCGCGACCCAGATGTCGGCACCCACGGGTTCGCCTGCGAACAGCGCGCGCATCGAGTCGACGATCGCGGTCACCGGCTGGTGCTCGGCGAACCACGCGACCGGCGTGGGCATCGAGTCGGTCGGCACGAACGCCGAGCTGATGAACGGCAGGAAGATGAGCGGGTAGCTGAACCCGCTCGCCCCGTCGACCGACTTCGCCGAGAGCCCGGCGATCACCGCGAGCCAGGTGAGTGCGAGCGTGAACAGCACGAGCACGCCGACGATCGCGAGCCAGGCCCAGACGGATGCCCCGGTGCGGAAGCCCATCGCGAACCCGACGCCGACCACGATGGCCACCGACACGAGGTTCGCGACGAGCGAGGTGAGCACGTGCGCCCAGAGCACGCTCGACCCCGCGATCGGCATCGACCGGAACCGGTCGAACAGGCCGCCCTGGAGGTCGAGGAACAGGCGGTACGCGGTGTACGCCACACCCGACGCGATGGTGATGAGCAGGATGCCCGGCAGCAGGTAGTCCACGTACGCGACGCCGGATCCGACGTCGATGGCGCCGCCGAGCACGTAGACGAACAGCAGGAGCAGCGCGATCGGCGTGACCGCGGTGGTGAGGATCGTGTCGGGACTGCGCAGCACGTGCCGCAGCGACCGGCCGGTGAGCACGCCGGTGTCGGTGAGCGGGTGGATGGTGGTCATGAGAATTCCGTTCCGCCGGGGGCGGACGTGCCGCCCGGGGCATCCGCTGCGCTCATGCCGCCGATGACGGCGAGGAAGACCTCCTCGAGGGAGGGCTGGCGCTCGACGACCTCGACCTCGGCGGGCGGCAGCAGCCGACGCAGCTCGTCGAGGGTGCCCTCGTGCGCCACCACGCCGTCGTGCAGGATCGCGATGCGGTCGGCGAGCCGCTCGGCCTCCTCGAGGTGCTGCGTGGTGAGCAGCACGGTGGTGCCGCCGGCCGCGAGCGCGGCGACGGTCTCCCACACCTCGTTGCGCGCCTGCGGGTCGAGCCCGGTGGTCGGCTCGTCGAGGAAGATCACGGGCGGCGCGCCGACGAGGCTCATCGCGATGTCGAGCCTGCGACGCATGCCGCCGGAGTACTTCGCGGCGGGTCGGTCGGCGGCATCGGCGAGCGAGAACCGTGCCAGCAGCTCGTCGGCGACGGCGGTCGGATGCGGGAGGTGACGCAGCCGCGCCACCAGCACCAGGTTCTCGCGACCGGTGAGCACGTCGTCGATCGCGGTGAACTGGCCGGTCAGGCTGATCGACGCGCGCACGTCGCGCGGCGCGGTCGCGACATCGTGGCCGAGCACCCGCGCGCTGCCGGCGTCGGCGGCGAGCAGGGTCGAGAGGATGCGGACCAGGGTCGTCTTGCCCGCGCCGTTGGCGCCGAGCAGTGCGACGATGCTGCCGGGTGCCACGTCGAGGTCGAGGCCGCGCAGCACGTCGAGGTCGCCGAACGACTTCTCGAGGCCGCGCACCTGCACGGCGGCGGTCATGACTCGGCCCCCCGTTCCGCCTCGTCGATGGCGCGCACGAACCGGGCGCGCTCGGCGTCGATCCACTGCTTGCCGAGGTACGCCTTCGCGAACGACTCCGCGAAGTCGACCGGGTCGTCGCCGACGATCTCGCGCACGGGAGTGCCATCGACCGCGGCGCGCTCCCAGAGGTCGGCCAGGTCGCCGAACATCGTGACGAGCGTGTCGCCGTCGGTGATGCCGCCGGCGTACATGAGGTAGCGATGCATCGCCTGCGCGGCAGTGCGGTAGGGGTCGGCGAGGCCGGCGATCCGCGCACGATCCGCGCGGTACTGCTTCTTCTGCTCGAGCGATCCGGTGAGGGTCTCGATCCACTTGGCGGCCATGTCAGCGCGCTCCTTCGTCGTTCGGGGTGTCGTTCGTGTCGTGGTGCGGGGCGGGCTCGGGCCGGAGGTGCCCGATGCGCGCCGCGAGGAAGTCCCAGGTGGCCCAGAACTCGTCGAGCACCGCGCGGCCGGCGGCGTTCAGCGTGTAGACCTTGCGCGGCGGCCCCTTCTCGGAGGGGACGCGCTCGACGTCGACGAGACCCCGCTGCTCGACGCGCACGAGCAGCGCGTAGACGGTGCCCTCGGCGATGTCGGTGAAGCCCTGCTCGCGCAGCCGCGCCGTGATCTCGTAGCCGTACGCCGGCGCGGACGCGAGCAGCGCGAGCACGATGCCCTCCAGCGTGCCCTTGAGCATCTCGGTCATCTGCTTCGCCACGTGCCGCCCGCCTGTCTGGTCAGTGTCACTGAGTACCGCTACATAGTAAGCACGAGTACCAGTACTTGGCAAGACTGAGTAGCGAGGCGTTCGCACTCCGTCGATACAGTGGCCCCGAACGGACATCCGACGGGCGGGGGAGGGCGCGATGGCCGACGTGGTCGAGATCGAGGGGCTGCACAAGCATTTCGGGAAGGTGCGGGCGCTCGACGGCCTCGACCTCCGGCTGGCCGAAGGACAGGTGCTCGGGTTCCTCGGGCCGAACGGGGCGGGAAAGTCCACGACGATCCGGGTGCTGCTCGGGCTCATGCGAAAGACTTCGGGCGAGGTGCGGCTCTTCGGCGACGACCCCTGGGCGCACGCCGTGCGACTGCACCGCCGGCTCGCCTACGTGCCCGGCGACGTGGCGCTCTGGCCGCAGCTGACCGGCGGGCAGTGCATCGACGTGCTGACCTCGTCGGGGCCGCCGGCGAACGCCGCTCGGCGGGACGCGCTCATCGACCGGTTCGACCTCGACCCGACCAAGCGCGTGCGCGACTACTCCAAGGGCAACCGCCAGAAGGTGGCGCTCGTCGCGGCGCTCTCGGCCGAGGCCGACCTGCTCGTGCTCGACGAACCCACATCGGGGCTCGACCCGCTCATGGAGGAGGTCTTCCGCGAGACCGTCGCGGAGCGCGCCGCCGACGGGGCATCCGTGCTGCTCTCGAGCCACATCCTGAGCGAAGTCGACGCCCTCTGCCAGGACGTCGCCATCGTGCGCAAGGGCAGGATCGTGCGGTCGGGCAGCGTCGCCGAGCTCCGCAGCCTCTCCCGCACCTCGGTGCACGCCGTGACCACGACCCCCGCGCCCGCGCTCGAGCACCCGTCGGTGTCGGGCCTCGAGCGCACGCCCGCGGGCGAGGGCACCGAGCTGTCGTTCTCGGTCGATCCCGGCGCGCTCGACGCGGTGCTGCCGCCCGTGCTCGCGGCGGGGGTGAGTGCGCTGACCGTGCGCCCGCCGAGCCTCGACGAGCTGTTCCTCAGCGAGTACGAGGACGTGGGATGACGGCGACCGAGGCGCCCTCGGCCCGCGCGGCGCCCGCCGAGTCCGCCGGCAGCGGCTACTGGGCCGTGCTGCGCGTGCAGCTGCGCACGGGGTGGAAGGCGCCCGTGATCTGGGTGCTCGCGCTCGTCGGCGGCTACTACGCGACCGTCGCCGCGCTCGACGGCACCTACGGCACCCCCGAGCAGCTCGCGACCTACGACCAGACCGTGGCATCCGACCCCGCCATGGCCGCGATCAACGGCACGCCGTACGGTGCCGACACGCTCGGGGGTGTCGCGGCGAACGAGTTCGGGTTCATCGCGGCGATCGCGATCCCGCTCATGGGGCTGTTCCTGGTCGCCCGCCAGACCCGCGCGCCCGAGGAGTCGGGCCTGCTCGAGCTGCTGCGCTCGCGCGGTGTCGGCCGCCGCGCACCGTGGACCGCTGCCGTGGCCGTCACCGCGGTCGCGCTCGCGCTCGTCGGCACCGGCATGGCGCTCGTGCTCGTCGCCTACGGCGAACCGGCGGATGCCGCGTGGCTGTACGGCGCCTCGATCGCGACGCTCGGCGGGGTCTTCGCCGGCATCGCCACCTTCGTCGGCCAGCTCGTGCGCCGCGCCCCGGGCGTGACCGCGGTCGGCATCGTCGCGCTCGGCGGCGCGTACCTCACCCGCGCGATCGGCGACGTGCGCGACAACGCGTGGCGCTGGCTCTCGCCGCTCGCGTGGCAGCAGGAGACCCGCCCGTTCGCCGATGACAGCCGCGTCTGGCCGCTGCTGCTCGCGCTCGGCGTCGCCATCGCCCTCGTCGTGGCGGGTCTCGTGCTCGTCGGCAGCCGCGACCTCGGCTCGGCGCTGGTGCCCTCGCGGCCCGGACCGCGCCGCGCGAGCCGGTTCGGCGCCTCGACCGCCGGGCTCGCGCTGCGCGCCCACGGCCCGGCCGGGCTCGGCTGGATCGCCGGCGCGGCGGTCGTGGGCGTCGTCTTCGGCGCATTCACCGACGACATCGCCGACGCGGTCGCGGCGAACCCCGCGCTCGCGGGCATCTTCGGAGCCGACGCCGCTGACCAGGTCAACGAGTCGTACGCGGGCTTCTGCCTGCTGCTCATCGCGTTCATGGCGATGGGATGCCTCGCGCAGTCGATGCTCCGCCTCCGCGGCGAGGAGACCGGCGGCATGCTCGAGCCCACGCTCGCTCGCGCGACGCACCGCGTCGGCTGGATGTCGACGTATGCGCTCACCGCGGCCGTGCTCGCGTGCCTCGTGATGCTCGCGGGCGGTGCCGGCCTCGCCGCCACGGCGGGCTCCGAGGTCGACGGCCTGCTCGAGGCATCCGCCGCCTACCTGCCCGCGGTGCTGGTGATCGGCGGGGTCGGGATGCTGCTGTTCGGCCTCGTGCCGGGCTGGTCGAGCGCGCTCTGGATCGTGCTCGCCTACGCCGTGTTCGCCGACCTGCTGGGCGGCACGCTCTCGATGCCCGACTGGGCGCTCGCGCTGTCGCCGACGCACGTCGTCGGCGACGTGCCGGTCGACGACGTCGACGGGGCTGCGGAGCTGTGGCTCGGTGTGGTCGCGACCGGCGCCGCGGTCGTCGGGCTGGCGGGATTCCGCCTGCGCGACGTGCCGCGCTGAGGGCGGCATCCGCCCGCCCCTGCACCCTCGGGGGTCAGTTCAGCAGGTCGAGGTAGCGCAGCAGCACGCCCTCGCGCAGCGCCCACGGCGAGACCTCGAGCTCCTTCACGTCGAACGCCCGCATCGTCTCGGCGAGCACCACGCCGCCCGCCACGATCTGGAACGTGCGGTCGGCGGTGATGCCCGGCAGCGCGGTGCGCGCGTCGGCGGGGATCTTCGCCAGGCGCGGCACCCAGTCGTCGAGCTGGCTGCGCCGGAGCAGGCTTCGCTCGTTCGTGCCGATGCCGTCGACCACCGATCCGGCGAGCCGTGCCAGCGATCGGATCGTCTTCGACGAGCCGACCACGTGCGCCGGGGCGGGCAGGTCGGCGAACGCCGTCCTCGCCTCGGAGAGGACATCGGCGGCGTGCGCCCGCAACGCGTCGAGCTCGTCGTCGGTCGGCGGGTCGTGGGGGAGGAACCCGATCGTCGAGCGCCCCGCGCCGAGGGGGACCGAGATCGCGACGTCGGGCTGCTCGTCGCCGCCCGCGGCGATCTCGAGCGACCCGCCGCCGATGTCGAACAGCAGCAGCTGCTCGGCCGACCAGCCGTACCAGCGGCGCACGGCGAGGAACGTGATGCGCGCCTCGTCCTCGCCCGAGAGCACGCGCAGCTCGACGCCGGTCTCCCGCTCGATGAGCGCGAGCACCTCCTCGCCGTTCGTCGCCTCGCGCAGCGCCGACGTCGCGAGCGGCAGCAGCTCCTCGACGCCCGCCTCCTCGGCGGTCGCGACGGCGCCGCGGATCGCGGTCAGGATCGCGTCGATGCCCTCCCGGCTGATCGCCCCGTCGTCGCCGAGGTAGCGCATGAGCCGGAGCACCGACTTGTGCGAGGCGCTCGGTACCGGTGCGGCGCCGCGATGGGCATCGACCACGAGCAGATGAACGGTGTTGGAGCCCACGTCGAGCACCCCGAGTCGCATGCTGCGAGCCTATCGGGCGGCGGGGGCGGCGGCGTCGCGCGGCGCGTCGGCCTCGTCGCGGGCGGCGTCCTCGCGTCGGGCGGCGCGCCAGCGGCGCAGCCGCACCACGGCGGCGACGCCGGCGATCACGGCGAGCCCGGCCGCCAGCGCGGGTGCGAGCACGGGCAGCGCCGACTCCGCGTAGCGCGCCGAGACGAGCAGCGCGACCAGGACGGCCGCGCCGAGCGCGAGCAGCGCCCAGGTGAGCGGCGAGCGGTTCATGATCGTGCGGCCCGCCGTGTGCGGCAGCGGGACGAGCAGCGCCGCGGCCGAGGTGGCCGCCGACAGGGTGACGACCGTGAGCACGTCGGCGACGAGGGTCGGGACGAAGCCCGTCGTCGCGGGCGCGAACGCGAGCGCGACCCAGGCGGCCATGGCGAGCACGAGCAGCCCCGCGACCCGCATCACGGCGACGCGGATGCGCACGGACGCGGGCGACTGGCCGTCGAAGCGCACGCGGGTGACCACGCCGAACAGCACGACCGCGTCGAATCCGACGACCCGGGCCAGGAACGAGGCGACCGCGACCAGCACGATGCCCGCCGGCGCGGCGACGGTTCGCGCGTGGGCGGCGGGCACGCGTCGCATCACGAGCGCGGGCAGTACGGATGCCACGGAGTTCACGATCGCGAGCGCGACGCCGATCGCGAGCAGCGTGCGCAGTGCCGGCTCGAGGTCGGCGACCGGGGTCGTGATGAGCGCCAGCAGCGACGCGACCACGACGCTCAGCGCGATCGCGACGCGGCGGCCGATCGGCACGACCGGCGTGCGATCGAAGTCCGCCGCGACGCGATTGCGGCCCGCGGGATGGATGGCGGGGTTGTCGGCGCCGGCGGCTGCGGGGATGAGGCGGGCCGGAAGCGCGACCGCCACGATCGCGATGAGCGCGGCGACGAGCGCCCCGAGCCAGGGCAGCGTGCTGGCGGTCGTGGCGCTCGGCAGGGCGGTGGTGAGGTCGGTGGCGCGCGCCCAGTCGCTCGCTCCCGCGCCGGACGAGCCGGCCTCGAGCGCGTTCGCCGTGCCGCCGTCGGCATCGGGCGCCGTCGAGTCGCCGCCATCGGCGCCGCCCGCGCCCGATCCATCGTCACCCGTGGAGCCGGCCGCGTCGCCCACGGTCACGGTGATCGCCGTGGGGGAGCTGATGTTGCCGACCGTGTCGGTCTGCAGCGCGGTCAGCACGTGCGATCCGGCCCCCAGGACGCGGATCGCGCACGTCCAGGTGCCGTCGCCGCCCACCGTCGTGGTGCAGAGCTGCTCGCCCGCCTCGTACACCGTGACCTCGGCCCCCGGCTCCCCGATGCCGCGCGCGGTCGTCGCGCCGGTCTCGAGCGCCGTGCCGTCACGCGGGCTGCGCACGAACGGCGCGGCGGGTGCCGCGAGGTCGACCAGCACCGTGATCGCCGAGCTCGGCGTCGAGTGCGTCGGTGCGCTGAAGCCGGTCGACTGGGTGGCGCGCACCCGCCGCTCGGTGCCGCTGCCCCCGGAGAGCCGGCACGACCACTCGCGGTCGGTCCCCGCGGTCGCCGCGCAGGAACCGCCGGTGTGGTCGGTGACGTCCACCTCGGCGCCGGGATAGGCGAGCCCTGCGACGGTGCCGTCGGTCGCGCCGTCGGGCACGCGCACGAACGGCGGGCCGAGCACGGCGACGGTGATCTCGTCGGAGGTCGTGCCGGCCCCGGTGTCGGCGGATGCCCGGATCGGCACGCGGGGGCCGTCGGGCAGCGTGACCCGGCACGACCAGTCCGTGGACGCCTCGGCCGGCACGACGCACAGCGGTCCGCCGTCGGCCGGGTCGGTGAGCGTGACCTCGACGCCGGCGGGCCTCGTGCCGGACACGTCGACCGTGCGCTCGAGCACGAGGTCGCCGTCGGCGGGCGAGTCGATGGTGGGCACGAGCCCGGGGGGAGCCGTGGGCGCCGCAGCGGCGGGTGCCGTGCCGGCGAGGGCGGCGATCGCGAGGCCGAGCAGCGCGGCGACGCCGAGGCGGAGCACCCGGGCCCGGCGCACGCCGGATCGCGCGGCCACGTCGGCCGCGGTGCGGTGCCCCTCGACGTGCATGCGTCCCCCGCTACGATTCTCGCATCGCGTGTGGACCGCGGGCGCACCCGACCGGCGCATTGCGGCATACTGGGCCTCGACTGGGTCAACTGACCCACTCCCGACCCACGCCAGGGAGGCCGGATGCCCCGCATGTCCGCCGCGGATCGCCGCGAGGCGCTCGTGCGCGCCGCGCTGCGGGTGGTCGCGCGCCGCGGGCTGGCACGGGCCACCACCCGGGCGATCGTCGCCGAGGCCGGGATGTCGCTCGCGAGCTTCCACTACGCGTTCGCGTCGCGCGACGAGCTGGTCGACGCGCTCGTCGAGCACGTGGTCGGCGCCGAGGGCACGGCCGTCCTGGTCGACGAGCTCCCCGGCGCAGACGTCGGCGACGTGGTGCGACTCGGGCTGCGCCGCTACCTCGAGCACCTGCGCGGCGACCCCGACGCCGAGCAGGCGATGCTCGAGCTGACGCAGCACGCGCTGCGCGACCCCGAGCGGCACGACGTGGCACGCCGCCAGTACGAGCGGTACCACGAGCTCGCCGAGGCGTCGCTCACCGCGGCCGCAGCGAGCGCGGGCGTGCGCTGGACGCGGCCGGTGCGCGACATCGCCCGGCTGCTGGTGGCGATGACCGACGGCATCACGATGACCTGGCTCGTGACGCGCGACGACGAGGCCGCCGAGGCGGCGATCGACCTGCTCGCCGACACGATCGGCCGTGCAGCGGCCCCCGACGACCCACCGGCGCCCGAGCCCGGCGACCGGCCCACGACCGCCCCCGCCCCCGCACCCGAGACAGGAGCGACCGAGTGACCATCGACCTCGCGCCACGACCCGACGCCGTCGGGCAGCGATACGACGCGGCCCGCGTGGCCGCCGAGCTGGACGCCGCGACCGCGAACCTCGACGCGCCGCTCGGCGCGCTGCACCTCGGCGCGCTGCGCTGGAACGTCGCGGACATGCTCCGACGCGCCAACGGCGTCCCGATCCGCGTCGCGTCGAAGTCGATCCGCTCGCGCCCGGTGCTCGAGGCGCTGCTCGACGTGCCCGGCTACGCGGGCGTGATGGCGTACACGCTCCCCGAGGCGCTGTGGCTGGCCACCACGGTCGACGACGTCCTGGTCGGGTACCCGACGGCCGACCGCCGGGCGATCCGCGCCCTCTCGATCGATCCCGAGCTCGCGCGCCGCGTCACGCTCATGGTCGACTCGGTCGAGCAGCTCGACCTCGTCGACGCGGTGCTCGCCCCCTCCCGGCGCGAGCGGGTGCAGGTCTGCCTCGAGCTGGATGCCGCGTGGCGCCGGCCCGGCTTCGGCCACGTCGGCGTGCGGCGGTCGCCCGTGCGCACGCCCGCGCAGGCGGGCGAGCTCGCCGCGCGCATCGCCGAGCGCGCGGGGTTCCGGCTGGTCGGTGTCATGGCGTACGAGGCGCAGGTCGCCGGCGTCGCCGACGGCGAGTCCGGTCCGACGGGCGCCTTCCTCCGCTGGATGCGCGAGAAGTCGATGGCCGAGCTCCGCGAGCGCCGCGCGGCCGTGGTGGCCGCCGTCGAGCGCCACGCCGACCTGCGGTTCGTCAACGGCGGCGGCACCGGATCGCTCGAGCTCACCGCGAACGACCCCGCGGTCACCGAGCTCGCCGCCGGCAGCGGGCTGTTCGCGGGTCACTACTTCGACGGGTACGCCGGGTTCATGCCCGCGCCGGCATCCGCGTTCGGGCTCGACGTCGTGCGCCGGCCGGACGCGAAGCATGCGACCCTGCTCGGCGGCGGGTGGATCGCGTCGGGGCCGGCGGGGGAGGACCGCCTGCCCAAGCCGGTCAAGCCCGAGGGGCTGTCGCTGCTGCCGCGAGAGGGCGCCGGCGAGGTGCAGACGCCGGTCACCGGCGGCGACGCCGCGTCGCTGCATCCGGGCGACCGCGTCTGGCTGCGCCACGCCAAGTCGGGCGAGCTGAGCGAGCACCTCGACGCGTTCCACGTCGTGCACGGCGGCCGGGTCGTGGAGGTCGTCTCGACCTACCGCGGCGACGGCAAGGTCTTCCTGTGACGGCATCGGGCGGCACCTGGCGCAACTGGGGCCGCAGTGAGCGCGTGAGGCCGCGTCGGGTCGAGCGCCCCGCGAGCCCCGAGGCCGTGCAGCGCGCGGTCGAGGCGGCGGCCCGCTCCGGCCTGCGGATCAAGCCCGTCGGTGCGAGCCACAGCTTCAGCGGCATCGCGGTCGCGCCCGACGTGCAGCTCGACCTCGACGATCTCTCGGGCATCACTGCTGTCGACGAGGCGACCGGCCGGGTCACCCTGCGCGCGGGTACCCGCCTGTTCCGCCTGCCCGAGCTGCTCGCCCCGCTCGGCCTCGCGATGCAGAACATGGGCGACATCGACCGTCAGTCGGTCGCCGGCGCCACCTCGACCGGTACGCACGGCACCGGGCTCGGCTTCGGCGGCCTCGCGACCCGCATCACCGGTGTGCGGCTCGTGACCGGCACCGGCGAGTTCCTCACCGTGAACGCCACCGAGAACGCCGAGCTGCTCCCGGCGGTGCGCCTCGGGCTCGGCGCGCTCGGCGTGCTGGTCGAGGTCGAGCTCGAGCTCGTGCCCGAGTTCGCGCTGCACGCCGCAGAGCGCCCCGAACCGCTCGACGCCGTGCTGGAGTCGTGGACCGAACGTGTGCAGGGTGCCGACCACTTCGAGTTCTACTGGTTCCCGCACACGTCGCGGGTGCTGACGATGACCAACACGCGGATGCCCCTGAATGCGCCGCTCGCCCCGCAGCATCCGCTCGCCCGCTTCGTCGACGACGAGCTGCTCGCCAACGGCGCGGTCGGCACGGTGAGCGTGCTCGGGAAGATCGCCCCGCCGCTCACGCCCCACGCCGCGAAGCTCGTCGAGCGCGCGCTGTCGAGCCGCGAGTGGAGCGATCGGTCGGCGAAGGTCTACGCCTCGCGCCGGGCCGTGCGGTTCCGCGAGATGGAGTACGCGCTGCCGCTCGAGGAGGTGCCGGCCGCATTCGCCGAGGTCCGCGCGCTCATCGAGCGCCGGGGCTGGCGGGTGAGCTTCCCGATCGAGGTGCGCGCTGCCGCGCCAGACGACGTGTGGCTCTCGACCGCGTACCAGCGGCCGACGGGCTACATCGCGGTGCACCGCTACTACCGCGAGGACCCGACGGAGTACTTCGCCGGGGTCGAGGAGATCATGGTGGCCCACGGGGGCCGCCCGCACTGGGGCAAGATGCACACGCGCACCGCCGAGTACCTGCGCGAGGCGTACCCGCGGTTCGACGACTTCCTCGCGGTGCGGGACCAACTCGACCCGGAACGGCGATTCACGAACCCGTACCTCGACCGGGTGCTGGGCGCCTGAACCCGCTCACCTCGGAGATCGCCCACAATCAGGGTGATCCCACAGGTGCTCCACAGCACGGCGAGTAGGATTGTGCACATCCCGCACGTTTGCCATGTCGCAAGGAGCATTCGCCATGGAATGGCTGATCCCCGTCCTCATCGTCGTCGCGCTGGTCGTCATCGTCGGCATCTACCTGTGGGCGACGTACAACTCGCTCGTCACGCTCAATGTGCGGGTGGACGAGGCGTGGAGCGACATCACGGTGCAGCTCAAGCGCAGGGCCGACCTGCTGCCCAACCTGATCAACACGGTCAAGGGCTACGCCGCCCATGAGAAGGGCGTGTTCGAGGCCGTCACCAAGGCGCGCGCCGAGACCCTCTCCGCGCAGGGCCCGGCCGAGGCATCCGCTGCCGAGAACCACATGCAGCAGGCGCTGAAGTCGATCTTCGCCGTCGCCGAGGCGTACCCGCAGCTGCAGGCGAGCCAGAACTTCCTCTCGCTGCAGTCCGAGCTGGTCGACACGGAGGACAAGATCCAGGCCGCGCGCCGGTTCTACAACGGCGGCGTGCGCGAGCTGAACACCAAGATCAAGGTGTTCCCGAACACGCTGTTCGTGCGCAGCCTCGGGTTCAGCGAGCGCGACTTCTTCGAGGTCGACGAGCCGGCGGCGATCGCCGAGCCCCCTCGCGTGCAGTTCTAGGCTTCGGGCGTAGATGTATCGCGCGATAGCGAAGAACAAGCGCAACACCGTCTTCATCATCATCCTGTTCCTCGCCATCATCGGCGGGCTCGGATGGCTCGCGGCCTACGTGTACCAGAGCTGGGCGATCCTCATCTGGACCGTGCTGTTCGCGGGCGGCTACGCACTGTTCCAGTACTTCATGGCCGACAAGCAGGCCATCTCGATGTCGGGTGCCGTGCAGGTGCGCTCGAAGGCCGATCACCCGCGCCTGTGGCGCACGGTCGAGAACCTGTCGATCACGACCGGCACGCCCATGCCCAAGGTCTACATCGTCAACGACCCGGCGCCGAACGCGTTCGCGACCGGGCGCGATCCCGAGCACGCGATCGTCGCGGCGACCACGGGGCTGCTCGACATCATGGACGACTCGGAGCTCGAGGGCGTCATGGCGCACGAGCTCGGGCACGTGCGCAACTACGACATCCGCGTCTCGATGATCGTGTTCGGCCTGGTCGTGGCGGTCGGCTTCATCGCCGACATGTTCCTGCGCATGGCGTTCTTCGGCCGCGGCAACAACCAGAACCCGATCGTCTTCGTCGTCGGCCTCGCGGCCATGCTCATCGCGCCGATCGTGGCGACGGTCGTGCAGCTCGCCGTCTCGCGTCAGCGCGAATACCTGGCGGATGCCACGGGGGCGATGACCACCCGCCACCCCGAGGCGCTCGCGCGTGCGCTCGAGAAGCTCGCCGCCTACGGCCGGCCGATGCGGAAGCAGAACTCCTCCATGGCGCACCTCTGGATCGCCGACCCGATCAAGCCGGGCGTCATCGACCGCCTCTTCGCGACGCACCCCCCGATCCCCGAGCGGGTCGAGCGCCTGCGCACCATGGGCGGCTCGTTCTGATCTGAGACCCGTCAAAAGGCTGCGCTCTCGCGGCCCAGACGGCAGTTTCTTGACGGGTCTCGGCACTGGCCGACGCGGTTGGGCCCGAGACCCGTCAGAAACCTGCGTTCTCGGGGCGCAGAGCGCAGGGAATTGACGGGTCTGGTCGCCTGGGCGGGCGAGGGCGCGGGCGGGTGCTACGCGCGGGCGAGCTCGGATGCCACCGCGGGGGAGAGCGTGCCACGACCGGCGAGCGCGATGTCGTCGAGGCCCTGCCAGGCGGCGGCGTCCCGGAGGAGCGGCACGAGGCGGGCGGCGGTGTCCTCGGGGGCATCCGCCTCGGCCCATGCCGACTGCACGCGCAGCACGCCCGCCTTGCGGTCGGCCTTGAGGTCGACGCGGCCGACGATCGCCTCGTCGACGAGCAGCGGCAGCGAGTAGTAGCCGAACACGCGGTCGGGCTCGGGCGTGTAGATCTCGATGCGGTAGTGGAAGTCGAACAGGCGCTCGGTGCGCGGCCGGAACCACACCACCGGGTCGAACGGCGACAGCAGCGCGGCCGCCTCCATGCGGCGCGGGCGGCGGGCGTCCGCGTGCAGCCACGCGCGTCCGGGCTTGCCGTTCGATCCCCACCCGGGCACCTCGACCGGCAGCAGCACGCCCGCCTCCTCGAGGTCGCGGATCGCGGGCTTCACCTGCGACCGCAGCATGCGCCAGTAGTCGGCGAGGTCGGCCTCGGTCGCGATGCCGAGAGCGGATGCCGCGAGCCCGACGAGCTCCCGCACCTGGTCCTCCTCCGACGGCGACGCGTCGAGCAGCTCGCGGGGCAGCGCCTGCTCGGGCAGTGCGTAGACGCGCTCGAACCGCACGCGCTCGACGCAGACGACCTCGCCGGTGCGGAACATCCACTCGAGCGTGCGCTTGACGTCGCTCCAACCCCACCACGGCCCTCGCCGCTCGTTCGCGTCGTGCTCGATCTCGCTCGCGCGCATCGGCCCGTTCGCCCGCAGCTCGTCGACGAGCCACTCCGACAGGGGCCGGTTGTCCGACACGTATCCGCCCCAGTCGCTGCCCTTGGCGAGGTAGCCGGCGCGACGGAACCCGAACAGCGGCCAGAGCTCGCGCGGCACGAACGCGGCCTGGTGCGCCCAGTACTCGACGAACCGGCCGCGGCGTCCGTACGCGAGCCGGTCGAGGTGGGCCCGGTCGTACGGGCCGAGCCGGCTGAGCGCCGGCAGGTAGTGGCTGCGCTCGAACACGTTGACCGAGTCGATCTGCAGCACGCCGAGCCGCTCGGCGACGCCGCGCACCTGACGGAGGCCCGGCGCCGACGGACGGGGCCCGCCGAAGCCCTGCGCGGCCAGCGCGATGCGACGGGCGAGAGCCGGCGAGATCTGGTCGACCATGATGCCTGCGAGGCTACCGGGGCCCGCCCACATCGCCCGAGTCGCCGTGGCCCGCCGCGGCATCCGTTCCGCCCGCCCTCGCCCGGATTCATGCGGCACCCGACATGCACCGACCCTAGACTGGGGCGATGGCGGATTCGCGGGGAAACCGGTGGGGGTCCATGTTCGGTCGCAAGCGCGATGCGGACGCGCCCGAGCCACCGGAGATCGAGGAGTCGATCCCGCCCGCGATGCGCCTCGCCGCCGCATGGTCGTGGCGCCTGCTGCTCGTGGGTGCCGTGCTCGCGGTCGTCATCTTCCTGATCATCCAGCTGCGCCTGATCATCATCCCGTTGCTCGTGGCGGTGCTGCTCGGCGCGCTGCTCGTGCCGTTCGTGCAGTGGCTCAGGCACCACCGCTGGCCGAAGTGGCTCGCGGTCACGGTGGCGATGCTCGGCACGATCGCGGCGGTCGCGGGCCTGCTCACGCTCGGCATCAGCCAGATCGTGCGCGCCTACAGCGAGCTCGAGGCGCAGACGCTGGTCGCCTGGGACGACCTGCAGGGGTGGCTGCTCGACGGACCGCTGCACATCACCCAGCAGCAGGTCGACGACTTCCTCGCGCAGATCTTCGAGACGATCCAGCAGGACAGCGGCATCTTCATCTCGGGCGCGCTGTCGGTCGGCAGCACGCTCGGCCACTTCATCGCCGGCATGCTGCTCGCGCTGTTCGCGACGCTGTTCATCCTGATCGACGGCCGCGGCATCTGGAACTGGATGGTGAGCGTCATGCCCCGGCGGGCGCGCGCAGCCGTCAACGGGGCGGGCGAAGCCGGCTGGTCGACGCTGCGCAACTTCGTGCGCGTGCAGATCCTGGTCGCGTCGATCGACGCGATCGGCATCGCGACCGGCGCCTTCCTGCTCGGCGTGCCGCTGGCGATCCCCATCGGCATCCTGGTCTTCCTCGGCTCGTTCGTGCCGTTCGTCGGTGCGATCGTGACCGGTGCGCTCGCGGTGTTCGTCGCGCTGGTCTACAACGGCTGGGTCATCGCGCTGCTCATGCTCGGCGTCGTGCTGCTCGTGCAGCAGATCGAGGGCCACGTGCTGCAGCCGCTCATCATGGGCACGGCCGTGAAGGTGCATCCGCTCGGCGTCGTGATCGCGGTCGCGACGGGATCGCTGCTCGCGGGCATCCCCGGCGCGCTCTTCGCGGTGCCGATCGCGGCGGTGGCGAACGTCATGATCCTCTACGTGTCCAGCGGCGTATGGAAGAATCAGGCTCCCCCGCCGGCCACGATCCGGTCGCCGCTGTGGACGACGGTGCCGCAGGAGGTGCGGGGATTCTCACGACGAAAGCGGAACGAGACATGACCATGCCCGTCGACCATCGCGACGGCCCGGCCCACGCGGCCGAACAGCACGAACGGCGAGCGGATGCCGCGGGGCCGCGCTTCCCGGGCCCCGACCTCGCCGCGTTCGAGGCGGCCGCCGCGAACGTGGCCGCCGTCGCCCGTCGCACGCCGATGGAGACCTCGCGGTTCCTGGCGACGCGCCTCGGCGTGCCCGTGCACCTGAAGTGCGAGAACCTCCAGCGCACCGGCTCGTACAAGCTCCGCGGCGCCTACCACCGCATCTCGCAGCTCAGCCCCGAGGAGCAGGCGCGCGGGGTCGTGGCCGCGTCGGCGGGCAACCACGCGCAGGGCGTGGCGTACGCCGCGCGCGAGCTGGGCATCCGCGCCACCATCTTCATGCCGGTCGGCGTCGCGCTCCCGAAGCTCGAGGCGACGCGCGCCTACGGCGCCGACGTCTTGCTGGAGGGCGGCGAGATCGCCGAGACGCTCGCCGCGGCCTCCGCGTTCGCCGAGGAGACCGGCGCGGTCGTCATCCCGCCGTACGACCACCCCGACGTGATCGCAGGGCAGGGCACGCTCGGCCTCGAGATCCTCGAGCAGGCGCCCGACGTCGAGACGATCATCGTGCCGATCGGCGGCGGCGGCCTCGCCTCCGGCGTCGCGAGCGCGGCGAAGCAGCGCGCCGCCCAGCTCGGCCGCACCATCCGGGTCATCGGCGTGCAGGCGCGCAACGCCGCGCCGTACGTGCCGTCGCTGGCTGCGGGGGAGCCGGTCGCGGTGCCGGTCGTGCCGACGATCGCCGACGGCATCGCGGTCTACCGCCCGGGCGTGCTGAACTTCGAGATCATCCGCGAGGCGGTCGACGAGGTCGTCACGGTGTCCGACGACGACATCGCCCGGGCACTGCTGGTGCTGCTCGAGCGCGCCAAGCTCGTCGTCGAGCCGGCCGGCGCGGTCTCGGTCGCGGCGATCCTCTCGGGCCAGGTGATCGGCTCGGGCCCGACGGTCGCGCTGCTCTCGGGCGGCAACATCGACCCGCTGCTCATGCAGCGCGTGGTCGCGCACGGCCTCGCGGCATCCGGCCGGTACCTGACCCTCACGATCGGGCTGCCCGACCGTCCCGGCCAGCTCGCGCGCATCTCCGAGCTCATCGCCGAGGCGAACGCGAACGTGGTCGAGGTGCTGCACACCCGTCACGGCTCGGACATGATGATCACCGAGGTCGCGCTGAAGATGTCGGTCGAGACCCGCGGACCCGACCACAGCGCGCACGTGCTCCGCATCCTGCGCGACGCCGGGTACGACCCGGTCGTCGGCGAGTAGGCACGACAGACGACGACGCCCCCGCCATCGTGGCGGGGGCGTCGTGTCGTTCGGTCCTGGCTACTTGCCGTCCCAGGTGGCCACGTCCGTGACCTTCACCTTGATCTCGCGCCCGTTGGGGGCGGTGTACGTCGTCGCCTCGCCGACCTTCAGGCCGACGATCGCCTCGCCGAGCGGGCTCTGCGGGCTGTAGACGTCGAGCTCGGAGTCGCCGGCGATCTCGCGGTTGCCGACGAGGAACTTCTCCGAGTCGCCCGCGATGGTCGCGGTGACGACCGTGCCGGCCTCGACGACGCCGTGCGACTCGGGGGCGTCGCCGACCTGGGCGCTCCGCAGCAGCGCGGTGAGCTGCCGGATGCGCGCCTCCTGCTTGCCCTGCTCGTCCTTGGCGGCGTGGTAGCCGCCGTTCTCCTTGAGGTCGCCCTCTTCCCGGGCCGCTTCGATCCGCTTCGAGATCTCCTCGCGACCGGCGGTGCTGAGGTGCTCGAGCTCGCCGGCCAGGCGGTCGTAGGCGTCCTGGGTGAGCCAGGTGACCGTAGCGTCCTGCGCCATGGTTCTCCTCCAGATACACGTGGCGCCCCGGCGACCGCCGGGGCGAATCATTGATTCTAGGTCAGCCAGCACCGGTAGATCAAACCGGTGTTCGCCTCCTGCGCCGTGCGCACGGTCTCGGTGAAGGTACGGGTGTACTCGTCGGATGCCGGGATCTCGACGACCTTCCAGCCCACGACGACGAACTCCTCGTTGAGCGCCTGCACCACGCACGCGGTGTCGCTGCCGACCGGTGCCGAGAGGTCCCAGCGCACCTCGACGGCCCGCTCGTCGGTGAGCAGCCGGTGCCCGGTGTCCTTCACCTCGAGCGTCGGCCGGGTGCCGTCGAAGCCGGCCCAGACGACCCACGCGACGAACACGACGGCGAACGCCGCGGCGACCGCGACGAGGATCGTGCGCTCACGCCGCTTCGAGGTGCGGGTGCGCCCGTACCGCTCGGCGAGCACGTCGTCGGCCACGTGCGCTCCCTTCCATCGATTACGCTGGAAACCAGCCTAAACTCCCGAACCCGAAGGGTCGTCCATGCCGTTCTCCGCCGTCGCGGTGCTCCTCGTTCGCACGGCCGAGGAGGAGTTCGACCCCGACTCGGTGACGCCCGGCCCGCTCGGCTTCATCGCGATCTTCGTGCTGATGATCGCGGTCATCCTGCTGGCGCTCGACATGGTCCGCCGCATCCGCCGCACCAACTACCGCGCGGAGATCCGGGAGCGGCTCGAGGCCGAGCAGCTCGCCGCGGAGGCCGAGGCGGCCGCGAACGCGGGGGAGCAGGGCGAGGCGACGGATGCCCCGGGCGAGACGCCGGGCGACGGGCCCGACGAACCGCGGGGCTGACGCCCGACGCGATCCGACCGGCGGGCGTGGACCCGACCGGCCGGCTCCCGGCTGCGCTCAGCCCGCGTGGAACGCGGGCGCGAGCGCGATCAGCAGCGTCGCCGTCCAGTGGCAGAGGAACGCCAGCACGGTGAACACGTGGAAGATCTCGTGGAAGCCGAAGTGGCCGGGCCACGGGTTCGGCTTCTTGATCGCGTAGACGACCGCGCCTGCGGTGTAGAGCACGCCGCCGACCAGCACGAGCACCATCATGGCGACGTTCGCGTTGACGAGGTCGACGATGTACATCATCGCGGCCCAGCCGAGCAGCACGTAGATCGGCACGTAGAGCCAGCGCGGAGCGGTGATCCAGAACACGCGGAAGCCGATCCCGAGCAGCGCGCCGCCCCAGACGATGCCGAGCAGCAGCCAGCCCTTCTCGGGCGGCAGCGCGAGGATGGCGAGCGGCGTGTAGGTGCCCGCGATGAGCAGGAAGATGTTGGCGTGGTCGATGCGCTTCAGGATCACCTTGACCTTGGGCGACCAGTCGAACCGGTGGTACAGCGCCGAGTTGCCGAACAGCAGCAGCGACGTGAGCATGAAGACCGCCGACGCCCACTTGGCGGGCGCACCCTCGGCGAGGGTGATGAGCACGACGCCCGCGGCGATCGCGACGGGGAACGTGCCGGCGTGGATCCAGCCGCGCCAGGTGGGGCGGATCTCGGCGGGGTTCGCGACCGAGGCGTCGAGCAGCGGGATGTTCGGCAGGTGCGGGTCGTTGCGCTCGTCGGCGGCGACCGCCCGATCGGACTCGTCCAGCTCCGCGACCGGATGGCCGAGGTGCTCGGCGACGTCTTCGGGTCTGGCGGTGCTGCGCTGGCTCATGCAGCCAGCGTAGGGGAGCGTATATTCCGGGAACCTGAGAGTGTGGGGTGTATCGGCGCGGCAGGGGCCCGGCACGGCACGGCGCGCCGCCCGGAGTACGGTAGTCACCGTGCAGAAGCGGGAACGATCCACCGGCCGCGGCATCCTCTACCGGTTGTACGCGAATCGGCTGCAGCGGGAACTGGAGCAGATGACGCTGCCGCACCACGTGGCGATGATCATCGACGGGAACCGCCGCTGGGCGAAGCAGCTGGGCTACGAGACCGCCGCGCACGGCCACCGGGCGGGCGCCGCGAAGATGCGCGAGTTCCTCGAGTGGTGCGACGACCTCGGCATCCAGGTGGTCACGCTCTACCTGTTGTCGGCCGACAACCTCGGCAACCGCTCCGACACCGAGCTCTCCGACCTGGTCGAGATCATCGCCGACCTCGCCGACGAGCTCTCGCGGTACCGCGACTGGCGCGTGCAGCACGTCGGCTCGCGCGACGGCCTGCCCGAGCCGCTCGTCGCCGCGCTCGAGGCGGCGGAGGCCCGCACCGCGGGGCGCACGGGCCTGCACGTGAACCTCGCCGTCGGCTACGGCGGGCGCCGCGAGATCACCGACGCGATGCGCTCGATCGTGGCATCCCACCACGCCGAGGGCCGCAGCCTCGAGGACCTGGCGGAGTCGCTCACGCCCGACCTCATCGGCGAGCACCTCTACACGGGCGGGCAGCCCGACCCCGACCTGGTCATCCGCACGTCGGGCGAGCAGCGGCTGAGCGACTTCATGCTCTGGCAGGCCGCCCACAGCGAGTTCTACTTCGTGGAGGCCCTCGGGCCGGACCTCCGCCGCGTCGACTTCCTGCGCGCCGTGCGCGACTTCTCGAGCCGGCACCGTCGCTTCGGTGGATGAGGCGGGTCTCGGGACGGGCGCGTCTGCCAGAATGAGCCGCGGAGGGGAGTCCACGTGAGTCTCGACCGCTACATCGAGGGCTTCGACGAGGAGCCCGGCTACCTCGACTACGCCCGGTTCGGCCCGCTCTCGCGGGCCGTGCTCGAGGAGGGCAACGTCTTCGCCGACTTCCTCCGGCGGGTGCGCCACGGCAGCCTCGACGTGCTCGCCGAGCAGGACCTCCGGCTGCGCACCGCCGTGTCCGCGCTCACCGGCTTCGACGTCGACCGCATCGGCTTCCAGCCCAACACGACGTCGGGGCTGCTGCACGCGATGTTCGGGCTCACCGGGCAGGTGCTGCTCTCGCCCGACGAGTTCCCGAGCCTGCCCATCTCGGCGGTGCGTGCGCAGGAGGCGCTGCACACCGTGCAGCCGGACTGGCTGCAGACCGACCACGGGCGGGTCACGCCCGGGCAGATCCGCCGGCAGCTCGCCGACAACACGGTGGCCGTCGCGGTCAGCCTCGTCGACTCGCGCACCGGGTACCTGGCCGACCTCGAGGGCATCCGCCAGGTCATCGGCGACCGGCTGCTGATCGTCGACGCCATCCAGGGCTTCGGCATCGTGGACGCCCCGTGGGAGCACGTCGACGTGATCGCCTCGGGCGGGCAGAAGTGGTGCCGGGCGGGCTGGGGCACCGGGTTCCTCGCGCTCTCGGAGCGGGCGATCGACCGGCTCGTGCCCGTGTTCTCGGGCAACACCGGCACCGAGGACCCCGACGTGTGGGGCGAGGTGCCGCCGCCTGCTCCGGATGCCCGTGCCTATCGCACCTCGGTGCCCGACCCGATCGCCGAGGCCCGCCTCGCGGTCGCGCTCGAGGAGATCGCCGAGGTCGGCGTGGCCGGGATCGCCGGCGAGATCGCCCGCAAGGTCAGCGACGTGATCGACCTGGCCGACGACTTCGCCGTGCCGCTCGCGTCGTCGCGCGACGAGCGCGAACGCGCCAGCATCGTGGTGCTCGAACCCGAGCCCGAGCGGCTCAGCGCGCTCACCGCGGCCCTCCACAACCACGGGGTCACGGCGACCACGCGGCAGGGCAGGGTGCGGCTGTCGGTGCACGCCGGCACCACGCGGGAGACGCTCGACATGCTGCGGGCGGCATTCGTGTCGTTCTCCACGACCGGCTTCTGAGCCGGTCCCGTCCGGTTCCGTCCAACAGGCAACGCGCAGGCGACGATCTCGTGTCGGTCGCGTTTCGTTCCGCGTGTCGGTTACCTGCCATGTCGGCCGCCGGACGTACCGTCGAGACATCAGGCAAGGCGCCTGGTCGAGGCGGCCGCGTACGACTCGAACCGAAGCTGCGTGGCCGGCTCGTGAAGAGCCGAGCTGCAGCTCGGAGTGGGAGCGGTTGTGACCTCACTCGAAACACCGAAGTCCACCAACCAGCCGGCGAGCGAGGCCCATCGGGCCCCAGCCGCGAAGACCCAGCAGGCGGAACGGTCCTTCGTTCTCGACACGTCGGTCCTGCTGTCCGATCCCAAGGCGCTGTTCCGCTTCGCGGAGCACGCGGTCATCCTGCCGGTGGTCGTCATCACCGAGCTCGAGGCCAAGCGCCACGACCCGGAGATCGGCTTCTTCGCCCGGCAGGCGCTGCGCATCCTCGACGAGCTGCGCGTCGAGCACGAGCGGCTGGACTTCCCCATCCCGGTCGGCGACGGGGGCTCCCTCCGCGTCGAGCTGAACCACTCCAACCCCGCCGTGCTGCCGAGCGGCCTGCGCCTCGGCGACAACGACTCGCGCATACTGGCCTGCGCGATGAACCTGTCCAACGACGGCGTGGCCGTCACGGTCGTCTCGAAGGACCTCCCGCTGCGTGTCAAGGCCGCCTCGATCGGCATCGACGCGGAGGAGTACCGCCACGAGCTGGCGGTGGACTCGGGCTGGACGGGCATGTCGGAGATCGCGCTCGGCGGTGAGGACATGTCGTCCCTGTACGAGCACGAGTCGCTCGACCACGACCTGGTCGAGGGCCTGCCGATGAACACCGGCCTCGTGGTGCAGTCCGAGCGCGGCTCTGCGCTCGCGCGCGTCACGGGCGAGCGGACGATGCGCCTCGTGCGCGGCGACCGCGACGTGTTCGGCGTGCACGGCCGGTCGGCCGAGCAGCGCCTCGCGATCGACCTGCTGCTGGACCCCGAGGTCGGCATCCTCTCGCTCGGCGGCCGCGCCGGCACCGGCAAGTCGGCGCTCGCGCTCTGCGCGGGCCTCGAGGCGGTGCTGGAGCGCCAGCAGCACAAGAAGATCATGGTCTTCCGCCCGCTGTACGCCGTCGGCGGCCAGGAGCTCGGCTACCTGCCCGGCGACCAGGGCGAGAAGATGAACCCGTGGGGCCAGGCGGTGTTCGACACGCTCGGCGCGCTGGTCTCGCAGAACGTGCTCGACGAGGTCGTGGAGCGGGGCATCCTCGAGGTCCTGCCGCTCACGCACATCCGCGGCCGTTCGCTGCACGACGCGTTCGTGATCGTCGACGAGGCGCAGTCGCTCGAGCGCAACGTGCTGCTGACGATGCTCTCGCGCATCGGCCAGAACTCGCGGGTCGTGCTCACGCACGACGTCGCCCAGCGCGACAACCTGCGCGTCGGCCGGCACGACGGCATCGCCTCGGTGATCGAGACGCTCAAGGGGCATCCGCTCTTCGGCCACGTCACCCTGACGCGCTCGGAGCGCTCGGCGATCGCCGCGCTCGTCTCGGAGATGCTCGACGGGTACGAGGTGCACTAGCGGCACCGTGACGACGACGAGGCGCCCCGCGAATGCTCGCGGGGCGCCTCGGTCGTGCGTGGAGACTACGCCTGCGGCGGGCGGGTCATCTTCAGCAGGTCGAGGGCGGCGTCGAGCTGCTCCTCGGTGACCTCGCCGCGCTCGACGTAGCCGAGGTCGATGACGGCCTCGCGCACCGTGATGCCCTTGGCGACCGAGTGCTTGGCGATCTTCGCCGCGGCCTCGTAGCCGATGACCTTGTTGAGCGGCGTCACGATCGACGGCGACATGCCGGCCAGCGCGCTCGTGCGCTCGGTGTTCGCCTCGAGGCCGTCGACCGTCTTGTCGGCGAGCACTCGGACCGCGTTCGAGAGCAGGCGGATCGACTCGAGCAGCGCCGTGCCCATGACCGGGATCTGCACGTTGAGCTCGAACGAGCCGGAGGCGCCGGACCAGGCGATCGACGCGTCGTTGCCGACCACGCGCGAGCAGACCATGAGCACGGCCTCGGGCACGACCGGGTTCACCTTGCCGGGCATGATCGACGAGCCGGGCTGGAGGTCGGGGATGTGCAGCTCGCCGAGGCCGGTGTTCGGGCCCGAGCCCATCCAGCGCAGGTCGTTGCAGATCTTGGTCAGGCTCACGGCGATGGTGCGCAGGGCCCCGGATGCCTCGACCAGCCCGTCGCGGTTGGCCTGCGCCTCGAAGTGGTCGAGCGCCTCGGTGATCGGCAGCTCGGTCTCCTCCTGGAGGATCGCGATGACGCGCTGCGGGAAGCCCGCGGGCGTGTTGATGCCGGTGCCGGTGGCGGTGCCGCCGAGCGGCACCTCGGCCACGCGGGGGAGGGCCGACTGCACGCGCTCGATACCGAGGCGGAGCTGGCGGGCGTAGCCGCCGAACTCCTGCCCGAGGGTGACCGGCGTGGCGTCCATGAGGTGGGTGCGGCCCGACTTGACCTCGCTCGCCCAGAGCTCGGCCTTGGCCTCGAGGGCGACCGCGAGGTGGTCGAGCGACGGGATGAGGTCGTCGATGAGCGCGCTCGTGACGGCGATGTGCACCGAGGTCGGGAAGACGTCGTTCGACGACTGCGAGGCGTTGACGTGGTCGTTGGGGTGCACGGGCGAGCCGAGGCGCTCGGTCGCGAGGGTCGCGAGCACCTCGTTCATGTTCATGTTCGACGAGGTGCCCGAGCCGGTCTGGTAGACGTCGACCGGGAAGTGCGCGTCGTGGCGGCCCGTGATGACCTCGTCGGCGGCGCCGGCGATCGCGTCGGCGAGTGCGCGTTCGAGCACGCCCAGCTCGGCGTTGGCGAGCGCTGCGGCCTTCTTGATGCGCGCGAGCGCGGCGATCTGCGCGGGCTCGAGGGTGGCGCCGGAGATCGGGAAGTTCTCGACCGCGCGCTGGGTCTGCGCCCGGTAGAGGGCGTAGGCGGGAACCCGCACCTCGCCCATCGTGTCGTGCTCGATCCGGTACTCGGCCTGGTTGTCCACCACGGTGTGTGCTTCCCTTTCGTCGGCGTGCCGGGGCGCCGCCCGGCGGGGGTGTCGTCGTCCGCTCAGAGCTGGCCGACGACGACGTCGGTCTCGACCCGGCCCTCCATGAGCCGGTAGTTCGCCCCGACGACAGCAAGCGTACCTTCCGCGATCGCCTGGCTGATCAACTCGGAGCGCTCGATCATCTCGGAGACGGTGTCGCGCAGGTGCTCGCGGCCGACGAACCCGGCATCGACGTGCGAGGGCTGCACCGGGGCATCCGGCCCCACGCCCGCGACCTTGCGCACGGCCGGAACGATGCGGTCGACGACCGTCTGGATGTTCGGCGGGAGCGGGGTCGCGTCCTCGGCCTGCGAGTCGATCGCGGCCTGCACGGCGCCGCACGCGTCGTGGCCGAGCACGAGGATGAGCGGCACGCCCAGCACGCCCACCGCGTACTCCAGCGAGCCCAGCACGTCGCCCGACACCACCTGGCCGGCGTTGCGCACCACGAAGGCGTCGCCGAGCCCGACGTCGAAGATGATCTCGGCAGAGAGGCGCGAGTCGGCGCAGCCGAAGATGGCGACCAGGGGGCGCTGGCCCTGCGAGAGCGCGGCGCGGTGCTCGACGTCCTGGTGCGGGTGCTCGGGGGTGCCGGAGACGAAGCGGCGGTTGCCGTCGCGCAGGGCGATCCAGGTGTCGCGGGGCGAGACCGGGAGGAAGGGGGAGTCGGTGCGGGCCATCTGCGGGTCCGTTCTCGAGGGGGCGGGTGTGCGCGGTGGTGCGTCAGGGGAGGTTCGCGACCACGGTGGGCGCGATCTCGGAGGCGATGGTGCGGAACTCGTCGTCGGTGCCGGTGCCGAGCAGCACGAAGGTGCTGCCGCCGGCCTCGGTGACCAGGCCGTAGCGGGCGTTGCCGACGTCGTCGAGCGTGTCGCGGTTGTCGTAGACGGTCCACTCGACGCCGTCGACCTCGGTGACGCCCGCGGCGAGCGTGCGCTCGAGGGTCTCGGCGACCCAGGTCGGGTTCGCGTCGAAGGCCTGGTACATGCCGATGTACTCGTCGCCCGGCGTGAGGTAGCCGACGTACCAACTGGTCACGCCGTCGACGCCGCTCGTGCGGAGCTCGGCGGCGTTGGCGCGCCAGCCCTCGGGCAGCTCGGGCACGGCGAGGGTCTCGGAGGTCGCGATGGCGGCCTGCTCGGCGACGGATGCCACGTCGATGTCGGGCTCGATCGGGGTGTCGCTGCGGGGCACGATCAGCACGATGACGAGCACCACCGCGAGGGAGGCGAAGAGCGAGCCGAGCAGGTTGGTGACGGTCTGGCGGCGCCGGCGGTCTGCCGCGCCCTGCGCCTTGCGGGCGGCGGTCTCCGCGGGCGTCTCCGGTCGGCCGAGCTCGGCGACCACGCGTGGGCCGCGCGCCATCAGGCCTCGTCTCCGGCGTCGGCGGTGGCGGATGCGGCGGAGCCGGCGCGTGCGGCCTCGAGGCGTGCGCGCGCGCCGACGAGCCACTCCTCGCAGCGGGCCGCGAGGGCCTCGCCGCGCTCCCAGAGCTGGAGGGAGTGCTCGAGCGTCGGTGCGCCCTGCTCGAGTTCGCCGACGACGCGGACGAGCTCGTCGCGCGCCTGCTCGTAGCTGAGCTCGGCGATGTCGTCGTGCGTGGGCATGGGGTCCATTCTATTCGGCGGCACCGGTGGGTCCGTCCGGCGGGGCGTCGCCCTCCCGCTCGCCCGGGCCGAGCGACTCGGCGCGGATCGAGCCGACCGGCAGGGCCACGAGCAGCTCGTCGCCCGCGGGGGCGTCGCCGGGCTCGCGCACGATGCGCCCGTCGCCCCGCTGCACGATCGCGTACCCGCGATCGAGCGTGGCCTGCGGCGACAGTGCGCGCAGGCGCGCGTGCAGCTGGTCGGTGGCGACCCGCGCGCGCTCGATCGCGCGCTCGGCGAGATCGCTGCCGCGCGCGACCCACCGGGTGATGTCCTCGGCCCGCGCGTCCACGATGGTGCGCGGGTCGGCGAGCACGGGGCGCGAGCGCAGCTGGCCGATGCGGTCGACCTCGGCGGCGACCAGGTGCGTCATGCGGGCGCCGATGCGCGCGCGGGCCTGACGGACGCGGGCCAGTTCGTCGGCCACGTCGGGGACCACGCGCTTGGCCGCATCCGTCGGTGTCGACGCCCTGAGGTCGGCCACCTCGTCGAGCAGCGGCCGGTCGGCCTCGTGCCCGATCGCGCTCACGATCGGTGTGGTGGCGGCCGCCGCGGCGCGCAGCACGCGCTCGTCGCTGAAGCCGAGCAGGTTCTGGAAGTCCCCGCCGCCGCGCGCGACGATGATCACGTCGACCTCGGGGTCGGCATCGAGCTCCTCGATCGCGCGGCTGACCTCGCGGGCGGTGCGATCGCCCTGCACGGCGGCGTAGGCGATGCGGAAGTCGACCGACGGCCAGCGCAGGCGGGCGTTGCGCAGCACGTCCTGCTCGGCGTCGCTGTCGCGGCCCGTCACGAGGCCGATGCGGTGGGGGAGGAAGGGCAGCGGACGCTTGCGGGCGGGATCGAACAGCCCCTCGGCCGCGAGCTGGGCCCGCAGGCGCTCGAGCCGCTCGAGCAGGTCGCCGAGCCCGACGTGGCGCAGCTCGTAGACCTGCATCGTCAGCGATCCGCCCTTGACCCACCAGTTCGGCTTCACGAGCGCGACCACGCGGTCGCCCTGCGCGAACTCCTCGGTGAGCCGCGCGCGCACCGACGACCAGAGCGTGAAGCTCAGCGTGGCGTCCCGGTCGAGGTCCTTGAGCTTGCCGTAGACGTTGCCGTTCGAGACGCCCCACTGGGTGACCTCGCCCTCGACCCATGCGGTGCCGAGCCGGTCGATGTAGCCGCGCAGCTTCTCGGAGAGCAGGGCGACGGGCCACGGTGCATCGCGCGTCGAGGGGGCGTCGGTCATGGTCTCCTCTCGGGCCGGTGCCCAGGTGGCGGCCCGTAGACTGGCGGCGTGACGATCACCACGGATGCCCCCCGAGTGAGCCTCGGCATGCCCCGCGTTCCCGCGGTGCGCGGGCGGCTCAAGGATACCCCGGTCGCTGGCGAGAAGAAGGTGCTGCTCGCCGCCCCGAGAGGGTACTGCGCGGGCGTCGACCGGGCCGTGATCGCGGTCGAGAAGGCGCTCGAGCACTACGGCGCGCCGGTGTACGTGCGCAAGCAGATCGTGCACAACATCCACGTCGTCACCGAGCTCGAGAAGCAGGGCGCGATCTTCGTCGAGGAGGTCGACGAGGTGCCCGAGGGCGAGCACATCGTCTTCAGCGCACACGGCGTCTCGCCGGCCGTCGTGGGTGCCGCCGCCGACCGCGGCCTGCACGCGATCGACGCCACCTGCCCGCTCGTGACCAAGGTGCACCGCGAGGCCGTGCGCTTCGCGCGCGACGACTACGAGATCCTGCTCATCGGCCACGAGGGCCACGAGGAGGTCGAGGGCACCGCGGGCGAGGCGCCCGACCACGTGACGCTCGTGAACAGCCCCGACGACGTGCCGAACATCGAGGTGCAGGACCCCGACAAGGTCGTCTGGCTCTCGCAGACCACGCTCTCGGTCGACGAGACGATGGAGACCGTGCGCCGCCTGCGCGAGCGCTTCCCGAACCTGCAGGACCCGCCGTCGGACGACATCTGCTACGCCACGCAGAACCGCCAGGTCGCGATCAAGAAGGTCGCGCAGGGCGCCGACCTCGTGATCGTGGTCGGCAGCGCGAACTCGTCCAACAGCGTGCGCCTGGTCGAGGTGGCGCTCGAGTACGGCGCGAAGGCCGCGTACCGGGTCGACTTCTCGACGCAGATCGAGCAGTCCTGGCTCGACGGGGTCGAGACCGTGGGCGTGACCAGCGGGGCATCCGTGCCCGAGGGCCTCGTGCAGGAGGTGCTGATCGAGCTCGCCGACGCCGGCTACGGCGAGGTCGAGGAGGTCAAGACGGCCGAGGAGGACCTCATGTTCTCGCTGCCCAAGGAGCTCCGCAAGGACCTCAAGGGCTCGGGCCGCGCGCGCGGCGCCGCCCAGCACTGACCCGCCCACCCGGCCTCATTCCAGACCCGTCAACAAACTGCACTTCCTACGCTGAGAACGCACCCTTTTGACGGGTCTGGTGAACCGCGCGCCCGTCGCGCGACATGACCCGTCAAGAAACTGCGCATCCCGCGCTGAGAACGCAGTCGATCGACGGGTCTTGGCAACGGATGCTTGTGAGTGAGCGCTCACTCGCATAGAGTCGCCGCATGGCAACGCGCACCGAACGGGCGCGGCCGCTCTCCCCGGAGGACCGCCGCGCGGCGATCGCCGACGCCGTCGTGCCCCTGCTCATCGCGCACGGCCGCGACGTGAGCACCCGGCAGATCGCCGAGGCCGCGTGCGTCGCCGAGGGCACGCTGTTTCGCGCGTTCGACGACAAGGACGCGATCATCGACGCCGCCGTCACGCGCTACCTCGACCCCGAACCGCTTCGGCGGCAGCTGCGCGCGATCGACGCGAGCCGGCCGCTCGAGTGGAAGGTCGAGCAGGTGCTCGCCCACCTCCGCGAGCGGTTCCGCGGCATCATCGGCGTCATGTCGGCGCTCGGCACCCGCACCCCGCCGCACCGGGACCACCATCACCACAACAACGTCTACGAGGCGATCATCGCCGACCTGCTCGCCCCCGACGCCGACCGCCTGACCGCCACGCCGAGCCAGGTCGCGCGCTACCTCCGCCTGGTCGCGTTCGCCTCCTCGGTGCCCGCCTTCGGCGAGTCCATCGGCCTCGACGCCGACGAGCTCGTCGCCCTCATCACGAACGGCATCGCCTCGGGGCATCCGCTCGCCCCTCACGAACACCACCCCGAGACCCGTCAAGAAGCTGCGCTCTGACCCCTCAGAACGCAGCTTTTCGACGGGTCTCGGCCCCACCCACCACACGCACCAACCGCACCAACGGAAGAAGGCACATCGCGTGCTCTGGAAACTCCTCGTCCGATACCTCAGGCCGCACTGGCCGCTGCTCGCCGCCGTCGTGGTGTTCCAGCTGATCCAGTCGATCCTGACCCTGCTGCTGCCCGCCCTGAACGCGGACATCATCGACAACGGCGTCGCGACCGGCGACACCGGCTACATCATGTCGACCGGCGGGCTCATGCTCGCCATCACGCTCGCGCAGATCGCCTGCGCGATCATCGCCGTCTACTTCGCCGCGAAGCTCTCGATGGGCCTCGGCCGCGACGTGCGCACCGCCGTCTTCGCCCGCGTCGGGGCGTTCAGCGAGCAGGAGGTGTCGCACTTCGGCGCGCCGAGCCTCATCACGCGCTCCACGAACGACGTGCAGCAGGTGCAGATGCTCGTGCTCATGGCGTGCACGCTGCTCGTCTCGGCGCCGATCCTCGCCATCGGCGGCGTGATCATGGCGATGGGGCAAGACCTCCAGCTGTCCTGGATCATGGCCGTCGCCGTGCCGGTACTGCTCATCGCGATCGGCGCGATCATCGTGCGCATGGTGCCGCAGTTCCAGAAGATGCAGGCCCGCATCGACACCGTGAACCGCGTGCTGCGCGAACAGCTCACGGGCATCCGGGTCATCCGCGCGTTCGTGCGCGAGCCGGTCGAGTCGAAGCGCTTCGCCACCGCGAATGCCGAGCTCACCGACACGGCGCTGCGCGCCGGGCGCCTCTTCGCCCTGGTCTTCCCGGTCGCCATGGGCGTGCTGAACATCTCCAGCGTCGCCGTGCTCTGGTTCGGCGCGTTCCTCATCGAGGACGGCTCGATGCAGATCGGCGCGCTCACGGCGTTCCTCACCTACCTCATCCAGATCCTGATGGCGGTCATGATGACCACGTTCATCGCGGTGATCCTGCCGCGTGCCGCCGTCTCGGGCGGGCGCATCCAGGAGGTGCTGCTGACCGAGACCAGCGTGGTCGAGCCGACCGGCGCGACCAGCGAGCTCACCGCCGCCGGCACGGTCGAGTTCCGGGACGTCGAGTTCGCCTACCCCGGCGCCGATCAGCCCGTGCTGCACGAGCTCAGCTTCACGGCCCGCCCCGGCGAGGTGACCGCGATCATCGGCAGCACCGGCGCCGGCAAGACGACGCTGCTGAACCTCATCCCGCGCCTGTTCGACGTCACCGGCGGCCAGGTGCTGGTCGGCGGCGTCGACGTGCGCGAGCTCGACCCCGAGGCGCGCAACGCGCAGCTCGGACTCATCCCGCAGAAGGCGTACCTGTTCGCGGGCACGGTCGGCTCGACGGTACGGTACGGCGACCCGGATGCCACGGACGACGAGGTCTGGGAGGCCCTGCGCGTCGCACAGGCATCCGACTTCGTCCGGGCCATGCACGAGGGGCTCGACACCCCGATCGCCCAGGGCGGCACGAACGTCTCGGGCGGCCAGCGCCAGCGGCTCTCGATCGCGCGGGCGCTGCTGAAGCGACCACCGATCCTGCTGTTCGACGATTCGTTCTCGGCGCTCGACACGGCGACGGATGCCCGGCTGCGCCAGGCGCTCGACCGGGCGGCCGGCGACACGACCCGCATCGTGGTCGCGCAGCGCGTGTCGACCATCGTCGACGCCGACCAGATCCTCGTGCTCGACGCGGGGCGCATCGTCGCCCGCGGCACGCACGCGGAACTGCTCGAGACGTCGCCGACCTACCAGGAGATCGTGGAGAGCCAGCTGAGCGCGGAGGAGGCGGCATGAGCGAGCGCACCCCCAACCGGCCGCAGCCGCAGCGCGGACCCCAGCACGGCGGGCCCGCCGCGGGCATGGCCATGCCGGTCGAGAAGTCGATGCACTTCGGCCCCTCGGCCAAGCGCCTCATGGGGCGCCTGAAGCCCGAGCGGTGGGCCGTCTTCGGCGTGATCCTGCTCGGCGTCGTCAGCGTCACGCTCACCGTCCTTGGCCCGAAGGCACTGGGTGAGGCGACGAACATCGTCTTCGAGGGCGCGATCTCGGCGAACCTCCCCGAGGGCACCACGAAGGAGCAGGTGATCGCCGGCCTCGAGGCATCCGGTGACACCCAGCAGGCCGAGATGCTCTCGGCCATGAACCTCACGCCGGGGCAGGGCATCGACTTCGGCCTGCTCTCGCAGGTGCTGCTGCTCGTGCTCGGACTGTACGTGTTCGCGTCGGTGTTCGCGTGGCTGCAGGGCCTCGTGCTGAACGGCATCACGCAGCGCACGGTCTACCGCCTGCGCGAGGACGTCGAGACGAAGATGCACCGACTGCCGCTGTCGTACTTCGACCGGATGCAGCGCGGCGAGCTGCTCTCGCGCGTGACGAACGACATCGACAACATCTCGCAGAGCCTGCAGCAGACGCTGAGCCAGCTGCTCACGTCGATCCTCACCGTGATCGGCGTGATCACGATGATGTTCGTCATCTCGCCGCTGCTCGCGGTGATCGCGCTCGTGACGATCCCGCTGACGCTGCTCGTGACGGTGTTCATCGCGAAGCGCTCGCAGAAGCGGTTCGTCGCGCAGTGGAAGCACACTGGCGAGCTCAACGCGCAGATCGAGGAGGCCTTCACCGGCCACGCCCTCGTGAAGGTGTTCGGCCGCAGCAAGGAGGTCGAGCGCGACTTCCACGGCACGAACGAGAAGCTGTACGAGGCGAGCTTCGGCGCCCAGTTCTTCTCGGGCATCATCATGCCCGCGATGATGTTCATCGGGAACCTGGTCTACGTCGCGATCGCGGTCGTCGGCGGCCTGCTCGTCGCGAACGGCGCGATGCGGCTCGGTGACGTGCAGGCGTTCATCCAGTACTCGCGCCAGTTCACGCAGCCGCTGACCACGATCGGCTCGATGGTGAACCTGCTGCAGTCGGGCGTTGCGAGCGCCGAGCGCGTGTTCGAGCTCCTGGACGCCGACGAGCAGTCGGAGGACCCCGCCGAGGGCGAGGAACCGACCGAGCGCACCGGCCGCCTCGAGTTCGAGGACGTCGCCTTCCGCTACGAGGAGGACACCCCGCTCATCGACGGGCTGTCGCTGGTCGCCGAACCCGGGCACACGATCGCGATCGTCGGCCCGACCGGCGCCGGCAAGACGACGCTCGTGAACCTCATCATGCGCTTCTACGAGCTCGACTCGGGCCGCATCACGCTCGACGGCGTCGACATCACCCGGATGCGCCGTGACGACCTCCGCGCCCGCATGGGCATGGTGCTGCAGGACACGTGGCTGTTCGCGGGCACGATCCGCGACAACATCGCCTACGGGCGACCGGGGGCCACCGAGGACGAGATCCTCGACGCGGCGCGCGCGACCTACGTCGACCGGTTCGTGCACATGCTGCCCGACGGCTACGACACGGTGCTCGACGACGAGGCGTCGAACCTCTCGGCCGGCGAGAAGCAGCTGCTGACGATCGCGCGTGCGTTCCTCGCGCGGCCGAGCGTGCTGATCCTCGACGAGGCGACGAGCTCGGTCGACACGCGCACCGAGGTGCTCGTGCAGCACGCCATGAGCGCGCTGCGCAAGGACCGCACGAGCTTCGTGATCGCGCACCGGCTCTCGACGATCCGCGACGCCGACACGATCATCGTCATGGAGCAGGGCTCGATCGTGGAGCAGGGCACGCACGCCGAGCTCATCGCCGCCGAGGGCGCGTACGCCCGCCTGTACGAAGCGCAGTTCGCCGCGCCGATCGAGGAGGACGACCCCGAGGGCGACGCGGAGCTGGTGGCGGCGCAGCGGCCGTAGTCGCTCGGGTCGCGCAGACGACGACGCCCCCGCCCGATTCGGGGCGGGGGCGTCGTGCGCGTTGCGGGCGGCGCTAGCCGCCGATGCCCGCGGTGCCGACCGTGCCGAAGTGCTCGACGAGCACCGGGTCGGTGACCAGCACCGCCCAGATCACGCCGAACAGCACGAGGAACGACAGCGCGCCGCCGGCGAGCGGCACCCAGAACGCCAGGCGCCGGCGCACGAGTCGCACGATCGCGAGCGCCGCGGTGAGGAGCCAGAGCAGGACCTGCGTCCACATGCCGGTCGAGAGGATGCCCGCGACCGCCTCGGCCTGCACGTACGGGTCGAGCCCCTCCTGCGTGTGCAGCAGGGACATGGCGTCGGGCAGCGTCTGCTGGATCGACACCGCGATGGACGCGCCGATGATGCCGAACACCAGCAGGCCGAGCGTGACCGGTCGGTCCCAGGCGCGCTCCCGGCGCGCCGGGGCGGCGGCGGCCGCACCCGACTGCGGGGCGGGTGGCGGCGGCGGGGCGACGTCCCGCTTCGGCGGGTCGTCGTGCATGGCCTGCTCCGGCGGCTGCCAGCTCCAGCCCTCGGGTGCGTACTCGCCGTACTGCGGCTTCGGGCGCGGGTCGGCCGGTGGGGCCGCGGGCGCCGCCGGAGGCGGCGGGGGAGGCGTGGACCCGTCGCCGGGTGCCGCGCCGCCCTCGCGGGACGGGTCGGACTGCGGCATCCGGCTCAGCTCTTCGAGTGGCCGAACGAGCCGAGCTGCTTGGTCGACTCGATGACGCGCGCAGCCATGGCGGTCTCGGCGATCTTGCCCCAGGCGCGCGGGTCGTACTTCTTCTTGTTGCCCACCTCGCCGTCGACCTTCAGCACCTCGTCGTAGTTGTCGAACATGTAGCCCGCGATCGCGCGCGTGAACGCGTACTGCGTGTCGGTGTCGATGTTCATCTTCACGACGCCGTTCGAGACGGCCTCGGCGATCTCGGCGTCGGTCGAACCCGAGCCGCCGTGGAAGACGAGGTCGAGCGGCTTGGGGCCGGTGCCGAACTTCGCGGCGATGCCCTCCTGGATCTCGCCGAGCAGCTCCGGGCGCAGCTTCACGCCGCCGGGCTTGTACACGCCGTGCACGTTGCCGAAGGTGAGCGCGGCGATGTAGCGGCCGTCCTCGCCGAGGCCGAGCGCCTCGACGGCCTTGGACACGTCGCCGACGGTCGTGTAGAGCGCCTCGTTGGTGCCCTCGTGCACGACGCCGTCCTCCTCGCCGCCGACGACGCCGATCTCGACCTCGAGGATCGCGTTGATCGCCTTCGTGCGCTTCAGCATGTCCTCGGCGATCTGGATGTTCTCGTCGAGCGGCACGGCCGAGCCGTCCCACATGTGCGACTGGAAGATCGGGTTGCGACCGGCCTTGACCTCCTCCTCGGAGGCGGCGATGAGCGGCATCACGAAGTCCTCGAGGGCGGGCTTCGGGCAGTGGTCGGTGTGCAGCGCGACCGTGACGGGGTAGGACTTCGCGACCTCGGTGGCGAACTTCGCGAACGCGAGCGCGCCGGTGGCGCGGGCCTTCACGGTGTGGCCGGCGAAGTAGTCGGCGCCGCCGGTCGTGACCTGGATGATGCCGTCGGAGCCGGCCTCGGTGAGTCCCTGCAGGACCGCGTTGAGGGTCTGCGAGCTCGACACGTTGAAGGCCGGGTAGGCGAAGCCGCCGGCCTTGGCGCGGTCGAGCATCTCCGCGTACTGCTCGGGGGTGGCGATGGGCATGATGCTCCTTCACAGCGATGTTCGTGGGCGTGCACCTGCGAGTCTAGTGAGTCGCGCCCGCCGCGTTCATGGCCGCCGATTGCTCGCCCCGTGGGCCATGATGGCCGCATGGACCTGTTCGACGATGCGGTGACCGCCGGGTTCGAGCGTGCGGTGGCGCTTGCGGCGCGGGCGGCGATGCCGCTGGTCGGTGGTGGCGACGGCGATGCGGTGGATGCCGCGGCGGTCGATGCGCTGCGGCTGGCGCTCGCGTCGGTGCCGGTCGACGGGCGGGTCGTCGCGGGCGAGGGCGAGAAGGACGACGCGCCCATGCTCGAGCCCGGGGAACGCTTCGGCTCCGGCGGACCGGCCGTCGACATCGTGGTCGATCCGGTGGACGGCACGCGCCTCGCGGCATCCGGCGCCGACGGTGCCATGGCGATCCTCGCGGCGGCGCCGCGCGGGGCGTTCGTCGACATCGGGCCGGCGTACTACCTCGACAAGCTCGTGGGCGGGGCGGATGCCGCGGGGCTGGCGATCGACGCACCCGTCGCGTCGAACCTGGCGATGCTGGCCGAGGCGAGCGGATGCCCCGTGTCGGCGCTCCGCGTGGCCGTGCAGGAGCGTCCACGCAACGCCGCCGTCGCGACCGCCGTGGTGGCGGCGGGCGCACAGCTCGTGCCGTTCCTGCACGGCGACATCGAGCGTGCGCTGCGCGCGGCGCAGTCGGGCGGCGACCTCGACCTGCTGCTCGGCATTGGCGGTGCGCCCGAGGGCGTGATCGAGGCCGCCGCCGTGCGTGCGCTCGGCGGCACGATGCAGGTGCGCTTCGCGCCCCAGTCGCCGGGCGAGGCCGAGCGGTCGCGCGCGGCTGGCCTGCCGGCCGGCGTGCTCGGCCTGGGCGAGCTCTGCGCAGCGGACGCCGTGGTGTTCGTCTCGCCGGTCACGCCGTGCGATCTCGGTGCGCCGGACCCGGCGGCGGTGCGCATCGTGCCACCCGCCGAGTGAAAGATTCACGATTCTTTCACGCCGATCGTCCCCGGAATCGGGCTCGCGCCCGAACGCGCTGGATAGGCTCGGGGCAGTGGCCGACCGCGAGCGTCGCGCCCGATCGCAGTCGAACCTGGAGTAACGCGTTGACGAGCACCGAACCCGCACCACTGTTCCACCACCCCGACCGCAACCTCGCACTCGAACTGGTGCGCGCGACCGAGGCGGCCGCGATCCGGGCGGTGCCCTGGATCGGCAAGGGCGACAAGAACGCCGCCGACAAGGCCGCGGTCGACGCGATGCGGCTCTTCCTCGGCACGGTGAACTTCGACGGCGTCGTCGTGATCGGCGAGGGTGAGAAGGACGAGGCGCCGATGCTCTACAACGGGGAGCAGGTCGGCAACGGCCGCGGCCCCGCGTGCGACATCGCCGTCGACCCGATCGACGGCACGAGCCTCACCGCCGCCGGGCGCGGACACGCCCTGTCGGTCATCGCGGTCTCCGAGCGGGGCACGATGCTCGACGCGTCATCCGTCTTCTACATGGACAAGTTCGTCACCGGTCCCGAGGGCTTCGGCACCGTCGACATCCGCCGCCCCGTGGGTGAGAACCTGCGGGCGCTCGCCGAGGCGAAGGGCAAGGACATCGGCGAGGTGCGCGTCGCCGTGCTCGACCGGCCGCGCCACGAGGAGCTCATCCGCGAGATCCGTGCGGCGGGGGCGGGCACGCGCCTCATCCTCGACGGCGACGTCGCGGGCGGCATCAACGCGGCCCGCCACGACACGCGCATCGACGCGTGCATCGGCATCGGCGGCAGCCCCGAGGGCATCACCACCGCGTGCGCGGTCAAGGCGCTCGGCGGGTTCATGCAGGGCAAGCTCGCGCCGCGCGACGACGCCGAGCGCGCCCGCGCCGAGGCTGCCGGGCTCGACTGCGACAAGATCCTCGAACTCGACGACATGGTCTCGGGCGACAACCACTTCTTCGTCGCCACGGGTGTCACCGACGGCGCGCTGCTGCTCGGCGTGAAGAAGAACGGCCCGTACATCTCGACCGAGTCGATCGTGCTGCGATCGAAGTCGGGTACGATCCGGAGGGTCGCCGCCGAGCACCTCGCGCAGAAGTGGCTCGACCCCGACTTCCTCTGATGTCGTGATCGGTGCGGGGCCGCACGCGGCGCTGCACCACACCAGGAGTCGCCCATGCGCGTGCCACGCGCGCTCCGGCCGTTCGCGCTCGGCCAGTACCGCCTGCTGACGGTCGCCCTGGCGTTCTCGCTGTTCAGCGCGGGCTGCTGGATCGTCGCATCCGTCTGGCAGGTCGTCGAGCTCGGCGGGTCTCCCGTGGACCTGTCGATCGTGGCGACGGCCGCGGCGCTCGGCCTGGTGCTGGCGGTGCTGTTCGGCGGCGTCGCAGCCGATCGCATTCGGCAGCGACGCATCCTGCTCGGCGTCGAGGCCGTGCGCGGGGTCGCGTTCGGCACGGCGGCGCTGCTCGCGCTGGGCGGCGCGATCGAGGTGTGGCACCTCGCGGTGCTCGCGTTCGTGCTGGGCGTGGCCGACGGGTTCTTCTACCCGGCGTACTCGGCGTGGCTGCCGGCGATCCTGCCCGACGACCAGTTGCAGGCGGCGAACGGCGTCGAGGGTGTGCTTCGGCCCACGCTCATGAACGCCGCCGGGCCTGCCGCGGCGAGCCTGCTCATCGCGATCATGTCGCCCGGGCTCGCGTTCGCGGTGATCGCGGTCGCGCAGGTCGGTGCGGTGCTCGTGCTGCTGGCCATGCGCACGACCCCGCTGCGCGGCGAGCGCGTCGACGACGACGTGCACCCGCTGACGCGCACCTTCCTCGACCTGCGCGACGGGTTCGGGTTCCTGATGCGCACCACGTGGCTGCTCGCGTCGCTGCTGTTCGCGGTGTTCATGGTGCTGGCGATCATGGGACCGATCGAGGTGCTGCTGCCGTTCGCGGTGCGCGACCAGGCCGGCGGCGGCGCGGGCGAGTTCACGCTCGTGCTCGCGTCGTTCGGCATCGGCGGTGCGATCGGGTCGCTGTGGGTGGGGTCGTTGCGGATGCCGCGGCGGTACCTGACGCTGCTCATGCTGGGGTTCGGGTTCGGATGCCTTCCGCTGGCGATCATCGGATTCACCGACGCGCTCTGGGTGATGGTCGTCGCGCTGTTCGTGTGCGGCCTGCTCTTCCAGGGCGCGCAGGTGCTGTGGGGCACGCTGCTGCAGCGGCGCGTGCCGCCGCACATGCTGGGCCGCGTGTCGAGCCTGGACTTCTTCGTGTCGCTCGCGCTCATGCCGGTGTCGATGGCGATCGCGGGGCCGGTGGGCGAGGCGATCGGGCTCGCGCCGACGTTCCTCGTGGCCGGGCTCGTGCCGCCCGTGATCGCCGTGCTGACGATCTGGGTCGCGCGGCTCGGTCGCGACGAGCTGGCGCACCCCCTCGAGGACGCGCCGCTCTCGACCGGCCCGATCGAGACCGTGACCGGAGGCTCGGCGGCCGCGGGCTTCGACCGCCCGGTCGACGAGCCCCACCCCGACGACCGCGCCCGCTGAGAGCGCCGGGCGCTGGGGTCAGATCGAGCGGATCTCGGGGTCGAGGTCGAGCAGCGGCTCGCCCGAGTCGAAGTCGAGCTCGACGTCGTCCTCGGCCGCGCGGGCGTCGGCGTCGCGGCCGGCCGCCTCCGCGGCGTCGGCCGCAGCGGCGTCGGCGGAGCCCGCCTCGACCACGCGCACCGCTTCGGGCGCCTCGGGCTCGGTGAGCTCGGCCGCGGCGAGGCGGCGGGGCTGCTCGTGGATGGGCTCGGGCTCGGCGAGCGCGGAGATCTTGGTGGTGTCGATGCCGGGGAACTGGCGGGCGGTGACGAGCACGCGCGACTCGAGCGAGTTGGCGAACTTGTTGTAGCTCTCCACCGTGCGCTCGATCGCCCGGCGCAGGCCGTCGGCGTGGCCGGCGAGCGTGCCGATGCGCTGGTAGAGCGTGTTGCCGAGGTCGAACAGCTTCTTCGCCTCGTCGGACACGGCCTGCTGCTGCCACGTGTACGCGACCGTCTTGAGCACCGCCCAGAGGTTCACGGGGGAGGCGAGCGCGACGCGCTTGCCGAACGCGTAGTCGAGCAGCGCCGGGTCGGCCTCGAGCGCGGCCGACAGCAGCGACTCGCTCGGGATGAACGCGATGACGAACTCGGGGCTGGCGTCGAGGCCCTCCCAGTACGTCTTCTTCGCGAGCGCGTCGATGTGGCCGCGCAGCGCCTTCACGTGCCGCTCGATGAGCTGCTTGCGGCGCGCGCCCTCGTCGCCCGACGCGGTCACGGCGATCTGGCTCGCTTCGATGTAGTGCTCGAGCGGCACCTTCGCGTCGACGGCGATCGACTTGCCGCCGGGGAGGCGGATGACCATGTCGGGGCGGCCGGCACCGGCATCCGTCGTGATCGACGCCTGCGTATCGAAGTCGACGTACTGGGCGAGGCCCGCGGCCTCGACCACGCGGCGGAGCTGCGTCTCGCCCCAGACGCCACGCGTGCTGTTCGAGCGCAGCGCCGAGGCGAGCGACTCGGTCGTCGCGCGCAGCTGCTCGTCGCTCAGCTGCGCCTGCTTGAGCTGCTCGGCGATCGAGCCGTACTGCTCGCTGCGCTGCTGCTCGAGCTCGGCGACCTTGCGTTGCATCGTCGTGAGCGTCTCCCGCACGGGGCTCAGCGCCTGCAGCACGGCGGACTCGCGCTTCTCGCGCTCGGCCCGCTCGGCCTGGTCGGTGCGCTGCTGCTCCACGTACTCGCGGAACTGCGTGCGCTGCTGCGTGATCTGCTCGCGCAGGTTGTCGGCCTCAGTCGAGGCGGCGGCGAGGTCGGCGCGCAGCTCGCCCTGCACGCGCTGCTGCTCGGCGAGCAGGTCGGCGCGGGCCTGCGCCTCCTCGGCGCGGACCTGCTGCAGCTCGCCCTGGTGGCGCGCCGCGACGAGGGCGGGGTCCTCGCCCGCGGGGGCATCCGTCGCCCTGCGCGAACGCACGAGCGCGGTCACGAGCGCGCCGAGGACGGCGCCGATCACGAGGCCGATGAGGAGGGCGAGGATGTCCATGCCTGAAGTGTTGCAGCGGCCCCCGACATCGCCCGGGAGCGGGCCCGGGGTGGCGCTACTGCGGCGCCGCGGCGACCGCTACTGCAGCGCCATCGGGCCGTGGTCGGCCCGGTGCTCCCGGGTCGCGACGGTGCCGATCGTGCCGATGCGCGCCTTGGTCGAGCGGGCGAGCGCATCGAGGTCGTCGGCCTCGTGCCGCTTCGCCGCGTGGGCGACGATCGCGGCGCAGGCGCGCGAGTCGTCGAGCGCGTTGTGGTGCGAGAAGTCCTCGAAGCCTGCGGCCATCGCCGCGACCGGCAGGCGGTACGAGTCGAGGTGGTAGGTGCTGCGCGCGACCTGCAGGCTGCACAGGTAGCGGTGGTTCGGCGCGTCGACGCCGAATGCGTCGGCGAGGCCGCGCAGCACGTTCATGTCGAACCCGGCGTTGTGGGCGACGAGCCAGTCGTCGCCGGCGAATTCGGCGAACTCGGGCAGGAGGTCCCGCCACAGCGGGGCATCCGTCACCTGATCGGGAGTGATGCCGTGGATGCGCACGTTCCACTCGCTGAACTCGTCGTGCGGGAACGGCGGCTTGATGAGCCAGTACGCCTCGTCGACCGGACGCCCGTCGCGCACCTTCACCAGCCCGACCGAGCAGGCCGACGCGCTCGAACGGTTGGCGGTCTCGAAGTCGATCGCGGTGAAGTCCACTGGCACGCGGCCATCCTCACATCGCCGACCGACACGGCCGCGGAGCGGCACGCGGCTTCGGCGGCATCCGCTCGTCTGTCGCCCACCGAGTACGCAAAGTGCGGAAACGCCCCACGCATTTCCGCACTTTGCGTACTCCGTCACGTCGGCGAGGGCGACCGAGTACGCGAAGTGCGGGAACGCCTCACGCAATTCCGCACTTTGCGTACTCGGTCGCGCCGAGGGGGGCGGGGGTGCGACAGGAGGTGAGGGCGAGCGGATGCCCCGAGCCGACGCGTCAGAACGGCAGGTACGAGTACTCGGGGGCGACGATGTCCTCGATCGCGGGGCCGGCCGAGGTGCGCACGGCGACCGCGCGGGTGGTGAACGGGTCGTCGCCCGCGGGCACGGTGCCGGTCGCGAGGTAGGTCTCGAAGGCGGCCAGCTTCGCGGGGAACTCGGGGTCGACCAGCACGATCGAGGTCGTGCCGTCGGTCGGCATCTGGAAGTGCGGCGTGACCGCGAGCGCGTCGGCGATCGGATCGCCCACCGCGAGCCCGTGCGGCGCGGTGAGACTGATGCCGTGCGCGTCGGCGGCGGTCATGGTGACCCGCGCGGCGAGGTAGTAGTCGCGGGCGGCGTCGGTGAGCTGCGCGGCCTCGAACACGAAGCCGGCCCACGTGTAGACGTCGTAGGGCGCCAGGAACGTGCCGTTGCCGGGCGTGGTCGTCGCGACGGGCGCCGTGCCGAACGCGTCGGTGAGCGCGGTGACGGCTGGCCCGGGGGCATCCGACCACCCGAAGGTGAAGGTCGTGGTGCCGACCGAGTCGATGATCGCGAAACCGGTGCCGGAGACGGCGATCTCGGCAGGCACGACGGGGTCGGGGGTCGGCGTCGGGGTCTCGCTGGGGGAGGGCGACGGGGTCGCGGTCTCCGACGGCGTGGGGCCGGCCAGGCCGGCGGCGGGTGCGCACGCGACGAGCGCGAGCGCGGCGAAGGCGAGGGCAACGGTGCTGGCGATGCGTCGCATCCGTCGATTCTGCTGCCTGCGGGAGTGCTGCGACGGGGGTGTGGACAACCGGACGCTCCGCACCGGGTCGGCCGGAGGCATCCGCCGCCCTCTCGCGCGTGAGCGCACGCCTGCGCCCACGTAGACTGGTCGCCCGTGGCACTCACCATCGGAATCGTCGGGCTCCCGAACGTCGGCAAGTCGACCCTCTTCAACGCGCTCACCAAGAACGGCGTGCTCGCGGCGAACTACCCGTTCGCGACGATCGAGCCGAACATCGGCGTCGTGAACCTGCCCGACCCGCGCCTCGAGGTGCTCGCGGGCATCTTCGGCTCGGAGCGCATCCTGCCCGCGACGGTGTCGTTCGTCGACATCGCCGGCATCGTGCGCGGCGCGAGCGAGGGCGAGGGCCTCGGCAACAAGTTCCTCGCGAACATCCGCGAGGCCGACGCCATCGCGCAGGTCGTGCGTGGCTTCGAGGACTCCGACGTCGTGCACGTCGACGGCGCCGTCGACCCGAAGAACGACATGGAGACGATCAACGCCGAGCTGATCCTCGCCGACCTCGAGACCCTCGAGCGCGCCATCACGCGCTACGAGAAGGAGGTCAAGGGCAGGAAGCTCGACCCGTCGGTGCTCGCCGCGGCGCAGGAGGCGCTCGACGTGCTGCAGCGGGGGACGCCGCTGTCGGCGGCATCCGTCGACCTCGCCCCCGTCAAGGAGCTGGGCCTGCTCACCGCGAAGCCGTTCATCTACGTCTTCAACGTCGACGAGGCGGTGCTGACGGATGCTGCGCGCAAGGCCGAGCTCGCCGCGCTCGTGGCCCCGGCCGAGGCGGTCTTCCTCGACGCGAAGATCGAGTCGGAGCTGATCGACCTCGACCCCGAGGACGCCGCGGAGCTGCTCGCCTCGACCGGCCAGGACGAGTCGGGCCTCGACCAGCTCGCGCGCATCGGGTTCGACACGCTCGGCCTGCAGACCTACCTCACCGCGGGGCCGAAGGAGTCGCGCGCCTGGACGATCCCGAAGGGCGCGAAGGCGCCGCAGGCGGCCGGCGTGATCCACACCGACTTCGAGAAGGGCTTCATCAAGGCCGAGGTCATCTCGTTCGACGACCTGGTCGATGCCGGCTCGGTCGCCGAGGCCCGCTCGCGCGGCAAGGCCCGCATGGAGGGCAAGGACTACGTGATGGCCGACGGCGACGTGGTGGAGTTCCGGTTCAACGTGTAGCGCGCGTGCTACGATCGCTCTATGAGTGCGAGCATGCCACAGGGTGAGCGTCTGTCGCAGCGCGAGTTGCGCAATGAGTCCGGACGCGTCCTTCGCGCTGTCGGCGAGGGGCAGTCCTTCGTGCTGACCAACCGTGGAGTCCCCGTCGGCCGCATCGTCCCGCTCGATGCCCCCTCGCCCACGCTGCCGATCGTCAGACCCGCCAAGCGGATCGGTGGGTGGGCGTCGCTGAAGCCACAGCGGGTCGAGAACGACCGGCCGATGGCGCAGATCCTCGACGAGATGCGAGAGGATCGCCTGTGAGCGAGGAGTCGCTCGTCTACGCCGACACGTCGGCGCTGGGTGCGCTGCTGGTAGCCCAGTCCGAGACGGAGGCCCTCGTCGAGTGGCTCGACCAGGCGGATGTCAGGCTCGTCTCGAGCGATCTGCTCGAGACCGAACTGCGTCGGATGGCGGTGCGCGAGGGGCGGGATCAGTCGAAGGTCAGCGCGATCCTCGATGGCGTATCCCTCGCAGCACTCGACCGGGCCACGTACCGCTCGGCCGGGCTGCTGCCGATGCCGTACCTGCGTACGCTGGACGCCCTGCACCTCGAAGCGGCGATGCGGTTGGACGTCGATGCCGTCCTGACGTACGACCACCGGTTCGGCGAGGCGGCGCGGTCCGCAGGGCTCGACGTGATCGCTCCGGGTCAGTTGGGCGCACAGCACCCCGAGTGACCGCCGCCGCGCAGACGTCATCGACGCGGTGGTGGAAAGCGCCTGGTCCATCCGCGGTGGTCGCCGTGCCGGGCGATGTCTGTAAGTATCGTTCAGGTGAGCAGGCCGTCGGATGATCGCGTCGAGCGCCTGACTCTGGCACTCGCGGGATGCTCCGCGTTCGGCAACACCTTCGACGAGGGGTCCAGCATGGCCGCATCGGATGGCGCGTGGGCGTACTACTCAGCTCACGCAGCAACTGACCGCGCTTCTCTCAGCGTGGGCGAGCGCGGGATCCTCGCGATCCTGGACCTGCGGCAGGAGGTTGCGTCTGGCGGCTTCGACGCCTACTTCCGATACTGGCGCGGCGACACTGCTGAGGAGGCGCTGCTCGCACTCCCGACCGTTTTGGACGAGGAGTGGGTCAGAGTGCTCCGCGAGGCCATGAACAGCCTCGGCGCCCCGTACCCCAGCGATCCCGAGGCGCGCGCGCTGATTCTCGACGAGGGAGTCGTCGACGAGCGACTGCAAGCGCTGGATGAGCGGATCTACGAGTTGGAGGCTGACGCCGGCGTCGACACTCGCATCGGCGAGGCGATCGAGGGGCTCCGCAGGTGACGGGCGGCGAACTCTGACATGACGTCGCGTTCTCGGGCGAACTCGCTGCTCTCGCGACTCGTCGGAGATCGCCTTTTCTCGGTGGAGTTCGTCCTCAACGAATACGTGCAGCTCCGCTTCGACGGTGATCTCGACGCGGAGGGTCCGACGGTGCTCACCTCGTGGGTCTGGCCGGTCGTCGTGTCGGGTGGTCGCGAGTGGCGTGAGTCGGATCGCGGGTACGCCGATGCGCTGCGCAGTCTCGCGCCGGGCACGGTGCTATCGACGGCGGAGGGGACGGGAGTCGGCATTCGGGTCACGTTCGACACCGGGGTCGTCGTGATCCACCCGACGATCGACGAGGTGCAGGTCGAGATCGCGATGCTCCATGGGTTCGCCGATCAGGCATGGGATGTCTGGCGGCCGGGTGAGGAGAGCTTCGAGGACGTGGTCTGACGGCGGGTTCCAGTTCGCCGCGCAGCTAGCCCTCGATGCCAGGGGGCGTCTCTCCGGTCACTCCGTCGATCACCGTGCGGTCGCCCAGTTGCGTGTCGAGTGCGACGCGAAGGCTGTCCTGGCAGGAATCGCCCGGATCATGCAGGGTCGACTCGACGGTGACGGTCACCGTTTCGTCGTCCTCGACGACCGTCGCGTCGGGATCACCGTGACAGGTTCCGACGTACACGATCAACTCGTCGCCGCCGTTCGACCAGCCGACGATCGCCTGCGGTCCCCGCGCTTCGGTCGGCTCGGCAGGTGCGCACGCCGAGAGGGCCGAGAGCGTTGCGGCGCCTGCCAGGATCGCCCAGGCAGTTCGCGTGCGGTTCATCCCATGCATCACTCGGCACACATTGCCACATCGGGTCGCCGATGGACGCCGTTCACCATTCGATCCTGGATGGGGCCCAGCGATCGGCAGTGCGAGAAGCGAACTGTGGCGCGGGCTTCACCGCGCCTTGGCACGCCGGCCGACGAGATCGATGCGATCGTGCCGCTGGCTCGCTGAGTCCTGACGGATCGCGTGCGTCAGCGCGGCACGTCGGCCGTGACGGTCTCGCCGCCGTAGCCGTTTGCCTGGTCACGGCCTTCGACGACGACCTCGTCGACGTCGTCGGGGATCGGGAACGGCCCGCGAGTGCGGGTGAAGGGCTGCTCGTTCGCGTGGTCGTGGGCGAGTTCGTGCTCGGCGAGCACCTCGCCGTCGGGCGTCAGCACGCGCCATCCGTCGGCATAGCGCCCAGGGGTGTCGTACGGCGAGCACATCGTGACCGAGATCGAGAAGTCGTCGCCGCTCGGCTCGAGTTCAGCCTCGATGACGTCGGGGAACTGCTGGGAGGCGTCGACAGGGCCGCACACCGATTCGGCGGCGGTCGAGTCCGCGGGTGTTGCATCCTCGGTCACCGCCTGCGTCGCGCAGGCTGCGAGCAGCAGCGACAGCCCGATGGCGGTAGCAAGAACGAGGTGGCGCCCCATAGCGACGACGCTATCAATCTGCGTGGGCGGTCAGTCGGTCGCATCCGCCCACGGCGCGATGTCGACGCCGTGGTTGTCGGGGGAGGCGAGCGACCACCAGAACGGCGGGTTGGAGCCGTCGGCGAGCCGGCCGCCCGCGGCCAGCGCCGCATCGACCCTCGCCTGCGCCTGGTCGGCGGGCACGTAGACATCGAAGTGCGTGCGGCCCCTGGCCGGAGCGTCGCCGTTGATGGGGTTGAACGCGAGCTGCGGGCTGCGACGGAGCGGGTCTACCGCGTCGGTGTCGCCCAGTGAGTCGTAACCCAGCGCGGCGAGGAAGAATGGGCGGGCATCGGCCTCGGAGTGCTGCGCGACGTAGATGCCGACCGACTGCACGAGCGACGGGTCCGGCGTGAGTTCCAGTTCGGCCGCAGCTCGGGAGACCTCGGCCGCGAACGGGGCGGCCGCCGCTGGGATTCCGGTGAAGTCACGGTCCGGGATGCGCACGACCACGCCCTCGGGGCGCACGTCGGCGTCGGGCAGGATGCCGTGTCGTTCGGCCGCGGCGATGACCGGGACGACCAGGCGCGCGGCGTCGCCGAACGAACTCGCGGTGTAGACCGCCTGTGGGCCGGAGGCGGTCACGCGCCAGTCGGAGACCCCCGGTGCGCGGCGGAACTCGGCTCCGGAGATCGTCTGCGGCTCGTTCGTCGATTCGCCCATGAGTGCCCCTTCGCGCCTGGTGAGGGTGACGTGGCCGCCCCATCGCCGGCCACGTGGCCCACGGTACTTCGTCCCGTCGTCACACGCGCTGGCTCAGGGGCATCCGCTCGACTACACCGCGAGCAACTCGCGCTCGTACGGATCACCCCGGGGTGCGGTGGACGCTCAGCCCTCGGGCAGGCACGCCGCGAAGAACTCGCGCACGTCGGCGGTGAAGGCCGCCCGGCTGTCGCTGAGCGTGTAGAACATGTGCCCGCCGTCGTAGGCGTGCACGCGCACGCGATCGCCGGTTTCCGGAGCCAGGCGCATGAGGTCGACGATGCGGCGGGAGCTGTCCAGCGGCGTCACCAGGTCGTGGCGACCGTGCACGATGAGCGCCTGCAGGTGCGGGTTGAGGGTGAGGCCCCGGCGCAGGTCGTCGGCCGACCCCGGAGGGGTCTGGAGCGCGTGGTGGCCGTCGTCGGTCGCCCACTTGGTGTTCACCTCTTCGCTCAGCACCGCGTACTGCCTGTCGGTCTCGACGCCGATCTCGGCGCGCAGCAGGTGGTTGATCGCCATGGTGAACGCTGCCGTCGAGCCGGCCAGGGTGTGCTCGCCGCCTTCGAACGACACGCGATCCGGGAACGGGTCGACCACGGTCTGGGTGACGTCGTAGAGTCCCGTGACCTCGCCGCGGTCGCGGAGGAGCTCGCGGGCCCACCGGTCGATGCCGACGCGGCCGTGCAGGTGCTCGACCACCGTCGGGTCGAGTCCGATCAGGTCGGCGAGGCGCGAGAGCACGGCGGCCCGCTCGGTCGCGGGCACCGCAGCGCCGCGCAGCAGGAACATCGCGTAGTCGGTCGTGGCGAACGCGGCGGCTGCGCCCCTGACCGCATCGACGCCGTCCGTCGCCTCGGGCGCGCGGCTGAGCCCGTGGTGGAACGCGCCCGCCGCCATCGTCGGAACCGTGTCGACGTACGGATCGGTTGCGTAGTCGGTGAACGTGAGCGGGGTGATCTCGAGCGCCGGCGAGATGAGCACGGCGCCGGCGAGCCCCACGCCCTCGTCCGTCGGCAGCGACCAGGCGAGGCGACCGACCCTGTAGCCGCCGTAGCTCTCACCGGCGAGGAACACCGGCGCCGACCATCGCTTGTGGCGCGACAGCCAGCGGCTGATGAACTCGCGCATCGCCGCGAGGTCGCGGTCGTAGCTCCAGTAGCTCGGAGCATCCGTGCCCGCATTCTGCTTTGGCGGGATGGGGCGCGAGAACCCGGTGCCGACCGGGTCGATGAACACCAGGTCGGTCTCCGCGATCCACGAGGCGTCGTTGTCGACCAGGCGCACCGGCATGCGCGCCGTCGAGCCGTCGTCGGGCAGGACGACCCGGCGGGGGCCGATGGCGCCGACGTGCAGGTATGCGGACGAGGCGCCCGGCCCGCCGTTGCACACGAACGTCACGGGGCGGTCGGGGGCCGCGTCGGTGGCGAGGTACGAGACGGCGAACACCTCGGCGGACGGCGACTCCTCCCGGCGCAGCACCGTCCAGTCCGCCGTCGCGGTGAGCGAGACGGGCTCATGACCCTCGGGCGCCCACGTCATGGCCGTGCTCGCACCCGCGGGCGCCTCCCATGCCGGGGTGACCGGGCCGCGGGCGTCGGCCTTCGCGTTCGATGCACCGCCCGCCGTCGCGCCGTCGGTCGTCTCTGCGGGGGAATCGGGCATCGTCGGCCTCCTGGGGCTCTTCTCGCGCGTGGCGTCCTCAGCCTAGTGAGCGCCGTCCTGCCCGTCCCGGGTTCGACACAGGCGGTGCGACGGCGCTTCGCGGGTGAGGGCGAGGCATGGGCGGATGCTCGCGAAACGGGTGTCGCTACGTCGGCCTAGGCTCGCAACCGTGGCCACCCTCGACGACATCCGGGACGTCGCGTCGGCCCTGCCGGGCAGCGAGGAGCGCGCGACGACGGGCGGTGCCGCGTGGTTCGTGCGCCGCAAGCTGTACGCGTGGGAGGTGCATCCGTGGCCCAGTATCCCCGACGACATCCGCGCCGTCGTCGCCGCCGAGCTCGTGGTGGGCGTGAAGCTCGCCGAGCGCATCGAGGCGCTTGCGCTCGTCGAGATGGCGCCCGACGTGTTCCTGCGCACGACCACGAGCTGGGGCGAGCCGAAGGTCGCGTTCCGCATGGCGCGGATCGACCGCGACCACCTCGCCGAACTCGTCACCGAGGCGTGGCGCATCCAGGCCCCGAAGTACCTGCGGCGCGAGTTCGACGAGTCCATCGCGCCCGGCCCGCTCTCCGGCGGGTCCGGACCGGACGAGGAGTAGGGAGACCCACCACATGGCTGAAGTGCTGCTGTACCACCACATCCAGGGGCTGACCGACGGCGTGCGCGCCCTCGCCGACGAACTTCGGGCCGATGGGCACATCGTGCACACGCCCGACCTGTTCGACGGGCGCACGTTCGACTCCATCGAGGAAGGTTTCGCGTTCGCGCAGGAGACGGGATTCGACGTGATCCGCGAGCGCGGCGCCGCCGCGGCCGACGGACTCGGGCCCGGCATCGTCTACGCGGGCATGTCGTTCGGCGTGATGGTCGCCCAGCGTCTCGCGCAGACCACGCCCGGCGCGCGCGGCGCCCTGCTGCTGTTCTCGTGCGTGCCGGTGTCGGAGTTCGGCGAGGGGTGGCCCGCGGGCGTGCCGGTGCAGATCCACGGCAACCAGGGCGACGAATTCTTCGACGAAGACCTGCCCGCTGCACGCGAGCTGGCAGAGGCGACGGATGCCGCTGAGCTGTTCGTCTACCCCGGAGACCAGCACCTCTTCGCCGACTCGTCGCTCGACGCGTTCGACCCCGAGGCCTCCGCGCTGCTGCTGGAGCGCGTGCGCGCGTTCCTCGCGTCGGTCTGACCTGAGGCGCCCGCGTGGTGCCCCGGTCGCATGACCGGGGGCACCACGCGGGGTCAGCGCCTAGGTCTTGTCACCACCGGAGCGCGACCCGCCGATCGACGCCTTCTTCAGCGAGTTCGTGTTCCCAGCGCCACCGCTGTCGGTCGTCCCGCCCGTGGCCCCCGTGCCGTCGCCGGAGCCCGGCTTCCCTGGCGCCGAGGTGCTGGTGGAGCCGGTCGGCGACGTGGAGTCGTTCTGCACCGTGGGGCCGCCGGTCGAATTCGTGGCATCCGATGGCGAGTTGGTGTTCGTGTTCGTACCGGTGTTCGTGCTCGCCGTCTGCTGCCCCGACGGTGGGGCCTGCTTGCTCTCCTTGAGCTTGATGCGCGGCCCGGTGAGCAGGGGAGCGAACTTCACGGTGCCGTCGCTCCGATCGATGTCGAACAGGGGCTTCGCGTCCCACTTCTCGGCGAACGCCTGTAGCCGCTCGGCCCGGGTCTTCTTCGCCTTCGCCGCGGGCTGGTTCCCGGTGGTGGTCGCCGGCGGAGTCGCCGTCGGCGTGTTCGCCGGCGTGGCCGAGGTGCTCGACTTCCCCGCCTTGGCCTTCGCGACCACGTCGTTCGCGCTCGCGATGGTGAAGAAGAGGTTGCCGCTCGGGTCGACGTTGCTGATCGGGTTCGACCCGGCGTACGCGTAGGTCGCGCGCAGCTCCGGCGAACCGACGACGACCATCGGGTCGTCCACCAGCACCGGGTCGACCGTCGTGAACATCTCGCGCCGCTGGTCGTACCAGCGCTCGCCGAGCGAGATGATCGCGCGCTGCTCGTCGGTGTAACCGCCCGCGAACTGGTACGGCGTCCGGAACTGCGTGCTGTGCTCAGCGACCCAGACCTCACCGGTGGGGAAGTACTCCTGGTGCTGGAACGTGTCGCCGGTGTAGCCGGTGACGACGTTGGTGCTGCCCTGCAGGTCGGTGTGCAGGAAGTACCGCTGCGTCTCCTCGTACCCGCCGGTGGCCGCCGGGTCGTTGTTGCCGCTGCCTTCGTTGTCGCGCTGCGTGCCGATGCGCTCGTCGTCCAGCCAGATGTGCTTGTACAGGTCGGTGCCGTTGCGCACCGACACCCACGGGTTGATGAACGCGGTCTCACCCGACGGGCCGCGCTCGATCGCGAGCTGGCCCTGGTCGTCGTAGGTGTAGTCGGTGTCGTTCGACGCGTCATCCAGGTGCACCATGTGCCCTGCCCAGTCCCACTCCATCTCGCGGACGAGCTCGATCTTGCCCCGCTTCGTCTCGGTGGTGATGTGGGTCAGTTCGCCGTCGGCGTCGTAGTGGTACATCTCCTCGCCGGCGGTCTCCGCCTGGTGCGGGTCGTCCGTGGCGTAGGTGCGGTCGAACGAGTACGAGGTCTTGGCCTGCACCTTCTTGCCGACCTTGTCGACCTGCGACTTGCTCAGCACGTTGCCCTGGTCGTCGTAGCTCAGCTGGAACTGGTACGTGCGATCCTTCGGCAGGGTCTCGTACTTCGCCGCGGCCCCGATCAGCCGGTCGAACTCGTCGTAGTCGTACGCCGCCGTCACCACGCCGCCGAACAGGTTCGACACGGCCTCCGGCACGTCGTTCGTGTACGTCCTCGGGTTGCCCACGTCGTCGTACGTGTACCGGAGGTCCTGGATCTCCGAGTACTCGGCCGGGTTGTCCTTCAGGTCGCGGTTCGGCGAGTCAGAGTGGATGCCCGTGAGCCAGAGCTTCTCGTAGTCGTACGTCCATTGGGTGGTGACGCCGTTGCCGAGGTCCACCGCGGCTGGCCGCAGGAACTCGTCGTATCGGCGGTCGTCGACGTACGGGTACTCCCACGTGTGCGGCACGTCGGTGTAGACCACGTTGCCGTACTCGTCGATCACCACGTTGCCGGCCGCGTCGATGAGCGGCACCCGCTTCTGGCCGTCCTCCTCGCCGATGATGGTCGTGATGAGTCCGCCCGAGTCGTAGTCGTAGGCGAGACGCTCGCCGTCGGGGTACACCATCGACGCGAGGCGCCCCAGGGCGTCGTACGTCCACTCGGTGACCCAGGTGAACTTGCTCGCGTCGTCGAGGTCGGGCTCCCAGTTGTGGAGCTTGACCTCCGCGGACTCGCGGATCACGGCACCGAGCGCGTCGTACTCGAACGACGTGATCTGGGAGCCGTCCTCGACCTGCACGACCCGCCCCGCGCCGTTGCCCGGTGCTCCGGCGGCGCCGTACGTGTACGTCACGTCGGGGGTGTCTTCCGGGTAGTCGATCCCGACGAGGCGTCGCAGTTCGTAGGAGTAGTCGGTGAAGTACCCCTCCTCGCGGAGCGTCGCCGACTGGTCGCGCACGAGCTTGCCCTCGGCGTCGTACCAGAACTCGACGAGGCCGCCGTCGGGTGTCTCGGTCGAGAGCCGGTTGCCGAGCTGGTCGTACTCGTGCACGGTCTCCTCGCCGGCCGGGTCGACCCAGCGCAGCAGCTGGCCGATGCCGTCGTACTCGTACTCCGTGTGCTGCCCGGTCACGCCCGTCGGCTCGTCGTCGAACGCGCGCACGTTGCCGCGCACGTCGCTGAACGTCGTGCGCACGCGGTCGCGCGGGTCGGTGGTCGCGGCGCTGAACACCTGCACGCCTCCGACGTCGGCGAAGTCGTACGCCGTGGTCGTCACGCGCCCACCGGGCTCGGTGACCTTCGTCTCGAGGTCGGTGAGCGTGTACTCGGTCGTGGTCACGGTGTCGGGTGCCGAGGTCGTGTACTCGTACGCGGTCTGCGCGACCGTGTCGAACACGGGGCGGTACTGCTCGATCGCACGGCCCAGCTCGTCGAAGTTCGTCGCGCCGGTGACGATCCGGCCGTCCACGGCCGCACCGGTGGCGTCGACCACGCGCGCGTCGCGCTTCTCCTCGGTGACGCGACCCAGGCCGTCGACGAACGAGATCGTGTCGATCGTGTCGGCGTTGAACTGGTCGTGGTGCTTGGCGATCGCATAGCCGTAGGCCGAGGCGGTCGGGTTGTAGAGGAACTCGACCACGTCGTCCTGCAGCTCGTTGCTGATCTTCCAGATGCGGGAGAGGCTGTCGTACTCGTACGACGTCGTGTTGCCGTTCGCGTCGGTGCGGCTCGCGATGCGCCCCGAGTCGCCGTCGAACATCGCCGTGGACGTCAGGCCGGTGCGCACGGGCTCCGGCACGGTGCAGTCCTCGTAGTCGAGGAAGGCGTCGACGGATGACACGGGGTCGGTCGTCGAACAGCTCGCGACGTCTGCGGCCGTCTCGTCGAGGTCGTACTCGGTGACCTGTGCGATGTCGGAGTGACGGTCGGCGTCGTAGACGTACTCGACCGCGTAGCGCACGCCGTCCTCGCCTTCGGGGTACACGATGCGGTTGTAGCTGCCCCACTCGTCGTACGCGAGGTCGGTCACGGCGATCGTGTCGCCGTCGACGAGTTCCTCGAGGTGCGTCACGCCGGCGTTGTCGCAGAGGGCGGGGCTGCCGTCGCTGTGGCGGTAGACCTCGCCGGCGCCGTTCGTGACGGTGACGACCGCGGGCATGCTCACCCAGGTCGGGCAGCGGGTCTCCGACCAGTAGGGCGACGGATGCTCCGGGGCGCCGGTCGTGCCGAAGGCCGGCGGGCACTGCGGGTCCATGCCCGACGAGATCTCGCAGTCGGAGAAGACGATGGTCGTCTCGAGGTCGTCGTTCGGATCCTCGATCTCGCCGTGGTCGAACTCGACGAGGATGTTGCCGAGCCCGTCGTAGCTGAAGTCCGACCGGGTCTCCTGGCCGACCGCGCCGGAGCCGTCGTACCAGCGCTCGGTCGTCGACACCGCCAACGGAGCGATCGCGGTGCCGAGCGCGGCCGGCTGCGTGACATCCGGCAGCAGCGTGGTGTCGTAGGTGTCGACCTCCTCGCGCGGGTCGACGGTCTCGTCGTAGCCGACGATCTCGCGGAACTCCCAGTCGAGGTACGCGCCGCGGATCACGTCGCCCGTCGAGGCATCCGACAGCTCGGTCGACGTCTCGAGCCCGGCCGTGAAGATGTTGTCGTTGAGGAAGGTGCGCGTCGTGTCGCGCACGGCGGTCGTGCCCGCGGCATCCATCTCGTGCTCGATGACGCCGGAGTAGCCGAGCGACTGGCGGAACAGCCGGTCGAAGGCGAGCCCGTCGTACTCGAACGTCGAGGTCAGCACGTCGACGCCGTCGCCGGGGCGGCCGTCGTTCACCGACACCTTCGACATGGTCCAGATCGAGTCGGGGTGCGCGTACGTGTTGCCGTCGCGCTCGTAGTCGAGGTCGATCGAGCCGCCCAGCGGGTTCGCGACGGTCTGCAGCAGGTTCGTCTTGCCGTGCAGGTTGAGCCGCGCCGACACCTCGTCGTCGTCCGTGGTGCTGAGCGAGTCGATGTAGCCGTCGCCGTTGATGTCGTCGAGCGTGACCTCGGTGAAGCTCACCGAGTTCTGGTACGACGCGCCCGGGTTGATGACCAGGTAGCAGGCGACGAGGCAGAGTGGCCCGGCGTAGACGGTGAAGTCGAAGCCGCCGCCGATGCCCTGTGCCCGGTCGTAGCCGATGTGCGGGCTGGCGTCGACGTTCGCGGCGCCCACGCCGGCCGACTTCGCGAACGCGCCGTACGTGACGGGGGAGCCGTACAGTCCGGAACCGGTGCCGAAGGTCACGGTCGGCTCAGCAGCGTTCGACGCCTTGTGCAGCCGGTCGAGAATTCCGTCGCCGTTCACGTCGATCCAGGCGTAGCGCACCATGTCGTAGTTCCACGAGAAGGATGCCCCGCCGCTGAACTCGCCCCATGGGGTGGCGAAGCCCGCCGAGGCGCTGCCGCCGATCGACTCCTGCGTGCCGAAGCCGCCGGTCGCGAGCTGCGTCTGCTCACTGAAGCCGTAGCCGAGGTTGTACTGCACCCAGACACCCTCGTCGTTCGTGGTCACGCGGTCGGGCAGGCCGTCGCCGTTGACGTCGGCGAGCTCCTGCTGGCCCGCGGCGCCCCCGCCTGCTCCGGCTGCGATATCGGCCTGATCGGCAACGGTTCCGCTGAGGTCGGCGCTCGAATAGGAGCTGCCGCCGAGGCCGGAGTCGTTCGGGTTCGTCCAGCTGCCGTCGACGCCGCCGCCGATCGCGATGCCGAAGCCGGCGCCGAGTCCCGCGTCCTCCGCCGCGGTGCCGCCCTTGCCGGACGCGTTGCCGCTCGTGGCGTTGGTGCGGCCCTTGCTGTTCGGCGAGACGTTCACGAGCCCCGCGTCGAGGCCGCCCTGCGCGTTGACGGTGAAGTCCTGGTTGACGTAGCGCAGCCCGACGTCGGTGACGTCGGTGCCGAGTGCACCGCGCTGGGTGGTGTACTGCACGCCCTGGGGCACGAGCACGTCGGGGTAGCCGTCGCCGTTCAGGTCCTCGTAGTCGACGACGCCCTGGCTGGTGCCGACGCCCACCGACCCGCCGAGCGGTCCGAAGCCGAAGCCGACGGCCAGCGAGGGCCAGACGGTCGACAGTCGCGTGACGCCGCGGCCCGAGCCGCCCTCGGCGCCGAGGTCGACGTTGTCGGACGCGAGGCGCGACGAGCGCATCCGCTCGGGCCCGCCGGCGAGGTTGTCGCGGTTGCCGCGCCACTGGTTGCCGGCGAGCGGCGCGCCGGCGATCGCGGCGAGCGCCGGGTCGAGCGCGGGAGGCTCCGAGATCGCGAGGAAGGCGAACGACGGGTCGGGGTCGGGTCCTTCCTCGGGCACGTCCTCGAATCCGCTCGGCTCCGTCTGGGCCGCGAGCTCGTCGGCGTCGATGACGAACGCCTCGTCGTCGATCGGCTGGGTCGCGAGGTCGCCGTTCGCGGTGTAGCCCGCAAGGCCCCAGCCCCGGTACGCCAGCGGGAAGATGCCCTGCAGGTCCGCGCCGTAGAAGGTGGCATCCACCTCGGTGTCGTCCGCATCGGTCAGCTCGACGGTCATCGTGCCGTAGTCGCGCGCGAACTCCACATCGCGCGTCGTCACCTCGAACCAGTAGTCGGTGCCGTCGTCGAGGTCGAGGTTCAGGTCGAGCGTGTTCTCGTAGCCACCGGTCTCGTCGGTGGAGATCAGGGTGAACGACTCCTGGGCGACCACGCCATCGGCGGTCTTCACCGTGAGCACGGCGGTCGGGTAGCGACGATCGTCGTTCTCGTCGCGGGGAACCGCCGCGCCCGAGAACGAGACGACCGCGTCGAGCGTGTCGCCCGTGTCGGACTCCCACGGCTCGACCGGTCCGGTGGACGAGTGGATCGGGTACTGCTCGATCTCGGGGGCGAGGTCGACGCTGCGGAAGTACTCGCCGTTCGAGTCCGTCACCTCGAGCGCATCGCCGTTGCCGTCGGTCGCGGCGATGTAGAACAGCTCGGGCGTCCACGTGATGGCGTTCAGGTCGATCGGCGAGTCGACCGCGAGGTACGCCCGCACCGTGTCGGTCGTGCCATTCGGGTGGTCCGTGGTCGGTGCCACCGGCTGCGCGACATCGAAGTCGAGCGAGATGGGCACGCTGCCGATGAAGTCGGCGTCGATCGTGATGTTGGAGCCGGTGACCGCGACACCGTTGTGCTCGAGCACGAGCCGCAGGTCGTCGGAGGTGACCGCGTGCTTCTCGAGCTCGCCGGTGAAGCGCACGGTGCCGTCGTACGGCATGACCACGCTCGTGCCGGGGCGGCCCGAGAGCGTGAAGTCGGCGTTCGCGTCGTAGACGGTCTGCGAGAGGCCGTTGGCGTCGAGCGGCACCTCGACCGCGCTCGATCCGCTGGGCGCCTGGCCGGCGTCGACGACCTCGTCGCCGTCGAGCTCGACGTAGGTCACGACGGGCGACCAGGTCACCTCGTCGTTGGCGCCGTCGTTGATCGACCCGACGCGGAAGTAGAGCGGATGCCCCTGTTCGACCTCGACCTCGAACGGCGTCGTGAAGGCATCGTCTCCGATCGCCTCGAGGATCGCGGTGTCGAGCTCCGTGCCGTCGTACTCGATCGCGACGCGCACGCCGTCGGGCGAGTCCGCGGCCGGGTCGAGCGTGACGGGCGCGTCGACCTCGACGGTGCCCGTGAACGGCGGAATCCAGCGGCGCACGGTGTCGACGAGCGGAGACTGGTCGGCCAGGAGTTCGCGTAGCTCGTCGACCTGCTCGCTCTCGACATCCGGCGAGGCGCCCGTCGCGATCGGCACGGGCGTGCCGGTGCTCTGCTCGACGAAGGTGGGCACACCGTTGATGAGCCGGTTGAACAGCACGTTGCCGCCGGTGACGAGGTCGGGCAGGCCGTCGGCGTTCACGTCCGTGAAGTACGTGTCTCCCCACGCGATGGAGGTTCCGAGGCCGAAGGAGGCGGTGACGCCGAGGTGCGCCTCGACGGCGAACTGCATGTTGAATTCGTCCTCGATCGAGAGGGACGTCAGGGTCGGCAGCGCGACCGCGCCGGAGAACGTGGTCGACCCGTCGGGGCCGCCCTGGTTGAGCCGGTACGAGATGGTGCCGGCGATCGTTCCGCCGGAGCGGAACACCTTGTCGGGCAGGCCGTCGCCGTTCAGGTCGATCCACTCCTCGACGCCGGTCGTCGTGCCGCCGCCCAGCTGAATCGACCCGCCGAACGAGCCGACCTTCTGCGGGATGACCGGGTTGAACCCGATGTACGCATGGCCCTCGCCCGAGTTGTTCTCCGAGCCGCCCAGTGCGCCGGCGGAGACGTTCTCGTCGAGGAACGAGCGGTCGCCCATGTCCTCGCCCGTCGACCACGTCTCGGCCGAGTCGAAGCCCGTGTAGCCGTCCGATCCGTTGCCCACCTCGTCGAAGTACGTGAACTCGTGCGTCGCCGCGACGTCGGGGTCGTGCGCGCCCTGCGTGACGGAGGCGAGCAGCGACTTGCCGAACGGGGTCTCGCTCGCGGACTGGTACGAGAGGTCGTAGCGCGCGGCCACGTCGTCGGGGTCGGCGGCGTTCTCGAAGGCGCGGGTACGCGAGCCGTCGGGGTTGACCGTCAGGTCGCCGTGGCGCACCTCGATGCGGCCGAGGCGGTCGGCGACGAGGTCGAGGTAGCGACCGGTGCCGTCGAGCACGGGGTCGCCTCGAGTGGCCGGGGCGGGGTCGAGCTCGGACTCCAGGATGAAGTGCACCTGGTACGCGGGGTCGGAGAGCTGGCCGGATGCCTCGGCGGCGATCGTGTAGTCGATGCGGTCGAGGTACGTGTGCTGCGCGCACAGGGAGTCCCCGTTGCATCCGCTCACCCAAGTCGTGTCGGAACGCTGGTAGTCGTGCGTCTCGTAGTGGTACCGGATGATGCTGTAGCCGATGTCGCGCTCGGCGGAGAGGAGCCAGCGCACCTGGTTGCCGGCGGCGTCGGTGACGATCGCGTCGCGGTCGATGGTGCCCTCGCTGGAATCGTCGCCGTACGGCCCGCCGGCGTCGGGGAAGCCGCCGTACCAGCGGATGCCGCCGTCGGCCTGGCGCACCTCCCAGTAGTAGTTCTTCGGGCCGCCGTCGCCGACCTCGTGGCGGATGATCTGCTCGTACTCGGTCTCGACCTGGCGCACGAAGTCCTCACGGTCGCCCGGGACGCGCTCCTCCCACTCGTCGCCGAGTGCGTTCGGGACGAGCGCGTCGCCGTCGAGCGTGTAGCTCTCGCTCTCATGGTTCGCGTCGAAGTACGGGGCGCCGAAGGTCGTGTCGACCGTGACCTCGCCGACGCTGAGGTCCCACCCGGTGCCGACCCAGCCGTTGCCGCCGGACGAGTCGTAGTCGAGTGAGAGTTCCGGGGTGATGCCGCGACCCGCGGGGATCGGGAGCGGGTAGGAGAGGTGCGCGCCGCCGTCGCTCGAGGCCTCCGGTGCCTCGACGACGACGAGGCCCTCCGTGGCATCCGCGTACTGCAGGCCGTCGAAGGCGCCGTCGCCCAGCTCATCGGGCGTGAGGATCGACTCGCGCGCGAGCGGCTCGCCGGGCCCGAGCCCGCCGCCCTCGAATCCTCCGGTCGCGGCGATCGCGCCGGTGGTCGCGAGTGCGAGCACCGTGGTGATCGCCACCGCCTTTGCAGGGAGCGAGAGGCGGTTGGGCATCGGAGACCTCCGTCGTCGGGCGCGACGGCCCGCCCGGCGGCGACCGTCCGGTTCTCAGTGCACTACCTGAGGACGGCTCGTGTCCTTACGGAGTTCTTGCATTAGTATTCACATCACATTCACAGCCGGGACCTCCGAACCGGTGCGACGGCGTCGTCGGCACCACCGAGACCCCGTCTGCACGCGATCGGAGGTCGGGCTTGGTGAGCGAGTTCGTACCGACCGTTCCACCGCCTCCGACTTCCTCACCCGAGACCTTCCACTTCGACGCCTGGCGCTTCGACGCTCGCGGGGGGCGGCTCGTGGGCACCGACGGCGAGGTGTCGCTGCGCCCCAAGACGGCCGGCGTGCTGCGCGAACTGCTCGTGCGCGCGGGCGAGGTCGTGACCAAGCACGACCTGATCGACGCCGTGTGGGGGCCGGGCGGCTCCGGCGACGACGCGCTGGCCGTCTGCGTGAACGAGCTGCGGCGGGCGCTCGGCGACGACCGGAGGCATCCGCGCTTCATCGCCACCGCGCACCGGCGCGGCTACCGGTTCGTCGCGACGCTCGTCGACCCGCAGGGTGCGCGCGGCGTTCCTGCCCAGCTGCTCGTGGGGCGAGCGGGCGAGCTCGACACGCTTCGCGGGTGGCGCAACGGCGACGGGGGCTCCCGGCGCAATGTCGGCATCGTGATGGGCGAGCTCGGCATCGGGAAGTCCGCCCTCGTGCGCGCGTTCGTCGACGAGGTCCGCACGGCGGGCGGCGCCTGGGTGGGCGAGGGGCAGTGCCTCGAGCGCACGGGCGTCGGCGACCCGTACCATCCGTTCCTCGAGGCGCTCGGCGGGGTGTGCGCCGGGCCACGCGGTGCACGGGCGAGGGAGGTGCTCGCCTCGCATGCGCCGTCCTGGCTCGCGCAGCTGACGGGTGCCGCAGGCGAGACCCGGGCTGCCGAGCTCCGTTCGGGAACGGCGGGGCCGAGCCGGGGGCGGATGCTGCGCGAGTTCGTTGCCGCACTGGCCGAACTCGGCGCCGAGTCGCCCGTGCTGCTCGTGTGCGAAGACCTGCACGCGGGCGATCGTGCGAGCCTCGACCTCCTCTCGGCGCTCGCGCAGCGCGGGGCGCCGACGGGCGTGCTCGTGCTCGGCACCGCGCGCACCGACGAGGCGGGCACGAGCGCCCGCGGCGTGGACCTCCCCGAGCGCATCGGCGGGCTGCGCGACACGGGGTACCTGGCGCTCGGACCGCTCGACGCAATGAGCGCTCGCAGACTGCTCGCCGACCGTGGCGAGGCGCAGCAGCTCGACGACGACGAGATCGCCGCGCTCATGCGCCGAACCGGGGGCAACCCGCTCTACCTGGGCCTGCTCGCCGACAGCCCGGCCGCCGTTACAGTCGGCGGGCCCGCGGCGGAGCCCGCGATCCCCGAGGGGCTTCGCCGGGTCGTCGAACGGCGCATCGGCGCGCTCGCCGCGGCGGACCGCCGGCTGCTCGAGACGGCGTCCGTCTCCGGGGTCGAGTTCAGCGCGGCGGCGATCGCGACGGTCGACGCGCCCGAGTCCGAGCCAGAGATCGATGAACGACTCGCGCGACTCGCGCGCGGCCACGGTCTGCTGCGCGAGCTGGAGCCGGCCGGCTGGCCCGACGGCACGGTCACCGCGCGCTACGGATTCACGCACTCCCTCCACCGCGACGTGCTGTACGAACGGCTCGGCGGCGCACGACGAGTGCTCGCCCACCGCCGCGTGGGCGAGCGGCTCGCCGCCGCATTCGCGACCCGGCCGGGGCCGGCGGCCGCGGCGATCGCCCGGCACTTCGATCGGGGTCGCGACGCCGCGAACGCGGCGGCCTGGTTCGCCCACGCGGCCGACACGGCGCTCGGCCGGCAGGTTCCGGTCGTCGCACTGGAGCACTCCGACCGTGCGCTCGAACTCCTCGACACCGTGCGCGGGGCCGCGGATGGCGAGTCGACGTACGTCGACCCGCGCACGGTCGCGCTGGAGGCGCGACTGCGCGTGACCCGCGTGGCCGCGGCGATCCTCGCCGAAGGCGTGGCGTCCGATCGTGCCGCCGAGGAGGCTGCGGCGCTGGAGGTCGTCTCCGCCCGCATCGAGGACTCGAGCGCGCTCGGGCGCATCGGGTACGTGCTCTGGAGCGTGGCGTTCATGCGCGGCGACGTGCGCGCGGCGACGCGGCCGCTCGAACGGCTGGTCGCCGCGGCCGCGCACGGCGACGACGACGGGCTCCGCCTCCAGACGGCGAACGCGGAGGCCGTCACGACCCTCGCGCTCGGGGACCCGGTGGGCGCCCGCGAGCACCTCGAGCGGGCGCGGGCGGTCGACTCGCCCGAGGTGCGACGACGGCTCGCCGGTGCCTACCAGGACTCGGGAGTGCTGCTGCGCTCGTTCGCCGCGCTCGACGAGTGGCTGCTCGGCAGCACGGACGCGGCACGGGGCAACGCGGAGGACGCGCTGCGGCTGGCGCGGGCCGGGTCCCGGCCCGACGGCCTCGCTCAGGCGCTCAGCGCGCTCGCTTTGGTGCATCAACTGCTGGGCGACACCGCCACCGTGCGAGCGCTCGCGGAGGAGCTGCGCGCGCTCGCCGAGGCGAACGAGTTCGCGAGATGGCGCTCGGCCGCCCGGGTCATGATCGGCTGGACCATGATCGAGGACGCGCCGGCGGATGCCGCCGAGGCGATCCGTTCAGGCCTCGCCGAGCCCGAGTCGGTGGGTGACGGCATCTGGGCGCCGTACCACCTGGCGCTGCTCGTCGAGGCCGAGACCGCCGCCGGGCGCATCGACGCGGCCGCGGAGGTCGCAGACCGGGCGATCGGGCTGGCCGAGGCATCCGGTGAGGTCTGGTACCTGGCCGAGCTCACGCGCATGCGGGCGGGACTCGCGTTCGCTGCCGCACGCGAGTCGGCCAACGGTCGGCGCGGCCGGCTCGAGCGCGAGGCCGACGACCTGCTCGAGCGGTCGCTCGAGATCGCGCGCGACCAGGGCGCGCACGTGCTCGAGCTGCGGACGCTCGCGACGATCGCCGCGCGCGACCTCGAGCGGCGCGGGCCGGGGCGCTGGCTGCGGGAGCGGTCGGGGGCGTGAGGCGAACGCGACGATGTGGGCACCTGATGATGGACTGATCGCATGACGACCGCTATCGAGATCTTCAGGTCCACCGACGGCGTGGTGACGATCGAGTTGCGCACGGATGGGGAGCGGATGTGGGTGTCGCAAGCCCAGATCCAGCAGCTCTTCGGCATTGATCAGTCGGGCGTGTCCCGGCACATCCGGAACGTCTTCCGCGACTCCGAGGTGGACTCCGAGAGCAATATGCAGAAAGTGCATATTGCCGGATCGGACAAGCCGGTGACGTTGTACGGGCTCGATGTAGTGCTGTCGGTCGGGTACCGAGTCAACTCCTCCCGCGCAATCGAGTTTCGTCGTTGGGCGACGGATGTACTCAAGCGGTACCTGCTCGAAGGGGTTGCCACGAATGATGCTCGGCTCCGAGAGCTGGGAACTCTGGTCGAAGTGCTCTCCCGCTCGTCTGATCGCCTTGTCGCCGGAGTCGCTGAGGTCGTTGCCAGGTACCTGCCCAGCCTTCGCACGTTGCGCGACTACGACGAGGGCGCGATTGCGCCTGCGCCCGGCGACGCACCGACGTGGGTCCTTGGCTACGAGGAGGCGCGCGCCGTCATCGATGAGGTCGGCGCCGAGTTCCCCGACGACACGCTGTTCGGTGGTGAGCGTGGCGACGCGCTCCGAGGGGTCGTCGAGACGATCTACCAGGGGTTCGGCGGGGTCGAGCTCTACCCGACGGTGCAGGAGAAGGCCGCCAACCTGCTCTACCTCATCGTCAAGGACCACCCGCTCACCGACGGGAACAAGCGCAGCGCTGCGGCGCTCTTCGTGCACTTCCTCGCGCGAAACGGCCAGCTCGACGAGCGCGGCGTGCCGCGCATCTCCAACAACGCGCTCGCGGCGATCACCCTGATGGTCGCGATGAGCGACCCGAAGGAGAAGGAGCTGATGGTCGCGCTGCTCGTCAGCATGCTCGCGGGCGAGGTCGCATAGCGGGCGAGGAGCCTCCACAGGCCACCGTGGCCGACGCGGTGTCAGGGGACCAGCTCGGATAGTGTCGACCGACACCCGGCGGGAGGCGTGCGTGGGGAAGATCGAGGCGAAGTCCGGCGAGCCGGCGACTGAGCCCGATCCGACTGCGCAGAGCCGGGTCGTGGTCGTCGCGAATCGGGTGAAGGCGGTCACCATGGTGCTCGTCTGGGTGATGTTCCTCGCGATCTCGGTGATAGCGGTGGTCAACGGCACGCGGACGCTGGACAGCGTGGCGCAGTGGGGAACCTACGTCGAGCACCGGTGCGAACCCGTGCCGAAGGGCGGGTGTCGAAGCATCGGAACGTGGCGGGGCGACGACGGCACAGTCCTCGGCACCGTCCTTCAGCCGGTGCAGTTGTTCGGTGCCGTCTCCGGTGAGGACTCGAGCGCACGGGCGGCCTACGTTCCGGGCCGGTGGCTGGTCTTCCACGACGGCCCGGACGTCGTCGTGCAGACGGAGGCCGCCGCGACGCGGACACTGGTATTCGGCTGGGTCGGCGTCGTCGTGCTCGGTGGCGGGTCGCTGGCGTTCGGCGTCGTGCTGCTGGTGCTCCTCATCCGGAGAGGGCGAGCGGGTTGATGGACTACGGATCCTCCGCCCAGCACCCTGAACAGGGAGCGAGCGAGGTCGATTCCGGGCACTCGCGGCCGCCGCGGGGCCTGCTGTCGGTGGTCCTCGCGAGCATCGCGGCACTGGGCCTGGTGGTGGGCCTGATCGCGTACCTCGCGCTGGTCGCGGCCGTTGCGCTGATCCCCATCACGGGCGTGCAGACGTTGGGGAGCAGTGCGCAGTGGGGGACCTACCACGAGCGGGACTGCGCCACGGTAGGGCGCGGATGCGTCAGCATCGGCCAGTGGAGGGGTGATGACGGCACGTTCATCGAGACCGTCCAGCTCGCCGGCCGCACCTACCCGCCCGACGGCGTCCGGGCGGCATACACTCCGGACCGCTGGTACTGGCCATGGGGCGAGCACCGCGTGGTCGTGCAGACCGAGCACTCGGCATGGTCGAGCATCGTGTTCGGCACCTTGGGCACGTTGCTGCTGATCGCCGTGCCCGCGGGGGTCGTCGTGGCGGTCGTCCGATTCTCGGCGAAGTCCGTGCCCGAGCCCGGGGCCGGGCAGGCCGCATCCGCCTCTTGATTATTCACATATCGTGAAGATATACTCACGTTCTGTGAAGACTTTGCCCGCCCAGCTGACGCCGTTCGTACGGTCGGACGTCACCGGTGCGCTCCTCGCCGAGACGCTGGGCCGACCCGAAGAGGAGTTCTCGCTCGCCGAGCTCGGGCGCCGCATCGGCGCGGGCGGCGGCGTGGTGCACAAGGAGGTCGGGCGGCTCCTCGAGAGCGGCGTGCTGGTCGACCGGCAGAGCGGCCGCAACCGGCTGGTGCGTGCGAATCAGGGGCATCCGCTCTACTCGCTCATGCGCGAGCTGATCCAGGCGACCTACGGGCCGGTGCCGGTGCTGCGCGACCTGCTCGGCGGGCTCGACGGCGTCGAGCGGGCCTACATCTACGGTTCGTGGGCGGCCCGGCGGCACGGCGAGCCGGGGGAGTACCCGAACGACGTCGACGTGCTGGTCGTCGGCGACCCGCCGCGGCGCGAGCTCGCCGACCTCGCGGTGCGCGCGGGCGAGCAGGTCGGCCTCGACGTGAACATCACGCGGGTGGGCCGAGACGAGTGGGACGCCGCGAGCCCGTCGCCGTTCATCGCGACCGTGCGCTCGCGCCCGCTGGTCGAAGTGCTGACGGAGGCGTCCGATGGCTGACCGGCCTGCGGTGATCGAGCGGATGCTGCGCAGCAAGCGCCTCGAGCGTGTCGACGAGAACCCGGCCCACGCCCGCGACGTGCTCGCCGTGGCGCAGCAGCACGTGGCGACCGCTCGCGCGCTCGCCGGCACCGACGACGTGGCCATGGCGTTCACGGCGGCCTACGACGGCGCGCGCAAGGCGCTCACCGCGGTGCTCGCGCACGAGGGCGTGCGCGTGCGCGCGATGGGTGGCGCCCACCGCAACACCGGGCTCGCCGCGGCCGCGTACCTCGACGACGCCCCTGACGCGATGGCCGAGTTCGAGTGGATGCGCCAAGTGCGCAACAACACCGAGTACCCGAGCGACGACCAGCCCACCGCGACCCGCGCCGACGTGCGCGAGGCGATCGCCGCCGCCGACGCGATCGTGGCGGCGTGCGCCGCCTGGCTCGCCGCCCGCGGCTGAGCGGCGACGGTGGCGGGTGCGCAGGCCCGGGAGTATCGTGCGACGAGAGCCGCGCCGACGGGGGAGTCGCAATGTCACGCGCCATGCACGCACTGTCCGGAGCGGGCGCGGCTGCGCTCGTCGCATCCGCCATCGCCTTCGCCGCACCCGCGCAGGCGGCCGAGGTGGTCATCGACCAGCCGGCCGACGGTGCCGGGTTCGAGATGATCTGCGGCGTGCTCGACCTCGCGCAGACGTTCGAGGCGACGGCGACCGGTGACGTGACCGAGCTCGAGCTGCATCCGACCACCTCGGGCACCGTGTCGCTCGCCTTCTTCGCGTCGGCCGTGTTCCCCGTGGGGCCCGAGGGCTACCCGGACGACCCGCTCGTGCCCGCGCAGCAGGTCGACCTGACCGGCGGCGAGACCGCGACGGTGACGCTCGACACGCCGGTGCCGGTGACCGCGGGCGACGAGTACTGGTTCACGCTGCGCTGCGCCGGCGACCTTCCGCCGAGCGGCACGATCACTCTGGGCGGGTCGACCACGGGAGACCCGTACCCGGGCGGCGACGTCTACTTCGACGAGGGCGGGGGCTTCGGGAAGATCGTCCTCCCGCCGGGCCACGCCGATCTCGCGTTCCGCCTCGTGATCGACACCGACCTCGACGCCGACGGCGTGCTCGCCGACGCCGACGCCTGCTCGGGCACGGATGCCTCCGCCCCGCCGCCCGACCTCAAGCGGAACCACTACTGGTCGACGCCCGACGGGTTCGTCGACCAGACGGGCGCGGTCGCCTACTCCTTCGACGACACGAGCGGATGCTCCGCCGAGCAGATCATCGACGAGGCCGGCGCCTCGGTGGGCCACGCGAAGCACGGGCTGCCGCGCGGGGTGCTGCAGGCCTGGATGGCGCGCCACTGAGCCGGTTCGCCGGGCGAGGATGCGACGGCAGCACCACTCAGCGGCGCGGCGCCTCCCTGCGACCCGCGCGCTCGGCGAAGCGGTCGATCGCGCCGAGTAGTTCCTCGCTGCGCCAGAACGGTCCGACCCGATACTCCGACTTCGTCTTCAGGATGCCTGCGTCGACGAGGGCACGAAGCGGCGGGTAGACGTTGGGCGTCTGCGCGCCGAGCTCGGCGGCGGCGGTGGCTGCATCCACCACAGGGTGGCGCAGGAGCACGTCGAGCAGCTTCCACGCGTTGCTCGAGCGTCGCGCGGTGAGACGGTCGTTCCAGCTCTCGCGAATCGACTCCATCTCGGCGACGAGGGTTCGCGTGTTGGCGACCGCCCGCAGCGCTGCATCCGCGAAGGACTCGACGATCGGCGATACATCGCCCTCGCGATACCGCGTCAGCGCGCGGTGGTACCCCTCGACGTCGGCGAGCAGGCCCGCTGAGACGGGGAGTGCGACGTTCCGCGTGACGCCGCGGAATCGCAGGAGCGACTGGGCCAGCGCCCTGCCGGTGCGGCCGTTGCCGTCGGTGAACGGGTGGATCGTCTCGAACTGGGCGTGCGCGACGGCGACGGACACCAGTGGCGCGATGTCGGTTCGGCGCGCGAATGCGGTGAGGTCGTCGATGAGCGCGGAGATGCGGGAGTGATGCGGCGCGACGAACTCGGCGCCGACCGGGCTGTCGCTGCGCGTCCCGATCCACACGGCCTCACTCCGCCAGCGCCCGGGCGTATGTCGTGGCTGTGCGGACATGAGCACTTCGTGCATCTTCGCGATCGAGCTCTCCGAGAGGTCGTCGGCGAGCGCGATCGCAGCGGTCATCGCGCGCGTGTTCGCGGTGATCTGCAGGGCGTTGCGCCCGCTCTTCGCGCCGAGCTCCGCGGAGAAGATCGCGCGAGCAGATGCAGTGATGTGCTCGATCTGCGATGACGAGGCTGCTTCGGATCGGAGCAGCACCGGTGCGAACGCCGCGATGCGAAGCCCGAGCTCTGCATCGAGGCGACCGAGTTCCCTGGTGGCTGCGTCGGCAGCCGCAGCTGCTCGTGCGGGCGGTTCGGGGGTCAGGTCCGCGATCTCGGGCGGCAGCGCAGACGCGTATCGAGCTGTTCGACCGGGAAGGCCTCCGTCGCTCGCCCAAGCTGTCGACGGCTCCCACACCTGGTCTTCCCAGCCCAGGGCGGGCCATTCGGGTCGCGGCGGCTCCGCTGCGTTGCTCATAACGCGCCTCTCCGATTTTATGAGTAACTAGTTTACTCATAATCCTCGCGAGGTGGGTTCTGAGTTCGGCTACCCGAACGAGTCGCGGATGCGGGCCGCGTGCGCGACGATGCGCTCGACGACCTCGGCGTGGTGCTGCATCGACGCGCGCCAGTCGCCGACCCCGAGCCCGTGGTCGGCGCCGTCGACCGACACCAGCGCGGCCGACGTGCCGTCTACGCGCTCGGGTCGCCACGGGGCATCCGCCGTGCCGCCGATCGCGAGGTGCGTGTCGGGTGCGTCGCGCAGCGCGGCGGCGATCTCGTCGTCGGTGAGGATCGGCGTGAGCCAGACGCCCGCGGTGCCGGTGGCGACGGCGTGGGGGAGCGCGAACGAGCCCAAGGACTTGCCGACGATCAGCGACGGGTCTGCGGGGAGGCTCGCACGCGCCTCCGCGACAGCGGCCTCCACGAACGCCCGCGGACCCTGGTCGAGGGCATCGGCGGTCGGATGCCACTCCACGGCGTAGGTGCGCCAGCCGCCGGCCGCGAGCGCCGAGGCGGTCCAGTACAGCAACGGCGCCTGCGCGGTGTAGCCGCGCCCGGGCAGCACCAGGGCGACCGGGCCGTCGGAGCAGGTGGGGCGGACCTCGTGCACCTCGAGCATGCGCGCGACTCTACGACACCGCGCGTCCTCGGTTCAGTCGTCGACCACAACGAGCTCCTGCGTCGCGCGGGTCATGGCGACGTAGCGGTCGACCGCGCCCTCGATGCCGTCGCCGAACGCGTCGGGCTCGACGAGCGCGACCAGGTCGAACTCGAGGCCCTTCGCCTCGACGGGGGAGAGGGAGCGCACGCGCCCCGTGCCGCCCGCGACCGAGTCGACCGAGAGCGAGGCGTCGCCGATCACGCACGCGACCCCCTCGTGCGTCGCCAGCCACCGCTCGAGCACCGACCCGAGTTCGGCGCGCGCCACGCGTCGCACCGGCACCCCGGTCGAGCGCACCGACGTCGGTACGTTCGCATCCGGGATCGCGCGTCGGATCACGGGCTCGGCCTCCGCCATGACCTCGGCCGGCGTGCGGTAGTTCACGCGCAGCGTCGCGACCGAGGCATCCGGGAGCCCCACCCGCCGCAGGCGCTCCTCCCACGACTCGGCGAAGCCGTGGCGCGCCTGCGCGCGGTCGCCGACGACGGTGATGCTGCGCGACGGGCAGCGCGCGATGAGCATGCGCCACTCGGCATCCGTCAGCTCCTGCGCCTCGTCGACGATCACGTGCGCGAACGGGCCCGCGAGCCGGTCGGGGTCGTCGGCGGGCAGCACCGCATCGTCGACGAGGCTGTTGCGCAGGTCGTCGCCGTCGAGCCAGCTGAGGATGTCGTCGCCTGCCGCGATCAGGCGCTCGATGGTCTGCGACATCGCCTCGCGCTCGGCGGCGAGCGTCGTCTCGCGCTCGCGGCGCCGCCGTGACGCCCGCGGATCGCCGAGGCGGCGCCGGGCCGCGTCGAGCAGCGGCAGGTCGGCGCTCGTCCACTCCGAGGCATCCGTTCGCTGCAGTGCCGCCACCTCGTCGGGCGCGAGCCAGGGCGCGCAGCGGCGCAGGTAGGCGGGCACCGACCAGAGGTCGGCGACGAGCAGGGATGCCTCCACCAGCGGCCACGCCCGAGTGAACGTCCGCGCGAGCGACGTGTTGCGGGCCAGCGCGCGACGCAGCTCGTCGACCGACACCTCGTCGTCGTCGAGCCGGTCGGCCAGGATCTCCACGAGCGTCTCCCAGACCTGGTCGCGCGCCTCGTTGTGCGGCGTTCCGGGCTCGGGCGACGCGAAGGCCTCAGCCCAGTCGCCCGGGGCCAGCCACAGGTCGCCCCACGGGGTCTCGACCTCGAGCGCGTGCGTCGGCGGCTCCTCGTAGAAGGCCACGGCGGGTTCGATCGCGTCGATCATTCGAGCGGATGCCTTGAGCCTGGCCGCGTCCGCATCGCGCTCGCCGACCGCGTCGGCGCCCTCGGCGACGAGCTCGCGCAGGGTGCAGGTCTGCACGCCCTCCTCGCCGAGGCTCGGCAGCACATCGGCAACGTACGCGAGGTACGACGGGCTCGGCCCGACGAACAGCACACCGCCCCGGCCTGCGCCGAGCCGCGGGTCGGCGTGCAGCAGGTAGGCCGCGCGGTGCAGCGCGACCACGGTCTTGCCGGTGCCCGGCCCGCCGTCGACGACGAGCGCCCCGCGAGAGTCGGCTCGGATGATCGCGTCCTGGTCGGCCTGGATGGTGCCCAGCACGTCGCGCATGCGACCCGACCGCTCGGTGCCGAGGCTCGCGATGAACGCCGACTCGTCGTCGAGGGCGAGCGCGTCGCCCGGGGCATCCGCATCGAGCAGTTCGTCCCAGTAGTCGCGCACCCGACCGCCTGCCCAGCGGTATCGTCGCCGGCTCGCGAGCCCCAGCGGGTTCGCTCCGGTAGCCGCGAAGTAGGGCTCCGCGGCGGGCGTGCGCCAGTCGAGCAGGAGGCGGCGGCCGTCGTCGTCGGTCAGGCCGAAGCGGCCGACGTACACGGGGTCGCCGCCGTCGGCGGGCACGATTCGGCCGAGGCACGCGTCGGCGCCGAACCGGCGCAGCGCGCGCAACCGGGCCGACAGGTGATGGATGCGCAGGTCGCGGTCGAGCGCCTGCTGGCCGCGCCCGCCCGGGGCGCGGCGCTCGGCGTCGAGGCGGGAGTCGAGCTCGGCGATCTGCCCGGCGATGCGGTCGGCGATGCGGGCGAAGTGCCGCTCGTCAGCGGCGATGCGTGCGGGGTCGGCCTTGTGGGCGTGGGTCGGAGGGAGGTCGAAGGTGCGGGTCGAGAGGCTGGTCACGCGGCGGCTCCGGGGTCGAGGGAAGCGCGGCGCCGACGCCGAAGCGGGTCGCGGAATCGGGCTGCGACCAGCGATTCTGCCCCCGTCACCCCCTCTTGCCGCAAGCCCCCCTCGGTGCGGGATAATGGATGTGGGGGAATTCAGGCGAGGAGCCAGCACACCTCGGTGCGCCATGCCGCCGGGTCGGGCTCCTCCTCCGGGTCGCTGAGGTAGCACTCCCACATGGTGTCGCTCGGCACGAGTCCTCGCTCGGCGACGGCGCGTCCGAGTTCGTCCCACGTGGTTCCGAGCGTCTCGTAGGGGCCGACGTGCATCGTCGACGCGACCGTGCCCGCGGGCAACTCGCCCGCGCCGACCTTCCCGGTGTCCGTGAAGGCACCGGCCACGGGGATCCCAGCCTCGACGTCGGCCGTGGCACCCGGCATGCCGTGGTAGATCGCGAACGGGGCTCCGGCCGGCTGAACGCCCTGCTCGCCCACCGCCCGCATGATGGCGGGGTAGGCACGCGCGAAGAACTCGCTGAGCTCGGGCATCGGCACGGTCTCGCGGATGCTCGCCGTGGGCTGCGCGGCGCGGTCGCCGATCGAGATGTCGGCCATCGTTCAGTCCTCCTGGATGCGGACGCGGAAGGTGCCGTGGAAGCCGGTGCCGTCGATCTGGAAGGTCCAGTCGCCTGGAGCGCCTGCGACGGGCGCGGCCGCCACGACGTCGGGGTGCGCGTCGTCTGCCGCCCTGGCCCGCACTCCCGCCTGATCGAGCGCATCGTCGCCGATGAGGTGCTGCTCGCCGGTGTGCAGGTAGATCTCGGTCACTGCTCCGGCCGCCTCCGCGTGCGTGCTCGGGAACGCCTGCACGTAGTACTGCTTGCGGTAGACGACGTTGTCGGAGAAGCCGATGCCGAACGTGTCGCGCTCGCCGACGTAGAAGTCGACGCGGAAGACGAGTCCGTGCGCGTCGCCGGGCTTCAGCGCGGCGTTGATCCAGCCCTCCCAGATGAGGCGGTTCGGCCCCGCCCAGTCGGTCGCGCCGCCGAACTCCGCGAGCGGCTTCATCAGCGACGCCTGCAGGTCGCCGAGGTCGTCGGTCAGCCGGTCGTCGCGGAACGGTCCGTAGCAGTTCTCGGCCTCGACGCTCTGGTGGAACAGCTCGAAGTCGACGAACCTGGGCTTGATGGTCACCCCGAAGTAGAACTCGCTGCGCCCGACCAGATCGTGGCCGCGCGTGATCTCCGCGTCGTCGAGGAAGAGCGCGATCCGGTGCGTACCGTGGAAGAACCGCATGGCGATCTCGTACGCTTCGCGCGAGGTGACGAGCGAGTCCGCCCCGCCGTGGCACTTGTGCACGAAGGTGCGCGGTGCCCCGGGCAGTTGGGCGGATGCCTGCTTCACCAGTCCGTCGCTGCGGTTGTACACCATCGAGCCGTCGTTCAGCAGGCTCGACAGCCGGTTCAGCGCGCTCGCGATGCCGACGCTGTACGAGCGGTAGTTCGTGCCCACCACGGTCAGCACGTTCCGGGCGTCGAAGATGCGCTCCCACTCGCGGAACCGCGTGGACTCGGGGTCGAACGAGGCGAGCTCGTCGCTCGCCTCCTCGACCTTGGGCAGCGCGCGCAGCAGCCATTCGGGCGTGCGCTGGAACGAGATTCCGCGGTGCGGGGTGCCGAGCGTGACGATGCGGTGCACCAGGTTGCGCGGCGCGATGGCGTCGGCCCCGGCCGCATCCGCCTGCCCGTCCCTGAGCTCGTCGGACGTCGCCTGCATCGCGATCAGTCCCTCACGGGTGACGAGTCCGCCCATGCTGTGCGCGACGATGTCGACACCGTCGAACACCTCCCCGTGCCGCTCGGCGGAGCGCCGGATCAACGTGACCAGCCGCTCGAGTCCCTTGCCGTAGTTCGCGAGCGCGCGCGGGTCGAGGTCGTAGTAGCGGAAGATCCAGATCGTGCCCGCCGTGCCCTGCGACAGCACCTTCCGCTCGACCGTGGGGTCGAGCACGATGGTGCCGGTCACGTCGTCGGGCGACAGGTCGTATGTGCCCGGCGGGGGATCCTGGGCCCCCGAGTAGAAGCCGGCCACGTTCGTGGCATCTCGGTACGGATGCTCCGCCGACTTCATCGCCCGCAGCACGAAGCCCTCGTAGATGTAGTTCTCACCCCGCCTGCCGGGGTAGACGGTGCCGTCGTTGAAGCCCTGGTAGGGGCTCGCCTGATCGTCGTCGATGCCCACGCCGCCGAATCCGCGGATCAGGATCAGCGGTCTCGGTGTCTGCTGCTCGGTCGTCGTCGGCATCGCACGGGCCCCCGTCCGCATCAGTGAGGTTCGCTCGTACGTTGCTCCCTTCGGGTGCGCGCTGTCAAGCATCGGGCTGCGTGCGGGCGTCCGCCGACCCTTGTGGGGGTCATACCCGGGGGGTACACTATGCACTGTGGTCAGACCACAGATCCGGCCACGGTGACGCGAAGGAGTCGGTATGAAGATCGTCGTCGTCGGTGGAGTCGCGGGTGGAGCCTCGGTCGCAGCGCGCGCCCGACGGCTCGACGAGACCGCCGAGATCATCGTGTTCGAGCGTGGCGGCTACGTGTCGTTCGCCAACTGCGGGCTGCCGTACCACATCGGCGGGGTGATCACCGATCGAAGCCGCCTGCTGCTCCAGACCCCTGAGAGCCTGAACGAGTCGCTCGCCATCGACGTGCGCGTGTCGACCGAGGTCGTCGGCATCGACGCGAAGGCGAAGACCGTCACGGTCCGCGAGGTCGACACCGGCCGCGAGTACACGGAGGACTACGACGCGCTGGCGCTCTGCCAGGGCGCCGACCCGCTGCAGCTGCCGCTGCCGGGCATCGACCTCCCGGGCATCCACGTGCTGCGCAACATCGCCGACATGGACGCCATCAAGGCGCATCTCGACGAGGCGCTCGACGCCTCGGCGAAGACCGGGAAAGCCGTGCGCACCGTCGTGATCGGCGCCGGCTACATCGGCCTCGAGATGGCCGAGAACCTGCGGCACCGCGGCGCCGAGGTCACGGTCGTCGAGCTCAGCGACCAGATCATGCCACCGCTCGACAAGGAGGTCTCGATCCCCGTCGAGCAGCACATCCGCGGGCGCGGGGTCGAGCTGGTGCTCGAGACCGCGGCGGCCGCCTTCCAGCAGGCGGCCGACGGCAGCCTCAAGGTCGAGCTGAACAACGGCCGCACGCTCCCGGCCGACCTCGTCATCCTCTCCGCGGGCGTGCGCCCGAACGTCGGGCTCGCCACGGAGGCGGGCATCGAGCTGGGCCCGCGCGGCGGCATCGTCGTCGACACGCACATGCGCACCTCCGACCCGAGCATCTGGGCCGCGGGCGACGCGGTCGAGACCCCGCACACCGTGCTGCCGAGCGCCGGCCTCACGCCGCTCGCCGGCCCGGCCAACCGCGAGGCCCGCGTCGCGGCCGAGAACATCTGCGGGCGCGACACCGAGTACCTCTCGACCCAGGGCACCTCCATCGTCAAGGTCTTCGAGATGACCGCGGGCGGCACCGGTGCGACCGAGCGCCAGCTCGAGCGCGAGAGCGTGCCGTACCGCACCGTGCACGTGCACCCGTCGGGTCACGCCGGCTACTACCCGGGCACGGCGATGATGCACATCAAGGTGCTGTTCTCGCCCGACGACGGCAAGCTTCTCGGCGCGCAGATCGCGGGCTTCGACGGCGTCGACAAGCGGCTCGACGTGTTCGCCACGGCGATCCGCCTCGGGGCGACCGTGCACGACCTCGAGACTCTCGAGCTCGCGTACGCACCGCCGTTCGGGTCGGCGAAGGACCCGGTGAACATGGCGGGGTTCGTCGCGACGAACGTGCTGAAGGGCGACCTGAAGCTCTGGTACGCGAAGGACTTCCCCGGCACGGTCGAGGGAGCGCGCATCATCGACGTGCGCACCCCCGAGGAGTACGACATCTGGCACATCCCGGGCGCCGAGAACGTGCCGCTCGGCGACATGCGCGAGGCCACCGCGTCGTGGGACCTCGATGTGCCGATCCGGCTCTACTGCGCGGTCGGGTTCCGCAGCTACCTCGCGTACCGGCTGCTCGTGCAGCGCGGGTTCACCGACGTGAAGACCCTCTCCGGCGGTTCGCACACGTTCCGGTTCTGGCACGATCTGGAGCCCGTCGGCGAGGCGGTCAAGGCGCCCGAGATCGCGTACGCCGAGGCCGTCGACCTCGTCACGGCCGTGCGCGGCACCGGCAAGGTGGTCGACCTCGACTGCACCGGGCTCGCCTGCCCGGGCCCGATCATGAAGCTCTCGAAGCAGATGGACGAGGTGGCGGCGGGCGACGAGGTCGTCGTGCACGTCTCCGACCCGGGATTCGCCGCGGACGGACCGGCATGGGCGGCGACCAAGGGGCACGAGCTGCTCTCGATGACCCCCGAGGGGCCGGGCTACGTCGCGTCGTTCCGCAAGGGCGGTGCGGGGGCCGGCTCAGGGGCATCCGCCGGGGTCGCGAAGCAGGACCTCGACCAGGTCTCGTTCGTGGTGTTCTCGGGCGACATGGACAAGGTGCTCGCCGCGTTCATCATCGCGAACGGCGCGCTCGCCATGGGGCAGAAGGTGTCGATGTTCTTCACCTTCTGGGGCCTCAACGCGCTCCGCCGCCAGGACCCGCCGAAGCGCGACCGGAAGACGCTCGACCGCATGTTCGGCATGATGATGCCGTCGGGACCCGAGAAGCTGCCGCTGTCGACCATGAACATGGCGGGCATGGGGCCGTCCATGATCAAGAAGGTCATGGAGGACCACTCGGTGCCGTCGCTGCCCGAGCTCATGCAGTCGGCCCACGCCGACGGCGCACGGCTCATCGGCTGCACCATGACGATGGACCTGCTCGGCATCGCCGAGTCGGACCTCATCGACGACATCGAGCTCGGCGGCGTCGCGACCTTCCTCGGCGAGGCGCAGAAGTCGGGCACGACTCTCTTCATCTGAGCCGCCCCGGTCGTCGGGCCTGCGCGACTCGTCGTTCCACCGTCCCCGGAACGGCGAGGGCCGCAGGCTCGGCGACCTCGGGTGCAGATCAGGCGGCGGGCGCCTCGGGCAGTTCGCTGCGCAGGCGCGGCTCGGTGCGCAGCTCGGGGCGCACGCCGGCCTTGTCGGCGTAGAACTCGCGGATGCGGTCCATGTCGGCGGGCACGTCGCCGGTGAGCATGAAGGTCGGCCCGAGGCCCGTGGTCATGGTCGTGCGGTCGACGTAGCCGAGCGTGACCGGAATGCCCGCCTCGCGCGCGATGCGGTAGAAGCCCGACTTCCAGTGCGGGTTCGCGCCGCGCGTGCCGTCGGGCGTGACGACCAGGCCGAACACCTCGCCGGCCTCGATGCGCCCGAGCACCTCGCCCACCACGTCGGCCGGGTTCGAGCGGTCGACCGGGATGCCGCCGAGGCGTCGCATGATCGGCCCGCGCCAGCCGGCGAAGAGGCTCTTCTTGCCGAGCCAGCGCACGTCCATCTCGTGCCGCCACGCGATCGCGAGCATGAGCACGAAGTCCCAGTTGGAGGTGTGCGGTGCGCCGATCAGCACGGACGGCCGGTCCGGCGCCGGTTCGCCCGCGAGGGTCCACCTGCTGAGGGACCAGTAGACACGGGACAGGAGTCGTCGGAGCACCCGGCAACCTTACGCGACGAGACGTGCAGGAACCTGAATGCGACGGATGCCCCTGGGCGGCCGGTTGCCCACAGGCGGCCGCCGCGGCCGCACGCGCGCCTACGATGGGCGCATGCGGTCTCCCGCGGCATGGATGCGCGGCGTGCGGCGCCCCGAGGCGTTCCACGGCCACGGCGTGCGCCGGGGGTTCTTCGAGGGCTGGTACGTCAAGCTCGTGAGCGCCGACCGGTCGCAGCGCTGGGCGGTCATCCCCGGGGTCTTCCGCGGCCTGGCGGGCGATGGGGGCGAGCGAGACGAGGCGTTCGTGCAGGTGCTCGACGGGCTCACCGGACGGTCGTGGTACCACCGGTACGACGTCGACGACTTCGAGGCATCCGCTCACGGCTTCCACGTCCGGGTGGGCGGCAACCACTTCTCGCCCCGGGGCGTGACGCTCGACCTGCCGCAGCTGCGCGGGCACGTCGAGTTCCCCGACGCGTTCACGCCGTGGCCGGTCACGCTGCGCGAACCCGGCATCATGGGCTGGTACGGGCTCGTGCCGTTCATGGAGTGCTTCCACGGCATCGTCTCGTTCGGGCACGGCCTGGCCGGCACGCTCGAGGTCGAGGGCCGGGCGGTCTCGTTCGACGACGGGCGCGGGTACATCGAGAAGGACTGGGGCCGCGCCTTCCCGGCGGGCTACGTGTGGATGGCGAGCAACCACGTCGACGCGACGACCGGCGACGACACGGATGCCTCGCTCATCGCGTCCGTCGCGATCATCCCGTGGGTCGGCCGGTCGTTCCGCGGTTCGATCATCGGGTTCCGGCACGGCGGTCGCCTGCACAAGTGGACCACCTACAACCGATCGCGCGAGCACGCGCTCGCGATCGACGACACGCACGTGCGCTGGAGCGTCTCCGGGCCGGACGGGCTGCTGCACCTCGAGGCCGAGCGCGTGCGCGGCGGGCTGCTGCACGCGCCGCTGCGCGAGGCGATGCACCAGCGGGTCGAGGAGACGATGGACGCGCAGATCGTGTTCCGGCACGTCGACCACGACGGGCGCGTGCGGCTCGAGGGCGTGGCCGACTGTGCGGGGCTCGAGGTGTTCGGCGACACCGAGCGCCTGCTCGCGCTCTAGGCGCGGCGGGTCAGGTGGCCGGCGGCCGGCCCGCGGCATCCGCTCGCTCTCTAGGCTGGTCGCATGGAATTCAGGTACCTCGGCAACAGCGGCCTCAAGATCTCGGAGATCACCTACGGCAACTGGCTCACCCACGGCTCCCAGGTCGAGAACGACACCGCGCAGCGCTGCGTGCGTGCGGCCCTCGATGCCGGCATCACGACCTTCGACACGGCCGACGTCTACGCGAACACCGCTGCGGAGACCGTGCTCGGCGAGGCGCTGCGCGGCGAGCGCCGGCAGTCGCTCGAGATCTTCACGAAGGTCTACTTCCCGACCGGCCCGAAGGGGCACAACGACACCGGGCTCTCGCGCAAGCACATCATGGAGTCGATCGACGGCTCGCTGCAGCGACTCGGCACCGACTACGTCGACCTCTACCAGGCCCACCGCTACGACTACGAGACCCCGCTCGAGGAGACGATGCAGGCGTTCGCCGACATCGTGCGCCAGGGCAAGGCGCTCTACATCGGCGTCTCGGAGTGGAACGCCGAGCAGCTGCGCGCCGGGCACGCGCTCGCCCGCGAGCTCGGCGTCTCGCTCATCTCGAACCAGCCGCAGTACTCGATGCTGTGGCGGGTGATCGAGGAGGAGGTCGTGCCGACGTCGGAGGAGCTCGGCATCGGGCAGATCGTGTGGTCGCCGGTCGCGCAGGGCGTGCTCACGGGCAAGTACCTGCCGGGGGAGGCGCCGCCCGCGGGCTCGCGCGCGACCGACGAGAAGGGCGGCGCGGACATGGTGCAGGGATTCCTCGACGACGAGATCCTGCGCGGGGTGCAGGCGCTGCGGCCGGTGGCGGATGCCGCGGGCCTGACGATGCCCCAGCTCGCCGTCGCCTGGGTGCTCCAGAACCCCAACGTGTCGGCGGCGATCATCGGCGCGTCCCGTCCGGAGCAGGTCGCCGACAACGTGCAGGCCGCCGGTCGCACCCTCGACGCCGACACGATGGCGGCGATCGACCAGGCGATCGGGCACCTGGCCGAGCGCGACCCGGCGAAGACCCGGTCGCCGAAGGAGCGGATGAGCTGATGGCCGGACCCGAGGTCGACCCGGACCAGCTGTTCGAGCTCGCGCGCGCCGGCGCCGACCTGCTCGTCGAGTTCGTCGACGCCGGGGTCGACGCCGACCTCGCCGACGCGCAGGGCAACACCTTCGTGATGCTCGCCGCCTACAACGGCCACGGCGGCCTGGTGCGGGCGCTCGCCGAGCGCGGCGCCGACGTGAACCGGCTGAACGCGCGCGGACAGTCGCCGCTCGCGGGCGCGGTGTTCAAGGGTGAGGACGACGTGATCGCCGCGCTGGTCGCCGCCGGCGCCGATCCCGACGCGGGCTCGCCGAGCGCGCGGGCGACGGCGCAGATGTTCGGCCGCACGCTGCCCGACGCATGAGCGCGTCGCCCTGGCGCGTGCTCGGGGCACCGTCGTTCTGGTGGCGCGTCGCGATCGCGCTCGTCATCCTCGCCGGCATCCTGAGCGGCAGCCACAAGCTGCAGTTCTTCACGAGCAACGCGAGCGTCTTCGCCCTCGCCTACTACGCGATCGCGGTCGTGCTCATGGTGCAGCGGCGCACGACGGACGCCCCCGCCCCGAGGCTGCGCGGTGGCATCGTTGTCTGGCTGCTGACGACCATGCTCGTCTCGCACTTCATCAACAACCACGGCGAGAACCCCCTGCCCGGGCTGGTCGATGCGGCGGATGCCTCGGAGCTGCTGTCGAACTGGTCGGCGTTCCTCGTGCACTACGTCGCCCCGATCATGGTGCTGGCCGAGTTCGTGCTGTTCCGCCCGCACGGCCGCACCCGGTGGGTCGACATCGCGCTCTGGCTGCTGTTCCCGCTCGGCTACGCTGCCGCGTCGATCACGCGCGCGGTGCTGCTGCCGGTGGTGCCCGACCGGTACCCGTACCCGTTCCTCGATCCCGAGGGGCGCGGCTACGGCGACGTGGTGGTCGGGGTGCTGCAGATCGGCGTGGGCATCGCGGTGATCGGTGCGCTCGTCGTCGCGGTCGACCGGTTGCTCGGCCGGTGGAGCAGGTCGCGCTCCGATGCCTCGGCCGAGTCCGGGATCGACGATCCCCAGACGCACCAGCCGGCCACCTGATCGGTCACGCGCCTACGGCGGCGATCGATGCGTCGGTCGGCGGCGGCGACGGCTCAGGCGGCGCCCGACTCCGTGCGTGAGTCGTGGGGCACGGGGCATCCGCTCGGGAAGGTGCCGAGCCGCTCGATGTCGTACCCGTCGGGGTAGCTGCGCACCCACGGCAGGTCGGCGACGGCGGTCGGGGTGCGGTTCGCCGGGAGCAGCCGGGCGATGCGCCCGCGCAGGCGCAGCGCCGCGCGGGAGCTGGCGGTGACCGCACGGGGCGGGTGGTCGTAGCCGAGCGCGTCGAGCAGCTCGTCATCCATGAGCGCGCGGCTGAACACCTCGACCAGGCGCTTCGGCAGCCGCGGGTGGAAGGTCAGCAGCAGCGCCAGCGTCGAGTCGGCCACGCGCCGGGCGCCGGGCTCGAACGCGAAGTGCTCGGCCTCGTAGTCGTCCATGAGGGTCGCGAATCCCTCATACGTCTCGGGGATGTCGGGGATGCCCATGCGGGCCCCGAGCGCCCGGTAGTAGTGCACGGATGCCTCGAGCTCACCCGCGTCGAGCGGGCGCTTGCCGTACGCGTCCAGCCACCGCTTCGGCACCACGACGAACGTGGAGAGCACGTAGCGGAACTCGTGGTCGGGGATGTCGTAGGCGCGGTGCATGCCGTTGATGCGGCGAGTCGCCGCGCGCGCCTCGGGGTGGTCGAAGCCCAGGCGGCTCGGCGCCTCGAGCAGCAGCGCGGTGTCGTCGTAGCGCTTCTGCGTGCGGCCCGTGAACTCGCCGGTCTCGTCGAGGAGGCGCCCGATGCCCGGCACCGCGTAGGTGCGGAACAGCGCGAAGCTCAGCGCCTGGTTCATGTCCCACGGGAACTCGTACATGACCACGTTGCGGTAGATCTCCACGTGGTCGCGGGCGGGGTCGAGCGCCGCGTTGCGCCGCCGCCAGTGGTCTCGTCGCATGCCCGCAGCGTAGCTGCCCGGAGTCAGGAAGTGAACCAAGAATCACAGGCGGCGTCGCTGCGTGGGTCCGCCTCAGGCGTGCGCTGCGGTCCCGACGTGGTGGTGCCGCGTGCTCGCGTGGCCCGCGTGGTCGCGCGGGGCGATGGCGAGCCCGGCGCCCATGGCGGCGCACGCGAGCACGAGCGCCCAGATGAGCAGCTGCGCCGTCAGGGCGCCCGCCGACACGAAGTAGCTCACTCCCAGCGCGCTCGAGACGGCCGCATACGCGACCCATGCGACGAGCACCACGCCTGTGATGAGCGGTGCGATGCTCCACGCGCCGAGCGACCGCCTGCGGAGCGCGATCACGCCGAGGCTGACGAGGAGCGCGGTGATGCCGACGACGCCGATCGCCCAGCCGATCGTCGCCAAGGTGTCGATGACGACCTGCACGGAGTTCCGCAGGATTCTTCCGTCGGCGAACATGCTGAGCGGCGCCAGGGTGAACGCGCCGCCGGCGACGATGACGGCGGCGCGGGCGATCGCGCCTCCGCGGGTGCCGAGGCCGAGCCGACCGACGAGGCCGAGGAGCGCGATGGTGGTGAGCAGCCCGCCGGTGATGGCGATCACCGGATGGAACCAGGCCGCCGATCGGACGCCGAACGCCTCGTGGGCGCCCTCCACGAGTTGCCAGAACCCCATACTGCCGAAGCTCGCGAGGTAGAGCGGCAGGCCGACGGCCGCCGCGATGCCGTAACCGATGCCGGGTGCCGTGGTGCGCATGGTGAACCCCTTCCGTGCGTGCTCGGTGGCCGCGGTGGCCACGAGGTCGACGAGGATGCGGCCGCGCGCGCCGGAGACCGCTGCCGGGCCCGACGCGCGGGCGTCGCGCAGCGTGTCGCGCGCGACGAGGAGCACCTCGTCGCCGTACTCCGCGCGGAAGTCGGCCGGAAGAGCGTGCACCGCCGCCCGGATCATCCGGCCCTCGTCCGCGCGGGAGGACATCAGACCGCGCCCCATTCCGGCAGCAGGCGCTTCGCCGCCGCCTGTCGCGCGAGCGACGCGATGCGGCTCGCCTCCGCTGTCGCGACCCGCTCGCCGAGCCCGGTGATGCGGTAGTAGCGCCGGCGCTCGTCGTCGAGCTCCGGGTCGACGCGGGTGTCCGACTCCTCGATGAGCCCGAGCCCGCGCAGGCGCTTGATCGCCCCGTACAGGGTGCCCGGCGCCAGGTTCACGTCGCCCTCGGTGCGCGTGCGCACCTCCTGCATGATCGCGTAGCCGTGGCGCTCGTCGTCCACGAGCGCGAGCAGGATGTGGAACACCGGCTCCGTCAGCGGGAGCAGGTCGCGGGGCTGGGTGTCGGTCATGGTCTCCGTCCGTCGCTCGCGAGTCGATCACTCGTGTGTCGCTATATCGCCCCACGATATACCTGTCGGGCCTCGGGCGCAAGGGTGGTTGCGCACGCACGCGACTGGTTGACTGGGCGGCATGCCGGAACTGCCCGAGGTGGACGCCCTGATGGGCTTCCTGCGCGGGCGCACGTCGGGGCGCAGCATCCGCTCGGCCGTCATGACCTCGTTCTCGGCGCTGAAGACGTTCGATCCGCCGCTGACCGACCTCGTCGGGCGCACGGTGACCGGTGCCGCCCGGCACGGCAAGTGGCTCGACCTCGACGTCGACGGCCTGCACCTGGCCGCGCACCTCGCTCGCGCGGGCTGGCTGCGCTGGTACGAGCAGCTGCCGGCCAGCCGCATCCGGCCGGGGAAGTCGCCCATCGCGCTGCGCGTCGGCTTCGACGACGGCTCGGGGTTCGATCTCACCGAAGCCGGCACCAAGAAGTCGCTCGCCGTGTATGTGGTGCGCGACCCGGCCGAGGTGCCGGGCATCGCCTCGCTCGGGCCCGAGCCCCTCGACGACGACTTCACGCTCGAGGTGTTCGCCGGCATCCTCTCGGGCCGCCGCACCCAGATCAAGGGCGTGCTGCGCGAGCAGTCGCTCATCGCGGGCGTCGGCAACGCGTACTCCGACGAGGTGCTGCACGTGGCGAGGATGTCGCCCTACGCGCTCGCGTCGTCACTCGACGACGAGGAGGTCGCGCGCCTCTACGACGCGCTGCGCGACACCCTGCGGGGCGCCGTCGAAGCCGCGGAAGGGCGCCCGGCCGCCGAGCTCAAGGACGCGAAGCGCCAGGGCATGCGCGTGCACGCACGCGGCGGCGAGGCCTGCCCGGTGTGCGGCGACACCGTGCGAGACGTGCACTTCGCCGACCGCTCGATGCAGTACTGCCCGACCTGTCAGACCGGCGGCAAGCTGCTCGCCGACCGGCGGATGTCACGCCTGCTGAAATAGGCGACGGATGCCGGTGACGCGCGTGTTCCCGGCATCCGCCGCATCGGTCACGCCGTGGGGCGTGCCCGCTCCGAACTCGCGTCGCGCTCGTGCGCGGCGCGGTCGGCGTCGGTGCGGCCGTCGGCCGGGGTGACCCGCGGCTCGTCGGGAGCGGAGTCCTGCTGCTCGTCCGCTGCGTGCCGGCCGGTGGGGTGCGGGGAGTCGGCGTTCTCGTCCGCGGTGGCATCCGCCGACGCATCGGTGTCTCGGGACTCCGTCGTCGCGGCATCAGCGGACTCGTCGTCGCGGGCATCGGCCGTGCCCGACGCGGGCTCCGCGGCATCGTCCCGCGTGAGGTCCGGATCGACCTCGTCGGCCCTGCGCCGCGTCTCGTCGGTGGTCGCGCGGGCCTCCTCGGCCGCCGCCTGGCGCTCCGCGCTCTCGCGGCTGCGCTCCTCGGCGTCGAGCCGGGCCTGCGCGGCCCGCGCCTGCGCCTCCTCGGCCTCCGCCTGCGAGCGCGCGGCCTCGGCGCGCGCCTGCGCGGCGGCGGCCTCGCGCTCGCGCGCCTGCCGGTCGGCCTCCTCCGCCTCGGCCCGCAGCTCGGCGGCCCTGCGCCGATCGGCCTCCATGCGCGCCTCGCGGCGCTTGCCGGCGGTGAGCAGCACGACGGCGACGACGACCGCGATGACGGCGACGACTCCGACGATGATCCAGATGAGCGTGGTGGTGTCCACGTGGGTCCTCCTTCGTGAGGTTCGACCACACAGCCAAGCGGCGGGCGGCCGGCCGTGCAATGCCCTTGCGCGCACGCCGGGCGTGCGACATCATGCGCACGGTGAGCCTCGCCGCGAAGATCATCACGACCCGCTGGGTCGTCCGCCTGCCCATCCCGATGTACCGGGCCGGCCTGGGGGCGCTGCTCGGGCGCCGGTTCACGATGATCGAGCACGTCGGCCGGAAGTCGGGCGAGCCGCGCTTCGTCGTGCTCGAGGTGGTCGAGCGGCCCGATGAGCGCACCGTCACCGTGGCCGCGGGCTTCGGACCGACCTCGCAGTGGTACCGCAACCTCCGGGCGAATCCGGAGTGCCACGTCAGCACCGGTCGCATCCGTCGCAGGCCCGCGCACGCCGAGCTGCTCGACGCCGACGGGAGCGCCGAGGTGCTCGCCGGGTACGCCGAGCGCTACCCGAAGGCGTGGGACGCGCTGTCCAAGATGATGCGCGACGCGACGGGGGAGGACGACCCCGAGATCCCGATCGTTCGCCTCCACCTCGCCGAGCGCTGAGGGGCCTGAGGATCTCTCCACCTTGTAGGAGACCTCCACTTCGGGCGCCGCTTCGGTCGCCTACACTGTTGGGAATCCCGCACCCCCCAGGTGCGGACCCGAACGACAAGCGAACGAGTCACCGGTGCCGCCGCGAGCGTGCCGGTGGGCAATGGAGTGAGCGTGGGCCGTCACAGCGTCGCGCCGACGAGGCGACCTCGGCGATCGATGCTGGTCGGCGTCTCCGCTGCGCTCGTCGCGCTGCTGGTGGTCGGCGGCGCGGGCGCGGCATGGGCCACCGGCATGCTCGACCCGCTGCTCGACGGCTCGATGTTCACGTCCGAGCCCGACGGATGCGACGAGCCGACCGAACTCGTCATCGTCGCCGACACCACCATCGCCCCGGCCGTGACCAGCGTGGCGGAGGAGTTCGACGCCGCCTCGGAGGGCTGCGCCCTCACGACGGTCCGTGCGCAGGAGTCGGCCGACACCGCGGCCGTCGTCGCGACCGGAACCGGCGACCCCGCCGACGCGTGGATCCCGAGCTCGGGCGCCTGGGTCGACCGCATGGCCGCGACGGCGAGTTCGCTGGGCAGGCCCGCGCCCGAGGTGTCGGTCGGCCTCGACGTGGCCACGACCCCGGTCGTGTTCGCCACCCCCGCCGAGGAGGCGGCCTCGATGGGCGAGACCGCTCCGGGCTGGGGCACGGTGCTCGCGGGCGGCACGCGCATGCTGCTGCCCGATCCGGAGGGATCGGGCGCGAGCCTCGCCGCGCTCGCGGCGCTCGCCGGCATCGCCGACCCCGACGACCCGACGCAGCTCGCCGGTGCGATGATCGAGCTCGGCAAGGCCATCCCCGCGTCGACGGATGCGGCGTTCGGCGCCACGGTCGCCGCGGCCGAGCCGACCATGGCGATCGTCACCGAGCAGGCCGTCGCGGAGTACAACTCCGACGAGGACGTCCAGCAGCTCGTCGCCGTGTACCCCGCCGAGGGCACCCCGGCGATGACGTACCCGTTCGTGCGGCTGCCCGCGCAGGCGGCGGCCGACGACGCCGATGAGGAGGCCGACGCCTCTGCCGATGCCGACGCTCCGGCCGACCCCGACGCGTGGACGCCGCCGACGCGCGCCGAGCTGCTGACGGGCCTGGAGTCGGCGATCGCGGACGCCGAGGGCGTGCTCACCGCGCACGGCTTCCGCACCGCCGACGGCGACGGCGAGCTCGACGCCCCGGGCGTGGTCGTCGAGGCGGTGTCCACCTTCCCCGCACCGGCGGGCGCCGACCAGGTGGCGCTGCTGCGCCAGTGGGGCGTGCTCACGCTCCGGGGCCGCATGCTCGCGGTCATCGACGTGTCCGGTTCGATGCTCGACCCGGCCGGCAACGGCCTGCGCCGCATCGACATCTTCCAGCAGGCCGCGCTCGGCGCCATGCAGAAGTTCTCGGGCGAGGTGCAGATGGGCGTCTGGGCGTTCTCGACCGCGCGCAACGGCGACCTCGACTACGAGGAGCTCGCGCCGATCGGGCCGCTGGCGGACGCCGCGCACCTGCAGCAGATCGCCGGCATCATCGCCTCGCTGCCCGAGCGGCTCGGCGGCGCAACCGGCCTCTACGACACGACGCTCGCGGCGGTGCAGCGGGTGACCGAGACCTACGACCCCGATCGCATCAACTCGGTGCTGCTCATCACCGACGGCGTCAACGAGGACGCGAACGGCATCGACCTCGACACGCTGCTCGCCGAGCTCGAGGAGCTGCAGGACCCGCTCCGCCCCGTGCCGGTGATCATGATCGGGTTCGGCCCCGACACCGACTTCGACGCGATGAACCGCATCGCGAAGGCCACGGGCGGTGCCGCCTACTCGGCGACCGAGCCGGAGGACCTCGGCGACGTGCTCGTCACCGCGCTGTCGCAGCGCACCTGCCGTCCCGACTGCGGCTGAACGCCGGCCGGGCGGTGCCGATCAGCTCGGCACCCGCTCAGTGCCCGACGACGGCCGCGGGCGTGTCCGCCGGGCGGCGCACCAGCGCCGAGCCGACGATCGCGAACAGCGAGAGGATCGCACCCACGAGGAACGCGGCCCGCACGCCGCCGGCCGCCGCGGCGGCATCCGCCATCTCCGGCCGCAGCGCGGCGGTCTGCGCGGCGAGGATCGTCACGAACAGGGCCGTGCCCGCGGCGCCCGCGACCTGCTGCACGGTGCCCACGATGGCGCTGCCGTGCGAGTACAGGCGAGGCTCGACCGAGGCGAGCGCGGCCGTGAACAGCGGCGTGAACATGAACGCGAGGCCGAGGCTCAGCATCACGTGGGCGGCCAGCACGGTCCAGGCCGGCGTCGTCTCGGTGGCGAACACCGCGAGGAACCACATGACCGCGCTCACCACGATGCTGCCCGGCACGAGCAGCGGGGTCGGCCCGACCCGGTCGAACAACCGGCCGACGGTCGGCGCCGCGAGGCCCATCACGAGCCCGCCCGGCAGCAGCAGGAGCCCCGCCTGGAGCGCGTCGAGGCCGATGACGTTCTGCATGTAGATCGGCAGCAGGATGATCGTGCCGAAGAGCGTCAGCATCATGATCGCCATGAGGCCGATCGAGATCGAGAAGTTGCGCGAGCGGAAGGTGCGCAGGTCGAGCAGCGCCCGGTCGCTGCGCTGCAGCCGCAGCTGGCGCAGGATGAACGCCGCGAGGCCGACCGCGCCGACCGCGAGCGAGATCCACATGACCATCGCGCTGCCGCCCGCCTCGCCGCCGGACTCGGCGGCGCCGCCGATCTGGCTGAAGCCGAACACGATGCCGCCGAAGCCGAACGCCGAGAGCACGACCGAGAACACGTCGATCGGCACGACACGGGGCTCGGTGACGTTCTCGACGCGGCGGATGCCGATGACGAGCATCGTGACCGCGATCGGCAGCACGATCCAGAACATCCACCGCCACGAGAGGTAGTTGAGGATCAGGCCCGAGATCGTCGGTCCGATCGCCGGGGCGACCGAGATCACCGTCGAGACGCGGCCCATGATGCGCCCGCGGTCCTTGGGCGCGACGAGGTTCATGAGCGTCGTCATGAGCAGCGGCATCATGATCGCCGTGCCGGTCGCCTGCACGACGCGTGCGCCGAGCAGCACCTCGTAGCCGGGCGCGAGCGCGGCGATGAGCGTGCCGGCCGAGAACAGGCTCATGGCCGCGATGAAGACCGGCCGGGTGTGGAAGCGCTGCAGCAGGAAGCCGGTGATCGGGATCACGACCGCCATCGTGAGCATGAACGCCGTCGTGAGCCACTGCGCGGCCTGCACCGTGACGCCGAGGTCGGACTGCAGGTGCGGGATCGCGACGCTCATGATCGTCTCGTTGAGGATCACGACGAACGACGCCGAGAGCAGCAGCCAGATGACGCGCGAGTCCCGCGCGGCCCTGTCCGCGTCGACTGCAGCGGTGGAGCCCGTCGCGGCGGCAGGGGTGGATCGGGTGGAGCGGTCGGTCACGTACGGTTCCTCACTGCGGACGCTGGAGCGCGTCCGGGGTCGGCATGGAGATACTGCCGGGCAACCGCCGAGGGGCGGAGAGTATTCCCGGTCGAGTGGTGCGATCTGCGCTCCGTCACGCAGCGAGAGCCGGCCGAGGGCCGGCGTGCGGCGGGGGCCATCTCGATGGCGGCCGCCGGTCAGGAAGCCACGATACCGCCCACCGCCGACACTGCAGGGGCCACGGATGCCGCTGCGGCGGCCACCTCCTCGGCGCTCGCGTCGCGGCCGAGCGTGAACCGCACGGCGGTCTGCGCGACCTCGGCGGGCAGTCCGATCGCGGTGAGCACGTGCGACGGCTCGTCGCTCCCCGCCGCGCAGGCGGACCCGCTCGAGCCGACGACCCCGCGCTGCTCGAGCTCGAGCAGCACCGCCTCGCCGCTCGTGCCCGGGAAGACGAACGACGCCGTGCCCGGCAGCCGGTGCACCGCGTCGCCCGTGAGCCCGGCCGACGGCACGTCGGCGAGCACGCGGGCGATGAGCGCATCGCGCGCGGCCGCGACCCGCGCGGCGGCCTCCTCGCGCTCGGCCTCGGCCAGGCGCAGTGCGGTCGCGAGCGCGACGGCGCCGGCCACGTTCTCGGTGCCCGAACGCCTGCCCCGTTCCTGGCCGCCGCCGTGCAGCACCGGCTCCAGGGGCATCCGCCCTCGTGCCGCCAGCACGCCGGAGCCCTTCGGCGCGCCGACCTTGTGGCCCGAGAGCGAGAGCGCGTCGACGCCGAGCGCGCCGAGGTCGAGCGGCAGCCATCCGGCGGCCTGCACCGCGTCGGTGTGGATCGGCACGCCGCGCGCGTGCGCGACCGCCGCGAGCTCGGCGATGGGCTGGACCGTGCCGATCTCGTTGTTCGCCAGTTGCACGCTCACGAGCGTCGTGTCGTCGCGCAGCACCGCGGCGAGCTCGTCGGGGGAGACCCGGCCGCCGGCGTCGACCCCGAGCATCGTCACCTCGAAGCCGTGCACGCGGGCCAGGAAGTCGACCGACTCGAGCACCGCCTCGTGCTCGATGGGGGTCGTGACCACGTGCCGGCCGCGCGGGGCGCCGAGCGCGATGCCCTTGATCGCCAGGTTGTCGGCCTCGGTGCCGCCCGAGGTGAAGGTGACCGCGCCGGGACGGCAGCCGAGCACGCGCGCCACCTCGGCCCGCGCGTCGGCCAGCGCCGCCGCGGCGGCCTCGCCGACCCGATGGTGGCTCGACGGGTTGCCGAAGTCGCCGGTCAGGTAGGGCCACATCGCCTCGAGCGCCTCGCGGCGCACCGGGGTCGTGGCGGCGTGGTCGAGGTAGATCACGGTCCGCCGACCACCACGTCGAGCCCGAGGTCGAGCGAACGCACGCTGTGCGTGAGCGCGCCGACCGAGATGACGTCCACCCCCGTCTCGGCGATCGCGCCGACGGTGTCGAGGTTCACGCCGCCGCTGGCCTCGACCACGGCACGCCCGTCGACGAGCGCGACGCCCGTGCGCAGGTCGTCGAGCCCGAAGTTGTCGAGCATGATCGTGTCCACGCCCGCGGCCAGCACGGGCTCGACCTGGTCGAGCCGGTCGACCTCGACCTCGAGGTGCGCCGTGTGCGGCATCCGCTCGCGCACCGCCAGCAGGGCGTCGGTCACGCTCGAGCCGTCGGCCGTGAGCACGGCGAGGTGGTTGTCCTTGGCCATGACCGCGTCCGACAGCGAGAAGCGGTGGTTGCGGCCGCCGCCGTCGCGCACCGCCTGGCGCTCGAGCACGCGCAGTCCGGGCGTGGTCTTGCGCGTGTCGACGATGCGGGCGCGGGTGCCGGCGACGGCGTCGACGTAGCGGGCCGTGAGGGTCGCGATGCCCGACATGCGCTGGGTGAAGTTCAGGCCGATGCGCTCGGCGCGCAGCACGGCCCGTGCGGGGCCGGCGACGCTCGCGAGCCGGTCGCCGGCGTTGAAGCGCGCGCCGTCGGGCACGACCTGCTCGACCGCGATGCGCGGGTCGACGAGGCGGAACGCGGCCGCGAACACCGCGCCGCCGCTCATGACGCCCGGCTCGCGGGCGACGAGGTCGGCGCGGGCCTGCGCGGTCGCGGGGATGAGCGTCTCGGAGGTGAGGTCGCCCCAGGGAGCGTCCTCGTCGAGCGCGGCCTGCACGATGCGGTCGAGCTGGGCGGGGGTGAGGGCGGTCATGCGGCCTCCGGGAGCGCGCCGAGCGCGGGATCGCGTTCGGGGTGGTCGAGTCGGTGGTGCGCGCCGCGCGACTCGCGGCGGGCGAGCGCGGCGTCGACGGTGAGGCGGGCGAGCAGCAGGAGGTTCGCGTCCTCGATCGCCTCGACCGCGGGCGCCGGCTCCGCCGGTTGCGCGAGAGCCCAGTCGTCGAGCAGGGCGGATGCCCCGGCGAGGCCGTCGCCGGAGCGCTCGAGGCCGGCGCGGGTCCACATGAGGTCCTGCAGCGCGGCGCGGGTGAACGGGCCGGCGGCGCTCGACCGCGGGGCGGCGCCCTCGGTGCGGAGCTGCGCCCGGCTCGCCGCGTGCGCGTGCGGGAACGGCTCGCCGAGCACCCGTCCCGCACGGTCGGCGAACACCGCCGCCTCGAGCAGCGAGTTCGATGCGAGCCGGTTGGCGCCGTGCACGCCCGTGCGCGCGCACTCGCCGATCGCGAACAGGCCCGGCACGCTCGTGCGGCCCCACAGGTCGGTCGCGATGCCGCCCATCGCGTAGTGGGCCGCGGGCGTGACCGGCACGGGCTCGCGCGACCAGTCGTACCCGGCGGCGCGCGTGGCCGCGTCGATGCCGGGGAACCGGCGCGCGAGGAAGGCCGCGCCGAGCGCGGTCGCGTCCAGGGTCGCCGGCGCGTCCCCGTGGCGGCGCATGGCGGCGGCGACCTCGCGGGCGACGACGTCGCGCGGGGCCAGCTCGGCGAGCGGATGCCGCGACGGCATGAAGCGCTCGCCCGAGGCATCCCGCAGCACCGCGCCCTCGCCGCGCACGGCCTCCGAGATCAGCGGCGTGCCGGGGGCCGCGAGCGCCGTCGGGTGGAACTGCGTGAACTCGAGGTCGTCGACCCGCGCGCCGGCGCGCCACGCGGCGGCCACCCCGTCGCCGGTCGCGACCGCCGGGTTCGTGGTGCGGCCGTAGAGCTGCCCGGTACCGCCCGTCGCGAGCACCACGGCGTCGGCCGGCCGGTCGACGTACTGCCCGCCGATGAGCAGCCGCACGCCGCAGGCGCGGCCGCGGCAGGTCAGCACGTCGGCGAGCATGGCGTGCTCGACCAGCTCGACGGCGCGCGAGCGCACGGTCGCGACGAGCGCGCGCTGGATCTCGGCGCCGGTCGCGTCGCCGCCCGCGTGCACGACGCGTGCCCGCGAGTGCGCCGCCTCCAGGCCGCGCGCGAGGCCCGACTCGTCGCGGTCGAACGCGGCGCCGAAGCGGATCAGGTCGCGGACGCGCGCCGGACCCTCCTCGCACAGCACGCGCACCGCCGCGGGGTCGCAGTGGCCCGCGCCCGCGCGGAGCGTGTCGCGCACGTGCGCGTCGACCGAGTCGTCCGCGAACAGGGCTGCGGCGATGCCGCCCTGCGCGTGGCGCGTGCTGCCCTCGTCGAGCGTTCCCTTCGTGACGACGGTCACGCGGTGGCCCGCGTCGGCGGCGCGCACGGCGGCGAGCAGGCCCGCGAGCCCGCTGCCGACGACCACGACGGCGGCCATGTCAGTCCGTCGGCTCGGCGGCGGGCGCAGCGGCGGGCGAGGCGATCGCGTCGGAGACGCGCGTGCCCGCCTTCGCGACGGCGCCGGCGGGCGGCTTGGCCGCCAGCATCCGCTCGAGTGCCACCCGGGCGTGGCCCGCCACCTCGTCGGGCACGGTGATGGGGTTCACCGTGCGCCCCTCGACGAGCTCCTCGAGCACCCACGCGAGGTACCCGGGGTGGATGCGGTACATGGTCGAGCACGGGCACACCACTGGGTCGAGGCAGAAGATCTCGTGCTCGGGGTGCTCTGCGGCGAGACGCTGCACGAGGTTGATCTCGGTGCCGATCGCGAAGCTCGAACCGGCCGGCGCCGCCTGGATCGCCTTCACGATGAAGTCGGTCGAGCCGTAACCGTCGGCGGCGTCGACCACCGGCATCGGGCACTCGGGGTGCACGATGACCTGCACGCCCGGGTGCTCGGCGCGCGCGGTCTCGATCTGGTCGACGGTGAAGCGCTTGTGCACCGAGCAGAAGCCGTGCCAGAGGATGACGCGGGCATCCTGCAGCTCGTCCTCGGTCGAGCCGCCGAGCGGCTTGCGCGGGTTCCACATCGGCATCTGCTCGAGGGGCACGCCCATCGCCTTCGCCGTGTTGCGGCCGAGGTGCTGGTCGGGGAAGAACAGCACGCGCTGCCCGCGCTCGAACGCCCACTCGAGCACCGTCTCGGCGTTCGACGAGGTGCAGACGATGCCGCCGCGCTCGCCGCAGAAGCCCTTGAGCGCCGCCGACGAGTTCATGTACGTGACCGGGATGACCGGCACGCGGCCGTCGGCGTCGGGCTCGGTGCCGTAGACCTCCTCGAGCTGCTCCCAGCACTCCATGACCGAGTCGAGGTCGGCCATGTCGGCCATCGAGCAGCCGGCGGCGAGGTTCGGCAGGATGACGTCCTGTTCGGGCGTCGACAGCATGTCGGCGGTCTCGGCCATGAAGTGCACGCCGCAGAACACGATCGCCTCGGCCTCGGGCTTCGCCTTGGCGGCGTTCGCGAGCTGGAACGAGTCGCCCACGAAGTCGGCGTGGCGCACGACCTCGTCGCGCTGGTAGAAGTGGCCGAGCACGACGACCCGGTCGCCGAGCGTGGCCTTCGCGGCCTCGATGCGCTCGTGCAGCTCGTCCTGCGAGGCGGCGCGGTACGACTCGGGCAGGTCGCCCTGGCGGGGCGAGCCGGTCGGAATGACGTCGCCCATCGACGATCCCGGGCCGTAGCCGATCGGGCCGCGGTCGAACTCCCACGGTCCCTTCGCGAGCTCGGGCGTGCAGGTCTCGCCGGCCGTCGCGCCGGTCTGGATGAGCCGGATGCTGCGGTCGACGGATGCCGCGCGGCGGACCTGTGCCTCGTCGCGGGCGGGGGGCGTTGCGATGGTCATGCTCTCATCCTCGGGTGGGGCAGGATCGGGTCGGTCTCGCCCCGATCGGGGTGCGCGCCGTTGCCGAGCGCGCGGGTTCTGGCGAGCGGCCCGGCGTCGGCCAGGTCGATCGAGGCGTCGTAGCGGTAGAGCTTCGGCGGCCGGTGCGGGGTGCCCGACAGGCGCTCGCCGGTGTCGACGAGCGTGCCGGACGCTTCCATCGTGCGACGGAAGTTGGCGGGGTCGAGCCGGCGCTGCAGCACGGCCTCGTGCACCTCGCGCAGCTGCGCGAGGGTGAAGGTGTCGCCGAGGAACGCGTGCGCGATGCGCGCGTACTCCATCTTCGTGCGGAGGCGCCAGAGCGCGTACTCGACGATGCGGTTGTGGTCGAAGGCGAGCCGGCCGAGCGCATCGGCGGCGCACCAGCGCACGTTCTCGTCGGTCGTGGCGCGCTCGGCCTCGTCCGACTGCACGAGCGCCCAGTACACGACCGACACGACGCGGCCGCCGGGGGAACGCCCCAGGGCGCCGAACGTGTAGAGCTGCTCGAGGTACTTCGGCGCGAGGCCGGTCGTCTCGCCGAGCGTCCTGGCCGCGGCATCCGACAGCTCCTCGTCGTCGGGCAGCCAGCCGCCGGGCAGGGCCCAGTCGTCGAGATAGGGGTCGCGGGTGCGGCGCACGAGGGGAATCCAGAGCGAGGGCAGGCCGGATGCCTCGTCGCGGCGCAGCGCGAAGATCACCGTTGACACGGCGAGGCGCGCGTCGTGCGTGGGCACGGGCTCCACCGGCATCCGCTCACCCCCTAAATGTCACTCTGACTCGAAGCTCCCAGCCATCTTAGTGTCACCCTGACCCGAACACAAAACCGTGCCCGCGAACTTCCAGACCCGTCAATTCCCTGCACTCTGGCGAGCCAGACCGCAGTTTCCTGACGGGTCTTGCGCGTCGGGTCACGTAGGTGGCTCGAGACCCGTCAGAAAACTACGCTCCCAGCGGGGAGAGCGCAGTTTCTTGACGGGTCTCAGCGGGGCGGGAACGAGATCGGCTGAGTCTCTGGGTATTCAGGTGCGGGACATGCGGAGTCTGCGTTCGATTCGCTCCACCGTGTCGCGGGAGGCCGTCGTCGTGAGCGTCGCGTCAACGTCGTCCGAGGTCAGGCGGATCATGTGCCAGCCTGCGTCCTGGAGCCGTTCGATGCGTCGGATGTCACGACGGAAGCGTTCGCGCTCGCGATGCGAGTCGCCCTCGTACTCCACTCCGAGAAGGTCGTCCGGGTACGCGAGGTCGATCTCGGCGATGAGCTCGCCCTTCTCGTCGACGACTGGGTGGTTCAGCACCGGCTCCGGCAATCCTGCACGGCAGAGCATGAGCCGAGCTTCGGTCTCCTTCGGTGAACGGGCGCCCGCGCGCACGTCGACGAGTGCATCGCGGGCGCGAGCCGCTCCGCGAAGGCGCGGCGTTCGCTCGATCGAACGCTGGAGCGCCTCGTCTTCGGTGAGGGCAGGGAGATCGCCGTAGGACCCGCGGGGCGACACCAAGTAGTCGCCGACCGCGATGAGCTCGTCGACGGAGAGCATCCCGGCGAGGTGGCGCCAGGTGGTCGGAGCATCCGTCACTGGCAGACCATCGACCTCGATGACCTTGGTGCATCGGCTCGACAGCTCGTGCCCGACGACCCCGCGAGTGCGGGGCCCGCGCCACTTCCCGACGCTCGAGACGTGGACACGCGGGTCTCGTTCCAGCCTGCGGGGGAGAGGACAGCCCAAGAGCAGTGCGGCCGTGGTGTGGCTGAAGCACTGGCCCTCGGCGAGTCGCACCTGATAGGCCGACGCGAGCGGTGGTGCGTCTTGGGCGGACCGAACCCCGTGGAACGGAGCCACGATGTCGGATGCGGCGAGCCGCCGATGCCCGACGCCGTGCTGCGCGGCATCCCCAGTCGTGAATGACACGCGGGACACGAGATCGGCGGGGAGTCGGCTCGGACTTCGCATGCGGACACGGTCTTCCAACGAGCCGGACTTCGGCGGTGCCGCATGCGCTCACCCCCCGAGTGAGTGCCCGTTCGCACCTGTGGAGGACCAATGCCCGGGTCGCCGATACAAGACCCGTCAAGAACCTGCGTTCTCAGCGCTGGGAGCGCAGGCTCTTGACGGGTCTCGAGGCCACGGGGACGGGTCGTGCGCGAGACCCGTCAAGAAACTGCGCCATGAGGCGCGAGAGTGCAGGAGATTGACGGGTCTGGGGCCGGACTGGGATCAAGCGGCGCGCAGGCGGGGATTCGCGGGTTCGATTGGTAGGCTGTGCGCACAATCGCATATCGGGCCATCGACGCGTTGCGGGAGAGCCGGCTGGGCCGGCACCGAAGGAGCAAGCCTCCCCGCCAATCTCTCAGGTCACAGACCGCAGCGAGCAGGCCGCTCTGAAAAGCGGATGCCACGAGCATCCCGCCCACGGTGAAAGCGACCCCACGGGTCGTGAAACTCTCAGGCAGATGACAGAGGGGGAGTTCTCGACCGCGGCGACTGCCGCGCGCGCCGTGCGACGACAGGAGAACTCCGTGACCGAACGCCTGAGCCCCCTCGATGCGATCCACCGCGCCGCCGGCGCGACCTTCACCGACTTCGCGGGCTGGCAGATGCCGGTGCGCTACTCGTCCGACCTGGCCGAGCACAAGGCGGTCCGCACGGCGGCCGGCCTGTTCGACCTCTCGCACATGGGCGAGATCGTGGTCGTCGGCCCCGAGGCCGACCGCGCGCTCGACTACGCGCTCGCCGGGAAGCTCTCGGCCAGCGCCGAGGGCCAGGCGAAGTACACCCTGCTGCTCGCTCGCCACGGCGGCGTGATCGACGACCTCGTCGTCTACCGCACCGGCGCCGACCGCTACCTCGTCGTCGCCAACGCGGCCAACGTCGCCCACGTCGCCGACGAGCTGCGCGCCCGCACCGCCCCGTTCGACTGCGAGGTGTTCGACGAGTCCGACGACATGGCGCTGATCGCCGTGCAGGGCCCCAAGGCGCTCGATATCCTCACGAGTACCGCCGGATTCGGCATCCAGGGCGACGGCAACGACCACGACGACTTCGTGGATGCCGTGAGCGGCATGAAGTACTACCGCGCCGTCGCGGCCGAGTTCGCCGAGCAGCCGGTGCTGGTCGCCCGCACCGGCTACACCGGCGAGGACGGCTTCGAGCTCTACGTCTCGCCCGACCAGGCGCCCGCCCTCTGGGAGGCGCTCGCCGAGGCGGGCGAGGCGCACGGACTCGTTCCGGCGGGCCTCGCGAGCCGCGACACGCTCCGCCTCGAGGCGGGCATGCCGCTGTACGGCCACGAGCTCACGCGCGACACCTTCCCGGCCCAGGCGGGCCTCGGCCGCGTGGTCGCGCTCGGCAAGGAGGTCGACTTCGTCGGCCGCGCCGCGAGCGAGGAGGGGCCGGCGGCGGATGCCCCGGTGCTGGTCGGACTCGCGAGCGAGGGCCGACGCGCGGGCCGCGCCGGGTACGCGCTCTTCGACGGCGAGGGGGCGGATGCCTCCGAGGCCGGCGTGATCACGAGCGGCGCGCTGTCGCCCACGCTGGGCCACCCGATCGCCATGGCCTACGTCGCCCCGCGCCACGCGGCGACGGGCACCACCCTGTACGTCGACGTGCGCGGCACGCGCATCGCCGCGTCCGTCGTCGACCTGCCGTTCTACCGCCGCGAGAAGTAATCCCGCCGCCCACCGGCATCCGCCGCCCGCCAGCCACCACGAACCGCACCGCACGAGCACCGCGAACCACCACCCGAGGGGAACCCCATGACCGACCTGAACGACCTGAAGTACACCAGCGACCACGAGTGGGTGCTGATCGACGAGGACCCCGCCGAGGGTGTCGACGCCGGCGGCGTGGTGGTGGGCATCACCGCGTACGCGGCCGACAAGCTCGGCGACGTCGTCTTCCTCGAGCTGCCCGAGGTGGGCACCGCCGTGGCCGCCGGTGAGGTCGTCGGCGAGATCGAGTCGACGAAGTCGGTGGGCGAGCTGATCTCGCCGGTCGACGGCACGGTCACCGAGGTCAACGAGCGTGCGGTCGAGGAGCCCGAGCTGCTCAACAGCGACCCGTTCGGCGACGGCTGGCTGATCAAGGTCACGGTCGCGGAGGTCCCCGCCGACCTGCTGAGCCTCGAGCAGTACCGCGAGGTCACGGGCGAGTGAGCGACACGTACGACCTCGACGCCTTCGGGCGCCGGCACATCGGCACCACCCGCGACGACCAGCGCCTCATGCTGGCGACGCTCGGCTACGACTCGCTCGACGCGCTCGTCGACGCGGCCGTGCCGAGCGCGATCCAGATGCGCGAGGTCATCTCGTCGTCCATCCCCGAGGCGGCCACGGAGCGCCAGGCGCTCGCCGAGCTGCGCGCGCTCGCCGACGAGAACACCGAGCGCACGTCCATGATCGGCCTCGGCTACTTCGGCACCATCACCCCGGCCGTGATCCAGCGCAACGTGCTCGAGAACCCGTCGTGGTACACGGCCTACACGCCGTACCAGCCGGAGATCTCGCAGGGTCGCCTCGAGGCGATGCTCAACTTCCAGACCATGGTCGCCGACCTCACCGGGCTCGACACGGCGAACGCGTCGATGCTCGACGAGGGCACGGCGGTGGTCGAGGGGATGCTGCTGGCCCGACGCGCATCGAAGGCGAAGACGAGCCGCTTCGTGGTCGACGCCGACGCGCTGCCGCAGACCCTCGCGCTGCTGCGCTCGCGCGCCGAGGCCGTGGGCATCGAGCTCGCGGAGCTGCCGCTCGCCGAGACCGACGCGGCCGAGCTGGGGGAGTGCTTCGGCGTGTTCGTGCAGTACCCCGGGGCATCCGGTCGCATCTGGGACCCGTCGGCCGTGTTCGAGGCCGTGCACGCGGGCGGCGGGCTCGCCGTCGCCGCGGCGGACCTCCTCGCCACGACGCTGGTCACCCCGCCCGGCGAGCTCGGCGCGGACGTCGCCGTCGGCACCTCGCAGCGCTTCGGCGTGCCGATGGGCTTCGGCGGGCCGCACGCCGGCTTCATGGCCGTGCGGAAGGGCCTCGAACGACAGCTGCCCGGCCGGCTCGTGGGGGTGTCGCAGGATGCCGCGGGGCATCCGGCCTACCGCCTCAGCCTCCAGGCGCGCGAGCAGCACATCCGCCGCGAGAAGGCCACGTCGAACATCTGCACCGCGCAGGTGCTGCTCGCCGTGATGGCCTCGATGTACGCGGTGTACCACGGCCCGCGCGGACTGCGCGCGATCGCCGCCCGCACCGCCGGCATGGCGCACCTGCTCGCCGGGTGGCTGTCCGACCTCGGCCAGACGGTCGTGCACGACGCTTACTTCGACACGATCCGCGTGGTCGTGCCCGGCACCGCCGACCGCGTCGTCGAGCGCGCCCGCGAGCTCGGAGTGCACCTCTGGGCCGCCGACGAGGCGACCGTGCAGGTGTCGGTCGACGAGACCACCACGTTCGACGAGCTGCACCTCGTGACGCGCGCCTTCGGCGGGCCCGAGGAGCGGGGCGACGCCGCGCTCGGCGCCACCGCGATCCCCGACGCCCTCGGCCGCACCACCGCTTACCTCGAGCACCCGGTGTTCAACACGCACCACTCCGAGACGGCGATGATGCGGTACCTGAAGCTGCTCGGCGACCGCGACTACGCGCTCGACCGCGGCATGATCCCGCTCGGCTCGTGCACCATGAAGCTCAACGCGGCCACCGAGATGCAGGCCGTGACCTGGCCGGAGTTCGCCAACCTGCATCCGTTCGCCCCCGAGGCCGACGTGGTCGGCTCGCTCGCGCTCATCGAGCAGCTCGAGTCGTGGCTCGCCGAGGTGACCGGGTACGACACCGTCTCGCTGCAGCCGAACGCGGGCAGCCAGGGCGAGCTCGCGGGCCTGCTCGCGATCCGCGGCTACCACCGCGCGAACGGCGAGGCCGAGCGCACGGTGTGCCTCATCCCGCAGAGCGCGCACGGCACCAACGCGGCATCCGCCGTGCTCGCCGGCATGCGCGTGGTGGTCGTGGCCTGCGACGACCGCGGCAACGTCGACCTCGACGACCTGCGCGCGAAGATCGACGCCAACGCGGCCGAGATCGCGGCGCTCATGATCACCTACCCGTCGACGCACGGCGTCTACGAGCACGACGTGATGGACATCACGCAGGCCGTGCACGACGCCGGCGGCCAGGTCTACGTCGACGGCGCGAACCTGAACGCACTGCTCGGCACCGCCCGGTTCGGCGACTTCGGCGGCGACGTCTCGCACCTGAACCTGCACAAGACGTTCTGCATCCCGCACGGCGGCGGCGGCCCCGGCGTCGGCCCGGTCGCGGCGAAGGCGCACCTCGCGCCCTACCTGCCCGGCCACCCGATGGCCCAGCGCGCCGACCACCGCGAGCTCGTCCACGGCGGCGGCCCGGTCTCGGCGGCGCCCTACGGCAGCCCGTCGATCCTGCCGATCTCGTGGGCGTACATCCGCATGATGGGCTCCGAGGGGCTGCGCGAGGCGACGGCCGCCGCGGTGCTCGCCGCGAACTACGTCGCGGAGCGCCTGCGCGAGCACTTCCCGGTGCTGTACACGGGCGACAACGGGCTGGTCGCGCACGAGTGCATCCTCGACGTGCGCCCGCTCACCCAGGCGACCGGCGTCACGGTCGACGACGTGGCGAAGCGCCTGATCGACTACGGGTTCCACGCGCCGACCATGTCGTTCCCCGTCGCGGGCACGCTCATGGTCGAGCCGACCGAGTCGGAGGACCTGGCGGAGCTCGAACGCTTCGTCGAGGCGATGATCGCGATCAAGGCCGAGGCCGACGCGGTGGGCCGGGGCGAGTTCCCCGCCGACGACAACCCGCTGCGCAACGCCCCGCACACGGCCGAGTCGATCGCGGTCGGCGAGTGGACGCACCCGTACACCCGCGAGCAGGCGGTCTTCCCGGTGCACTCGCTCGTGCGCACGAAGTACTGGCCGCCGGTGCGCCGCGTCGACCAGGCCTACGGCGACCGCAACCTCGTCTGCGCGTGCCCGCCCGTGGAGGCGTTCGCGTAGGGGCCGAGCGGATGCCTCGGGCGGGCCGCCTCAGTGCCGGCTCGCCCGCGCGGCGCCGGCGAGTGCTGCCGCCTCCGTGCGCGAGCCCACGCCGAGCTTCCGCAGCACGGCGGAGACGTGCACGCTCACGGTCTTGCCGCTGATGAAGAGGCGTTCGCCGATCTCGCGGTTCGACAGGCCCGCGGCGACGAGGTCGAGCACCTGCTGCTCGCGGGCCGTGAGCTCGGCGTCGGCGCCGCCCGCCTCCGGGGCGCCGACTCGCAGTCCGGCGCGGCCGGCGACGTCGTCCGCCATCCGCACGACCAGCCCGCTGCCGAGCGCCTCGGCCTCGGCGCGCCCCTGCGCGATCCGCTCGGCGGCGCGCTCGCGCTCGCCGGCGTCGAGAAGCGCGGTGCCCTGGCGCACCAGCCCGTAGCCGAGCAGGTGCCGGTGCCCCTTCCCCTCGGCGAGGAGGTCGAGCGCGGGCTGCCAGACGCCGGCCCGCTCGGCCGGGTCGTCGGTCAGTTCGGCGAGTGCGATCGCGGTCCAGACCGGCGCCGACTCCCAGCCCTGCAGCGTTTCGAGCGCGGTCCGCAGGTCGTCGGCGGGTCGCGGCGGTGCGATGCCCCGATCGCGCATCGCACCGATGATGCGCGCGGCGAGGGCGAGCAGCAGCAGCCGGTCGGCGGGCCGGTCGTCGCGCCCGTCGAAGATGATCGGCTCGAGGCGGGCGAACGCGGCCGCGGGGTCGCCGTTCGCGAGCAGCAGCTCCGCCTCGTCGTACGCGGCGCCGGTCTCCACCTGGCGTTCGATGCGCCCGACCTCGTCGCGACGGCCGCGGATCATCCGGTTCCAGTCGTTCGCCGCATCGAGGTCGCCCGACCAGACGAGCATCCAGAGCTGCATGTGCTCGAGGAACCGGCGGAACGCCATGGGGGCGTCGGAGCGCAACGTGCGTTCGAGCACACGACGCGCCCGGTCCCACTCGCCGATGGCGAAGAGCGGCTCGGCCGCGTTCGACGCGAGCATCACGCCGGTGCCGCGCTCCTCACCACGTTCGCGCGCCTCCTCGAGCGCCGTCTCCGCGACCTCGACCGCCTCGCGGTAGCGGCCGAGCTGGAGCAGCGAGTCCGACAGGTTGATCGCGAGGCGCACGCGCGGGGCCCAGTCGTCGCCGGCGAACTCGCGGGCCTGGGCGAACCGCTCCATCGCCTGTTCGACGCGACCCCGGTCGACGAGCGCGACTCCGGCGATGTTGGCGCCGATGGAGGCCGCGCGGCGACCGTCCTCGCCGACCGATGCCCCGACCTCGAGTGCCCGCTCGGCGATGTCGAGCGTGTCGTCGCTGCCCTGCATCATGTGCGCCGCGCTCAGGTCCGCGAGGATCTCCGCGCGGACCACGAGCGCCTCATGCGACGGGTCGTCGGCGATGAGCGCGAGCCCGCGCTCCATGAGCGTCTGCGCGCCGGGCTCGCCGATGCGGTACAGGTCGCGCCCGTTGTCGCCGAGCAGGCGAGCCATGAGGAGCGGGTCCTCGCCCGCGGACTCCATGGCGAGTTCCGTCAGGGGAATCGCGCGCACGGCGCTGCCGGCAGCCCGATGCGCGTGCGCCGCCGCCTGGAGCAGGTCGACGCGCGACATGCCCGCGGTCTCCTCGGCGTCGGGCACCTGGTCCCAGATGTCGATCATGCGCTCGGCCATGGCCGCGACCGTCGACATCGCGTACGTGCGCTCGGACTCCTCGATCGCCCGCCTGGCCGCGGCGAACGACTCGTCGAACCGCCGGGCGGCGAGGAAGTGGGTCGAGACCTCGACGTCGACGCCCGGCCCGGGGCGGTCCTGCAGCGCCTCCGCGTACCGCGCGTGGTGCCGCGAGCGCTCGCCGGGCATCAGCTCGCCGTCGACCACCTCGCGAACCAGCGCGTGGCGGAACGCGTAGCCCGATCGGTCTGCGACGACCAGGCCGCCGTCGACCGCCTCCCGGATGGCCCGCTCCATTCGCGCGGACTCCCCGTCGTGCACGATCTCGAGCAGGTCGTGCTCGACGCGCAGCCCGCCGACCGCCATCAGCCGCAGCGCCGCGCGCGTGTCGGCGGACATCCGCTCGTAGCGCGCGGCGAGCAGGTCGGTGAGCGAGTGCGGCAGGTCGTGCGGGTTGGCCCCCAGCAGTTCCTCGACGAAGAACGGGATGCCCCCGCTCCGCTCGGAGAGCTCATCGACCCGGTCCGCGTGGGCGGCGCCCGCCATCTGCGCGACGTCGTCGCGGGTGAGGCGCGGCAGCTCGATGCGCGAGACGGCGCGGAGCCGGTCGAGCTCGGCGAGGTCGGTGCGCAGGCGGTGCCCGCGCGGCAGTTCGGCCGTGCGCGCGGTGAGCACGAGCATGGCGCGGGCGTCGCGCAGCAGGCGGATGGCGTACTGGACGACGGCCATCGTGGAGGCATCCGCCCAGTGCACGTCCTCGACGACGAGCACGAGCGGACGCTGCTGGGCGAGTCCCTCGACGAGTCGCAGAAAGCCCTCCTCGAGCAGGCCGGCACCGCCGGACGGGTGGGCATCGCCGCCGCCGGGGAAGAGCGTGCGGAGGGCGTCGGAGGAGGGGCCGGCGGCGTCGCGGGCCGCCTGCTCGCCGAACTCGCGCACGAGCGCGCGCACCACCTGGCGGATCGGGATCAGCGGCGCTCCGGCGTCCGCCAGCTCGATGCACTGGCCGCGCGCGACGAACGGCTCCTCGAGGCCGGACGTGAACTCCTCGACGAGGCGGCTCTTGCCGATGCCGGCCTCGCCGCCGACCAGCACGACCCGCGTCTCGCCGCCTCGCGCGGCCTCGTACGCATCGCGCAGAGCCTGCATCTCGGCGCGCCGACCCGCCATGCTGCGAGTCGGTGCGGCGCCCACGGCGTCATCCTCCCACAGCGACGCGGCCCGCGGTCGGTGCCACGGGCCGCGTGCCGGTGTGCGGTTCAGAGGTGCCGGGTGCGCATCACCGCGGCGTCGTGGTGCACGCGGGCGAGGTGCCGGATACGCAGGCGGCGGCGTGCCCGGCGGAAGGCACGCACGAGTGCGCGGTCGATGCGGTGCCAGGCGTGCTCCGGGAGCTGGCCGCGTTCGGCGGCGACGCGGCGGTGCTCGAGCTCGACCGCCTGGCGCTTCGCCTCGTGGGCGTAGAGCGACTCGGCGATGACGGTGTTCGCGTAGTACATGATCCGATTTCCCCCTCGTGTGCGGTGCGTCGGGATCGCGCCGCCACCACTTCAGACTGCCGCCACCCACCGACCTCCGCATCGGAGCGTGCACCGGTCCTGTGGTCGGTCAGCGAGGACACCGGCTCGGTGCCCGCCGGGCGCGTGCGTCGGTGCCAGCAGCGTCGCTCGTGCGTGCGGACACCGAGGTCGCTCGGGTCCGCATCGCCGGCTCCGACGCCTCAGGACGCGCGGCTCTCCGCACCCGTACGGGCGAGCACGGCGGCCTCGGTGCGGCTGGAGACCCCGAGCTTGCGCAGCACGGCGGAGACGTGGACGCTCACGGTCTTGCCGCTGATGAACAGCCGCTCGCCGATCTGCCGGTTCGACAGCCCCTCGGCGACGAGGTCGAGCACCTGCCGCTCGCGGGCGGTGAGCGCGTCGTCGGGTGGGGGCTCCTCGCGGATGAGCGCGCCGCGCCGGGCGACGTCGTCGGCGAGTCGCACGATGAGGCCGGCCCCCAGCGCTCGCGCCGCGTGGTCGCCGTCGCGCAGCGATGCTGCGGCCGCGATCCGGTCACCGTTCGCCAAGAGGCTCTCGGCCCTGCGCACGAGTGAATAGGCGTGCAGGTGTCTGTGCCCGTGGTCGTCGAGCATGGAGGAGGCGGCGTCGGAGAACCCCTCGGCTGCCCGCTCCGGGTCCGGTTCGAGTTCCGCGCGGATGAGGGGTTCCCAGGCGGGTGCCGACTCCCAATCGTGCAAGGGCGAGAGGGCCGCGGAGAGGCGGCGGGCGACGGGACCGACGTCCGCGCCCGCGGAACGCAGGGCGGCGACGGCTCGTGCGCCGCAGGCCAGCAGGTGCAGTCGGTCGGCCGCGCGGTCCGTCATGCCGTCATGGGTGAGCGGACCGACCACCGCGAGGGCGCGGTCCGCGTGGCCGTCGGCAAGGAGCTCCTCGGCTTCGTCGATGGCGAGGCCGAACTGCAGCTGCCGTTCGAACCGGGCGACCTCCGCGAGCCGTCGCCCGAGCCTCTCCCGCAGGACGCGGGCCTCGGCGAGCTCGCCCCGCCAGTGCAGCATGCGCCAGCGCATGCGCTCGAAGTACCGCTGTCCGTCGCGCCACTCGTCCCGGACGTCGGCCGTCGCGATCACTCCGTCGGCCGTCTCCCAGTCGCCGAGGGCGACGAGCGCCTCGGCGGCGTTGGCCGAGAGGGCGGTCCCGGCCGCGGCTCCGAGCACTCCGCGGCGACGCGCCTCGCCGATGGCGCCGAGGGCGAGATCCCGGGCCCGCGCGTGGCGCCCGAGCAGGATCATGGCGTCGGAGACGTTCACCGCGTACCGAACCCGATTCCGCCAGGCCACCGGGTCCATCGCGAGCGAGCGCTCGAAGCGGTCCAGCGATTCCTCGACATGGCCCGACGCGAGGAGCACCGACGCTGCGAGGTTGTCGGCTCGTGCCGCCTCGTCCGAGCCGTCCGCGCCGGCGGCGGGACCTTCCGCAACCGCCGCGTCGGCGGCGGCGAGCGTCCGCTCGAGGTCGCCGAGTATCAGGTACGCACCGGCCTGTGCCGTGAGCACTCGCACGCGCTCCAGCGGTGCCGCCGGCGTGTCGTCGGCATCGACCAGTGCGAGCGCCTGCTCGAGCAGCCGCTCCTCGCCCGGGCGCCCGAGCATGGACCACAGCGCTCCCTGGGCCCGGATCAGAGCGGACCGCGTGGTGAGGTCGTCCGGCTCGACGATCTCGAGGCACTGCTCCACCAACTCGAGCGCCCGTGCGTCGTCGCCGACGTGGGAGTGCAGGTCGGCAACCCTTCGTGCGACGCCGATCCGGTCGTCTCCCGCTCGACCATCGGGGTCGGCGACCACGTCCCACAGCTCGAGGACTCGGTCGCCCATGGCGGCGGCGGTGGTCAGGGCGAAGCTCGATTCCGCGTCCTCGAGGCCCCGCAGCGCCGCGTCGAACGAACGGTCGAAGTCACGCGCCTCGAGCCAGTGACCGGATGCCTCGACGGCGGCGCCGCGCTCGTCTCGACGATCGTCCAGCAGCTCCGCGAAGCGACGATGGTGGCGTGCGCGCTCGCCGGGGAGCAGATGGCCCTCGATCACGTCGCGCAGCAGTGCGTGACGGAACGCGTATGCAGTCGCGTCGGCGACCACCAGCCCGCAATCGAGCGCCTGCCGCATCGCGTCCTCGAGCGCATCGTCGTCCAGTCCAGCAGCGGTGGCGAGGTCGGCGTGGTCGACCCGTATGCCGCCCACGGCCATGGTCCGCAGCACCCGGCGCACCTCCGGTGGTACGGATTCGTAGCGTGCGGTGAGGAGGTCGTCGAGCGAACGTGGAACACTCGCGTCCGCCGCATCCATCTCCTCGACGAGGAACGGCACGCCTCCGCTGCGCCGGTGCAGTTCGTCGGCACGCGCAGGATCGGTGCAGAGACGTGCCACGTCGTCGCGGTCGAGCGGCGCGAGCTCGATGCGGACCGCCCGGGGGAGTCGCTCGAGCTCGGCGAGCACCCCGCGCAACGCGTGACCGCGGGGTACGTCGGGCGTCCGCACGGTGAGCAGCAGCAGCAGGCGCGCGTCCGCCGCCGCGCGGGCGAGGTAGGCGAGCGCGTGCACGGACGGCGTGTCAGCCCAGTGCAGGTCCTCGATCACGACCACGACGGTCTGCTCGTCTCCCGTGGCGGCGAGCGCGGAGGCGAGCGCCTCGTAGAGCATCCCCGCTCCGCCACCGCTCGCGGACCGGCCCGGGCGAAGCGCGTCGAGCGCGTCGGTCCCGCCGGCCGCGTCGCGGAGGCCCTGGTCGCCGAGCACGTCTGCGAGGCGGCGCACGATCGGGCGGAGCGGCTGGAACGGAAGCCCGTCGTCGCCGAGGCCGACGCATCGGCCGATCAGGACGAGCGAGTCGTCGCCTACGCGCGCGAGGAACTCCTCGACGAGGCGGCTCTTGCCGATGCCGGGTTCGCCTCCGATGACGACGCACCTGGTGTCCCCGTCGGCAGCGGCGTGCGCCGCGTCGAGCAGCACGGTGAGCTCGGCGTCACGGCCGACCATCGTGTTCCGCGTTGGGACGTGGGTCATGTCCGCTCGCCTCCCATGGCGCCATCCGGCGGTGCCGCACCGGGGCGGGCGCTGCCGGCGCCATCGTCCCACAGCCGGCCGCGCCGCACACGACCCCATCCGGGGCGCATGCGGCCGCGCATCCGGATCGGGGAGGCAGGAGTCACGCGTGACGGTGGTTCCGCGAGGCGAGCCGGACGCCGGCGAGGGCTGCCGCGATGCGGGAACGGATGCGGGCGACGAGCCCCGCGCGCTCGGGGGTGCCGGCGGCGGCGGCGCGCTCGGCGATCCGGCGGCGGCGCTCGACCTCCAGGGCGAGGTCGGCGGCGCGGTGGCGGTCGAGCTGGGCGGCGACGTGGGTGGTGGCGAAGTCCATGATCTGCTCCTCGGGTCCGGTGCTGCATCGGTCGAAGCATCCGAGATTCCTCCCTGAGGTGCCTCACCCGGATCGGGCAGGTGCCCTAGATGGGGCCTCAGATTGCCCGGCATCAGCCTCAGAATGCGCCTGCGCTGCCTCAGGCGGCGCAGCACCTCACCGTGGAGCGCACGTCAGGCCGAGGGCACCCCGAACAGCGTCGGCCACCAGGCGACCGCCAGCGGATACCCGATGAACGAGGCCATGTCGATGATCCAGTGCGCGATCACGAGCGGCATCGTGCGACCCCAGCGGGCGTAGCACCAGCCGAAGACGACGCCCATCGCGACGTTGCCGACGAACGGGCCGATGCCCTGGTACAGGTGGTACGTGCCGCGCAGCAGCGCGCTCGCGCCGATGATGCCCCAGGTGCCCCAGCCGAGCTCGCGCAGGCGCGTGAAGAGGTAGCCGACCACGATCACCTCCTCGACGAGCGCCGCGCGCAGCGCGGAGAGGACCAGGATCGGCACGGTCCACCAGAAGGTGTCGAGGGGGGACGGCACGACCGTGACGGTGATGCCGAGCGCGCGGCCGGCTGCGTAGAGCGCGAGGCCGGGCACGCCGATGACCGCGACCAGCGCGACGCCGCTGCCGAGGTCGCGCCACGGCCTGGTGAGGTCGAACCCGATGCGGCGGAAGGCGCTGCGGCCGGGCTGCCAGAGCAGGTAGAGCACGAGGGCGACCACGAAGAGGTCGAAGAACACGTCGAGGAACTGGTACGTGAAGTCGAGCCACTCGCGGTCGGAGCGCGAGGCGTTGATCGAGGCCGTCTGGTCGCCCAGGGGCGTCTCCGCGGTGAGGCGGGCCGTGATGGCGACGACGGAGTAGACGGCGGATGCCCCGAGGGACAGCCCGAGCACGATGACGAGCTCCCAGATCGTGCGTGAGTGGGACGCTTGTCCCACTGGGGCGGATCCAGTCGAACCGTTTGTCCACATGCCGTCGATCCCCATTCCCTGCGATCAGCGCTCAAATGAGCATTTGTCGACTATTCGTTGCACGAGGGCCGCGAACGACGCTCGAATCGTGCGTCATTCGCAAAGAAACGCTTCGCTCGTTACTACTCGGTAACGAATTCCGCCTCAAGTTGGAACCACCCCCGAGCCGACTTAGAGTCTCTCTCATTGGTGTCGGCCGGCGCTCTCGGGCGCCGGTCGATCTTGTGGATACAACTACACCTTGCACCCCTGCACAGGAGGAAATGTGAACATCAAGCGTGGGGCGGCTGGCGCAGCCGTCATCGCCGCGGGAGCACTCGTGCTCTCGGGCTGCTCGCTGCCGTATGAGTCGGAGGTCATCGAGGGAACCGAGATCACGGTTTCCTGGAATGACATCATCGACAACTTCAACAGCAGCAGCACCTCGGGTAACAACATCGCGAACAGCAATGTGACCTACCTGACGACGGCGAGCTTCAACTACTACGACAACTCGCCCGAGCTGGTCCAGAACACGGACTTCGGCTCGTACGAGAAGACCAGCGACGACCCGCTGACCGTCGAGTACACCGTCAACGACAACATCGTCTGGTCGGACGGCACGCCGCTCGACGAGGCCGACCTGCTCCTGTCGTGGGCGTACATCTTCGCCGGCGTCACCGACGAGGAGGGCGCACCGCTCTTCAACTACGCGAACCCGCGCGCCGACCTCGCCAGCTCGCTGCCCGAGATCGACGACAACAAGCTCACCCTCGTCTACGACAAGGCCTACGTCGACTGGGAGACCCAGTACGGTGTCGGCTCGGTCGCGGCGCACGCGGCGGTCATGCTCGCGTACCCGGAGATCGAGGACCCGCAGGAGGCCAAGGACGCGCTCGTCGAGGCCATCCAGAACGGCGACTCCGAGTGGCTCGCCCCGGTCGCCGAGGCGTGGGAGGCGGACTTCCAGTCGGCCAACACCCCCGAGTCGGAGCTCGTGACCCTCTCGTACGGCCCCTACATCGTGGAGGAGCTCGTCGAGGAGGACTACGTCACCCTCGTCGCGAACGAGGAATTCGCCTGGGGCCCCTCGCCCAAGTACGAGCGGATCACCATCCGCCAGATCGCGGACCCGACCGCTCAGGTGCAGTCGCTCCAGAACGGTGACGTCCAGGTCGCTTCGGGCCAGCCCACGCCGGACGTGCTGCAGCTCGTCCAGGAGACCGAGACCGCTGACTACCACACCAGCGACGAGGCCACCTACGAGCACGTCGACCTGACCTTCAACAACGGTGGTCCGTTCGACCCGGCGACCTACGGTGGCGACGAGGAGACCGCGAAGGCCGTTCGCATCGCGTTCCTCAAGACCATCCCGCGTAACGAGATCCTCGAGAAGCTCATCCACCCGCTCAACCCGAACGCGGTCGTGCGCAACTCGATCCTCCAGATCCCGGGCTCGCCGATGTACGACCCGATCGTCGAGGAGAACGGCTCGGCCGAGTACGCCGAGGTCGACATCGAGGGCGCCAAGGCGCTGCTCGAGGAGGCCGGTGTCGAGACCCCGGTCGAGGTCAAGTTCTGGTACCCCGAGGGCAACGAGCGTCGTGCCGCCGAGTACGAGCTCATCGCCACCTCGGCCGCCCTCGCCGGCTTCGACGTGACCGACGACTCCGAGCCCAACTGGGAGTTCACCGACACCGCCGCCAACCCGACGAACCCGCACGACGCGGTCATCTTCGCCTGGGCGTCGACGAGCCTCGCGCTCACCGGTACCGACCAGTACCTCGGTTCGGGCCAGCCGTCGAACTTCGGTGGCTACTCGAACGAGATCGTCGACACGCGTCTCGCCGACCTCGAGACCGAGCTCGACGTGGACGAGCAGATCGCGATCCAGCTGGACGTGGAGAAGGAGCTGTGGGCTGACGGCTACGGCATCACCATCTTCCAGTTCCCCGGTCTGACGGCATGGGACAAGGGTGTCGAGGGCATCGCCCCCGCTCCGCTGGCCCCGTACTACTTCTGGAACTTCTGGGAGTGGGCGCCGACTGACGGTGCGACCGCCGAGTAATACGGCTATCGCCTCACCCGGTGGGCCGGATGCGACCTCCGCATCCGGCCCACCGGCCTGATCCCGGCGGGCGGGTGAAGTTGCATCCCAGCTTGCCCCGCCTATACTGACCTCTTCGAACCGGCAGCGGCCCACCCGGCCGCCGCTCCCGAGGGGTGTCGCCGGGTCTCGTGCCGAACCACCCGTAAGGACCCCCGGTGTTCTCCTTCGTCGCCAGGCGACTCGTCGCCACCCTGCTCGTCCTGCTCGTCGCGTCATACGTCGTGTACGTGCTCACCGCCGTCTCGGGCGACCCGCTCGCCGAGCTGCGCGGAAGCCGCGACCCCGACGCGCAGGCCAAGATCGCGGACCTCGCGAACAAGCTCGACCTCGACACCCCGCCCGTGCTGCGCTACTTCGCCTGGCTCGGCGGCGCCGCAGGCTGCCTCGTCGGCAACTGCGACCTCGGCATCTCCGTCGCGCGCGGTGAGGCCCCCGTCACCGAGGTCATCATGACCGCGATGGGCTCGACCCTCCAGCTGGTCACCGCCGCGACCGTCCTCGCCATCCTCTTCGGCATCGCGATCGGCATGACGACCGCGCTGCGCCAGTACAGCGGATACGACTACACCGTCACGTTCGCGACCTTCGTCTTCTACTCGCTGCCCGTCTTCTGGGTCGCGGTGCTCCTCAAGCAGTACGGCGGTATCGCCTTCAACCAGTTCCTCGGCGATCCGGTGATCCCGTGGTGGTTCATCCCCATATTCGGACTCATCACCGGCTTCATCCTGATGTCCATCGTCGGCGGCGGACTCGCCACGAGGATCAAGACGTTCGTGTTCACGGGCCTCGCAGGAGCAGCGCTGCTCCTCGTGCTCGACGTCACGGGCTGGTTCTCGGAGCCGTCGATCGGCATCGCCGGCATCATCCTGTTCTCGACCGCCAACGCCCTCATCGTGGCGAGCCTCACGACCGGTCTCCGCGACCGGCCCGCGCTCATCGCGTTCGGGCTCGCCGCCGTGGTGGCGCCCGTCGCACTCTGGTTCCCCTTCCAGTTCCTCTTCTTCTACGGGAACGCGTGGTGGACCATCGCGCTCGTGGCGATCATCCTCGTCGCGGTCGGCGCGCTCGTCGGATTCGTCTTCGGCGGTGACCGCAAGGCGAACCTCGCGCGCGTCGTGGGGCTCGCGGCGGGCCTCGGCACGATCCCGCTGGTGGCCGACCAGATGTTCCAGCGCTGGGCGACCTACGAGCAGATCATCCCGCTCTCGAGCGGCGTCATCTCCACGATCGGTGCGTCCACCCCGGCCATCGACCGGCGCGACGACTACTGGCTGCAGATGCTCGACTCGATGACGCACCTGATCCTGCCGACCATGACCCTGATGCTCATCTCGCTCGCGGCGTACACCCGGTACTCGCGCGCCAGCCTGCTCGAGGTCATGAACCAGGACTACGTGCGCACCGCGCGCGCCAAGGGCCTCTCGGAGCGCGTCGTCGTGATGCGCCACGCGTTCCGCAACGCCATGATCCCGATCGCGACGATCATCGCGTTCGAGTTCGGCGGCCTGATCGGCGGCGCGGTCATCACCGAGACGGTGTTCGCGTGGAAGGGCATGGGAGCAGTGTTCTCCGATGCGCTCGAACACACGGACGTCAACCTGATGATGGGCTTCTTCCTCGTCACGGGCGTGCTGGCCGTCGTCTTCAACATCATCGCCGACCTCTTGTACTCGGCACTCGATCCGCGAATCCGGGTGAGCTGACATGACCGACCCCAAGAACACCGCAACGGCCACGGACGAGTCCCGCGGCAGCGAGATCAGCATCGAGCAGCGGCAGGTCGCCGGGCTCAGCCAGGGCGCCATCGTGCGCCGCCGGTTCTTCCAGCACCGCGGCGCGGTCGTCTCGCTGATCGCGTTCGGCCTCCTCGTCCTGTTCGCCTTCAGTTCCGTCGGCACCGTCATCGGCGGCAGCGGCGAATACGCGGTCGACACGAGCACCGGCACCCTCGGCATCGACGGCTTCCGCATCGCCGGCTGGTGGGACAAGGACTGGTGGACCCGCTACCCGATCGTGAACTCGGGCCACCCGACGCTCCAGCTCTGGCCGTTCCAGATCGGTGAGCACCCGTTCGGACAGGACGACCTCGGCAAGGACATGTTCGCCCGCGTCATGCGCGGCACCCAGCAGTCGCTGATCGTCGTCTTCCTCGCCGGCATCATCGCGACCGTCATCGGCGTCGTGGTCGGCGCGGTCTCGGGCTTCTTCCGCGGTCGCGTGGACTCGCTGCTCATGCGCTTCACCGACGTCGTCATCATCATCCCGATCCTCGTCCTCGGCGCGGTGCTCGCGCGCACCCTCGGCGGTGACGCGATCACGATCGGCGTGCTGCTCGGCGCGATCGCCTGGACCGGCCTCGCACGTCTCGTGCGCGCCGAGTTCCTGGCCCTGCGCGAACGCGAGTTCGTCGACGCCGCCCGCGTCGCGGGCGCGAGCAACGGCCGCATCATCTTCAAGCACATCCTGCCGAACACCGTCGGCGTGATCGTGGTGAACTCGACGCTGCTCATGAGCGCCGCGATCCTGATCGAGGTGTCGCTGAGCTTCCTCGGCTTCGGCATCACGAACCCGGACATCTCACTGGGTCAGCTGATCAACCAGTACCGTGGCGCGTTCACCACGCGGCCGTGGCTGTTCTGGTGGCCGGGCATCTTCATCATCATCATCGCCCTCTGCATCAACTTCGTCGGCGACGGCCTCCGCGACGCCTTCGACCCGCGCCAGAAGCGCGTGCCGAACTTCAACGGGCCGATGTCGGAGCTGCGCCGCTGGTGGGCGCAGCGCGGCGCGGACCGCACCGGTGCCGTCGCTCCCGGCGGTGCGGCCGACGGCATGTCGGCGACCGGCGCGCCCACGTCCGGTGGGCCGACCGGCCGCGGGTCGGCGGCCGAAGACCGGTGATCTCGATGCGGCTAGACCACGACGCCCAGCACGGTCGCGAGGATGAGCACCGCGAATCCCGCGATCGTGGCGACGTGCACCGTCACGTCGCGGGGGCTGCCGTCGTCGACCAGCCGGTCGCTGTCGCGCAGTTCCTCCCAGCGGCGGCGCACCAGGTAGGCCGCCGCGCCGGAGTCGCTCGACACGAGGTCGCCGGGTCGCACCGTGCCGGCCACGTAGCTCGACTCGGGCAGGTGCGTGCCCTGCTCGCGCGACGCGAAGAGCAGGGAGTAGCGGCCGGGTGCGGGTGCCGCCCAGGCGCTCACCTTGCCGTGCGTCGTGTCGAGCATGAGCGCGTAGCGCGTATCGATACGGCGGATCTGGCCCCACGGCACGCGTGTGGTGCGGAAGACGTTCGCGATGGCCACGCCGTCGTCGTCGATGCGCACCGACGGGCGCCAGTAGGCCGCCCAGGCGGCGTACGCGAGCAGCGCAAGCATGGGCGCGAAGGCGACGAAGTCGCCGGGCGCGCCCATGAACGCGGCGACCGCGCCGATGCCGCAGGCAACGAACACGGCTCCCGCGAGCCATCGACCGAACCGGGGGCGGAAGACATGTACCTCGGACACCACACCATCGTCGCAGATGCGATGCGAACCATCCCGAAAGGCCACCTCCAGTGAACGAGACGCAGAGCCGGATCGACCCGGTCCTCGAAGTGCGCGACCTCGGCATCGACTTCTGGGTCGAGGGCGAGTGGGTGTCGGCGGCACGTGGCATCAACTACACGCTGAATCCCGGTGACGTGCTCGCCATCGTCGGCGAGTCCGGCTCGGGCAAGTCGACGAGCTCCATGGGCGTGCTCGGGCTGCTGCCCGGCAACGGCCGCGCGACCGGCAGCGCCAAGCTCGCCGGCGAGGAGCTCATCGGCGCCCCGGTGTCGAAGTTGCGCAAGGTGCGCGGCCAGGGCATCTCGGTCATCTTCCAGGAGCCGATGACCGCGCTGAACCCGGTCTACACGGTCGGCTTCCAGATCGTCGAGGCGCTGCAGATCCACAACCCGAACATGCGGCGCAAGCAGGCCGCGGAGCGGGCGATCGAGCTGCTCACCCAGGTCGAGATGCCCGACCCGCAGAAGGCGTTCGACTCGTTCCCGCACCAGCTCTCGGGCGGCCAGCGCCAGCGCGCGATGATCGCGCAGTCGATGGCGAACGACCCGAAGCTGCTCATCGCCGATGAGCCGACCACGGCGCTCGACGTCACCGTGCAGGCCGAGATCCTCGACCTCATGCGCCGCCTGCACACCGAGCTCGGCTCGGCGATCGTGCTCATCACGCACGACATGGGCGTGGTGGCCGACCTCGCCGACCAGGTGATCGTCATGAAGGACGGCGCGGTCGTCGAGAACGGCAGCGTCGTCGACGTGTTCGAGTCGCCGAAGCACCCGTACACGCAGGCCCTGCTCGCGGCCGTGCCGCACCTCGGCACCGTGACCACCGACGAGGCCGAGGTGGCGCAGCGCGTCGAGTCGGAGTCGGTGCTGCACATGCGCGACGTCGTCCTCGAGTACCCGAAGCGCGGCCGCGTGCCGGCGTTCCGGGCCGTCGACGGCGTCGACCTCGAGATCCGCCGCGGCGAGGTCGTCGGCCTCGTGGGCGAGTCGGGCTCGGGCAAGACCACCATCGGTCGCGCCGCGATCGGCCTGCTCCCCGTGCACTCGGGCGAGATGACCGTCGCCGGCCGCAACATGGTCGGTGTGGGCACCAAGGAGCTGCGCGACATCCGCCGCGACATCGGCATCGTCTTCCAGGACCCGGGCTCGTCGCTGAACCCGCGCATCCCGGTCGGCGAGTCGATCGCCGAGCCCCTCATCCTCGCCGGTGAGAAGGACAAGAAGGTCGTCAACGCCCGGGTGGAGGAGCTGCTCGACGCGGTCGAGCTGCCCCGCTCGATGCGCAACCGCTACCCGCACGAGCTCTCGGGCGGCCAGCGCCAGCGCATCGGCATCGCCCGCGCCCTCGCGCTGAAGCCCCAGCTGCTCGTCGCCGACGAGCCGACCAGCGCGCTCGACGTCTCGGTGCAGGCCCGCGTGCTCGAGCTGTTCACCTCGCTGCAGCAGGACCTCGGGTTCGGATGCCTCTTCGTGACGCACGACCTCGGCGTCGTCGACCAGCTGGCCGACCGCATCGCGGTGATGCACAACGGCAAGCTCGTCGAGCAGGGCACGCGCGACCAGATCCTCCGCAACCCGAAGGACCCGTACACGCAGCGACTCATCGCCGCCGTGCCGGTGCCGGACCCGACGGAGCAGCGCGAGCGCCGCGAGCGGCGCCGCACCGCGCTCGGCTGAGCGCTCCACCGCCCCCGAGGTGACGAGGCCACGAGCACGGCGGCGCGGGAACGCGCGGTTCCTCCTGGCGCGCGCCCGCGCCGCCCTCCCGGCACTCGTCGCGCTCGCGGTCACGACCGCGGTCGCCGCGGCGACCCTCGCCGGCCTCGTGGGCGCGATCGCCGTCGTGGAGTCGCGCGCCGCACTGGCGGCCGTCGCCGCGGCGCCGGGTGACGGCGACCGCGTGGTCGTGCGGCCCGAGTCGGGCGACCCCACCGACGCCGTACCCGCGGTGCGCGACGCGCTCGGGTCGCTCGGCGCGCCGGGTGCCCTCGCGATCGAGGTCGACGGCCGCACGCTGGTGCTGACGCCCGACCCCGCACGCTTCACGGCCGGTGCCGCGGCCGCCCTCGCGGGCGGGCTCGCCGATCTCGACGATGCGGTTGCCGACGCCGGCGGCCCCGAGGTGCAGGCGTCGGGCGGGCTGCGCCGCACCCTCGTCGACCTGCTGCCCGGCCTCGAGTCCAGGCGCGGACCGACCGCGGTCGCCGTCGGCATCACCGGGCTCGTGGCCGCGGTCGCGGTCGCAGCGGTCGCGCTCGAGGTCGTGCGCGTGCGCACCATCGAGACGCGCCTGCAGCGTGCTCGCGGCGCGTCGCGCCGGCGACTCGTGGGCATAGCCGCATCCGAGGCCGCCGTGGTGGCGGCGACCGGGGCGATCGCGGGCGGGCTCGCCGGCACGCTCGTCGCGGCGCTCGCCGGTGTCGTCGCGGTCGGGGCCTGGCCGGCGGTCGCCGTGGGCGCGGCCGTCGTGCTCGTCGCGGTTGCCGCGGTGGTGATCGGCACGTTCCGCGGCGCCGACCGCACCTCGGCGCGGACCGACGGCACCGCGCTGATCGGCACGGCCGTGCTCGTCGCGATCGTCACGGGCGTCGCCGTCTGGCAGTTCGCCCAGGCGGGCAGCGCCGTGGTCGTTCGCGGCGACGGCTCGCGAGGCGTCGACCCGATCGTCGCGATCGCTCCCGCGCTGGTGCTCGCCCTGGCGGGCCTCGTCGCCGTCGCCGTTGCCGCGCCCGTCGCGCGCGTGATTGCCGCGGCGTTCACGGGTGCACGCGGTGCGAGCCCCGTCACCCCGTTCCGTCTCGCCTCGCGCAGGCCGGCCCGCCACGCCGTCACCATCGCCGTCGTCCTGCTCGCCGCCGGCGCCGTGACGCTCGCGGTCGCGTACCGCGGCAGCATCGAGGCACTCGGCGCGGCGCCCGAGGACGTGCGCGTCGGCGCCGACGTGCGCGTGGAGCTGCCCGATGGGGTGTCCGCAGCGGACATCGCCGACGTCGCAGGCGCCGACGCGGCCATGGCGGTGCGCCCGCTCGAGGTGCGGGGGAGCGACGGCACCATCCCCGTGCTGCCCGTCCAGGCGGCGCAGCTCGCCGACGTGCTCGCCGACGCCGACGGCACGATCGACCCGCAGGCCCTCGCGGAGGCGCTGGGCCAGGGCGGCGACGGTCCCGCTGGCATCGCGCTCCCGGCGGGCATCCGGTCGTTCACGGTCGAGCTGCACGTACCCGAGGGGGAGTACCAGCAGTCCGACGGGTCGACCTTCACCGGCCCGCCGCCCGGCATGACGGCGGGCTTCGTCCTGGCCGACGCCGAGGGGCGGTTCGCGCAGTTGGCCGCGACCAACGTGGAGATCACGGAGCTCGAGGGGTCCGATGTCGGCCAGCTGGTCGAGTTCGAGAACCTCATGGATTCGACGACCGAGCTCGAACTGCCCGACGGCGGCCCGTGGACGATCGTGGAGCTGCGCGTGGGCCACGCCGAGGAGTACGGGATCGGGGCTCCCGCGGGGGCACCCGTGGACCTCGTGGTGCGTGCCGACGGGCAGCCGGTCGATCTCACCCCGCTCGAGCTCGCAGCCGGCGGCGACGGGTCGATCCAGGAGTTCGGCGACGGCATCCGCGTGGGCGTGCCGTCGCCCTCCGGTCCGTCGACCGAGGCGGTGCGCGCGGTGCCCGCCGGCGCGCCCACGCGCGTGCCCGCGGTGTTCACCGAGCAGGTCGCCGCAGAGCTGGGCGCCGACGTCGGCGACGAGCTCTCGCTGCGCATCCCGACCATGAACGCCACGATCGACTTCGAGGTCGCCGACGTCATCCGGCTGCTGCCCGGCGCTCCCGACGGACAGGGCATCCTCACCGACCTGGTCACCGCGTCGCTCTCGGCAGCGGTTCCGCTCGAGCCGACCGAGGTCTGGTTCGGCACGACGGATGCGGCGGAGGTCGCGCTCGCGGTCGAGGAGGCGTTCCCCGCGGCATCCGTCGACGCCGCCGACCCCCTCGCGGCCGCCGACGCCGAGCGCACCGCCGTCGCGTTCGTGCTCGCGGCCGCCGCCGCGACCGTGCTCGCCCTCGTCGTGCTCGTGCTGCGCCGCACGCGCACCCGCCAGGACACGCGCGAGCTCGCCGTGCTCGCGGTGCTCGGCCTCGGCCGGCGCGGCGCTGCCCGCGTGCGCACGCTCGAGGAGGTCTCCACGCTCGTGCTGGGCGCCGTCGGCGGCGTCGCGGCGGGCCTCGCGACCGCGTGGGTCGTCGTGCCCGCGCTCGTGCGGGGCGCGTACGTCGACCTGCCGGCGACGTTCCCGGTCGTGCTCGAGTTCGACCTCGTGGTGCTCGGTGTCGCGGTCGGCGCGCTGCTGGCCGCGAGCATCCTGATCGCCGCGACCGTGCGCGCCCCCGCCGCACTCGCCCCCGTGCTCCGGGAGGACGAATGACGAAGTCCCCGGGCATCGCGCGGCTGACGCGCCGCCGATTCGCCACGCCCCGCAGCGCCGCGCTCGTGATCGTGGCGCTCACGGCGCTCGTCGCGTTCGTGGTCGCCGCGGCGCCGCGCGCGCTGGCCGGCGTGATCCGCGACGAGGTCGCGTACCAGGTCGACCAGGTCGCGCCGACCGGCCGCGACCTGACCGGGCGCATGCTCGCCGCACCCCTGCCCGGCGCCGCCACGGAACCCGCCGTCGTCGAGGGCTGGGACGAGGGGGCGGATGCCGCGTTCGGCGCGTTCGGCGAACGGCTCGCCGCGGTCATGGGAGGCGTCGACCCGGCGCTCGCGCCGCTGCTCGGCGAGCCCGGGTTCGCGGTCTACGAGGTGCCGATCGAGGCAGAGCCCGAGGACCTGCCCGCCACCGCCCCGACGGGCGTCGTGCAGCTGCTCGCCGACGTGCGCATGCGCAGCGAGCTCGACGTCGTCGAGGGGGAGTGGCCGGCGACCTACGACGGCAGCGGCGAGCTCGAGATCGTGCTCGCCCGCGACGCCGCGGAGACGATGGCGTGGCCGGTCGGCGAACTGCGCACCATGCCCGGCGGCCTCGGCGCGAATGATCCGCCCGGCGAGCCGGTGCGCCTCGTCGGCCTGGTCGAAGCCGTGGACCCCGATGCGGACCGCTGGCAGCATCTGCCGAACCCGCTGAGCGCGGCCATCTTCGACGACGGCAACCGCCGGCCCACCGCCACCGCTGCCGCCTACGTCGACGCCGCGGGCTGGCACGATCTGCCCGCCCGCCTGCACTACCAGCCGCAGACCACCGCGTGGATCCCGCTCGACGCCGATGCCGCCGCCGCGCAGGACCCGTCGGCCCTGCTCGCCGCCATGCGCGGCGCGACCGCGCAGTCCGAGCGCATGGACGACAGCGGCGACGCGCGCATGAGGTTCTCGAGCTCGGTCGTCGAGGTGCTCGCCACGGCGGTCGCCCGCTCGCACGCCGCCAGCGCGATCCTCACGGTCGCCGCGGTCGGCCCCATCGCGGTGAGCGTCGCGCTCGTCGTGCTCGCCGCATCCCTCGTGGTGCGCCGACGTCGCGGCGACCTCGCGCTGCTCGCCGCCCGCGGCGCGCCGATCGGCCTGCTGCGCCGCCTGCTCGCGCTCGAGGGGCTCATCCTCGGCGTGCCGGTCGCGGTCGTCGCCGCGGCGGTCGCGGTCGCCACGGTGCCGACCGACGCCGGCTGGCTCGGCACCGCGATCGCCGCGCTCGTCGGGTTCGTGCCCGCGATCGCGCTCGCGGGCGCGCTGCGCCCCGCGTCGCTCGCCCCCGGCCGCGCCGACCTCGACGCCCCGGTGCGCGGCCGCGCGCGCCGCATCGTCGAGGGCGCCGTGCTGCTCATCGCCGCGATCGCGGTCGCGCTGCTCGTGGTGCGCGGCATCGGTCCGTCGACGGGCGGCGTCGACCCGCTGGTCGTGGCGGCGCCGCTGCTCGCGACCGTCGCGCTCGCGCTCATCGTCGTCCGGCTGCATCCGCTGCCCATCGCCGCCGTGCTGCGGCGCGCCACCCGCGGCCGGGGCGTCGTCGCGCTCGTCGGCGCCGCCCGCACCCTGCGCGACCCCGCCGCCGGCACCACCGCCGTGCTCGCGATGCTCGTGGCCGTGGCGGTCGCCGTGTTCTCGTCGCTCGTGCTCGCGACCGTCGACGGCGGCGCGCAGCAGGCGGCCGAGCGGCAGGTGGGCGCCGACATCCGCGTCTCGGGGCCGTTCTTCGACGCCGAGCGCACCGAGGCGATCCGGGCCGTCGGCGGCGTGGAGGAGGCCGTCGGGCTGCTCGTCGGCGACCGCGCCCCGGTCGACGGACCCGACGGCGGCTCGCCCGCGATCGTGCTCGCGACCGAGACCGAGCGGCTCGCCGCCGTGCAGGCCGACCTCGACGAGGGCTTCCGCTTCGTCGACCTCGCTCCCGGCGACGACCAGGTGCTGGCGCTCGCCTCGCCCGCGCTCGTCGAGGCGGTGGGCGACGGCACCATCACGGTCGCGTACACCGACGTCGAGGTCGTCGGCGAGATCGCCCGCGTCGCCGGCGAGAACACGCCCGCCGAGTGGCTGCTCGTCGACGCCGAGGACTACCGCGCGGTGACCGCGCTCGGCTACTTCCCCCAGGTGCTGCTCGTCGACGTCGCGGACGGGGCGGATGCCGCGGCCGTCGCCGCAGCGATCTCCGAGACGATCGGCGGCCCGCACGCGATCGAGCGCCTCGACGAGCGCACCACGCGCATCCAGGGCTCGCCCGCGGTGACCGCGCTGCGCGTCGCGCTGCTCCTGGCCCTCGGCCTCGCCGTCGTGCTCTCGATGATCGCCGTGCTGCTCGTCGCGGGCGTCTCGCGCGACGCCCGCTCGCGCACCATCGCGCTGCTGCGCACCATGGGCCTCGACCGTCGCCAGTCGCGCGGCATCGTCGCGTGGGAGTTCGCGCCGCTCGGGGCCACCGCGCTCGTGGGCGGCACCCTGCTCGGCGCCGTGCTGCCGCTGCTCGTCGTCGCCGCGGTCGACCTCAGGCCCTTCACCGGCGGCGCCGTGCAGCCCGGCATCGCCGTCGACCCCGTGCTGACCGGCGCGCTCGTCGCGGCCGTCGCGGTGGCGCTCGCCCTCGCGGTCGTCGTCGGCGTCGTGACCGCGCGCACCACCTCCATCGCCACCGTGCTCCGAACCGAGGAGGACCGATGACCACCACGTCCATCGCCGACACCGGCCCCGACATCGAGTGCCACGGCCTCGTGCGCATCTTCACGGTCGCCGACATCGAGGTGCAGGCCCTCCAGGGCCTCGACCTGCTCGTCGACCGCGGCGAACTCGTCGCACTCGTCGGCGCATCGGGTTCGGGCAAGTCGACGCTGCTCTCCATCCTCTCGGCGCTCGACGCCCCGACCGCGGGCAAGGCCACCGTCGCCGGTCGCGACCTGCCGTCGCTGTCGAACCGCGAACGCGTGCGCTACCGCCGCGAGGTCGTCGGCTTCGTCTGGCAGCAGACCGCGCGCAACCTCCTGCCGTACCTCTCGGCGCTCGAGAACGTGCAGCTCGCCCGCGCGATCGGCGGCGACCGGAAGCACCCGGAGCGGGCGCACGAGCTGCTCGACCTCGCGGGGGTCGCCGACCTCGCCGGCCGACGCCCGGCCGAGCTGTCGGGCGGCCAGCAGCAGCGCGTCGCGATCGCGGTCGCGCTCGCGAACGACCCGCGCGTGCTGCTCGCCGACGAGCCGACGGGAGACCTCGACGAGCACGCCTCGGTCGAGGTGCTCGAGACGTTCGAGACCGTGAACCGCGAGCTCGGCACCACGGCGCTGCTCGTCACGCACGACCCGACCGTGTCGGAGCACGTGCAGCGCACCGTGCAGATCCGCGACGGCCGCACCTCGACCGAGGTGCTGCGCTGGACCCACACCGACGACGAGGGCCGCGAGCACGCCATGGCCGAGGAGTTCGCGGTGCTCGACCGCGTGGGCCGGCTCCAGCTGCCCGACGACTACCTGGCGCGCCTGTCGCTCCGCGAGCGCGTGCGGCTGCGGCTCGAGGCCGACCACGTGGGGGTGTGGCCGGGCCACCGGGGCGCGCCCGAGCCGGGGAGCGCCGATTCAGGGGCATCCGAACCGCACGAGGCATCCGATCAGACCGAAGGCGACGACCCGCAGGGAGGCGACCGTGGCTGAGCACGTGCTCGAGGCGGAGGGCCTCTCCGTCATCCACCGCACCCCGGCCGGCGACGTCACCGCGCTGGCCGACGCATCCCTCACCCTCTCGCCCGGCGAGTTCGTCGTGCTCATCGGCCCGTCGGGTGCGGGCAAGACGACGCTGCTGCACGTGCTCGGGGGCATCCAGCCGCCCACGACCGGCACCGTGCGGGTCGGCGGCGTCGACCTCACGACGGCGGGCGAGTCCGAGGCCGACCGCATCCGCCGTGACGACGTCGGCTTCGTGTTCCAGTCGTTCGGCCTGATCGGCGCGCTCTCGGCGCAGGAGAACGTCGAGCTGCCGCTGCGCATCCAGGGGGCGGATGCCGCGGAGCGCACCGAGCGCGTCGGCATGCTGCTCGACCGGGTCGGCCTCGCCGGCCACGCCTCGCAGCGTCCGGCCGAGCTGTCGGGCGGGCAGCAGCAGCGCGTGGGCATCGCGCGTTCGCTCGCGGGCCGTCCCCGCATCCTGCTCGCCGACGAGCCCACCGGCCAGCTCGACTCGACGACGGCCGCCGCCATGGTGGAGCTCATCGCGTCGATCGCGCACGAGGACGGGCTGGCGGTGCTGCTCACGACCCACGACCCCTCGATCGTGGAGCGCGCCGACCGGGTGCTCGAATTGCACGACGGCGTGCTGCGATAGGCTGTCCTGTCGGCTTCCCGGCGTTCTCCCTCACTCCCAAGGACTTCTTCATGGCCTCCGCCACCCGCTCCGACGTGCGCAACGTCGCGATCGTCGCCCACGTCGACCACGGCAAGACCACGCTCGTCGACGCCATGCTCAAGCAGACGCACTCGTTCGCCGAGCACGCGCACGTGGACGATCGCGCGATGGACTCGAACGAGCTCGAGCGCGAGAAGGGCATCACGATCCTCGCCAAGAACACGGCGGTGGAGTACGCGGGGGCGCACGCCCCCGACGGCCCGGTCACCATCAACGTGATCGACACCCCCGGCCACGCCGACTTCGGCGGCGAGGTCGAGCGCGGCCTGTCGATGGTCGACGGCGTCGTGCTGCTCGTCGACGCGAGCGAGGGCCCGCTGCCGCAGACCCGCTTCGTGCTGCGCAAGGCGCTGGAGGCGCGCCTGCCCGTCATCCTGCTGGTGAACAAGACCGACCGGCCCGACGCCCGCATCGACGAGGTCGTCGCCGAGAGCCAGGACCTCCTGCTCGGCCTCGCCTCCGACCTGTCGGACGACGTGCCCGACCTCGACCTCGACGCGATCCTCGACGTCCCCGTCGTCTACGCCTCGGGCAAGGCCGGCCGCGCGTCGACCACGAAGCCCGCCGACGGCGCGCTGCCCGACTCCGACGACCTCGAGCCGCTGTTCGACGCGATCCTCACGCACATCCCCGCGCCGACCTACGACGACGAGGCCCCGCTGCAGGCGTGGGTCACCAACCTCGACGCGTCGCCGTTCCTCGGCCGCCTCGCGCTGCTGCGAGTGTTCAACGGCACCATCCGCAAGGGCCAGACGGTCGCGTGGGTGCGCCACGACGGCACGCACTCGAACGTGCGCATCACCGAACTGCTGAAGACCAAGGCGCTCGAGCGCCACCCGGCCGAGGAGGCCGGCCCCGGCGACATCATCGCGGTCGCGGGCATCGAGGAGATCACGATCGGCGAGACCCTCGCCGACCCGGAGGACGTCCGGCCGCTCGAGGCGATCCACGTCGACGACCCCGCCATCTCGATGACGATCGGCACGAACACGTCGCCGCTCGTCGGCAAGGTGAAGGGCCACAAGCTCACCGCCCGCATGGTCAAGGACCGCCTCGACCGCGAGCTCATCGGCAACGTCTCGCTCAAGGTCCTCGACATCGGCAAGCCCGACGCGTGGGAGGTGCAGGGCCGCGGCGAGCTCGCGCTCGCGATCCTCGTCGAGCAGATGCGCCGCGAGGGCTTCGAGCTGACCGTCGGCAAGCCGCAGGTGGTCACGCGCACCGTCGACGGCAAGGTGCACGAGCCCTACGAGCACCTCACGATCGACGCCCCCGAGGAGTACCTCGGCGCGATCACGCAGCTGCTCGCCGCCCGCAAGGGCCGCATGGAGAACATGACGAACCACGGCACCGGCTGGGTGCGTATGGAGTTCGTCGTGCCGAGCCGCGGCCTCATCGGCTTCCGCACCGAGTTCCTCACCATCACCCGCGGCACCGGCATCGCGAACGCGATCTCGCACGGCTACGGCGAGTGGGCCGGCGTCATCACGACCCGCAACAACGGCTCGATCGTCGCCGACCGCTCGGGCGTCGTGACGCCGTTCGCGATCATCGCCCTGCAGGAGCGCATGACGTTCTTCGTGAACCCCACGGAGGAGGTGTACGAGGGCATGGTCATCGGCGAGAACTCGCGCAACGACGACATGGACGTGAACATCACCAAGGAGAAGAAGCTCACGAACATGCGTTCCTCGACGGCCGACACGTTCGAGTCGATGACCCCGTCGCGCCAGCTCTCCCTGGAGGAGTGCCTGGAGTTCGCCCGCGAGGACGAGTGCGTCGAGGTCACCCCCGAGAAGGTGCGCATCCGCAAGGTCGAGCTCGACGCCACGGCCCGTGCGCGGGCCGCATCGCGCCTCAAGAAGCAGGCCTAGCCGGAGGTTCCGGATGCCGGTGGGCGACGCCCGCCGGGGGAGAAGGCGCTCGCGCGCAGTCCGGCGCGGGCGCCAATACCGAGCGTTCTTTCAGGTTCGGTCACGTAACGTACGTCGGGTCGTTCATCGACCGTTACCCGAACGTTACATTTCCCCCGAGGTTCCCCCAGCAATGCCCCGCCGTTCCACCGGCCGCCGTGCGGCCCCGCGCCGCCGCGCGTTCACGCCCCGTCGCGGGTGCGCCCCGTCGGCGACCCAGCGCCTCCTGCGCAACGCGCAGCGTGTGCTGCGCGACGCGTCGGTCACGGGCGCCAAGTGGTTCGAGGGCCCCGAGCACCCGCTGAGCGCCGAGGCGTACCGCGCACGCAAGGCGCGCCTGCGCACCGCGACGAGCGGTCTCGGGTTCCTCTTCGTCGGCGCGCTCGCGGTCTCGACGACCCTGCCGGCCGCTGCACTCACGTCGAACGACGGCCAGGCGCACGCCTCGGTCTACGACGAGCCCGCCGAGGATCCGCAGACGATCGTGGTCGGCGCGGCCGAGCTCGAGCCTGTGCGGCCCGGCTCCTACGACGTCGAGGCGGCACCGCCGCCCCTCTACACCTCCGTCGCGGGCGTGGGCGTGACCGCGCTCGCCGACGTCGACAAGGTCGTCTGGCCGTTCGCGAACTACTCGAAGGTCAGCGACGGCTTCGGCTACCGCGTGGCACCGTGCGCGGGCTGCTCGACCTACCACGACGGCATCGACTTCAACCCGGGCGCGGGCACCGCGATCGGCTCGATCTCCGACGGCGTCGTCATCACCGCGACTGCCGCCGGCGGCGGCCTCGGGAACTACGTCGAGGTGCAGCACAACATCGGCGGCCGCCTCGTCACGAGCCTGTACGCGCACATGCAGTCCGGCTCGATCTCGGTCTCGGTCGGCCAGAAGGTCACCGCGGGGCAGACGCTCGGCCGCGTCGGCTCGACCGGCCAGTCCACCGGGCCGCACCTGCACCTCGAGATGTACTACACCGACGGCGTGCGGTTCGACGGCTACGCCTGGCTGCTCAGCCACGTCAACTGACGCCGGCGCGCCCGGGTCCGCGTCGACGGAGTACGCGAACTGCGGGAACGCCCGACGCGTTCCCGCATCTTGCGTACTCGGTGCCGGGGTCGGGCGACGCCGTCAGCGACCCGTGAACTCCGGCGTGCGCTTGGCGAGGAACGCCGCCGTGCCCTCGCGCATGTCGTCGGTCGCGAACGCGCGCGAGAACCCGTCGATCTCCAGCTCCGTCGCCCGCTCGGTCGGCGTGCCTGTCGCGTCGACGAGCACCTGCTTCGCCAGCGCGACCGCGCTCGGCGATCTGGTGCCGATCTCGTCGAGCGTCGCGCGCGCGGCCGCGAGCAACGCGTCGCGGTCCGGCTCGACCCGTGAGGCGAGGCCGATGCGCTCCGCCTCGGCGGCGTCGACCATGCGGCCCGAGTAGATCAGCTCCTTGGCGCGGGCGAGGCCGACCGCGCGGGGGAGCCGCACCGTGCCGCCGAACCCGGGGATCACCCCGAGCGAGACCTCGGGCAGCCCGAACCGCGCCTGCGCCGACGCGTAGATGAAGTCGCAGGCGAGCGCGAGCTCGAGCCCGCCGCCCAGTGCGTAGCCGTCGACGCACGCGATCACCGGTGCGCCGAGCGACTCGATGCGCGCGACGGTCTCGTGGCCCAGCCTGCCCATCGCCGCGGCGCCGTCGGCGTCGAGGCCCGACAGCTCGCGGATGTCGGCGCCCGCGACGAACGCCCGACCGCCCGCGCCGACCAGCACGACGCCGCGCAGCCCGGCGCCCGCATCGGCGAGGGCGTCGAAGGCCGCGCCGAGCTCCTCGAGCACCTGGCGCGAGAGGGCGTTCAGGGCGGCGGGCCGGTCGATCGTCACGGTCGCGACCGGGCCGTCCCAGGTCGTCGTGATCACGGGCTGGTCGTCCATGCGGATGCTCCTCGCGTCGTCGGCAGGTCGGACCCACCGTACGCGACCCTCGGGCCGGGAGTGAACCGGGTCGTGGGCAACCCCGATGCGCAGGGCGGTACCGGGCAATACACTGCCTGCATGCCCACCACCGCACTCCGTGCCGCTGCCGCCGTCGCCGTCTCCGCCGCACTCGCGTTCGGCCTCAGCGGATGCTTCGGCAACCCGCTCGAGCAGATCGTGAACCAGGGCGTCGAGGACGCCATCGAGGGAGCGACCGGCGGCGCCGTCGGGCTCGGTGAGATGCCCGAGGGCTGGCCGGCCGAGGTGCCGGTCGTGGACGGTGAGGTGCTGTTCGGGGCATCCGGCACCGTCGACAACGAGACCGGCTGGGCGGTCACGATCCAGGCCGACTCGGCCGAGCCGCTCGAGCAGGCGCGGCAGCAGCTGCTCGCGGCGGGCTTCGACGAGGACTCCGCGCTCGCCGAGGCCGGCGGCACCGGGGTCGTCGCGTTCAGCAACCCCCGCTTCGACGTGATCGTGACCGCGGGCAACGACGGCATCGCGTACGTCGTCGTGCCCGCAGGCCAGTGACCGGCGCCGCCCGCATCGCCGTCATGGCCGGCGCCGTCGTCGCCGGCGCCGCGTACGGCCTGCTCGGAACCCTGGGCCATCGCCTGACCTGGACCGTCGGCGACGTCGCGATCCCGTGGGGCATCGTGCTCGCGCTCCTCGGCGCGACCGCGCTGCTCGTGGGCCTGCGCCTCGCGACGCACGATCGCTGGGTGGCGTTCGCCGGTGCGTTCGGCCTCGTGGGCGTGGTCTCGCTGCTCTCGCTGCCGCAGCAGGACGGCACCCTGCTCATCTCCGGTGAGACCGCCGGCATCGCCTGGACGATCGGCCCGACGCTCGTCGCGGTGCTCGTCGTCGCATGGCCGTCGCTGCCGCAGCGGCCGCGCGCCGACGCGTAGACTGGCTGGGCCCAACAACAGAAGGGAACGCGAACACCGTGACCTATGTCATCGCCCTCCCGTGCGTCGACGTCAAGGACCGCGCCTGCATCGACGAATGTCCCGTCGACTGCATCTACGAGGGGGAGCGTTCGCTCTACATCCACCCGGACGAATGCGTCGACTGCGGCGCATGCGAGCCCGTGTGCCCGGTCGAGGCGATCTACTACGAGGACGACCTGCCCGACCAGTGGGCCGACTACTACAAGGCCAACGTCGAGTTCTTCGACGACATCGGATCGCCCGGCGGGGCGGCGAAGGTCGGCGTGATCGCCAAGGACCACCCGGTCGTGGCCGCGCTGCCGCCGCAGGCGCACTGACCGTGGCGCTCGGCGAGCTCCCGGACTACCCCTGGGACCTCATGACGCCGTACCGCGAGCGCGCGGCGCGGCACCCGGGCGGCACGGTGGACCTCTCCATCGGCTCGCCGGTGGATGCGACCCCCGACGTGGTGCGCGACGCGCTGCGCGAGGCGACCGACGCGCACGCGTACCCCGCGACGACCGGCACGCCCGAACTGCGCGCGGCGATCGTCGACTGGTTCGCCCGACGTCGCGGCGTCACGGGCCTCACGCCCGACCACGTGCTGCCGACGATCGGCTCGAAGGAGCTCGTCGCGATGCTGCCGTTCATGCTCGGCGTCGGGGCGGGCGACGTGGTGGTGCACCCGCGTGCCGCGTACCCCACCTACGCCGTGGGAGCGACCTTCGCGGGCGCCGACGCGGTGGCCTCCGACGACCCCGCCGAGTGGCCCGAGGAGACCGCGCTCGTCTGGCTGAACAGCCCCGGGAACCCCGACGGCCGCGTGCTCGACGTCGAGGCGCTGCGCGCCGCGCATGCCAGGGCGCGCGAGCTGGGCGCCGTCGTCGTGAACGACGAGTGCTACGCCGAGCTGGGGTGGGACGCGCCGTGGGACGAGCTGCGCGTGCCGAGCATCCTCGACCCCCGCGTGATCGGCGACGACCGCACCGACACCCTCGCCGTCTACTCGCTGAGCAAGCAGTCGAACATGGCCGGGTACCGTGGCGCGTTCGTCGCGGGCTGCCGCACCCGCATCGCGCGGCTGCTGAACGTGCGCAAGCACGCGGGCCTCATGCCGCCGGCGCCGCTGCAGGCGGCCATGGTGGCCGCCCTGGGCGACGACGCGCACGTCGCGGAGCAGAAGGCGCGCTACCTGGCCAGGCGCGACGCACTCGTGCCCGCGCTGATCGCGGCGGGCTTCCGCATCGACCACAGCGAGGCGGGCCTCTACCTCTGGGCGACCGAGGGGCGCGACGCCTGGGAGAGCATCGACCGGCTCGCCGGGCTCGGCATCGTCGCGGGCCCCGGGCACTTCTACGGCCCGCACTTCCCCGAGCACGTGCGGCTCTCGCTGACGGCGACCGACGAGCGGGTCGCAGAGGCGGCCGCACGCCTCTCGGCCGCATCCTGAGCGCGGGGCGGCCCCGGGGCATCCGCCTGCCGTTGGCCGAATCGTGCAGCCGTCCACGGGGATCGTTGGCGGATGCGACAGTAGGTCGTCCCGCCGTCTAGGCTGTATGCGGGCGCCCGGCCGTGAACCGACGGCGGGCGCGCACCATCCCCCGAGACACACCCGGATCACAGGAGGCGCCGTGGGCGACGTCGAGACGCGAACGAGTGGCGAGCCGGAGCAGGCGACGCTGACCTACCCGGGAGGGACTGCGAGCTTCCCGGTCGTTCCGTCGGTCGAGGGGGCGTCGAGCATCGACATCTCGACCTTCATGAAGCAGACCGGCATGACCACGCTGGACTACGGCTTCGCCAACACCGCCGCGACCCGCTCGTCGGTCACCTACATCGACGGCAACGCCGGCATCCTGCGCTACCGGGGCTACCCGATCGAGCAGCTCGCGCAGGGCTCCACCTTCCTCGAGGTCGCCTGGCTGCTCATCTACGGCGACCTGCCGACCGCCGACGAGCTCGCCGCGTTCGATGAGCGCATCCGCCGCCACACGCTGCTCCACGAGGACCTCAAGCGCTTCTTCTCGGCACTGCCGCACACCGCGCACCCCATGTCGGTGCTCTCGAGCGCCGTGTCGGCCCTCTCGACGTACTACGAGGACTCCTCCGACCCCAACGACCCCGAGCAGGTCGAGCTCACCACGATCCGCCTGCTCGCGAAGCTGCCGGTCATCGCCACCTACGCGCACAAGAAGTCGCTCGGCCAGGCGTTCCTCTACCCCGACAACTCGCTGTCGTACATCGACAACTTCCTCAAGATGAACTTCGGCATCCTCGCCGAGCCGTACCAGATCGACCCGACCGTCTCGGCCGCGCTCGACCGCCTGCTCATCCTGCACGAGGACCACGAGCAGAACGCGTCGACCTCGACCGTGCGCCTGGTCGGCTCGACCGGCGCCAACCTCTACGCCTCGGTCTCCGCGGGCATCAACGCGCTCTACGGCCCGCTGCACGGCGGCGCCAACGAGGCCGTGCTCGAGATGCTCGCGCGCATCAGGGACTCCGGCGAGGGCGTGCGCGGCTTCGTCGAGCGCGTCAAGCGCAAGGAGGAGGGCGTGCGCCTGATGGGCTTCGGCCACCGGGTGTACAAGAACTACGACCCGCGCGCGAAGCTCGTCAAGGAGAGCGCCGACGCGGTGCTCGCGGGCCTCGGCGTGAACGACCCGCTGCTCGATATCGCCAAGGAGCTCGAGCAGATCGCGCTCGAGGACGACTACTTCCGCGACCGCAAGCTGTACCCGAACGTCGACTTCTACACCGGCGTGATCTACAAGGCGATGGGCTTCCCGACGCGCATGTTCACGGTGCTGTTCGCGATCGGGCGCCTGCCCGGCTGGATCGCGCACTGGCGCGAGATGCAGGTCGACGGCTCGACCAAGATCGGCCGCCCGCAGCAGCTCTACGTGGGCGAGCCCGAGCGGCAGTTCCCGGCCCGCTGAGCGCGCGCCGGGGCGGCTGCGTCCGGCCCCGGCCGTTCGGTGGTGCCGCGCGGCGCGGCCGTCAGCGCCCCTCCGGCCGCATGAGCAGCGTGTGCTCGGCGAGTTCCTGCGTGCGCTCGAGCGTGAACGGCCACGGCAGCGTGCCGCCGCGCGACCAGACGTCGGTCTGGTCGACGTAGTTCCGGTCGAAGGCGTGGCCCGATGCGCCCGAGGAGTTCACCCAGCGCGACGCGTCGAGGTCGGCCAGGTCCACCAGCATTCGCATCGACGGCACCGACGTCGCCGCGTAGCCGTCCCGCGCGTCCCAGGCGGTGGCGTCCACGATCGCGGACGAGCCGCCGAGCTGCCATGGCCCGCGGTCGAGCAGCAGGCGCGCGGGCAGGAGGCCGGTCTCGCCGAAGGCCCGGCTGCGCAGGTCGAGCTGGTGCAGGCGCCCCCAGCGCCACTGCGCGGGCTCCGAGCCCATGCGGTCCGCCGCCTCCTGCCAGGCCTCGGTCAGTGCCCGGGCGAGCATCGCGTCGCGGCCGTCGACGCCGGCCGCGTCGTCGACCCACCACTGCGCCTCCGGCTCGTCGAGGAGCCCGTCGACGACGCGGATCCACCGGTCGCCGCCGGCGGGCAGGGTGCTGGCCGGCAGCTCGGCGAACATGTCGCCGAGCAGGGTGCCCCAGACGACCTGGAAGTACGCGGCGCCCGCGCTGTCGACGTCGCTCACGCCGTCCCAGTCCTCGAGGAGCTGCCGGCCGCGGGCGGCATCGCCCTCGAGCGACAGCTCGGCGAGCGCCGGCAGGAGCATCGCCGCGGCGGGGTCGACCTGGTCGAACTGCAGGTTCGCCATCGTGGCGAGGCTCACCGGCTGCTCGGCGTCGATCGACTCCCGGAGCACCCGGTCGATGCGGGCGGCGCGGTACCCCTGCGACCAGTCCTGCGTGAGCATGGGTCCGTCGCCCGCGTCGAGCGGCGGGGTGTTGGCCGCGACGAGGTACCCGCGGTCGGGGTTCGACTCCCGGGGCATCTCGTCGAACGGGACGACGCCGCTCCAGCGGTAGTCGGTGTCCCAGCCCGGAACGGGGAAGGTGCCGTCGCCGGTCTCGCGCACGGGCACCCGGCCCACCGCCTGCGAGCCGATGTTGCCGTTCACGTCGGCGAACAGCAGGTTCTGGGCGGGCAGGTCCCAGCGCTCCGCGGCCTCCCGGAAGCTCCGCCAGCCGGCGGCCCGGTTCATCTCGAGGATCGCCCGTGCGGTGCGCGACGGCGTGAAGCCGGTCCACTGCAGCGCGAGCTCGTAGCGCGCGTCGTCGAAGCCCGCGGCCTCCGGGTATCCCTCGGCGACGGCGTCGAACCCGTCGTCGAGTCCCGTCACGAGCGGCCCGTGCCCGGTCGAGCGCACCGTGATCGTCACGGGGGCGCCGCCCGCGACCTCGATGACCTCGCGGCGCTCCTCGAACGAGACCATGGTGTCGTCCTGCAGGTACTCGCCGCCGTCGACGCGCTCGACGTACAGGTCGGTCGTGTCGGCGAGCAGGTTCGTGGGCGTCCAGGCGATGGCCGCGTTGTGCCCGGCGATGATTCCGGGCACGCCGGCGAAGCCGAAGCCGGAGACCTCGTACGGGCACTCCTCCGAGACGGGCGCGCAGCGCAGGCCCGACTGCGTCCAGGCCGACGGCAGCGCGGCCTCGAGGTGCGGGTCGCCGGCGAGCAGCGGGAGCTCCGACGCCGTGTGCGAGCCGTCCACGACCCAGGAGTTCGACCCGATCTCGGCACCCGGGGTGGTCAGCACGCCGGGCAGCGCGTCGAGCCGGGCGCGCAGCTCGGCGAGCGGCGCGGCGAGCACCTCGGCGTCCTGATCGGTCGCATCCGTGGCGCCCGTCGACGCGCCCTCGGCCTCGGCGTCCTCGCCCTCCTCGTCAGGGAGCGGGGGCGGGTCGCCGATGATCGTCGGCGCGGCGTCGTAGTCGAAGCCCGGGTGCAGGCGCTCGACCTCCTCGGCGGGCAGCGCGGTCGACAGCAGTGCCCGGTCGAGCTCGTCGTCGAGGTTGGCGCGCTGGTCCCACGCCGCGGCCTTCAGCCACGCGACCGAGTCGGCCGGGGTCCACGGCTCGGGTTCGTAGCCCGGCAACTGCAGCGCGAGCAGGACGTACTCGATCGAGAGGTCCGCGCCGCCGCGCGTGTCGAGGTACGCGTTGACGCCGGCGGCGTAGGCCTCGTACGCGGCGCGCGTCGTGTCGTCGAACTCCTCCACCTCGCGTTCGGCGACCTGCCGCCAGCCCAGCGTGCGGACCAGGGCGTCGGATGCCACGTACTGCTCGCCGAGCAGCTCGGCCAGCCGTCCTGAAGCGGCGTGGCGGCGGTAGTCCATCTCCCAGAAGCGGTCCTGCGCGTGCACCCAGCCCTGGGTGAAGAACAGGTCGGCGGTGGTCTCGGCGACGACCTGCGGCACGCCCGCGTCGTCGCGGTACACGACCGCCGGCTGGTCGAGCCCGGCGACCTCGATGCGGCCGGACGTCTCGGGGAACGAGCGCTGCACGGTCCACCAGCCCACGCCGGCGCCGACGACGACGGCGACGAGCAGGAGGACGAGCAGGCTCACGAAGAACGCGGTGATGCGGTGGCGGTGGGTGCGAGGCCGGTCGGATCCCACGCATCACTCCTTCGTGTCGATCGATCGGCGCCGCCGCACGACGGGCCGCGTGGGGCCACACTATCGCCCGAGCGACGGCTCGCGGCGGTCAGGCGTGCAACTGCGCGTTGAGTGCGACGCCATCGCCGCTGCGCGAGAGCACCTCGACCGCGCCCGTGAGCGAGTTGCGGCGGAACAGCAGGTTCGGCGTGCCGGAGAGCTCGACCGCCTTGACCGTGGTGAGGCCGCCGTCGGCGCTGCGGGGGCCGTCGACCACGACGACCTTCGTGCCCGCGGTCACGTACAGGCCGGCCTCGACGACGGTGTCGTCGCCGATCGAGATGCCGATGCCGGAGTTCGCGCCGAGCAGCGCGCGCTCGCCGATCGAGACCCGCTGCGTGCCACCGCCCGAGAGGGTGCCCATGATCGACGCGCCGCCGCCGATGTCGGAGCCGTCGCCCACCACGACGCCCTGCGAGATGCGGCCCTCGACCATCGAGGTGCCGAGCGTGCCGGCGTTGAAGTTCACGAACCCCTCGTGCATCACGGTCGTGCCCGGGGCGAGGTGCGCGCCCAGGCGCACGCGGCCGGCGTCGGCGATGCGCACGCGCTCGGGCGTGACGTAGTCGAGCAGGCGCGGGAACTTGTCGAGCCCGGTCGCCTGGATGCCGTGGCGCCGCAGCACCGGGCGCAGCCGGTCGAAGTCGGCCGGATGCACCGGGCCCGCGTTGGTCCAGACGACGTTGGGCAGGAACCCGAAGACGCCGTCGAGGTTCAGCGTGTTCGGCGCGGCCACCAGGTGCGAGAGCAGCTGCAGGCGCAGGTACGCGTCGCTCGTCGACGCCGGCGGCGCGTCGAGGTCGATGTGCTCGGTCACGAGCCGCTGGGTGACGCCGCGGCGCTCGTCGTCGTGCACGGCGGCCTCGAGGGCGCTCGGCACGACGTGGTGGTCGGCGGGCGGCGCACCGAGCGCGGGCGAGGGGAACCAGGTGTCGAGCACGGTGCCGTCGGTCGCGATCGAGGCGATGCCGTGGCCCCAGGCGGAGCGGGCGGACGACGTGTCGGATGCGGTGTCGGGCATACGGCAAGCGTAGCGGCCGCGCCCCGGCCCGCCCTTTCGTAGACTGGCCGGATGACCGCCTCGGACGCCCCAGCCCCGGCCCTCGACCTCACCGCCGACCCGGTCGAGATCACGCGCGCGATCTGCGACGTGCCGTCGGTCTCCGGCGACGAGGCGACGCTCGCCGACCTGATCGAGCGCGCGCTCGCGCCGGCCGCGCACCTCGAGGTGCTGCGCGACGGCGACGCGGTCGTCGCACGCACGGACCTGGGCCGCGCGCGCAGGGTCGTGATCGCCGGCCACATCGACACCGTGCCGATCAACCGCAACCTGCCGACCCGGTTCGAGACGATCGACGGCGTGGAGTACTTGTGGGGGCGGGGCACGGTCGACATGAAGGCGGGCGTCGCGGTGCAGCTGAAGCTCGCGCTCGAGCTGGTCGCTCCCGCGGTCGACGTGACCTGGATGTGGTACGACCACGAGGAGGTCGCGGCCGACCTGAACGGCCTCGGCCGGCTGGCCGCGCACCGGCCCGAGCTCTTCGCGGGGGACTTCGCTATTCTCGGCGAACCGAGCAACGGCGCGGTCGAGGGCGGATGCAACGGGAACGTGCGCGTCGAACTGCGCGCGCGCGGCCTGCGGGCCCACTCCGCGCGCAGCTGGGTGGGCGAGAACGCGATCCACAGGCTCGCGCCGGCGCTCGAGCGCCTCGCCGCGTACGAGGCGCAGACCGTCGAGGTCGACGGGCTCGCGTACCGCGAGGGGCTCAACGCCGTGGGCGTCTCCGGCGGCGTCGCGGGCAACGTGATCCCCGACGAGGCGACGCTGGCGGTGAACTACCGGTTCGCGCCCAGCAAGACCGCCGACGAGGCGATCGCGCACGTGCGCGAGCTGTTCGGCGAGTACGAGCTCACCGTGGTCGACCGCGCCGAGGGCGCCCGACCGGGGCTCGACGCCGCGCTCGCGCAGGAGTTCGTGGCCGCGGTCGGCGCCGAGGCGAAGCCGAAGTACGGCTGGACCGACGTCGCCCGGTTCAGCGCGATGGGCATCCCCGCGGTGAACTTCGGCCCGGGCGACCCGCTCAAGGCCCACGCCGACGACGAGCGGGTGCCGCTGCACCAGATCCGCGACTGCGACCGCGCCCTCCGCGCCTGGCTGAACGGTGACTGACGGCGGCGCCGGCGCGGCGGGCGCCGTCGACGATCGCGCCGCGCGGGGCGCCCGGGCGGGGCGCGCGCGCCGGCTCGCGGCATCCGCCCCGTGGTGGCTGCAGGTCATCGTCGCCTACGGGCTGGCGCGCGCCGCGAGCACCGCGATGGTGCTCGTGCTGGCGAGCGTGCAGCAGGCGAACCCGTGGACGGGAGCGTCGCCGGGCTACTGGGAGTACGCGAACATCTGGGACGCGCGATGGTTCGCCTACGTCGCGTTCTCGGGCTACCCGTCGGAGCTGCCGGTCGACGAGCAGGGCCACGTGGGCGAGAACGCGTGGGCGTTCATGCCGGTCTACCCCGTGGTCGTGCGGCTGGTCATGACCGTCACGACGCTGGGCTGGGACGTCTCGGCGGTGCTCGTGTCGCTCGCGGCGGGGCTCGGGTCGGCGCTCGTGTTCCACCGGCTGATGAGCCGCTTCCTCGAGCCGGACCGGGCGATGTTCGCGGTCGTGCTGTACTGCGTGGCCCCGGTGTCGGTCGTCTTCGGCTTCGGGTACGCGGAGGCGCTGTTCCTGCTGCTGCTGAACACGGCGCTGCTGCTGCTCGTCGACCGGCGCTACGAGTGGCTGTTCCCGGTCGTGACGGTGATGGCGTTCACGCGGCCCGGGGCGCTCGCGCTGTCGCTCGCGCTCGTGCTCCACTGGCTGCTGCGCTTCCGCACGCGGCGCACCGAGGCGTTCCCGCTCGTGGACCGCGTGCTCGCGGCATCCGCCGCCGTCTACACCGGGCTCGTCGGCCTCGCGTGGCCGGTCGTCGCCTGGATCGTCACGGGGCTGCCGGGCGCGTACTTCGACACCGAGCTGGCCTGGCGGGCGCCGTACATCGGCTACGTCGAGCTCGTGCCGTTCACGGCGTGGTTCCAGTCGGGCGACTGGTGGCTCGGGCAGCCGCTCGGCACCATCGTCGTGCTGGGGCTCATCGCGGCGTTCGCACTGGTGCTCGTCTCCCCGGCGGTGCGGCGCATCGGCGTCGACCTGCGGCTCTGGGTGCTGAGCTACGGCCTGTACCTGCTCGCGGTGTTCTTCCCGCAGTCGAGCGTCTTCCGCCTGCTCGCGCCGATGTTCCCGCTGCTGGGGGCCGTCGCGCTGCCGCGCTCGCGCGTCTACCGCGTGTCGGTGGTCGTCGTCTTCCTCGCGCTGCAGTGGGGCTGGCTGCTCATCTGCTGGGGCATCGACGGGGCCGACTGGACCCCGCCGTGACCCGTGCCGCAGGCGCTCCTCCGGGGGCCCCGCGCGGCGTGATCGATCCCCAGCCGATTTCCACCGTCCGTCCTGATGCCGGATAATGGAACGCGTCAGGCCACGAAAGGGGAGCTCAATGGCGGCCATGAAGCCACGGACCGGTGACGGGCCTATGGAGGCTGTGAAGGAGGGTCGTCTCATCATCGTGCGGGTTCCGCTCGAGGGTGGCGGCCGTCTCGTCGTCTCGGTCAACGATGCGGAAGCCAAGGAGCTGCACGACGTGCTCGGCGGCGTTGTCGACGCCGGCTGACCATCGTCTCGTGAGGGCCCGCGCCAGGTGCGCGGGCCCTTCGCATGTCCGCGGCCGGCCGGCCGCCGCGGTCACGCGCCGAGCTTGACGATCTGCAGCAGCCCCTCGCCGGCGGGGGAGAGGCTCGTGGCCACGGCGTTCGAGCCCGCGAGCTCGGAGATGAGGGTGCGGAACCCGGATGCCACGGGGTCGCGCCTGGCCGGATCGGCGACGCGGCCCTTCCAGAGCGCGCGCGCCACGAGCACCGCGCCGCCCGGCAGGGCGAGCCGGAGCGCGTGCTCGACGTACTCGATCGCCGACTCGGGGTCGGCGTCGACCAGCACGATGTCGTAGGAGTTCTCGTTCATGCGCGGCAGCACCTCGCCCGCGCGGCCGGCGATGAACCGGGTGCGGGTGGGGGCGATGCCCGCGTCGGCGAAGTTCTCGCGCGCATGCTGGTGGTACTCGGCCTCGCTGTCGATCGACGTGAGGTGCGCGTGGCGGTTGCCCGCCAGGAGCCAGAGCCCGGAGACGCCGACACCCGTGCCGATCTCGATGATCGAGCTGGCCCGGCCGACGCCCGTGAGCACCGACAGCTGCGCGCCGACCGCGGGCGAGACGGGGTCGATGCCCAGCTCGAGCGACTGCAGCCGCACGCGGGCGATCGCCTCGGGTTCGACGACGGTCTCGTCGGCGAACTTCCAGTTCAGGTCATGGTCGGACACGTGTTGCTCCCGGTACTCGTCGGCGTCCAGCGTACGACTCTCCCGAGCCGTTCGTCGGCCGCCTCGCCGGGCAGTAGTCTGGAGGGGTGTTCGGGCTGACCTTCGAGAAACTCCTCATCATCGGGGTCATCGCCGTGTTCCTGCTCGGGCCCGACAAGCTGCCGATCTACACGCAGAAGCTCGCCCAGTTCGTGCGCTCGCTGCGCGACATGGCCAACGGTGCCAAGTCGCGCATGAAGGAGGAGATGGGCGACGAGTTCGACGAGGTCGACTGGCGCAAGCTCGACCCGCGCCAGTACGACCCGCGGCGCATCGTGCGCGACGCGCTGAGCGATGTCGACCCGTTCGCCGATCCGAAGCCGAAGCCCAAGTCCGAGGCCGTGACGGCCGCTGCGGCCGCGACCGCGGCCGCGGCCGCGAAGAACGGCGATGGAGCCCCGGTCGGAGCCGCGTCGTCGCCGTTCAAGCGCGCCCCGCAGACGGCCGCGGTCGGCGAGGCGGCGCCGTTCGACGCCGAGGCGACCTGACCGGCACGTCCGTCTGGCGCACCGACCCGGTGATCCGAGCGGATGCCCCGGGTCAGCGACGCCGGAGCACGCGCTGCGCGCGCAGCAGGAGCAGCATCGGCTGCTCGAGCATCCGCCACTCCCGTGCCGAGGTCGGCGCCTGGATGAGGCCGGTCGCCGACGCCACCGTGACCGATTCGACGTAGCGCTTCAGCCCGTCGGGCCCGTTCCGGCGACCGAGGCCCGACTGCTTCGAGCCGCCCATCGGGGCCGCGATCGAGCCGAAGCTGCCGCGGTAGCCCTCGTTGATGTTCACCGAGCCGGTCTCGAGCGCGGCGGCGACCCGGCGGGCGCGGGCGACCGAGCCGCTCAGCACGACCGCGTTCAGGCCGTAGTCGCTCGCGTTGGCGGCGAGCACCGCCTCCTCCTCGTCGTCGACGACGTAGAGCGAGACGATCGCGCCGAAGGTCTCCTCGGCGAAGCAGTGCATGTCGGGGGAGACGTCGGCGAGCAGCGTCGGCTCGAACGCGTACGGGCCGATGTCGGGCCGGTGCGCGCCGCCGGCGAGCACGGTCGCGCCCTTCGCGGTCGCGTCGTCGAGGTGCGCGCGCACGCGGTCGAGCTGCGCCTGCCCGGTGAGCGTGCCGACGTCGCCCGCCGAACCCGGGGCGGGGTCGATCGTCATCGACCCGATCACGCGCACGAACGCACGGGTGAACGCGTCGGCGACGCCGCGCGTCACGTAGATGCGCTCGGGGGAGACGCAGAGCTGGCCCATCGAGGCGTAGCACGCGTACGCGGCCTGACGTGCGGCCTTCCCGGGGTCGACGTCGTCGAGCACGATCATGGGGTTCTTGCCGCCGAGCTCGAGCGACGCGGGCACGAGCCGTTCGGCCGCCTTCCGCGCAATGCGGCGCCCCGTCGCGGTGGAGCCGGTGAACGCGATCACGTCGGCGTGGTCGGTGACGGCCTCGCCGATGGTGGCCCCGTCACCGGTGACGACGGCCCAGAGGTCGCCCGGCAGCCCGGCGTCGATGGCCGCGCGGCGCAGCTCGAGGATGTTGAGCGCCGCCTGCTCGTCGGCCTTCTGCACGACGCCGCAGCCGGCGGCGAGCGCCGAGAAGACGTCCATGCCGGCGAGCGAGAGGGGGAAGTTCCAGGGCGTGATCACGCCGGCGACGCCCCGGGGGCGGTGCCGCACGCGCGCCTCGATGACCGTCGGCGCGCCGCTGTGCACGCGCCGGCTGCGGAGCACGCCGCGCGCGGCGAGCGCGTTGTAGCGTGCCGAGGCCGCCGACTGGTAGACCTCCTCGAACGCCTGCCCGCGGGTCTTGCCGGTCTCGAGCTGCACGAGGTCGATGAGCTGCTCGCGCCGGGCCACGATGAGGTCGTGCGCGCGGAGCAGCACCCTCCGCCGGTGCGCGAACCCCGCGCGGGCCCAGGCCACCTGCGCGAGACGGGCGCGGGCGAATGCGTCGGCGACGTCGCCCGGGGTGCTGAGGGGCAGCTCGTGCAGCGGCTCGCCGGTCGCGGGTGCGAGCACCGTGCGCGTGTCGCCGCCGGTCGCCGTGATGTCATCGTGCAGTTCGGCCACCCACTGGGGGTCCGGTCCTCCGGTGCTCCGGGGCGGTGCGGCGGGGGCGTGCGAGACGGCGACCGGGGCTGACATGTGGACAGTCTAGGTCAAATGACCCACTTCGCCGCGGAGCGGTTATGCTGCCCGTCATGACTGCGACGGAACGCCCGCTGGGCCGGTCGACGATCGCCCGCTACGCGGTCGGATCCATCGGCACCGGTGGCTTCGGCACGCTCCCCGGCCTGGTGCTCGTCTACTACCTCACCGACACCCTCGGGGTAACCGCGCTGCTGGCCGGCGTCATCGTCACCGTCGCGAAGATCTGGGACGTGATCATCGACCCGGTCATCGGGTACCGCAGCGACCGCGCCCTCGCGCGCACGGGCAGCCGGCGCGGTCCGATGCTGCTCGGCGCGATCGCGCTGCCGGTGTGCTTCCTGCTGACCTTCGCCGTGCCCGAGGGGCTCGCGCCCGGCTGGGCCGCGGCCTGGGTGCTCGTCGCGTTCACGCTCACCGCGACGGCGTTCTCGCTCTTCCAGGTGCCCTACATCGCGCTGCCGGCCGAGATCACGACGGGCTACGACGCCCGCACCCGGCTTCTGACATGGCGCGTGGTGGTGCTGAGCGTCGCGATCCTGCTGTTCGGGGCGGGCGCTCCGGCACTGCGCCGTGCCGGTCCCGACGAGTACACCGGCTACCTCGTGATGGCCCTCGTCGCGGGTCTCGTGATCGGCGCGGGCCTGCTCATCGCGAGCTTCACGGCGCCCAAGGGCGCGGTGCCCGCGACGGATGCCGCCCCGGCGACGCAGCGCGGCTCGGCCTGGCGCGGCATCCGCGAGCAGTACGCGGCCGGCGTGCTCGTGCTCCGCCGGAGCGCGCCGTTCCGGGCGCTCCTGTCGACGTTCGTGCTGCAGGCCCTCGCGACCGGCCTCATGCTCGCCGCCGCGAACTACGTGGCCGTCTGGGTGCTGCACTCCGACGACGCGCTGACCTTCCTCTTCCTCGCCCTCATCGGCCCCGCCATCCTGATGGCCCCGGCCTGGGGCGCGGTGTCGCGCCGTGTGGGCAAGGAGCGCGCCTTCCTGTGGGCCAGCGTCCTGTTCGCGGTCGCGACCCTCGGCCTCACCCCGCTGTTGTTCGCACCGGGCGCGTGGGTCTACCTGCCCGTCGCGCTCGCCGGCGCCGCCTACGCGGGCATGCAGTCGCTGCCCATGGCGATGCTGCCCGACGTCGTCTCGGTCGACGCGGCCACGCACGGCGAGGGCAGCGCGGGCAGCTTCGGCGGCGTGTGGACCGCGGGCGAGACCGCCGGCATGGCGCTCGGTGCGAGCGCGCTCGCCGTCGTGCTCGCCGTCACGGGCTACGCGGAGTCGGTCGGCTCCGAGGTCGTCGCCCAGTCCTCCGCGGCCGTCGCCGGCATCGCGATCGCGTTCAGCGTCGTGCCGGCCGCGCTCGCCCTCATCAGCCTCGTGACGCTCGGCCGCTACCGGCTGCGTCGCACCGACATCGACCGCGCCGTCCAGGCGCAGGAGGAGACCCCGCGGTGACCGAACTCGCCCCCGACGCACTCGAGGTGCTCGACCGGCTGGACGCGCTGCGCGCCGCCGACGCGCCCACCCACGGCGGACGAGTGCTCTCGTACGTCTACGACTCCGGTCGGCCCGACCTCGACGAGCTGGCCGCACGCGCGGCCCGCGCCGTGCAGCCCGTGAACGGCCTCGACCCGACCACCTTCGGCTCGGTCGCGGTCATGGAGCGCGAGCTCGTCGGATTCGCCCGCGAGGCGTTCCACGGCGGCGACGACGTGGTCGGCTCAGTCACCTCCGGCGGCACCGAGAGCTGCATCCTCGCGGTGAAGACCGCGCGCGACGCCTGGCGCGCCCGCGGCGGCGAGGGCACGCCGCGACTCGTGGCGCCGGGCACCGTGCACGCCGCGTTCCGCAAGGGCGCGCACCTGCTCGGGCTCGAGCTCGACATCGTGCCGGTGGACCCCGCGACCGGCGGGCCCGAGGCATCCGCCATGATCGACCGGCTCGGCCCCGACGTCGCGCTCGTCGTGGTGAGCGCGCCGTCGTACCCGTTCGCGACGCTCGACCCGGTCGTCGAGGTGGCGGATGCCGCGCTCGCGCAGGGCGTCGACCTGCACGTCGACGCGTGCATCGGCGGCTTCGCCCTCGCGTTCTGGCCGACCGAGGTCGCGCCGTGGGACTTCCGCGTACCCGGCGTGACGAGCCTGTCGGCCGACCTGCACAAGTACGGCTACTCGCCGAAGGGCGCGAGCGTGCTGCTGCAGCGCGGCCGCGACCGGCAGCGCAACCAGTACTTCGCCACGACCGAGTGGTCGGGCTACCCGGTCGTCAACCCGACGCTGCTCGGCTCGAAGCCGGCCGGCCCGCTCGCGGGCGCGTGGGCGATCGTGCAGGTGCTCGGCACCGGCGGCTTCACGGAGCTCGTCGGCAAGACCGCGCGTGCGACGGCCGCGCTCGTCGACGCCGTGACGGCGATCGAGGGGCTGCGCGTCGTCGGCGAGCCGACCGGACCGCTGCTCGCGGTCGCGACCGACGAGGACGCGCCGGCGGAGCGCCGGGTCGACCCGCACCGCTGGGCCGACGCCGTGCGCGCCCGCGGCTGGCAGCTGCAGCTCCAGCCCGCGCACCGCCAGGCCGACGGCACCGTGCTGCCGCGCACCACGCACCTCACGGTCACGCCCGTGACCGAGTCGACGCTCGACGGCCTGCTGCCCGACCTCGCGGCGGCCGCCGACGACGTGCGCGGCGAGCCCGGGCTCGACGGCACGGCACTGCTCGACGGCCTCGGCGGCGCCGCGGCGCTCGGCGCGCTCGCGGGCGGCGTCGACTCCGACACCGCGGCCGGGCTGCTCGGCGGGCTGGGCCTGCTCGCGGCCGACGGCCCCGCGGTGCCCGAGTCGCTCGCACCCGTGCTCGCGCTGGTCGAGGTGCTGCCCGCGCCGCTCTCCGAGCGCCTGCTCGTCGAGCTGCTCGGCCGCTTGGTCGAGCCGGTCTGATGCCGCCGGCGCTCCCGCGGGGAGCGCGGGAGCGTCACCCGGTGGGCAGCTCGCAGCGCTCGGCGACGAACGCGTAGATCTCGCCCCGGAGGTCGTCGCCCGGCACCAGGTCGAGATCGCCCGAGCGGTCGCCCACGGCGACCTCGAACGGCAGGATCGTGCCGCGCTTGTCCTCGGCGATCGCGTGCGGGTCGCAGCGCGCGGGCACGATCTCGAGCGGGATCGTCGAGGGCGCGTCGTCGGCGCGCACCTCGAGGCCCAGTGGCCAGCCGGTGCCGGCGGGGCCATCGAGCAGCGTCGTCGGGCGCACGCCGTCGATGCGCAGCATCCGCTCGCCACCGGCGGGCTCGACCGACACGTCGACCCACGCGCGCCGCGCGGCGCCCGAGCCCTCCGTGCGCAGCCGCTCGGGCATCGAGAGCCGCGCGACGGCGTCCACCGCGGCGGCCAGGCAGTCCTCGTCGTTGATGCGATCGAGCACGCCCTGCTCGTCGACGGCGGGCAGCCGCGCGGTGCGGCTGCCGTCCGCGGCCGCCCAGGTCACGTCGACGACCGCCGGATCCGGGTCGGAGGCGTCGCAGAGGGACGCGGGCAGCGGGATGCGCAGCGCGACCGCGCGGCCCGGCGTGAGCGTGACGCCGTCGGGGTCGACCGCCGCGCCGTCGAAGCGGCCCGAGCGGAACGCGACGCTCGTCACGTCGAGCGTCGTGCCGGCGCCGTTCTCGAGCCGCACCTCCAGCACGCGCGGCGCGTAGTCGAGCCGGTGCTGGAACACGGTCACCCCGAGGCCGGGCGGCGGCTCGGAGAACCCGTCGCCGGCGGTGCAGCCGGCGCACGCGAGCAGCAGGGCGGATGCCCCGAGCGCGACGCCCGCGCGCGTCACCGCACCCGGACCCCGAGCGACCGCCCCTGGAGCGATCGCGGGCGCGTCGCGAGCGCCTCGGCGACCCGGTCGATGGCCTGCGCGGCGGGGTCCGCGGGGTGGCCGACCACGACCGGCACGCCCTCGTCGCCGCCCTCGCGGAGCGCGATCGACAGCGGTACCGAGGCGAGCAGCGGCACGGGCTCGTCCTGCCCGCGGGAGAGCCTGGCGGCGACCTCCTCGCCGCCGCCCTCGCCGAAGACGCGCAGCACGGTGCCGTCGGGCTGGGCCAGGCCCGCCATGTTCTCGATCACGCCGTACACGTGCTGGCCGGTCTGCCGTGCGACCGTGCCGCTGCGCTCGGCGACGTCCGCGGCGGCGGGCTGCGGGGTCGTCACGACGAGCACGTCGGCGTGGGGGAGCAGCTGCCCGACCGAGATGGCCACGTCTCCGGTGCCCGGCGGGAGGTCGAGCAGCAGCACGTCGAGGTCGCCCCAGTAGACGTCGGTGAGGAACTGCTGGATCGTGCGGTGCAGCATCGGGCCGCGCCACGCGACGGCCGCCTGCGGGTCGTCGACGAACATGCCGATCGAGACGACCTTCACGTCGTGCGCGACCGGCGGCAGGATCATCTCGTCGACCCGCGTCGGCCGCGGCGCGCGCCCCTCGTCGTCGGCCATGCCGAGCACGCCGGGGATGGAGAAGCCGTGCACGTCGGCGTCGAGCACGCCCACGGCGAGGCCGCGCCGGGCGAGGGCGACCGCGAGGTTCGCCGTCACGGTCGACTTGCCGACGCCGCCCTTGCCGCTCGTCACCGCGTAGACGCGGGTGAGCGAGTCGGCGTCGAACGGGATGCCGCGCTTCGGCCGACCCGCCTGCAGCTTCTCGGTGAGTGCGCGCCGCTCGTCGGGCGTCATGACCGAGAGGGTCACGCCGGCGTTGCCCTCGCCGACGACCGACTCGGCCGCGGTGCGCACGTCGCGCTCGATGCGGTCCGCGGCGGGGCATCCGACGATCGTGAGCTTCACCCCGACGTGCACGCCGTCACCGGTCTCGGCGACCTCGCCGATCATGTCGAGCTCGGTGACGGGCCGGCGGATCTCGGGGTCGAGCACCCCGTCGAGCGCGCGCCGCACGCGCTCGACGACCGTCGCACCCGTCGCCTCAGGCGGTGGCATTCTCACCCTCGCCGGCGTCGTCGCGCGCGTCGAGCTCGTCGAGCAGCGCGCGCAGCTCGGAGCGGATGAACTCCTTGGACGCCATGTCGCTCATCGCCAGGCGCAGCGCGACGACCTCGCGCGCGAGGTACTCGGTGTCGGCGAGGTTGCGCTCGGCGCGCTGGCGGTCCTGCTCGATCTGCACGCGGTCGCGGTCGTCCTGCCGGTTCTGCGCGAGCAGGATGAGCGGGGCGGCGTACGAGGCCTGCAGCGAGAGCACGAGGGTCAGCGCGATGAAGCCGTAGTCGGCCCGGTCGAACTGGAGGCTCGCGGGCGCGAACGTGTTCCAGCTCATCCAGAGCAGCACGAACAGGGTCAGGCCGAGCAGGAACCAGGGCGTGCCCATGCCGCGGGCGACGACCTCGGTGAACCGGCCGAACCGGTCGCGGTCGCGGCCGGGCGCGCTGCGGGACTGGTCGCCGCGCGAACCCTGGCGGTCAGCGCGTGCCATCGGCGCCCCTCCTCCGCGAGCGTCGCCCGGTCTGCAACGGGATGCTGCCGGTCAGCAGCTGCTCCCGGGCGGCGGCGCGCCGGCGCACCTCGTCGTCCTCGTCGGGCTGGGAGCGCCAGTCGTCGGGCAGCAGGTAGTCGAGCACGTCGTCGATCGTGACCACGCCGAGCAGCCGGTTCCGCTCGTCGACCACCGGCACCGACACGAGGTCGTAGCTGGCGAGGATGCGGCTGACCTCGGCGGCCGAGGTGTCGCCGCTCACGGGCTCGAGGCCCTGGTCGATGAGCGTGCCGAGCCGTTCGTTCGGGGGGTAGCGCAGCATGCGCTGGAAGTGCACCATGCCGAGGAAGCGCCCCGTGGGCGGCTCGTGCGGCGGCATCGTGACGCAGACCGCCGCGCCGAGCGCGGGCGGCAGCTCGTGCCGGCGGATCAGCGCGAGCCCCTCCGCCACGGTCGCATCGGCCGAGACGATGATCGGCTCGGTGGTCATGAGGCCGCCGGCGGTGTCGGCCTCGTACTTCAGGAGGAACCGCACGTCGTCGGCCTCCTCGGGCTCCATCAGGTCGAGGAGCTGCTCGCCGCGCTCGAGGGGGAGCTGGGCGATGAGGTCGGCGGCGTCGTCGGGCTGCATGTGGTCGAGCACGTCGGCCGCGCGCTCGTCGCCGAGGGTCGCGAGCAGCTCGACCTGGTCGGACTCGGGCATCTCCTCGAGCGCGTCGGCCAGACGGCCGTCGGGCAACTCGGCCGCGACCTCGCGCCGCCGTTCCGCCGGGAGCTCGAGCATGGTGGTGGCGAGGTCGGCGGGCTTCAGCTCGGAGTAGGCGGCGATGAGGTGCTCGGCCGACTGCTGCTGGCCCGCGCCTGCGCGCTCGCTCACCTCGCCCCAGCCGACGAACGCCGTCGCGCCGCGCGCGAACGGCGACGCGCTCGTCTTGCGCCGGCGCACGAGCAGCTGCGAGACGTCCCACTCGCCCTGGTCGCGCTCCTCGATCGCGACGTCCTCGATGGTCGCGTCGCCCGAGCCGTCGTCGAAGTCGACCTGGCGCCCGAACATCTCCGCGATCAGGCGCACCTCGCCGCCGCGCTGCTCGAAGCGGCGCATGTTGACCATTCCGGTCGTGATGATCTGCGAGCCGGAGATGCTCGTGACCCGGCCGATCGAGACGAACACCCGGCGCTTGCCGGGGATCTCGACGATGAGGCCGACGACGCGCGGAGGGTCGTCCTTGCGGTACACGACCAGCACGTCGCGCAGCTTGCCGACGCGGTCGCCGGCGGGGTCGAAGACGGCGCAGCCGGCCAGGCGGGCGACGAAGACTCTCGAGGCGCTCACCCCTCGAATGTACCCCCGGGCCGCGCCCGGGGAGCGCATGGGAGAATGGGCGCGTGACGAATCCGAGGATGCTGGGCGGCCGCGGCACGAAGTTCCCCACGGTGCCCAAGGGCGACGAGGCGGCGAGCTTCGAGACCTACGCGGAGGCGCAGGCGGCCGTCGACACGCTCGCCCGCGCCGACTTCCCGGTCAAGCAGCTCTCCATCGTCGGCACCGACCTCACGAGCATCGAGCGCGTGACCGGCCGCATGAGCTACGGGCGCGCGGCGGGCGCCGGCGCGCTGTCCGGCCTCTGGTTCGGCATGTTCCTCGGCCTGCTGTTCTTCATCGTCACCCCGAACGACCAGGCGTTCGGCGTGCTGTTCGCCGCGCTGCTGCTGGGTGCCGGGTTCGGCATGCTGTTCGGCCTCGTGACGTACACGATCAACCGCCGGCGCCGCGACTTCACGTCGGTCATGCAGGTTGCGGCCGGCCGCTACGCGCTCATCGTCGAGCCGGGCCTCGGCGCGCGGGCGCGGGAGCTCCTGGGCACGGATGCCTCGCCGGCGCCGTCGCCCGCCGCGCCCACCTCGGCCCCGCGCACCTACGAGCAGGCGACGACCGCGCGCGAGGCGTCCGAGCCCGGTGAACGCGCGCCCCGACCGCGGCCGCAGTACGGCGAGCTCGCCGAGCCGGAGGACGAGACCGCGCCGGGAGCGGACGCGACCGACGCGACCGGGGCCGAGGGGTCGGACGAGCCGGCGGCCCGCGACGGTCGGGCCTGAGCCTCACGCAGCCCGTTCCCAGCACCGCTGCGTAGCATCCACGGCATGGTCACCGAGCTCGAACTGCGTCGCGAGATCGCGGCCGGAGAGGACCCCGACCGACCGATCCGCCGGCTGCTGCGCCGTGCGCGCGCCTGGATCGAGCGGCACCCGCGGCTGCGCTTCGCCTACCGGTTCGCGGTCGGCGTGCTCGGCGCGATCGTGATCGTCGCGGGCCTCATCCTGATGCCGTTGCCCGGGCCGGGCACGCTCGTGTTCTTCCTCGGCTTCGCCATCCTCGGCACCGAGTTCGCCTGGGCCAAGCGCATCGCGGTCTGGGTCAAGCGCATCATCGACCGGGTGCTCGCCTGGTGGCGCGAGCGCCGCGCGCAGCGGCAGGCCGCCGCACGGCCCGCGGAGGGCTGACCCGAACCGCACGCCGCCGAGCAGGTGCGCCCGCCCGGCGGCATCCGCCCGACCGAGCCCGCCGTGACGCTCAGCCGCGCGCCGCGACCTCGCGCACCCAGGCCTCGACCTCGTCGGCCGTGCGCGGGAACGCCGCCGACAGGTTCTCGACGCCGTCGGCCGTGACGAGCACGTCGTCCTCGATGCGCACGCCGATGCCGCGGTACTCCTCGGGCACCGTCAGGTCGTCGGGCTGGAAGTACAGGCCCGGCTCGATCGTGAAGACCATGCCCTCCTCGAGCACGCCGTCCTTGTAGAGCTCGCGGCGGGCCTGCGCGCAGTCGTGCACGTCCATGCCGAGGTGGTGGCTCGTGCCGTGCACCATGTAGCGGCGGTGGAACTGGTTGTCGGGCTGCAGCGACTCCTCGGCCGAGACCGGCAGCAGGCCCCACTCGGCCGTGCGGCGGGCGATGACCTCCATGGCGGCCTCGTGCACCTCGCGGAAGATCGCCCCGGGCCTCGCGACGGCGAACGCCGCGTCGGCCGCCTCGCGCACGGCCTCGTAGACCCGGCGCTGCACCTCGGTGAACGTGCCGCTCACCGGGAAGGTGCGCGTGATGTCGGCGGTGTAGTAGCTGTCGAGCTCGACGCCCGCGTCGAGCAGCACGAGGTCGCCGGGCGCGACGGGGCCGTCGTTGCGGGTCCAGTGCAGGATCGTCGCGTGCGGGCCGGCGGCCGCGATCGAGCCGTAGCCGACATCGTTGCCGTCGAGCCGCGCGCGCGCCTGGAACGCGCCCTCGATGACCCGCTCGCCGCGCTGCACGGCCGAGGCGCGGGGGAGCGCCGCGAGCACGTCGTCGAAGCCGTCGCGGGTCGCCGCGACCGCCAGGCGCATCTGCTCGACCTCGTAGTCGTCCTTCACGAGGCGCAGCTCGGAGCAGGTGCGCGCCAGCGCGGCATCCGGCTCGTGCTCGTGCCCGACCTCGAGGCTGAACGGCGCGTCGGCGGCGTTGTGGCTGACGGCCCGCTCGGCGGCGTAGCGGATGCGGGCGTGGTCGATGCGCTCGGTCACGGCGGCGTCGGCCTCGCGGATCACGACGGTGTCGGTGTCCACGCCCGCGACGACGTCGTCGAAGTCGCCGAGGCCGCGCGTGGCCACGCCGAGGTCGGCGGCCACGTGCGCGAGCGACGGGCGCGGGCCGATCCAGAACTCGCCGATGGCGGGGTTGTCGTAGAACTCGCTCGAGTCGCGCCCGGCGCGCTCGCGGAAGTAGACGGTCGCGTCGTGCCCGTCGTCGGTGGGCTCGAGCACGAGCACCGCGCCCGGCTCGGAGTCGGAGCCCCAGCCGGTGAGGTGCGCGAACGCCGAGTGCGCGCGGAACGGGTAGTCGGTGTCGTTCGAGCGCTGCTTCATGTCGCCCGCGGGGATGACCAGGCGCTGGCCCGGGTGCGCGGCCGACACGCGCGCGCGGCGGCGGGCGGCGTAGGCGGCCGGCTCGCGCAGCGGCGGCGCCACCTCGGTGCGCTCGGCCCAGCCCGAGCCGATGTACTCCTTGAACCCCTCCGACCCGGGGGTGGTGGACCGGTTGGCGTTGCGGTCGGCCTCGGCCTCGTCGGCGGGCGCGGTGGTGCTGGTGTCGGTGGAGTTCGTGGACATGTCGTCCATTCTCTCAGCGCTGCGCGAGCTCCGCCACGATCGGCCGGTGGTCGCTGCCGGAGTCGTCGAACTCGCCGAGCACCTCGAAGCCGACGACCCGCCAGTCGGGGGTCGCCAGCACGTGGTCGATCGGGCTGCCGAGCAGTGCGGGCAGGTCGGTGGGCCAGGTGCCGAGCCCCGCGGCATCCGCCTGGTTCGCCGCATCGCTGCACCGGCCGAGGTCGCCGCCGTCGCTGCCGAGCCCCGCGAAGTGGTCGACGGTCGCGTTGAAGTCGCCGGCCATGATGACGCTGTCGGCGGTGCACTGGGTCGCGAGCCACTCGAGGTCGCTGCGCCAGTTGCGCATCTCCCAGCGGATGGGCGCGACCGCGTGCGCCGCGACGATGACCGGTCCGTCGCCGTCGACCGGCTGGGCCACGACCGTCGGCAGCGTGTTCGTGTTGCCCGGGGGTCCGGTGCCGACCGCCGAGACGACCTCGTAGTCGCCGAGGTCGGGGCTGATCAGCAGCGTCGTCGAGCGCGCCTTCGCGATCACGTCGAACGCGATCGTGTTGACCCACATGGGGTTGCCGCCCTCGCGCATGGCGATCGCGACCTCCTCGCCGAGCGGCTCGGTGGTCTCGGGCAGCGACACGATGTCGGCCCCCGTTTCGAGTGCGAGCTGAGCGATGGTGGCGGCGTCGGGCACCTCGCCGAGCGTGTTCCACGACAGCACCGTGATCGTCTCGGGGCCCGAGGAGGCCGTGGTGCCGGTGACGCCGCGGAAGGCGACCACGGCCGAGTTCGCGGCGGCGTAGGCGACGAGCACGAGGATGAGCGCGACGCTGAACCGACGCAGCTGGTGGGTCGCGACCACGAGTGCGAGCAGCACGCAGCACGCCACCGCCGCGACGACCGCGAGCCCGCGCAGCGCGACGACGTGCGAGATGATCCACTCCTGCTGGAGTCCGAACGCCTGCGGCCAGGTGAGGACCGCGGCGACGGCGGCGCAGCCGAGCACCGCGAGGACAGCGAGCACCCGGGACACCCGATACAGCGTAGGGGCTCGCGCCGGGTGCGCCGTGCAGGTGTGCCGAGAGTGCGCCGTGAGCGTGTCGGGCGCGCCCGGGCGCGTGTCGCGCGTCGATACGATGGGGGGATGCCCCGCCGCGATCGCCCAGCCGGTGGCATCGACCTGCACACGCACTCGAGCGTCTCCGATGGCACGCAGGAACCGGCCGAGCTGGTCGCCGAGGCCGCGCTGGCCGGGCTGGCCGGCATCGCGCTCACCGACCACGACTCGACGGCGGGGTGGGATGCCGCGCGGGACGCGGCGCGCGCGCACGGCATCGTGCTGCTGCCCGGCATGGAGCTGTCGACGCGCGAGCAGTTCGCCAGCGTGCACGTGCTCGGGTACCTCGTCGACCCGCGCAACGAGGCGCTCGTCGCCGAGACCGCGCGCATCCGCGAGGGCCGGCGCACGCGCGCCGAGGCGATCGTCGAGGCGATCGCGCACGACTACGCGCTCACCTGGGACGACGTGCTCGAGCAGGCGACAGAGGGGGCCACGATCGGCAGGCCGCACATCGCCGACGCGCTCGTGGCCCGCGGCCACGTGCCGACGCGATCGGACGCGTTCGCGGGCATCCTGCACTGGCGCTCGGGCTACGCGCGCCCGCACTACGCGCCCGACCCGCTCACCGGCGTGCGGCTCATCCGCGCGGCGGGCGGGGTGCCCGTGCTCGCGCACCCCGGCACGCGCGGCGACGGCGACGTGATCGCGCCGAAGCGCCTGCGCCAGCTCGTCGACGCGGGGCTCTTCGGCCTCGAGATCGACCACCCCGAGAACCACGAGCCGAACAAGCGCGCGCTGCGCGAGCTCGCGGCGCGCTTCGACCTGGCGATCACCGGGTCGAGCGACTACCACGGCACGGGCAAGGCCAACCGGCTCGGCGAGCACCTGACCTCGCCCGAGGTCGTCGAGCGGATCCTCGACGAGGCCACGGGCACCGAGCCGGTGCTGCCCGGCTGACGGCTCGCGTCAGCCGGGCGCGTGACGGCCCGTCGGGCCGCTACTGCTGCGGGGCCTGGCCGCCCTGGTTCGCGCCCTGGCGGGGACCGCGACGGCGACGGCGGCGGCGCGGCGCGGCCTTGCCGTCGTGGTGCTCGTGGCCCTTGCCGTCGTGCGTGCCGGTGCCCGGCTCCGCGCGCTCGGCGGGAGCCTGGCCGTCGGTCGGCTGGCTCGCGGGCGCCGCCTGCGACGACCCGCCGCCCTGGCCGCCCGACGACTGCCCGTTGCGGGTGCGACGACGGTTGCGCGAGCGGTTGCGGGAGCCCGAGCCGCCGCCCGGTGCATCCGAACCGCCCTCGGCCCGGCCGGCCGTGCTCGAACGCGACGGCGGCGCGGAGGCCGCGCGGATGCGGCCCTTCGTGCCCTCGGGGATGTCGAGGTCGGTGTAGAGGTGCGGGCTCGACGAGTACGTCTCGGTCGGCTCGGGCTGGCCGAACTCGAGGGCGCGGTTGATCAGCGCCCACTTGTGCAGGTCGTCCCAGTCGACGAACGTGACCGCGATGCCGGTCTTGCCCGCGCGGCCGGTGCGGCCGGCGCGGTGCAGGTACGTCTTCTCGTCGTCGGGGATGGTGTGGTTGATCACGTGCGTGACGTCGAGCACGTCGATGCCGCGCGCGGCCACGTCGGTCGCGATCAGCACGTCCTTCTTGCCGGCCTTGAACGCGGCCATGGCGCGCTCGCGCTGGTCCTGGTTCAGGTCGCCGTGCACGGCCGCCGCGTTGAAGCCGCGGTCGTTGAGCTCCTCGACCAGCTTCGCCGCCGCGCGCTTGGTGCGCGTGAAGATCACGGTCTTGCCGCGGCCCTCGGCCTGGAGGATGCGGGCGATGACCTCGTCCTTGTCGAGCGAGTGCGCCCGGTAGACGAGGTGCTTGATGTTCGCCTGGGTGAGGCCCTCGTCGGGGTCGGTGGCGCGGATGTGGATCGGGCGCGTCATGAAGCGACGGGCCAGGGCCACGATCGGGCCCGGCATGGTCGCCGAGAACAGCATGGTGTGGCGCGTCGGCGGGGTCTGCGCGAAGAGCTTCTCGATGTCGGCGAGGAAGCCGAGGTCGAGCATCTTGTCGGCCTCGTCGAGCACCATCTCGCGCACGTTCTTCAGCGAGAGGATGCGCTGCGACGCGAGGTCGAGGAGGCGGCCCGGGGTGCCGACCACGATCTGGCCGCCGGCCTTCAGCTGGTCGATCTGGCCCTCGTAGGCCTTGCCGCCGTAGATCGAGACGATGTTCGTCGGGCGGTTCGCGGTCGCCAGCTCGAGGTCCTCGGTCACCTGCACGCAGAGCTCGCGGGTCGGCACGACCACGAGGGCCTGCACGCCCGGCTCGGGCGCATCGCCCAGGCGCTGGATGAGGGGGAGGCCGAAGCCGAAGGTCTTGCCCGTGCCGGTCTTCGCCTGGCCGATGATGTCCTGGCCGGAGAGGGCGAGCGGGATGGTCTGTTCCTGGATGGGGAAGGGCTCGGTGATGCCCTTCGCCGAGAGGGCGTCGACCATGTCCTGGGCGATGCCGAGATCGGAGAATGTCGTCAAGGGAGAGTGCCTGTCGTCGAATGAAGAAGGTGCGCCTCGTTCGTCGTCAGGCGCACTGGCCGTCGATCCGTTGCCGACGGCTCCGGGACGAGTGTACCGTCCGAGCCGTCACAACCCCTGATCGGGCGGCACTAGAGTGGTCCCGTGGTTTCCTGGTCGGCCCGTCGCGGCGCTCGTGGTGAGACGCAGGGAATGCGTCCCCGGGTCGAGCCGACGAACCTCACCCGGGTCGACTTCACCGAGCTGACGCCCGACGTGCTGCCGTTCCTGGGGCAGGCCGCGTACATCCAGCTCGAGTTCTTCGAGAACCTCTCGCGCGCGGTCGCGACCTCGCCGAACCTCGCCGCGAAGGAGGGCCTCAGCGCCTCCGCCGGCGTCGCGCTGCGCAAGCACCACGGCCTGATCGAGGAGATCCGCGAGCACGACGCCGAGCCCGAGGACGTCATGGCGCCGTTCGCCCCGGCGCTCGACGTGTACCGCACGGCGATCGCCGGCGCCGACTGGTGGGAGCTGCTGCTCGGCACGTATGTCAGCGCGGGCATGCTCGACGACTACTTCATCCGGCTGGCCGACGGGCTGCCGTCGCCCGTGCGCGGCCGCGTCGTGCGCCTGCTCGGCGAGGTGGGCGCATCGCCCGTGCTCGTGCGCGAGCTGAGCGAGGGCATCGCGACCGTGCCGGGGCTGGCGGACCGGCTCGCGCTGTGGGGGCGCCGCATCGTCGGCGACACGCTGCTGGTCGCTCGGTCGGCGATCCGCGAGGGCACGGGCACCGGCCCCGAGGTCGAGCCCATGTTCACGGAACTGATCGCGGCGCACACCCGGCGCATGGACGGGCTGGGCCTCACGGCCTGACGCGCTGCGCGTCGGACGGCGCGCAGCTCAGCGGCATCCGTGTCATTGGCGCTTTTCAGGAGTGGATGCGGGACGGATGCAACGATCCGGCGTGCGCTGTGCCGAACCCGCTGGTTCCGTGCGGCTCGCGTCGCGCAGTGCAGCATCCGTGCACGCCGCATCCGTCACTTCCTGAAAAGTGACGTCTGCCGACGTGAGAACGGCAGGGCGGATGCCGCCTCAGGCGACCTGCGCGCCGGGACGCTGCAGGCGCTCCGCCAGCTCGGCGTCGGCGGCCTCGCGGCGACGGCCGATCAGCACGTCGGCGCCCGCCGCGGTCAGGCCGGAGCAGACGAGGGCGATCACCCAGATCCAGCCGCCGTCCCACGGCATGCCGAGCCAGGTCAGCGCGACCCAGGTGACGGCGGCGGCCGCGGTGCCGATCGCGGGGACCAGCACCGAGCCGTGCAGGTTGCGGCGGGTGAGCGCGTAGCGCGCGGCGAGGCCGAGGATGGCGCCGCCGAGCGAGATGAAGAGGAGCTCCATCAGGCGACGAAGCCGACGCGACGCGACTGGTCGGAGCCGATCTCGACATACGCGAGCGACGCGGTCGGCACGACGTAGACCGAGCCCTTCGCGTCGACGAGGCGGAGGTAGCCCGACGCGTTCGCGAGGGCATCGGCGACGGCCTTCTCGACGTCCTTCGCCGTCTGGTCCGACTCGAACCCGATCTCGCGGGGGGAGTTCTGGATGCCGATGCGAATGTCCACTGTGGGCCCTTCCGAGTGTGCGACGTGACCCGCTCAGACTACGACACCCGCGACCCGCCCCCGGGCTCGCGTTCACTGTCGGCGCAACCGGTTAGCGTGAGGCCGATGGAGCACGCAGACCTCACCCGACCCGCGACCCCGGACGAGTCCGTCGCGCTCGCCGCGGGCGCCGGCGCGGCGGCCGGCGGCCTGCTGCTCGACCCCGAACAGCGGCACGTCGTGGAGCTTCCCGAAGGGCGCTCCGCCGCGGTGCTCGGTGCGCCGGGCACGGGCAAGACCACGCTCGCGGTCGAGGTCGTCGCCGATCGTGTGCTCGGCCGCGCGTACGCGCCCGAGCACGTGCTGGTGCTCGCGTCGAGCCGCCGGGCCGCGACCGCACTGCGCGACCGCATCGCCCTGCGCCTCGGCGTGCCGACGAACGGGCCGCTCGCGCGCACGGCCAACTCGGTCGCGTTCCAGGTCGTGCGCGGCGCGCTCGCCGACGCCGACCCGACGCTGCTCACGGGCGGCGAGCACGACCGCATCATCGCCGACCTCATCGAGGGCGCGATCGACGACGGCGCCGGCCCCGCCTGGCCCGACGCGCTCGGCCCCGACGTGCGGCGCCTGCGCGGCTTCCGCACCGAACTGCGCGACCTGCTCATGCGCGCGACCGAGCACGGAATCGGACCGCACGACCTGCGCCGGCTCGGCGCGAGCGCGGGCGTGCCCGCGTGGGAGGCCGCCGCCGACTTCGCCGACGAGTACGCCGACGTCAAGGACCAGTTCCGCGACTCCCGCTTCGACGCCGCCGAGCTGCTCGCGTTCGGCGCCGCGGTGGTCGGCGACAGCGTGCACGACCCAGAGGCGCTCGTCGCGCTCGGGCCGCTCGCCGAGGCGCGCTGCATCGTCGTCGACGACGCGCAGGATGCCACGGAGGGCACGATCGCGCTGCTGCGCGCGTTCGTGCACCGCGGCGCCTCGGTCATCGCGCTCGGCGACCCCGACGTCGCGGCGAACGCCTTCCGCGGCGGGCGCGCCGACCTGCTCGGCGGGCTCGGGCCCGCGCTGGGCCTGCCCGACGTCGAGCGGGTCGTGCTCGGTCACGTGCGGCGCGGGCGGCCGGAGATCCACGGGGTGGTCGCGGCCGCGACCAGCCGCATCGGCACGGCGCTGGGCGGGCCGCAGCGCGCCGCCCGGCTCGTCGCCGACGCCCGCGAGGCGGATGCCGGCATGGCGCCGCTCGTGCGCATCGACGCGCCGTCGCACGCCGCCGAGTGCGCCGACATCGCCGCGCTGCTGCGCGAGCGCCACCTGCTCGACGGCGTGCCGTGGTCGCGCATGGCGGTCGTGCTGCGCTCGGGCGGGGAGATCGCCGCGGTCGAGCGCGCGCTCTCGGTCGCCGACGTGCCGACCCGCACGACGGCGGCCCGCGCCGCGCTGCGCGACGAGGCCGCGGCCGCGCTGCTGCTGCGCGCGGCCTCGTACGTGGTCGACCGCGAGCCGCTCACCCCCGACCTGGCCGCAGCGCTGCTGGCCGGTCCGCTCGGGCGGCTCGACGGGGTGGGGCTGCGGCGGCTGCGCCTCGCGCTCCGGCGCGACGAGCTCGCCGCGGGCGGCGACCGCACCGGCGACGAACTGCTCGTCGAGGCCCTCGGCGTGGCCGGTGGATTCGAGACCATCGACGACCGGGTCGCGCGGCGCGCGGGCCGGCTCGGGCGGGTGCTCGCCGACGCGCGTCGCGTGGCGGACGCGGGCGGCACGATCGAGGAGGTGCTCTGGGCGATCTGGGACGGCACCGGGCTCGCCGCCGAGTGGGCCGCGCAGGCGAGCGGACACGGCCTCCTCGCCGAGGAGGCGAACCGCGCACTCGACGCCGCCGTCGCGCTCTTCGCCTCGGCCGAGCGGTTCGTCGAGCGACTGCCGGGCGCGCCGGCCCGGCGGTTCCTCGACGACGTGCTCGGCAGCGACGTGCCCGAGGACTCGCTCGCGCCGCGACGTTCCGACGAGACCGTGCTCGTGTGCTCGCCGCAGGCCCTCGTCGGCGGCGAGTACGACGTGGTCGTGATCGCCGGCCTGCAGGACGGCGTCTGGCCGAACCTCAGGCCCCGCGGGTCGCTGCTGCGCGCCGACCGCCTCGCGGCCGTGGCCGCTGCCGACCGGGCGGGCGAACCGGTGGGCCACGTGGTCGACCGCACCGTCGCCGACGAGCGCGCGGAGGTGCGCGGCGATGAGCTGCGGCTGTTCGCGCTCGCCGCGTCGCGGGCCGACCGCCAGCTCGTGCTGTCGTGCACGAGCAACGACGACGAGCAGCCCTCGGTGCTCATGGCCTTCGCCGACGTGCCGACCGCCCCGCGCCGGCGCCGCCCGCTGCACCTGCGCCGCCTGGTCGCGACGCTGCGGCGCGAGCTCGCCGCCACGGGTTCGGCCGAGGCCGCGCAGGCGCTCGCCCGGCTCGCCGAGGCGGGCGTGCCGGGTGCCGACCCGGCCGAGTGGTACGGGCTCGGCGAGCCCAGCACGGACGCCCCGCTCGTGGACCTCGACGGCGACCTCGAGGCGCGGGTGCACGTCTCGCCGTCGCAGATCGAGAAGGCCGAGGCGTCGCCCGTCGCCTGGTTCGTCGACGCCGTGGCGCAGACGCCGAGCGGGCTCGCCGCGTCGCTCGGCACGATCGTGCACGCCGTCGTCGAGGAGGCATCCGCCCTGCCGCCCGACGAGCTCGGCGTCGAGGCGGTGTGGGCCGGCATCGAGGCCCGCTGGGGCGAGCTGCGCTTCGACGCCCCCTGGCTCGACGCCCGCGAGCGCCGCAGCGCGCGGGCCATGGCGGAGGGCGCGGCCGAGTACCTCGCCGGGTTCGCCGACGACGGCAAGGTGCTGCTGGGCGCCGAGGGGCGTTTCAGCCTCGAGCTCGGCCGCACCGTGCTGCGCGGCACCGTCGACCGCGTCGAGCGGTCGGCCGACGGCACGGTCGTGATCGTGGACCTCAAGACCGGGCGCCGGGTGCCGACGGCGGGCGCGATGCCGGAGCATCCGCAGCTCGCCGCCTACCAGGCCGCCGCCCGCGACGGCGCGGTGCCGCTCGGCGACGGCGAGCTCGGCGGGGCGAAGCTCGTGTTCGTGGCGAAGCCCGCCTCGGGGCGGGCGTACTCCGAGCGCGCGCAGCAGCCGTTCGACGACGAGGCGGCGGCCGCCTTCGCGGAGCGCGTCGAGGCCGCCGGGCGCATCATGGCCGGCTCGACGTTCGACGGCCCGCTCGAGCTGGGCTACCGGTCGCCGCTCGGTGCGTGGGAGTACCGGGTGCAGCTCGTGAAGGCGGTCAGCGCGTGAGGCGGCGGCACGCGGAGGTATCCGCATGATCGGCGCGCGCGAGATCGCCGCGCGCCTCGGGCTGCCTGCGCCGACCGACGAGCAGTGCGCGGTCATCGAGGCGCCGCACGCCGCGCAGAGCCTCGTCGTGGCCGGCGCCGGCAGCGGCAAGACCGAGACCATGGCGAACCGCGTGGTCTGGCTGCTCGCCAACGGCCACGTCGCGGTGCCGGAGGTGCTCGGGCTCACCTTCACCCGCAAGGCCGCGGGCGAGCTCGCCGAGCGCATCTCGCGGCGCGTGGGCCAGCTCGTGCACGAGGGCATCGCACGCGTCGAGCTCGACCTGCTCGACGCCGCCGAGGTCTCGACCTACAACGCGTTCGCGAGCGCGATCTACCGCGAGCACGCCATGCGCATCGGGCGCGAGCCCGACGCGGCCCTGCTCGGCGAGGCGTCCGCGTGGCAGCTCGCGCGGCGCGTGGTGCTCGACAGCGACGACGACCGCCTGGTCGAGCTCGACGCGTCGGCGGATCGCATCACCGGCGCGGTGCTCGGCCTCAGCCGCGGCATCGCCGAGAACGTCGCCGATCCGCGCGACGTGCGCGTGATGGCGCGGCAGTTCCTCGCCATGCACGACCTGCCGACGGGGTCGGCGCGCAAGAAGGCGCCGTACGCCTCGTTCGCGCAGGCGATGCAGCAGGTCGGCGCGCTGCCCGTGCTGGTCGACCTCGCCGAGCGCTTCGCGCTCGAGAAGCGACGGCGCGGCCTGCTCGAGTTCTCCGACCAGGTGGCGTTCGCGCTCGAGATCTGCGCGAGCGAGCCGGGCGTGGTCGAGGCGTACCGCAGTCGCTACGGCGCGGTGCTGCTCGACGAGTACCAGGACACGAGCGTGGTGCAGACGCGGCTGCTGTCGACCCTCTTCGGCGGGCAGTCGGTCATGGCCGTGGGCGACCCCGACCAGTCGATCTACGGGTGGCGGGGCGCGAGCGCGACGAACCTGGCGCGGTTCGGCGGCGACTTCGGCGATGCGGATGCCCCGGTCTACGACCTCTCCACGAGCTGGCGCAACCCGCGCCGGGTGCTCGACGCCGCGAACACGCTGCTGCGCCCGTTCCTCGACGCGCCGGTCGTGCCGAAGCGCGCGCTCGAGGCCGCGCCCGGAGCGGGCGACGGCGCCGTCGACCTGCGCTGGGGCGAGACGATCGAGGACGAGGCCGCCGCCGTCGCCGACTGGTTCGCCGGCCGCCTGCGCACGGGCGGGCGCCCGCCGTCGGCAGCCATGCTCTGCCGCACGCTCAAGCAGGTCGACGTGTTCGCCGAGGCGTTCGAGGCCCGGGGCGTGCCGTTCCACGTGCTCGGCCTCGCCGGACTGCTCGACCAGCCCGTGATCGCCGATCTCGTGAGTGCCCTGCGCGTGCTGCACGACCCGAGCGCGGGCGCCGAGCTGCTGCGCCTGCTGGGCGGCGCGCGCTGGCGCGTCGGCGCGGCCGACCTGGCCGGACTCGCCGAGACCGCGCGCTGGCTCGCGGCGCGCGACCACGCGCTGCAGCCCCTCGACGACGCGGTGCGCGCACGGCTGCGGTCGAGCGTCGCCGCCGAGGAGCACGCCTCGCTCGTGGACGCGCTCGACTTCGTCGTCGAGGCGCCCGAAGGCCACGCGGCGACCGCCCGCATCAGCGCGGAGGGGCTCGCCCGCATGCGCGCCGCGGGCGCGCAGCTCATGTCCCTCCGGCGCCGCGCCGGGCTCGAGCTCGCCGACCTGGTCACCCTCGTGCAGCACGAGCTGCTGCTCGACATCGAGGTGGGTGCGAACGCGGCCCAGCCGCTCGGCGCACCGAGCCTCGAGGCGTTCGACGAGCTGCTCGCGGGCTTCCTCGACGTGAGCGAGGCACCGACCCTCGGGGCGTTCCTCGGCTGGCTCGCGGAGGCCGAGCAGCGCGACCGGCTCGCGCCCCGGCAGGACGAGCCCGAGCCCGGCACCGTGCAGGTGCTCACCGTGCACGGCGCGAAGGGGCTGGAGTGGGACCTCGTCGCCATCCCGCGGGCCGTCGAGGACGAGCTGCCCGCGGCCCCGCTGTCGACCAAGGGGTGGCTCGCGTTCGGGGCACTGCCGTACGAGTTCAAGGGCGACCGCGACGAACTGCCCGAGCTCGCTTGGCGCGGCGTGCACGACCAGAAGCAGTTCGACGAGGCCGCGCGCGACTACCAGGCCGAGATCCGCCGCCTGCACGAGGAGGAGCAGCGACGGCTCGCGTACGTGGCCGTGACGCGCGCGCGGCACTCGCTCCTGTTCAGCGGCTCGTGGTGGTCGGTGCAGAAGGGCGCGCGCGGGCCCAGTCCCTACCTGCACGAGCTCGTCGCCGGCGGCGTGCTCGACGAGGCGCTGCTGCCCGGCCCGAGCGCGCACGAGTCCAACCCGCGCGAGGGCGGCGGGCAGCGCGCGACGTGGCCGCTCGACCCGCTCGGGACCCGCCGCGCCCGCGTGACCGCGGCGGCCGACGCGGTGCGTGCCGCGCGCGAGGCCGGCGCCGACTCGGCGATCGGCGACGCCCTCGCCCGCGACCTCGAGCTGCTCATCGCCGAGCGCGACGCGCGTCGCTCACCCGAGGAGGCGGGCGAGGCCCGGCCCACGCGCGTGCCCGCGTCGCGCTTCAAGGACTGGGTCGACGACCCCGCGGGCGTGGCGGCCGAGCTGCGCCGCCCGCTGCCGCAGCGGCCGTACCGCGCGACGCGCATCGGCACGTTGTTCCACTCGTGGGTCGAGGCGCGGTCGACGGGCGTCGGCGACGCGGTCGACGCGGAGGCGTTCGAACTCGATGCCGGCGACGCCGTGCCCGTCGAGCACGAGCGGCTCGCCCGCCTGCAGGCGACGTTCGCCGCGTCGCCCTGGGGGCACCGCAGGCCCGACGAGGTCGAGGTCGAGATCCACCTGCCGCTCGGCGGCACCGTGTTCGTCTGCAAGCTCGATGCGGTGTACCAGGTCGACCCGGACAGCGAGGCCGGCCGCAGGGGCATCCGCTACGAGGTGGTCGACTGGAAGACCGGTGCCGCGCCGAGGGACGCCCGCGACCTCGAGCTCAAGCAGACCCAGCTCGCGCTCTACCGGCTCGCGTTCGCGACCTGGCGCGAGGTGCCCGTCGAGGAGGTCGACGCGCTGTTCTACTTCGTCGAGGACGACGAGGTCGTGCGGCCGGAGCGGCTCTATGACGAGGAGGAGCTGCTCGCGTCCTGGTCGTCGTCCGTCGCCTGATCCTCGTCGGCCGATTCGTCGTCCTCGCTCTCGCCCCACCCGGTGAGGTCGAGCGGCAGCGCCCCCGTGGCATCCGCCTCGGACTCGTCGTGCTCGCCGGCCTCACCGCGCTCGAGGTCGGACCGGTCGTACGAGTCGGTCAGCATGCTGGACGCCTCGCTGCCGCCGCCGGTGCGGGGCGTGCGGCCGAGCAGCTCCTCGACCTCCGACACGGCCATGATCGGGCCGGTGTCGGTCGACAGGTCGGGGGACTGCTCCGCGTGCACCGTCTCGACCAGGCCGTCGAGCAGTCCGACCGCGTCCTCGACGACGTCGGGGTCGCGGGTCTCGACGCCGTGCAGCAGCCAGCGCGCGAGCTCCAGCTCGCCGTGCAGCAGCGCGCGCTGGGCGATCCCGCCGTCCTGCGGCCCGCCTCGGGCGCGCAGGTACGCCGACAGGGCGTGCTCGGCGGCCTCGCCGCGTGCCGTCATCAACCAGTGCAGGTCGCGGGCCGGATCGCCGCCCTGCAGGCCCGACCAGCCGATGACGCCGGTCACGTGCACGCCCTCGACGAGGATCGAGTCGGCTGCGAGCCCGCCGTTGATGACGGTCGGTGCGAACTGCCAGAGGTCGGCGTCGTCGGCGGCGGACTCCCAGCGGCGCAGCAGCGCGGCGGGCACGCGACCCGTGTCCGCCGCACGGCCGATGAGCTCGATCACCTGCGACCGGCTCTCGGCGGCAGTGTGCCGGGGAAGGCCCGCCTCGGCGAGGAAGGCCGAGGGGAGCGCGTGGATCGCGGCGATGGACTCGCCGACCTCGGCCGCGAGCACGGGCTCGGCGGTCAGCGCGTCGGCGTCGCGCACCATTCCGGGCACGTAGTCGTACACGACGGCGCGGGTGCCCGAGACGGGCGCCTGCCCGACGAAGGTCGGCACGGCGAACGGCAGGCGCGCGCGGATGCCGGCGGACAGGGCCCGCAGCGCGACGAGGTCGGCCGACTGCTCGAGCTCCGCGCCCGACGACGTCGGCACGCGGATGAGGAGGGTGCGGCCGTCGGTGCTGTGCAGCAGCGCGGAGTCGAACTGGCCGTACGACCCGCGCGAGTGCGGCCGCGCACCCGACACCTCGAGCCCCGGAACGGCCGCCGTGGCCAACGCGGCTAGAGTGAGTGGAGGTCTGGCCATGGGTCTCAGCCTAGGCTCGCCCGGCTTCCCCGGGGTCGAGCGCCACGCCTTCGCGGTGTCTCCGCCGCCCGCAGCAGAGAGGTCGCCCGATGTCGGTTCCCGTGCCGCCGCTCGCGAGATCGGCGCTCGATCGCGATGCCGAGTCGCGCACCGCACCCGACCTGTTCGACCGGCTCGACGCCGCCGACGACGTCCGCGTGCTCCCGATCTGGCGCGGGAGGGCGCTCATGGCGGAGCGCGTCGACGGCTCCGCCCCCGAGCTCGCGCTGCTGCCGCCGGGGGAGGTCCCGGCATCCGGCATCCGCATCTACCTCGGCCGCACGGTGTCCGCGGACGGCGGCCCGTCGCTGCGCATCGTCGCGCGCGTGCTCGACGACGACGACGCCCACGGCCTCGAGCCCGAGGAGGCGCGCTGGGCCGGCCTGCGCACGGTCGTGACCGGGCTCGCCGACCGCGACGCGGGCCTGTTCACCGAGGCGGTCGCGCTCGCGAACTGGCACGAGTCGCACCGGCACTGCCCGGCCTGCGGCGCGCCCTCGACGCCCGAGCAGGGCGGCTGGGTGCGGCGCTGCACGGTCGAGGACCGCCAGATCTTCCCGCGCACGGACCCCGCCGTCATCGTGCTCGTGACCGACGACCGCGGTCGCGTGCTGCTCGGTTCGAACGCGATGTGGGAGCAGCACCGGTTCTCGGTGCTCGCCGGCTTCGTCGAGCCGGGGGAGTCGCTCGAGGCCGCGGTGGTGCGCGAGATCGAGGAGGAGGCCGGGCTCGCCGTCAGCGACGTGCGCTACCTGGGGTCGCAGCCGTGGCCGTTCCCCGCCTCGCTCATGGTCGGGTTCGCAGCGTCCGTCGAGGATCCCGACGCGGTGCGGCCCGACGGCGAGGAGATCGTCGAGCTGCGCTGGTACACGCGGGAGGCACTGGCGGATGCGGCGGGGGAGATCGCCCTGCCCGGGGCGTCCTCGATCGCCCGCTGGATGCTCGAGCAGTGGTACGGCGGCGACATCGACGGGCACGCATGAGCGACGATCCCGACTCCCTGCTCGACGGGCTCGACGACCAGCAGCGCCGGGCGGCCGAGGCGCTGCTCGGCCCGGTCTGCGTGCTCGCGGGTGCGGGCACCGGCAAGACCCGCGCGATCACGCACCGCATCGCCTACGGCGTGCGCACCGGCGCCTACACGCCCGAGCGCGTCATGGCGCTGACCTTCACCACGCGCGCCGCGGCCGAGCTGCGCGGCCGGCTGCGCACGCTGGGCGCCGCGGGCGTGGCCACGCGCACGTTCCACGCCGCCGCCCTCGCGCAGCTCAACTACTTCTGGCCGCTCGTCGTGGGCGGCAGCGCGCCGGCCGTGCTCGACGGCAAGGCGCGCGTGCTCGGGCAGGCCGCCGAGCGCCTGCGCATCCGCGTCGACACCGCGACGCTGCGCGACCTCGCGGCCGACATCGAGCTGCGCAAGGTCTCGGGGCTCTCCCTCGACGAGCACGCCGTGCGGCTCACCTCGCGCGGGGCGCCCGGCGCGCTGACCGTCGAGCAGGCGCTCGACCTGCACCGCGGCTACGAGGCCGTGAAGGACGAGGCGCGGCGCATCGACTTCGAGGACGTGCTGCTCGCGACGGCGGGCATGATCGAGCAGGAGGCATCCGTCGCCCTGCACGTGCGCGAGCAGTACCGGTTCTTCGTGGTCGACGAGTACCAGGACGTCTCGCCCGCGCAGCAGCGCCTGCTCGACCTGTGGCTGGGCGACCGCAGCGAGCTGTGCGTCGTCGGCGACGCGAGCCAGACCATCTACTCGTTCGCCGGCGCGCGGCCCGACTACCTGCTCGGCTTCGAGTCGCGGTATCCGGATGCCACGGTGCTGCGCCTCGAGCACAACTACCGCTCGTCCGCGCCGATCGTCGAGATCGCCAACCGGCTCATGCGCGGCCGGCCGGGCGCGCTCGCGCTCACGAGCGAGCGCTCGGAGGCGTCGCCGCCCCGCCCCGTGGTGCGCGACCACCCGTCCGACATCGCCGAGGCCAGGCAGGTCGCCCAGCGCGTGCTCGAGCTCATCGAGGCGGGCGAGGCGCCCGAGTCGATCGCGGTGCTCTACCGGGTGAACGCGCAGTCGGCGGTGCTCGAGCGCGCGCTCGACGAGGTGGGCGTGAGCTCGCGGCTTCGCGGTGCGCGCCGCTTCTTCGACCAGCCCGAGGTGAAGCAGGCCGTGCAGGCGCTGCGCGCGGCCTCGCTCACGATCGCCGACGAGCCGCTGTTCAAGTCGGTCAGCGACGTGATGCGCTCGCTCGGGTGGAGCCAGACCCCGCCCGAGGGGCCGGGCGCGGTGCGCGATCGCTGGGAGGCCTACAACGCGCTGGTGCGGCTGGTCGACGACGTCGAGCCCGGCACCACCTTCCGCCGCTTCACCGACGACCTGCTCGAGCGCGCGGCCGCGCAGCACGAGCCCACCGTGTCGGCCGTCACGCTCGCCACGCTGCACTCGGCGAAGGGCCTCGAGTGGGACACGGTATTCCTCGTCGGCCTCTGCGAGGGCCTGCTGCCCATCTCGTACGCGACCGGCATCGAGCAGGTCGACGAGGAGCGGCGCCTGCTCTACGTCGGCATCACGCGGGCACGACGCCGGCTCGAGGTGAGCTGGGCCGAGCGAGGCGGGCAGTCGAGGTCGGTGCGAGCTCCGTCACGGTTCCTCCGAGAGCTCGGCAGCCGCAACGCGGATGCGACGGCACCGGCTCGGGGCGCGGTGCTCCGCTGACGGCGTCGAACCGCACGGCGTGCGCCGCCAGCTCCGGGTCCTGACGGCGCAGTCGCGCATCGACGGCGAGCGTCGCGGCGGTCATGGCCTGCAGCAGGGTGAGTCGGCGGATGCCCCGGGCCGGACGCCCGAGCAGCTGCGACGCGATCGCCGGCCAGGCCGGATCGGCGTCGGCCCGGGCGAGCTCGATGCAGTGCAGGCACGGGCCCTCGCCGGGCTCGACGAGCGGCCCGACGAGCACGCCGGCGTCGTCGAACAGCACGCGCAGGTGCGGCACGTCGCGCGACATCCAGCGGCGCGCCCTCGCCGGGTCGACGACGTGGTCGGCGACGACCACTGCGAGGTCGACCGCGTCGGGGACGTGGGCAGGGCCGACCACGTCATAGCCGACCGCCGCGAGGTCGGCGGCGAGCCGGGCGCAGCGTTCGGCGTCGCCGTCGATCGCGACCCGTGCCCCGACGTCGGGATCGGGTGCGTCGAGCGCGGGCTCGACGGTCGCGAGGAAGACGTCGACGTCGCCGTCGTCGGCGCCGAGCCGTCGCGCGAGCAGTTCGAGGCTCGCCCGGCCCGCCCCCGCGCGGAGCGCCTCGACGAGCGCCATGTCCACGTGGTCGGCGTCCGGGATGACGGCGAGCGGGTGGGCGGCGCCGAGCTGGAGGTCTGCGGGCGTGCGCCAGACGAGGGGGATGCGCGGGTCGATCCGTACGGCCATGCGTCAGAGACTGCCCCACGGGGCATCCGCTCGGGTGGTGTCGCTCCGATCTGTGGAGGCGGGTCGCTCTCCACAGGCCGGCTCCGGGTCAGTCGCGCTCGTCGTCCGGGGCGTCGGCGTCGGCGTCGCCGCCCGGCGTCTCGCCGCGCAGCAGCGCCTCGAGCGCCTGGTCGAACGCGTCGGCCTCGCTCGCCTCCTCCTCGGTGCGCTCGCCCGTGAGCCGGGCGACGATGCGCGCCGGGTCGTCCACGTCGGTCGAGCTCGGCAGCAGGTCGGGGTGCGACCACAGGTCGTCGCGCCCGGCGACGCCGACGGCGTCGGTCACGGCCGACCACATCGCCGCGGCCTCGCGCAGGCGGCGCGGGCGCAGCTCGAGGCCGACGAGGGTGCCGAACGCCGACTCGGCCGGGCCGCCGGTGGCGCGGCGGCGGCGGATGGTCTCCGCGATGGCGCCGCTCGAGGGCAGGCGCTCCGTCGCGCGGGCGGTGACCACGTCGACCCAGCCCTCGATCAGGGCGAGCATGGTCTCGAGGCGCGCGAGCGCGACCTGCTGCTCCTCGGTCTTCGGCGGGATGAGCGAGCCGTTGACGAGCGCGTCGCGCAGCGCCTCCGGGTTCGACGGGTCGAAGTCGCTCGCGAGCTCCTCGATGCGCTCGGTGTCGATGCGGATGCCGCGGGCGAAGTCCGTGATCGACGAGATGAGGCGCAGCCGCAGCCAGCGCGCATGGCGGAAGAGCCGCGCGTGGGCGAGCTCGCGCACCGCGAGGTAGAGCTGGATCTGGTCGTCGGGGATGTCGAGCCCGTCGCCGAACTCGGCGGCGTTCTGCGGCAGCACCGCCGCGACGCCGTCCTCGAGCAGCGGGATGCCGACGTCGCCGCCCGTGACCACCTCGGCGCTCAGCTGCCCGACCACCTGGCCGAGCTGCATGGCGAACAGCGTGCCGCCGATCGAGCGCATCATCTGGCTCGCGCCGGCCATCATGCCGCGCAGTTCCTCCGGCGCCTGCTCCGACATGACCTTGGTGAGCGAGTCGGCGATGCTCGAGGCGACGGGCTCGGCGAGCTGGGTCCAGACCGGCATCGTCTGCTCCACCCAGCGCCGGCGGCTGAGCACCACGCCCGGTTCGGTCAGGCTCGAGACCGCCACGACCTCGTCGAGCCAGAGCGCGGCCACGTGCTGCGCCTGCGCCCAGGCGGCGCGCGTGGCCGCATCCGTGTCCTGCTGTCCCTGGTTCGCGCGGGCGACGCCCTGCTGCAGTGCGAGGTCCCGGTTGATGCCGTCGCCGCCCGAGGTCATCGCCTGCTGGAGCTGGCTGAACAGCGCGGCGACGCTGGCCGGGTCGTTCGGGAGGCCCGCCGCGCCGGCGAGCTGGGCGGGGTCGACGCCCGCGCCGCCGGACAGGATCTCGCGCAGCATGTCGCGGAACTCGTCCTCGGGACTCCGGTCGTCGCCGGGGCCATCTGCATCGGCCACTTCAGCCACCTCCCAGTCGGATGTTCCTACGCTATCCGCGCACCCGACGGGATGACTGGGAAATGGCCTAGGCTGGTCGCTCCGGCTGTCCGCCCGTCGCGAACAGCGCCCCCGGCACCTCGCACGTGTTCGTCGGCGCGCCCCCGCGTGCCGACCCAGAGAGGAACCCGATGGCCCTGTTCGACGAGGACCGGCTGCGCCCTGCGAGCCGCACCCCGGGGTCGCGGGCCCGCGCTGCGGGATGGTGGCTGCTGGGCATCGCGGCGGTCGTGGGTGGCGTGTTCGCCGCGTCCCCGGCGCCGTACGTGATCGAGCAGCCAGGGCCCGTCTACGACACCCTCGGCGTCGCGGCCACGAGCGACGGCGGCGAGGTGCCGCTCATCTCGATCCCCGACGAGACCACCTACCCGACCGAGGGCAACCTCGACCTGCTGACGGTGTCGATCGTGGGCAACCCGCAGCAGCAGCCGTCGTGGCTCGAGATCGGCGGTGCGGTGCTCGACGACAGCCGCGCGGTCGTGCCGATCGAGGCCGTGTTCCCCGCCGACCTCACGCAGGAGGAGCGCGACGAGCAGAACCAGACGCTCATGGTCGACTCGCAGCAGGACGCGATCGCCGCGGCGCTCGTCGCGCTCGGCTACGACTTCCCGCGCGACGTCACGGTGATCGCGCTGCTCGAGGACTCGGCCGCGGAGGGCGAGCTCGAGGAGGGCGACGTCATCACCTCGGTGAACGGCGAGCCCGTGCACGACATCGCCACGCTGCGCCAGGTGATCCAGGACAACGGCGCCGAGCCGGCCGACATCGAGGTGGAACGCGACGGCGAGTCGGTCGACGCGGTCGTGACGCCCCGGGACGTCGACGGCACGCTGCTGATCGGCGTGGGCGTGACCATGGAGTACGAGTTCCCGATCGACGTGCAGATTCAGCTCGACGACGTGGGCGGCCCGAGCGCGGGACTCATGTTCGCGCTCGGCATCATCGACAAGCTGACCCCCGACGCGATGACCGGCGGCGAGCGCATCGCGGGCACCGGCACCATCGACACGGCCGGCAACGTCGGGGCGATCGGCGGCATCGTGCAGAAGATGCACGGCGCGCTCGGCGCCGGCGCCGACTGGATGCTCGCGCCCGTCACCAACTGCGACGAGGTCGTCGGCAACGTGCCCGGCGGGCTCGAGGTGTTCGCCGTGTCGACGCTCGACGAGGCCATGGACGTCATCGAGGTGGTCGCGTCGGACGGCGACATCGATGCGCTGCCGCGCTGCACGGAGGGCTGAGCCGGGCCTCGCAGGGTCACGGCAGGGTCACGGCGCGCTCTGCGTTCGCTGGATCCCGGAGCGTGCGCTGCCCGGTCCGCATAGGATTGAGGATCGACCCCGACCCCCATCGAAGTAGAGGCCGAGAGTGACGTCAGCACAGCCCGAACAGGCACAGGGGCGCCGCCGTGCGCCGATCGCGATCACGATAGGAATCGTGGCCGCCCTGGTGATCGGCTTCTTCATCTTCGCCGGGCTCTATGCCGACATCCTCTGGTACGACCAGCTCGGATTCCTCAACGTGCTCACCACCGAGTGGATCGCACGCGTCGTGCTGTTCCTCATCGGGTTCGTCGGCATGGCGGTGCCGGTCTGGCTCAGCATCCAGATCGCCTACCGCACCCGGCCGGTCTACGCGAAGCTCAACTCGCAGCTCGACCGCTACCAAGAGGTGTTCGAGCCGCTGCGACGGCTGGCGATGTACGGCATCCCCGCCGTGCTCGGCATCTTCGGCGGCGTCTCGGCCGCGTCGCGCTGGCAGACCACGCTGCTCTGGCTGAACGGCACGTCGTTCGGCACCGAGGACCCGCAGTTCGGCTTCGACGTGGGCTTCTACGTGTTCGACCTGCCGTTCTACCGCGGGCTCGTCGGGTTCGCGTCGGCCGTCGTGCTGCTGTCGATCCTGCTCGTCGCCGCGACCAACTACCTCTACGGCGCGATCCGCATCTCGGGCCGCGAGGTCGTCATCTCGAAGTCGGCGCGCATCCAGCTCGCGATCACCGCCGGCATCTACCTGCTGCTGCAGGCCGTGAGCATCTGGTTCGACCAGTACGCCACGCTCACCGAGTCCAACGACCTCATGACGGGTGCGTCGTACGCCGACGTGTACGCGACGATCCCGGGTCGGGGCATCCTGGCCGGCATCGCGCTCGTCGTCGCCGTGCTCTTCTTCATCACGGCGATCATCGGGCGCTGGCGCCTGCCGCTCGTCGGCACCGCGCTGCTCATCATCTCGAGCCTCATCATCGGCTCGCTGTACCCGTGGGTCATCCAGCGCTTCCAGGTCGACCCGAGCGCGAAGTCGCTCGAGGCGCCGTTCATCGAGCGCAACATCGACCTGACCCGCGAGGCGTACGGCGTCGCCGACGTCGAGGAGATCCCGTACGAGGCGCAGACCGACGCCGAGCGCGGCGCGCTGCGGGAGGACGCGGAGACCACCGCGAACATCCGCCTCATGGACCCGGCGCTGATCAGCGACGCGTTCGCGCAGCTCGAGCAGTTCCGCCAGTACTACCAGTTCCCCGACGTGCTCGACGTCGACCGCTACCAGATCGACGGCACGACCCAGGACGCCGTGGTCGCGGTGCGCGACCTGCGCCTCGCCGGCCTCGGCGACGCCCAGAACTGGGTGAACTCGCACATCGTCTACACCCACGGCTACGGCGTGGTCGCGGCGGCGGGCAACCAGCGGTCGGTCGACGGCCAGCCCGTGTTCATCCAGTCGGGCATCCCGACCATCGGCGACCTCGACGTCGAGGAGCCCCGCGTGTACTTCGGCGAGAACTCGCCCGAGTACTCGATCGTGGGCGCCCCCGAGGGAGCGAACCCCGTCGAGCTCGACTACCCGGCGGGCGGCGACAACGGCACCCAGACCCAGACGACGTTCGAGGGCGACGGCGGGCCGTCGCTGAACGGCATCTTCAACAAGCTGATCTACGCGCTGAAGTTCCAGAGCGAGCAGATCTTCCTCTCCGACAACGTCAACGACGAGTCGCAGATCCTCTACGACCGCGACCCGCTCACGCGCATCGAGAAGGTCGCGCCGTACCTCACGCTCGACTCCGACCCGTACCCGTCGGTCGTCGACGGGCGCATCGTCTGGATCGTCGACGGCTACACCAAGACCGACGCGTACCCGTACTCGACGAAGCTCTCGATGAGCCAGGCCATCTCCGACTCGCAGCAGATCGCACCGACGTTCGCGCTCGACGACGTGAACTACATCCGCAACTCGGTGAAGGCGACGGTCGACGCGTACGACGGCACCGTGACCCTGTACGCGTGGGACGCGGACGAGCCGATCCTGCAGGCGTGGCAGAACATCTTCCCGTCGACCGTCGTGCCGATGGAGGAGATGTCGGGCGACCTGATGAGCCACGTGCGCTACCCGAGCGACCTGTTCAAGCTGCAGCGCTCGATCCTCGGCCGGTACCACGTGACCGACCCCGGCTCGTTCTTCTCGCGCGACGACGCCTGGACCACGCCGGACGAGCCGACCGCGCCGACCGGCAGCGACCTGCTCCAGCCGCCGTACTACCTGACGATGCAGATGCCGGGGCAGGACGACCCGACGTACTCGCTGTACTCGACGTTCATCCCGGAGTCGGGCGACCAGGACAGCCGCAACGTGCTCAAGGGCTATCTCGCGGTCGATGCGGACGCCGGCAGCGAGGACGGCCAGCCGTCGGAGGGCTACGGCACCCTGCGCCTGCTCACGCTGCCGTCGGGCGACCTCGTGCCCGGCCCCGGCCAGGTGCAGAACCAGTTCAACGGCGACCCGAGCATCTCGGCCCAGCTGAACATCCTCCGCCAGGGCTCGTCCGACGTCATCAACGGCAACCTGCTCACGGTGCCCGTCGGCGGCGGCCTGCTCTACGTGCAGCCCGTCTACGTGCGCTCGACCGGTGAGACCAGCTACCCGCTGCTGCAGAAGGTGCTCGTCGCCTTCGGTGACCAGATCGCCTTCCAGGACACCCTCGACGAGGCGCTCGACGTGCTGTTCGGCGGCGAGTCCGGGGCATCCGCGGGTGACAGCGGGGTCGACGGCAGCACGGGCGACACCGGTGACACGGGCGACACGGGCGACACCGGTGACACCGGTGACACCGGTGACACCGGCGACACGGGTGACACCGGTGACTCGGGCACCTCGACCGGCGACCCGGCGACCGACGCCGAGCTGCAGGCCCTGCTCCGCCAGGCGCAGCAGGCGCTGGAGGACAAGCAGCAGGCGCTCGCCGAGGGCGACTGGGCGGCGTACGGCCTCGCCGACGCCGAGCTCGCCTCGACGATCGCCAGCATGCTCGCCCTGCTGAACGAGTGATGAGCATCGACCTGCGGTCGGGGGACTGGCTCGACGACAATCGGGCCAACTGGGACGAGCGTGTCCCGGTGCACCTCGGCCCAGGTTCGATGTACGACCAGCAGCCGCTCCGCGAGGGGCGCAGCGTGCTCGACCCGATCGCGTCGGCGATGCTGGCGCGCCGGTTCCCCGACGGCGTCGAGGGGCTGCGGATGCTGCACCTGCAGTGCCACTTCGGCTCGGACACGCTCTCGCTCGCGAACCTCGGCGCGAACGTCGTCGGCCTCGACTTCTCGAGGCCCGCGGTCGACGAGGCGCGCCGCATGGCGACCGAGCTCGGGCTGGGGGAGGACCGCGCCCGGTTCGTCGAGGCGAACGTGTACGAGGCCCGCGAGGCCCTGCCCGAGCCGGGGTCGTTCGACGCCGTGTTCACCACGTGGGGCACGATCGGCTGGCTGCCCGACGTCGCCGAGTGGGCGCGCATCATCGCCTGGTTCCTGAAGCCCGGCGGGTCGCTCGTGTTCGCCGACGGGCACCCGACCGCGTTCGTGTTCGACGGCGACGGTGCTGCCGACGGGATGCCGTCGTTCACCTACCCGTACGGCAACCTCGAGCCCGACATCGTCGAGGACTCATCCGACTACGCCGACCCCGACGCTCGCCTCGAGAACGAGCGCACGTGGGAGTGGATGCACCCGATGGACGAGATCCACGGGGCGCTGCGCGCCGCGGGCCTCGCCATCGAGGACTTCCGCGAGCACTACCACGTGCCGTGGCAGATCTACCCGCGCATGGTCGATGCCGGCGACGGCATGTACGGCTGGCCCGACCGCCCGTGGCTGCCCCTGTCGTACTCGATCGAGGCCGTGAAGACCGGCCCCGGGGCATCCTGAACTCGACCCTTCGGGTCTCCCGGTCAGGGGCGAGCGCGAATCCTGTCGATGGTCGTCTCGTCGATGGCGGTCAGGCCGATCGCGACCGGGTCGGTGCGCACCTCACGGGGCGCTCCGTCGAGATCGAACGAGACAGTCGGCGAGAGGACCCAGAAGTCGGCGGTGTCGTCGCAGTGCAGATCGAACTCGAGGTCGAACGGCGCACCGGCGGTGGCGGACGCCACAGGGGCGAAGTCGACGTCTACACCGGCGGCCGGGATGTCGACTGCGATGTCCAGGAGGTCCGAGTCCGCCACGTTCACAAATGTTGCTGAGACCGGCTCGCAGCGCGGATACGTCAGCACGAATTCACCGGACGGCTGAATGACCGTCTCGGAGTCCTGCAGTTCTACCTCCCACGAGCCGACCCGTGCGACGACCGAAGTCTCGCCTGCGAGTAGCAGCTCGATCTGGTCGAAGGCGACTCCGTCAGCGGGGACGGGGATGTGGAGGGTGATGTTCCCCAGCACCACTCCGCCCGCCGAGCTCTCGCTCCTGACGACCTCGAAAGCGCCCGGACCGAAGGTCTCACCGTCGCCGAGCGCGACGCCGGTGACCGAGTCCCAGATCGGGTCCTCTTCCTCGGCCACGAAGATGAAGTTGGCGGGAAAGGTGTCGCCCGGGGAGATGGCAGCGTCGACCGTGGTGAGCGCGAACTTCGCCTCGGCGCGGGTCGGTGGTTCAGGGGTGCAGCCGGTGAGTACGGCACCAGCCGCGATCAGGAAAGCAACAGCGATCAGTGATCGCGACTGGTGACGCATCGTGTGTCTCGCTTCGAAGGGTCAGGACTTGTACGTGGTGATGAGGTACTGGTTGGCAAGGGGGGAGTACAGATACGCGTACTTCCATGCGGAGTACGACGTTCCGACGTAGGAGCGCGAACGAACGTAGTACCTGTTGAAGTCGGAATACAGGCCTAGCTTCGACAGCTTGCTCTTGTTCGCATAGATGTTCACCGAGATCGAGTAGGTCTGCGTCTTCGACGACGACACCCCGATCGACGAGGATGCACCCTGTGCGGTCACCCCAATGCTCGCAGTGAGCGTCGACGAGACCGTAGTCGATGAGCTCCAGGTGTACCCCGTCGAGTACACCCAGGCGCCCGTGAGGTAACGCACGAACTTCTTGTTGAATCGAATGGGGCCCGAGACCTTCTGTGTCTGCGTTCCTGCACCGCCGATGCATGCGATGCAAGTGGGCAACTGGACTTCTTCGATCGGGGTCGGCACCATCCCTGGCGGCGGCTCATCCGAGCCCACCCCCGCTTCTGCTTCGGTCAGCTCTTCGGTGACCACCGTGGGCCCGGAGTACTCGAACGTGTCGTCCTCCGCCGCCCAGGCTGCCGTGCCGGTGCCCATCACCATCACGGCAAGTAGCGCCGCCGCCATGGCGGACGCTAAGGGTCGGTTCATATCGTGCTCCTCTGAGTCGGACGCCAAGACGGCGTCGGGTAGGGCACACGCTAGGGGTCGGCAGATATGCAGGCGCCAGTACGGCCCCTGTTGCCTAAGCGGACTTGTCTGTGCTAGTTCTCCGCACGCGACAGGCCTCTGTTCTCATTCGCGGCGCCGATTGGACGAGCGCCCGAACCGATGCTAGAGTTATCTCTTGTGCCGCGGGGTGGAGCAGTTCGGTAGCTCGCTGGGCTCATAACCCAGAGGTCGTAGGTTCAAATCCTGCCCCCGCAACCAGATGAGGCCCGGAATCATGCGTGATTCCGGGCCTCAGCCATTTCCTCGCACGCCGGCTCGCGGCGGTCCTCCGATGCGATCACGACCGGTGCCGCACGCGTCCCGCAGTGGGAGAATCGACCCATGCGGACAGGACGTCGTGTCCGGTCGCATGCGGGCGGGGTCGCCCTCGCCGTCGCGATGACGACGGCCCTCGCCGGGTGCACGGGCATCATCGACATGATCGCTCCGAGCGAGCAGGAGGAGCTCGCGGCGGAGATCCGCGGGCGCGCGTCGCAGGGCATCGCCGACCTCGGCGAGCAGACGCGACGCGCGGGCCAGCTGCGCGCCCTGCTCGTGACCGTCGACGGCGAACCGATCCTCGACGAGACCTTCGACTCCACGGCGGCCGATGGCTGGGACACGGCCGACGTCACGATGAGCGTGATGTCGACCCTGATCGGCATCGCGATCGCCGACGGCAGCGTGCCCGGCGTCGACGCGACCCTCGCCGAGCTCCTGCCCGACCACGCCGACCAGATGGGAGCGCAGCTCGCCGGCGCGACCCTCGACGACGTGCTCACCCACACCGCCGGCCTCGCGGGCACGCACGAGGGGCCGTCGTACACGTTCGAGCAGGCGGACGACTGGATCGCGCAGATCCTCGCCGATGCCGTGCGGCCTCCGGGGCGCACCTTCGACTTCTCCGACGGCGGGGCGCACCTGCTCTCGGCGATCCTCGAGCAGGCGACCGGAGTGTCCGCGCTCGAGTTCGCGCGCGAGCGGCTCTTCGGCCCGCTCGGCATCGACACCTCGATCGCGTTCGACGGGCCGCTCGCTCAGGCGGCGGACGACGACGCGGCGGTCGGCTGGCCGGTCGATCCCCAGGGGCTCAGCACGGGGTGGAGCCACCTGCGGCTCCGCCCGGCCGACCTCGCCGCGATCGGCAACCTCTACCTGCAGGACGGCCGCTGGCAGGGCGAGCAGGTGGTGCCGGCGGAGTGGGTACGGCTGGCGACCTCCGATCGGCTGGGCGGCGTGCCGATCCGCGCGGGCGTGACCGACGGCTACGGCTACCTGTGGTGGCGCACGACGTTCCACGAGGACCCCGCCTACCTCGCCTGGGGCTTCGGCGGGCAGGTGATCGAGGTGGTGCCGGCGCGCGGACTGGTCGCGGTCGCCGCGACCGAGTTCGACCCGACCGTCGACGCGGACGTCGGCCTGCTGCCGTCCCAACTGCTGCCGCTGCTCGAGGGGCTCGTGCCCGGCTGACGGATGCTGCCGCAACCACGTCGCATGCGACCCGGCCGCTTCACGGTGGCGACCCCTCCGACGCGCCCCGCGAGGCGCACGTGACAGGTACCCCGCCGGTATGGGTACGATCGGGGTGTGGCACAGCTTCGTGACTCGATCGGATCCCGCGCATCGGCGGCGGGTGAGGCGGAGCGTACCCGCGGGGCCGGTGCCACCGGCCCCGGCGCGAACGACGGGCAGGCACAGGCGGTCCGGGCCCGGACGATCTCGAGTCGACGCGCCACGGTGCTCACGGCCGTGCTCGTGCCGATCGCCGTGCTGACGCTGCTCAGCCCGATCCTGTTCGCCGTGCTCACGAGCAACGGCACGATGGCCGAGGCGGCCGGCGTGTGGCTCTCGGTCGCCGCCCTGGTCGTCGCCGCGGGCATCATGGCGGTCGTGGTCCGGGTGCAGCTCCGACGCAGGTAGCGGATGCCGCGGGGCGGCGCGCGCCCCGATCCGACGTGGTCGGCTGCGAACGTGCCGCTAGGCCTGCGGCGGCACCTCGAGCGGCACGCCGGTGAGCCGCTCCGACACCTCCCAGAGCGCGCGGATCGCCGCCTCGCGCCCAGGCCGCACCACGGGCAGCCGAACCGCGTTGCCGACGTTCACCCAGCGCGGCCCGTAGAACTCGCCCCCGCGGGCGGCGGGGTCGGTCGCCGCGCGGATCTGGGGGAGCGCCCCGCGCGCGGGCTCCATGCCGGTGTTCGCCGCCGCCCAGGCGAAGAACGGGCCGGCGCTGCCGCCGCCGCCCTCGCGCACCGTGCGGGTCTGCAGGTCGCTGTGCGAGAGACCCGGGTGCGCGATGAGGCTCTGCGCGGGCACGCCCGCGGCCGCGAAGCGCTCCTGCAGGCCGAGGCCGAAGTGGTAGTTCGCGAGCTTCGCGTCGCCGTAGACGCGCCAGGAGTCGTAGCGGTCGCCGCGGCGGAACGGCTCCTCGGGGTCGAGCGGCGTGCCGATGTGGTGCGCGGTCGAGGTGACGGTCACCACTCGCGCGGCGGGCGCGGCGAGCAGCGCGGGCAGCAGCAGCGCCGTGAGGGTCCAGTGCCCGAGGTGGTCGACGCCGACCTGCATCTCGAAGCCGTCCTCGGTCTCGCGCTCGGGCATCGCCATGAGGCCCGCGTTGTTCACGAGCACGTCGACGCGGTCGTGCGCGGCGAGCACCTGCTCGGCTGCGGCGCGCACCGACGCCTGCGACGCGAGGTCGAGCGCGACGCGCTCCAGCGAGGCATCCGGAGTCTCATCGAGGATCTCGGCCACCGCGGCATCCGCCTTCTGCGTGTCGCGCACGGCCATGACGACGTGTGCGCCGTTCGCCGCGAACGCCTTCGCCGTCTCGAGGCCCAGCCCGCCGTTCGCGCCGGTGATCACGGTCGTGAGTCCGGTCAGGTCGGGGACGGACTCGCGGGTGTACGCCATCGGATGCCTCTCGCTCGGGGGTGCGTCCAGCTTGGTCGATGCGCGGCCCCGCCGCATCCGCTCGCCCTCGATAGTCTGGGCGAATGACGGATGCCGCAGCCGACGCCGACGCCATCGGAGTCGCGGTCGCGCAGTTCGCGCCCGGCGACGACCCCGAGGCGAACCTCGCCGAGATCGTGCGCCTGGCGACGCTCGCCGCCTCGCGCGGTGCGAAGCTCGTCGTCTTCCCCGAGTACTCGAGCTACTTCACGCCGCAGCAGGGGCAGGACTGGGTGGATGCCGCGCAGCCCTCGGACGGCCCGTTCGTCACCGCGCTCGCGGCGCTCGCCGACGAACTCGACGTGCACCTCGTGGCGGGCTTCCTCGAGCGCGCGTACGAGGCGCACGCCCACAACACCGTGGTCGCGGTGGCGCCCGGCTCGGGCGTCGTGGCCGCGTACCGCAAGCTGCACCTGTACGACGCGTTCGGGCAGCGGGAGTCCGACTGGATCGCCCCGGGCGAGGTCGACGACCCGGAGGTGTTCGCGCTCGGGGGCATCCGCTTCGGCCTGCAGACCTGCTACGACGCGCGGTTCCCCGAGGTGACGCGGCGCATCGTCGACGCGGGCGCCGACGTCGTCTGCATGCCCGCCGAGTGGGTGCGCGGGCCGCTCAAGGAGCACCACTGGCGCACGCTCACGACCGCGCGGGCGCTCGAGAACACCGCGTACGTGCTCGCGGCCGACCACGCGCCGCCGGTCGGCGCGGGCAACAGCATGGTCGTCGACCCCATGGGCGTCGAGATCGCGACGATCGGCGAGGCGACCGACGTGGCCGTGGCGTGGATCTCGGCGGCGCGCATCGCGGCCGTGCGTCGCCTGAACCCGGCGCTGGCGCTGCGGCGGTTCGCGGTCGTGCCGCGCTGAGCCTGCGGGTCTAGTACGCGCCGAGCCGGGCGAGGCGAGCGGATGCCTCCTCCAGCACGTCCACCCGCTTGCAGTACGCGAACCGCACCAGGCTGCGATACGGCTCGCGCCGATCGGGGTGCACCAACGCCGTCATCGGCACCGCGACGACGCCCGCGAGTTCGGGCAGGCGCCGGCAGAACGCCTCGCCGTCGGGATGGCCGACCGCGGCGGCGTCGGCGACGACGAAATAGCCCGTGTCGGGCACCGAGAGCTCGAAGCCCGCGTGGCGGAGGCCGGTGACGAGCAGGTCGCGCTTGCTGCGGAGCGTGTCGGCGAGCAGGGCGAACCGGTCGTCGGGCAGGCTGAGCCCGGTGGCGATCGCCGGCTGGAACGGCGCGCCGTTGACGTAGGTGAGGAACTGCTTGACCGCGAGCACCTGCTCGATGAGCCTGGCGGGACCGGTCGCCCAGCCGATCTTCCAGCCGGTGGTGCTGAACGTCTTGCCGCCGGACGAGATGGAGACGGTGCGGTCGAAGGCGCCGGCGAGGGATGACACGGGCACGTGCGCGGCGCCGAAGGCGAGGTGCTCGTACACCTCGTCGGTCACGATGATCGCGTCGTGGCGGGCCGCGAGCTCGACCACGAGCTCGAGCGTCGTGCGGTCGAACACCGCGCCCGTGGGGTTGTGCGGCGAGTTGACGATGATGACGCGCGTGCGATCGGTCACGGCGGCGCGCAGCTCGTCGGTGTCGGGCCGGAAGTCGGGGAAACGCAGCGGCACCGTGCGGTGGATGCCGCCCGCGCGGGCCGTGAGTGCGCCATAGGCGTCGTAGAACGGCTCGAACGTGACGACCTCGTCGCCCGTGTCGACCAGCGCGAGCAGCGTCGCGGCGAGCGCCTCGGTCGCGCCCGCGGTCACGAGCACTTCGCGCTCGGGGTCCAGCTCGATGCCGTACCAGTGCCGCTGGTGCGCGGCGATCGCCTCGCGCAGCACCGGCATGCCGATGCCCGGCGGGTACTGGTTCACCCCGTCGGCGATGGCCTGGCGCGCGGCCTCGAGCACCTCGGCCGGGCCGTCCTCGTCGGGGAAGCCCTGCCCCAGGTTGATCGCCCCCGTGCGCGCCGCGAGCGCGCTCATCTCGGCGAAGATCGTGGCGGCGACCGAGCCGTCGTCGGCCAGCAGCCCGGCGCCCGCCGCGGTGCGCTGCCAGGGCTCCAGCCGCCCTGCCGGAGTGAAATCGCTCACGCCCCTCACGCTACACACCCGCGCTGCGCCCGTTTCGCCGCCCGCGCGTGCCCGGAGTCCGCCCTCCCGCACGCACCGAGTACGCAAACTGCGGAAACCACTCACTCATTCGCGCCACTTGCGTACTCCGTCGCCGCGCCCGCGCGCACCGAGTACGCGAATGGCGGGAATCCGCCGCGCGTTTCCGCACGCTGCGTACTCGGTCGCGCCCCTGGGCTGCTGCTGGTGCGCAAGTGGTGGCCACCCGCGCGCCCCGCCCCGGTTCGCGCACCCGCAGCGGTGCCCAACGCGCGTCGATGGTGCACGAACTGCGGTGTCGGGTCGCCATGGCCACAGTCTGCGCACCAGCAGGGCAACGGATGCCGGTGAGTCGGCGCTCGCGCCCCGTCGGCCTCGGCTGTGGAAACGCCGTTTCGCCGCACGCCGGATGTCCTACGGTGTGCTGCATGCCCGCGCCGCGCACCCGCCTCCTCGCGGTGCTCGCCGTCGCCGCCGCGACCGCCCTCGTGGGCTGCGCCCCCGCCGATGCGTCCCCTCCGCCGGCGTCGGCGACGCCCACCGTCGAGCCGGTCTTCGCCTCCGACGAGGAGGCCCTCGCTGCTGCGATCGCCGCCTACGAGGCCTACCTAGCACTTTCGCAAGTGATCGAAGAGGAAGGCGGACATGCCCCCGATCGCATCAGAGATGTTGTAACGCCGACCTACGCAGACGAGTTGATCCTCGAATTCGAGGAACTCGCGTCGCGCTCGATCAGCATCGTCGGAAGTTCTAGAATCGCGAGCGCGCACATCGCACAGTGGAGTGTGGGTGCCGAGGACGTCGTGGTCGACGCATACATGTGTGTTGATGGCTCGGATACTCGGATCCTTGACTCTGCCGGTGACGACATCACTCCTGCCAGCCGCGAGACGAGGGTGCCTCTGCTCGTCCACTTCATCGGACCGGCCGTACAGGACAGAGGGCTGTTGGTTGATTCGAGCGAGCTATGGCGCGGCGACGATTTCTGCTGATTGGTGCTCTGGCTCTTGTTGTTGCCAGCGCAGTCGTGCCGGAGAACGCGTTCGCCTGTTCCCGTGTAGCGATCAGCACGGGGGCATGTGTCGACTCATCAACAGAGGCCACTCCGGGTGCTGTCGATCTCTTCGCATGGCTTGATCTGACCCAATCGGACCAACCATCTGCGCCCGTTGATCTACCTGCGCCAACAGACCCCGAATCCGACTCCGACCCCGAACCGGGGCGCCCGTGGGACATCATCGTGCAGGGGCTGAACGTCGTGCCGCCGCCGTGCTGGCCGGAGCCGGAGTGCCCGCCGGGCGTGGACATCCCGGGCTACGTCGTGACGCTCGCGGACATCGCGTCGTTCCGGCCCGTCGAACCCGAGAACGGCATGGAACCCGATGGCTGGGCCATCGCCGGGCTGCCGGCGAACTTCGTGGCAGGGGCATCCGTGCACCCGGTGGCCGGCACGCTGCTCGGCCTGCCCGCCGACGTGCGCTTCACCCCGGTCGGCTATCGCTGGGAGCACAGCGACGGCAGCAGTATCAACGACCCGGAGGGCGGCGCCACCTGGGACGCGCTCGGCCAGCGCGAGTTCACGCCGACGTCGACCTCCCACGTCTACACGACCAGAGGCATGCACGCAGTCACGATGGTCGTGACGTACACGGCCGAGTACCGGTTCGCGGGCACCGGCTGGGTGCCGATCGCCGGTACGCTCGACATCGGATCGGCACCGCTCGACGTGCTGGTCGGCGCCGCCGACACGGTGCTGGTGGGGGCCGACTGCGTCGCCGATCCGGGCGGTCCGGGCTGCTGAGCGCCCGCACGACCCGAACCTGAGTGCAGTCCCCGCAGAGGGATAGACGGTTCACAGACTCCGCCGACCGAACGCACAGCTTGCGCGTTCAGTCTGGTCTCGCTTGGAAGGAGCAGACATGACCGACACGAACGGCACCGCCCCCGAGGATCCTCGCGCCGAGGACCAGGACTCCGAGAAGACCCCGACGACGGATGCCGCGGGCGAGACGGCCCGCGAGACCGCACCGCCCGCCCCGCCGGCGGCCGCCGCGCAGCCCGCTGAGCCCGCCGCCGCCGCTGAGCCCGCCGCCGCGGCTGAGCCCGCCGCCGCGGCTGAGCCCGCCGCCGCGGCTGAGCCCGCCGCCCCCGCGCAGCCCGCCGCGGCGACCTCCCCGCAGGCGACGACCCCGCAGCCCACCACCCCGCAACCGGCCACCCCGAACGCGACCGTCTACACGCCCGGCCAGGCGCCCCGCCCCTACGGCGCGCAGCCCGCGGCAGGCGCCTCGCAGCCCGCGCCGGGCGCGGTGCCGCCCGCATTCGGCGGCACGAACGCCGGCGACGGCAGCACCGGCGCCGGCCCCGGCGACACCGCCACCAACCCGACCGCGGTGCTCACCGACGCGCCCGAGACCCGCCAGCCCAAGGAGCGCTCCGGCCGCAGCACGCTCGGCGTGGCCGCCGCGGCGCTCGTGATCGGCGCCCTGATCGGCGGCGCGTCCGGCGCCGGCATCACCGCGCTCGTCTCGGCGAACCAGACCACGAGCATCCCCGCCGCCGAGGCCGAGGGTGCGCAGAACGTCGTCGTGAACGACACCTCCGACGTGAACGCCATCACGGCGGTCGCGGCGATCGCCTCGCCGAGCGTGGTGACCATCTCGGTGAGCGGCGGCTCGTCGGCCGGCACCGGCTCGGGCGTGATCCTGAGCGAGGACGGCTACATCCTCACCAACACGCACGTGGTGACCCTCGACGGCGCCATCGGCGACCCGACGATCGAGGTGAAGACCGACGACGGGCGCCTGTACACGGCGACCCTGATCGGCACCGACCCGCTCTCCGACCTCGCAGTCATCAAGCTCGACGACGCGAGCGGCCTCACGCCCATGGAGTTCGCCGACTCCGACTCGCTGAACGTCGGTGACGCGGCGATCGCCATCGGTGCCCCGCTCGGCCTCTCGGGCACGGTGACCAACGGCATCGTGTCGGCGCTGAACCGCAGCATCGACGTCGCCTCCTCGGCCGCCCCCGAGACCCCCGACGACAGCAGCGGGTCCGACGACGGCGACAGCGACTCGGGCAGCAGCGACAGCCCGTTCGACTTCTGGAACTTCGAGGACCAGGTGCCGGGCCAGGGCCAGAGCTCCTCGTCGTCGACCATCTCGCTGCCGGTGATCCAGACGGATGCCGCGATCAACCCGGGCAACTCGGGCGGCGCGCTCCTGAACAGCGACGGCCAGCTGATCGGCATCAACGTGGCGATCCTGAGCACCGGCTCGAGCTCGTCGGAGGCCGGCAACATCGGCGTCGGCTTCGCGGTGCCGTCGAACCTCGCGCAGCGCATCGCGAACGAGCTGATCGAGGACGGCACTGCCAGCCACGGCCTGCTCGGTGCGACGGTCAGCGCCGCATCCGCCGCAGAGGGCGCCGACACGGTGGGCGCGCTGATCCAGGAGGTGACGTCGGGCGGCGGCGCCGACCAGGCGGGCCTGCAGGCCGGCGACATCGTCACCAACTTCAACGGGGTGCCGATCACCGACCAGACCGACCTCACCGCGCAGGTGCGCGCCCTCCCGGGCGGCGCGCAGGTCGACCTGACCTATGTGCGCGACGGCCAGGCCACCACGGTCACCGTCACCCTGAGCGAGCTGCCCACCGAGTAGCCCGCCCGCTCCTTCCGCGAGGGGCCGTCGGATGCCGCGCCACAGCGCATCCGGCGGCCCTTCGTCGTGCCCGGCGACGCCCATGACGCCGCCCCGTCGCGGCGCGGCCGCGCCGCTCCCTGCTGGTAGCATCGATCGACCCGAGCACGAGTGAGGACGATGGCCGACGACCACCCCGACGCGACGGTGTCGTCGCACTCCGGCGTCTCGTACGTCATGCCGGTCCTCAACGACGTGGCGCACGTGCGCGCCGCTGTGGAGTCGATCCTCGCGCAGGACCACGACGGCCCGTTCGACGTGACCATCGCGCTCGGCCCGTCGATCGATGGCACGACCGAGCTCGTCGAGGACCTCGCGCGGCGCGACGAGCGCGTGCGCGTCATCGAGAACGAGGTCGGCTCGACCCCCGCCGGACTGAACCTCGCGATCGGGGCCTCCGGGTACCCGGTCGTGGTGCGCGTCGACGCGCACTCCGCGCTCCCCGCCGACTACGCCCGCATCGCGGTCGAGACGCTCGCGCGCACGGGCGCCGACAACGTCGGCGGCATCATGGACGCGCAGGGCGAGACGCCGTTCGAGCGCGCCGTCGCCCGCGCGTACGGCACGAAGGTCGGCCTCGGCGGCACCCCGCACCACGTCGGCGGCCCGGAGGGCGCTGCCGACACCGTGTACCTCGGCGTGTTCCGCCGCGAGGCGATCGAGGCGGTCGGCCTCTTCGACGAGGACATCAAGCGCGGCCAGGACTGGGAGCTGAACAAGCGCCTCCGCGAGGCCGGCGGCACGGTCTGGTTCACGCCCGAGCTGAAGGTCACCTACCGCCCGCGCGGGTCGGTCTCGAGGCTCGCCAGGCAGATGCTCTCGACGGGCCTCTGGCGCGGGGAGCTCGCGCGCCGGTTCCCGTCGGCCAACGGCATCCGCTACTTCCTCCCGCCGCTGCTGGTGCTGGGTCTCGCGCTCGGTACCCTGCTCGGCATCGCGGGGCTGGTGCAGGCCGCGCTCGGCGCGACGCCGTGGCTGCTCGTCGGCTTCCTCGCGCCGGTGTTGTACGCCCTCATCGTCGTGGCCGCGACACTCGCGTACGGTCGCGGCGACGGTGCCGCCACCGCGGCCCGGTTCCTCGTAGTGTTGCCGTGCATACACGTCTGCTGGGGGATCGGGTTCGTGCTCGGGTACGGGTCGCTCACGCGCAACATCTCCGCACACACGGGAAGGTGACGGATGCCTGAAGCCATCCACGATCGCGGGCGACCGTCGAGCATCGCGGAGCTCCGCGCCGTGGCGCAGCCGCCCGAGGTGCGCGGGCGTCGCAACGCCGAGCACTGGACCGCGTCGCTGTACCTGCGCAACCTCTCGCCGTACGTCACCTGGGTGCTGCTGAAGACCTCGATCTCGGCCAACGGCGTGACGGGCCTCATGATCCTCATCGGCTGGTCCACGGCGGCGGCGCTGCTCATCCCGGGCATCTGGGGGCCGCTGCTCGCGGTCGTGCTCGGGCAGCTGCAGATGCTCGTCGACTGCTGCGACGGCGAGGTCGCCCGCTGGCGCGGCACCTCGAGTCCCGCGGGCGTGTTCCTCGACAAGGTCGGGCACTACTCGACCGAGGCGCTCATTCCGCTCGCGCTCGGCATCCGCGCGGCCGCGTACCCGCTCGAGTTCCCCGCGGACTTCCTCTGGACCACGCTCGCCGCGCTGCTCGCGCTCATCATCGTGCTGAACAAGGCGCTCAACGACATGGTGCACGTGGCGCGCGCCAACGCCGGCCTGCCGAAGCTCGCCGACGCCGCGGGGGAGACGGCCCCGCGCGGCGGGCTCATCCTCGCGCTGCGCCGCGCGGCCCGGTTCGTGCCGTTCCACCGCCTGTACCACTCGGTGGAGCTGACGCTCATCATCTTCGCCGCGGCGGTCGTGGGCCTGTTCGTCGGCGAGCCGCTGGTCGACCGGGTCGTGCTGATCGCGCTCGTGCCGCTCTCGCTGCTCGCGCTCGTCGGCCACTTCGTGGCGATCCTCGCGTCGCGCCGGGTGCGCGCGTGACCGAGGCCCCGCGCGTCGGGGCCGTGGTGCTCACCATGGGCACCCGGCCGGACGACCTGGCCCGGGGCATCCGCAGCCTGCTCGACCAGCAGGGCGTGGAGGTCGACGTCGTCTGCGTCGGCAACGGGTGGGACCCGGCGACGGCCGAGCCCGCGCTGCCGGCGACGGTGAAGACCCTGCACCTGCCCGAGAACCTCGGCATCCCGGCCGGCCGCAACCGCGGCGTGCCCGAGGTCGCGGGGGAGTACCTCTTCTTCCTCGACGACGACGCGTTCCTGCCGAGCCCGACGTTCCTCGCCGACGCGATCGCGCTCGTGCGCAGCGACCCGGGCATCGGGCTCGTGCAGCCCCGCGTGGTCGACCCGGCGGGCGTCGCCTCGCCCCGCCGCTGGACACCGCGCATCCGCAAGGGCGACCCGGCCCGCGCGAGCAACGTGTTCTCGTGCTGGGAGGGCGCCGTGCTGCTGCCGCGCGACGTGTTCGACGCCACCGGCGGCTGGGCCGACCCGTTCTTCTACGCGCACGAGGGCATCGAGCTCGCGTGGCGGGTGTGGGACACCGGGCACCGCGCCTGGTACGCGGGCGACCTCGAGGCGGGGCATCCGGTCATCGAGCCCACCCGGCACGCCTACTACTACCGACTCAACGCCCGCAATCGCGTCTGGCTCGCCCGCCGCAACCTGCCCGCGCTGCTGGTGCCGCTGTACGTCGGCTCGTGGACGGCGATCCAGGTGCTGCGCTGGGCGCGCAACCCCAAGGCCCTCCGCGCGTGGTTCGGCGGCTGGCGCGAGGGGTGGCGCGCCGACCCCGGCGAGCGGCGCCCGATGCGCTGGAGGACCGTGTGGCGGATGACGCTGGCCGGCCGCCCACCCGTCGTCTAACGATTCGCTACCGACGCCCGCACGGGCACCGCTCTCGGCGAGCTGTGACCTGCCGCCGGGTAGCCTTGGGCGGTGAGAATCGGACGTGACGTGCGGCTCGCCGCGAAGGTGGCGCGCGACCTGTGGGCTGCGCGCCGCGGGCAGACGGCGGTGCGCAAGAAGCTCGTCGAGACCCCGCCGCTCGAGCCGCAGCAGTACGTCATCGGCGTCTACTTCGCCGACGGCGACGTCAACCTGTACCAGCTGCGCCAGTGGTACAAGCCGCTCGCCGAGCTCGCGAAGACCTGGCCGGTCGTGATCCTGAGCCGCAACGCCACGGCGGCGACCCGGCTGCTCGAGGAGTCGCCCGTGCCGGTCGCGTACGTGCGCACCGTCGTCGACCTCGAGAAGCTCATCCACGACCAGCCGATCCGCGTCGTGTTCTACGTGAACCAGAACACCCGCAACTTCCAGATGATGCGTTACGGGCGCCGCTGGCACGTGTTCATCAACCACGGCGAGTCCGACAAGATGTACATGACGACGAACCAGTTCAAGGCGTACGACTACGCGCTCATCGCCGGCGATGCGGCGCGCGCCCGCCTCGACAAGGTGCTCTGGGACTTCGACTTCGACAAGCGGGCCATCCCGATCGGGCGCCCGCAGGCCGATCACTACTCGGGCGAGCTGCCGTACACGCCCGACGACCGCGAGGTGGTGCTCTACGCCCCCACCTGGGAGGGCGACCGGGCCGCGGCCGCGTACGGCTCGATCGCCTCGCACGGCGTGACCCTCGTGCGCGCGCTGCTCGCCACGGGCCGCCACCGCGTGATCTACCGCCCGCACCCGCGCTCGGGGGTCGTCGACCACGCCTACGGCGCCGCGAACACCGAGATCGTGCGCATGATCGAGGAGGCGAACCAGGCGGATGCCTCTGCGCAGCACGTGCACGACACGGGCGCCGAGCTCGGCTGGCAGCTCGCCGCCGCCGACATGGCGATCGTCGACATCTCCGCGATGGTCTACGACCGGCTCGCTGCGGGAAAGCCGCTCATGGTCACCCGTCCGCTGAACCCCGACGCCGAGGTCGACACCGGCGGCTACCTCGCCGCGTGCGAGTGGCTCACCGCGGCCGACGCGGCGAACGTCGTCGAGCGCATCGACCAGGTCGAGCACGACGACGACTCGCTCGCGCGCCTCGCGTACTGGGTCGAGCGCTACTTCGGCGACACGACGCCGGGTGCGACGACCGCGCGCTTCCACGCCGCCGTGCAGCACCTCATGGACGAGTGGGAGCGGTACGCGAAGATCCACGAGGGCGACCCCGAGATCGACGAGCACGACTCCGAGGCCGAGGAGCTCGGCACCGAGCTCTAGCGTCTCCTCGCACGAGCGGGCCCCGACGATCGGTCAGAGGTGCATGGGGCTGGGGCGCCAACCGCCGAGGAATCGGGCGGCGACCTCGCGAGTCCGTACCACGAGCTGGTCGCGAACATACGTGTCCGCACTCGCGGGGACGAGTCGCCTCGTGACGACGAACGGGCCCATGACCGGGAGGCCCAGATGCTTCTCTCCCTCAGCCGTGAGTCGGCTGCCCGGCGTGACCAAGGTCAGGTCGGGGTTGCTGGCGATCTCGACGTTCGCGGTGAGCACGGCCCGGTCCAGGGACTCTTGACCCAGATCCGCGAACACCCAGCCGTCGACCGGTGGGTGATAGTGGTGCAGGTCGCGGCTGAATACGCCGCGTACCTCGGTTCGCCGGAAGGCGTAGACCGGGACTGTCGGGACACCATGCGTTCTGGCGAATTCCACGAACCCGCGAAGTGTCTCCATCGCGTGCGCGTGTCGCTCTTCGCTCTCGCGACGGCTCTTCGCCTCGCGCTCTGCGTGCATCGCCGCGAGCGCGGCGACATCCTCCTCGAACCCCATCGCACGAACGTTACTGGCCCCGGGTACGGCGGGCAATCGCCCGATCTCAACTGCCCGATCTCAACTGATCGGCTGCTCGGGTCTACTCGACGGGTGACGAGGCCTCGGCGATGTCGTCACCGGCCTCGCGGCGACGCCGGCCGGGCACGATGCGTCCGGCGGAGCGCGCCGCGCGCGTCACGCCGCCCGCCGCGGCGGATCCGATGCGGCGCAGGCGCCCGCCCGATGCATCCGTCACTTGGGCCTCGCGGATCGTCGGCTCGATGACCGAGGGCACGAGCGCGGGCGGCGGGCCGAACGCGAGCCGCGACTGCTGCAGCACGCGGCGGCCCAGCACGTGGTTGCCGGCGCCGCCGATCACGGCGCCGATGCCGAACGGGATCGCCTTGCCGATGACGCTCGCACCGCCGCGCGCCGCGAACTGCTTGATGAAGGTGTGGCGCAGCCGGTCGACGACGGTCGACATGACCGCCTTCGGCAGGCTGTTCGTGATGAGCTCGCCCCAGTAGGCGTTGCGGTCGACGCCGGAGCCGGTCGCCTGGCCGGCGAACTGGCGGATCAGGTCGCTGCCCTCGCGGCCGAGCATGAGCGTCATGACGAGGGCCCGGGCCCGGTCGGGGTTGTCGACCGCGATGCCGTGCACCTCGGCGACGGACTGCGCGAACAGCGCGGTCGCCTCGAGGAAGCCGGCCGTCTCGACGCCCGACAGCGCGAGCGTCACCGGCGTGGAGATCGCGGGGATGACCGCAGTCGCGCCGACGGCGGCACCTCCGGTCGTGATCGCGGCGAGGTAGCGGCGCTCGAGGATCCGCACGAGCTGGTCGGGGCTCGCGTGCGGCGAACGGCGACGGATGCCCCGCAGGTGCGCCAGCACGATCGGGCGCTGCACCGCCAGCACGCGGTCGATGGTGCGCAGCAGCATGGGCGACGGCTCGTCGGCCGCGTCGCGGGGCGGCTCCTCGTGCGTGCCCCCGGCATCGCCCGGATCGTCGTGCCCTGCGGGACGGAACGTCGCCGACTGCGTGGGCTCGTGGGGCTGCGGATGCGGCAGGCTCGGCGCATCCGACCCCATCGTGGTGATCCTGTACACGGGCTCGGCCATCGGCGCCATCCTACGTCGGCCCCGTCGCGATGCCGAGGGGGTTGCGCCACCCGGGCGCGGCGGCCCGGGCGCGGGCTACCGCTTGCCGGAGTCGGCGTTGTAGCGCTCGAGCACCGCGTCGATCGGGCCGTCGAGCACGAGCGCGCCCTTGTCGAGGTACAGGCCGCGCACGCAGAACCGGCGCAGGTCGCGCTCGTTGTGCGAGACGAAGAACAGGGTGCGGCCGCCGGCGAGCATCTCCTCGATGCGGCGGTAGCACTTCTCTCGGAACGCCTTGTCGCCGACCGCGAGCACCTCGTCGACGAGGATCACCGGCTCTTCGAGCTGCGAGATGACCGAGAACGCGACGCGCACCTTCATGCCGCTCGAGAGGTGCTTGTAGGGGGTGTCGAGGAAGTCGCCGATCTCGGCGAAGTCGACGATGCCGTCGAAGCGCTCCTCGATGAGGTCGCGGCGCATGCCGTGCAGGCCGGCGGTCAGCATGATGTTGTCGCGCACGGTGAGGTCGTCGACGAAGCCGCCGGTGATCTCGATCAGCGGTGCGACGCCGCCGTCGACGGTGACCGCGCCCTCGTCGGGCAGCATGACGCCGGCGACCAGCTTCAGCAGCGTCGACTTGCCCTGGCCGTTGCGGCCGACCACGCCGATCGCCTCACCGGGCCGCACCTCGACCGTGACGTTGCGCAGCGCCCAGAACTCGTCTGGGCGCGAGCGGCGGGAACGGCCGGCCAGCAGGTCCTTGAACGAGCGGCGGCCGCGGCGGTTGCGGCGGAACCGGATGCCGACGTCGTCGACGCGGATCGCTCCGCCGTGGCCGGCGGGCGCCTGGGTCGTGGCATCCGTCATCAGATCTCCTTCAGCACGGCGCGCTCGGTGCGGCGGAACACCCAGATGCCGATGGCGAGGAAGCCGAGCGACATCGCGGCCGAGACGGCGACCGCGAACCAGTCGAGCTCAGACGGGAAGAACCCCGCGCGGTAGAGCCCGAAGATGCCGGTGAGCGGATTGAACGCGGCCCACGGCTGGAGCGACTCGGGCAGGTTGGACGTGCCGTAGACGATCGGCGACGCGTAGAAGAGGAAGCGCAGCACGAGCTTCACCGCGCGCTCGAAGTCGCGGAAGAACACCACGAGCGGCGCCACGATGAGCCCGAGGCCCACCACCAGCGTCGCCTGGAGCAGGATCGCGAGCGGGAACAGCAGCAGCTCCCAGTGCGCCTCGGCGCCGAAGGCGATCGCGAAGAACGCCAGCACCGGGATCGCGAGGAGGAACTCGATGCCCTTCGACAGCGCGATGCGGGTCACCCAGACCGTGCGCGGCAGCTTGGTCGAGCGCACGAGCTTGGCGTCCTTCAGGAATGCGCGAGTGGAGTCGGACACCGACCCGGTGAACCACATCCACGGCAGCAGCGCGGCGAGCAGGAAGACGATGTACGGCTCGGTGCCGACCAGGCGCTGGAAGACGACGGTGAAGACGAACCAGTAGATCGCCGCCATCACGAGCGGGTCGAGGATCGACCAGAGGTACCCCAGCGCCGACGTGGAGTAGCGCACCTTGAGGTCGCGCGTGGTCAGCAGCCACAGTGCGTGGCGGTAGCGTGACCAGGGAGTCCGCGCATACGGGTGCGCCTCGGCGTAGCTGGTCACGACACTCATCGTAGAGGTCGGCGCGGCCTCGTCCGGCCGCGACGGTCCGCGGGCCGCCGTGGCGGCGCCCGATGCGGGCTTCCGCGCCCCGCGGCGGTAGGTTGAGAGCAACGAGAACGTGGAGGCCATTCGGTGGATCGGGTCAGTACGCGGGTCATCCTGAGCTGCGCGGCGATCGGCGTGGGCGGCGGCCTCTTCGCCGCGGGCGCCGGCTACCTCGCCGGGCTGATCGCGGTCATCGCGCCGGTGCTCTACGGCGTCACGATCGGCACCCACTTCCTGCCGAGCGCCGTCGGGCTCGCCCTGCTGCGCCGGCCCGGCACCGCGGTGCTCACCGGGCTGATCGCCGGCCTCGTGGCATCCGCCTTCGCCCCGCAGTGGCTGCTGCGCTACCTCGGCACCGGCCTGCTCGTCGGTGTGCTGCTCGAGCTGCCGTTCCTCCTCACGCGCTACCGGAAGTGGTCGGCGTGGCTCTACTACCTCGCCGCGGGCGGCTCAGGCGTGGTGCTGGGGGTCGCCGTCTTCGTCGCGCTGGGCGCGGAGTACTACGCGCCGGCAGTCTGGGCGGTGGCGCTGCCGCTGTACGTGCTGAGTCCCGTGGTGTTCACCTGGCTGGGCCGGCTCATCGCCGCCGCGCTCGAGCGCGCGGGCGTCGCGCGGTCGTCCCGACAGCGCACCGGCTGATCGCGCCCGGCGCAGCGCCGGGAATGCGGAACGCCGGCGCCCCGAGGGACGCCGGCGTTCACGAGTCGCGAGGTCACACGAAGTGGTTCGCGCGCTCCAGGTCTTCCGCGAAGTCGATCTCGACCGCATACAGGTCGGAGATGTCGAGCGGCTCGACGAGCACGGCGTCGTGGGCGATCGCCAGCTCGAGGCCGCGCTCAAAGTAGTCCTGGTCGTCGACCTGCTGCAGACGTCGCACCAGCGCCGCCTTGTCGTGCGCGGCGATGTAGTTGATGCCGACCGCCTCGCCGAGGCCGCCCCGCACCTGCTTCGAGAGCTGCTCGATGTAGCCCTCGGCGCCGGTCGTGTACTTGACCTCCTCGTCGGAGACCTTCGAGGTGTTGACCGTCACGAACGACTGCTCGCGCGCGATGAGGCCGACGGCCCGGTCGAGCACGCGCGGGTCGTAGACGACGTCGCCGTTCATCCAGAGCACGCCGCCCGACTGCGAGGCGCGCAGCGCGCGCAGCAGGCTCTTCGACGTGTTCGTCTGGTCGTACTCCTCGTTGTAGACGAACGAGGCCTCGGGGAACGACTCGATGATGTGCTCGAGCTTGTAGCCGACGACGATCGTCACGCCCGCGGCGTTGCCGAAGGCGTGGTGGATGTTGTCGAACTGCTGCTGCATGATGGTGCGGCCGTCGCTCAACGGGGTCAGCGGCTTCGGGAGGGTCCGACCGAGTCGGCTGCCCATCCCCGCCGCGAGGATCACGATCTGGGTGCTCACTGCATCTCCTTGCTGTGGTGGCGGATGCAGCGGGGGAGACGATCGACGATCCTGCTCAGCCTCGTGTCGAGTCGTTTCCCTGCCGTTCATCCGGAAGTTCACATCTGGACACACCGTTATGCCGGGGTCAGAATACCCGAACCACCTGAACCGTGCCGTGGGGTTGACACTCCGTGCTCAGATTGTGACACGCTTCGTGTACCGTGGCCCGGAAGCGCCGCGACTGAGCTTCGGGGGGAATGCATGGCACACGCGCGCGAGTCTCGGGTGGCTTGCTAGGTTGGGATGGTGACACCCGTGCCGCCGTTCCGGGATGACGGAGAACGCACCGACGGGCCCGACGAGGGCGCGTCGGCCGCTGGCGCTGGCCGTAATGGGTCGAAGCGCTCGTCCGCGTCGCGCTCCGCGTCGGGCCAGGCCGCCGGCGCGCGCGGCGAGGCGGCGCGTCGCACCACCGCCGACAAGTCGCGCACGCGCTCGCAGGCCGCGGCCGACGCCAAGTCCTCGCGCAGCGGAACCACCACCGCCATCGCCGAGCGCCGGCGCCAGGCGAAGGTCGCCGCCGCCACGGTCGTCGGCGGCTCGCGCACCGAACCCGACCCCATGGGCGGCGAGGCCCCGGTGGAGGAGCTCGCGGTCGAGGAGATCGAGGACCAGACGATGACGGATGCCGCCGAGCGCACGCTCCCGCCCGAGGAGGCCGTGCTGCTCGTCGACGAGGACGACGACGCCGACCTCGAGCCCGAAGCGGACGCCGCACCCGAGGCGGAGGACGAGCTCGAGGACGAGGACCCCGAGGGCTCGATCGAGACGGCCGAGACCGGCGTCGACGCCCCGGGCGTCGACGAGCTCGAGTCGGAGTTCGCCGTCGACTTCGCGATCGCGCCCGAGGCGGAGCCCGAGCCCGCGCCCGTGCGGCGCACGAAGTCGCAGCGCCGCATGCGCCGGTTCCAGCGCGGCACGCGCATCCGCCCCGCACGCCCCGGGCCCGGCCCGGACGCCCCGGTCGTGCTCTCGCTCTCGGGGCTCGGCAAGCGCTACGGGTCGACCGTCGCCGTGCAGGACGTCAGCCTCGACGTGCGCGCCGGCTCCTTCTACGGCATCGTCGGCCCCAACGGCGCCGGCAAGACGACCACCCTGTCGATCATCTCGGGGCTGCTGCGGCCCGACGCGGGCACGGTGAAGGTGCACGGCATCGACGTGTGGAAGGACCCGCGCCGTGCCAAGCAGGCGCTCGGCGTGCTGCCCGACCGGCTGCGCGTGTTCGACCGGCTCACCGGCAGCCAGCTCCTCTACTACGCGGGCGTGCTGCGCGGCATGAACCCCAAGACGGTGCGCCAGCGCTCCGCCGACCTGGCGGCGGCGTTCGGCATCGAGGAGGCACTCGACCGCCTCGTCGCCGACTACAGCGCCGGCATGACCAAGAAGGTCGCGCTCGCGGCATCCATGATCCACTCGCCGCGCGTGCTGGTGCTCGACGAGCCGTTCGAGTCGGTCGACCCGGTGTCGACGGCGAACATCAGCGACATCCTGCAGCGGTTCGCCGACCGCGGCGGCACGGTGATCATCTCGAGCCACGGCATGGACCTCATCGAGCGGGCCTGCGACAGCGTGGCCGTCATCGTCGGCGGCAAGGTGCTCGCCGAGGGCACCATGGACGAGGTGCGCGACGGGCGCACGCTCGAGGACCGTTTCGTCGACCTCGCGGGTGGGCGCAAGGCCGCGGAGGGGCTCGAGTGGTTGCACAGCTCGTCCGACTGAAGCTGCTGCTGCTGGCGAACATGTTCCGCCGCTCGGCCTGGCAGGTCGTCGGCATCACGCTGGGCATCGCCTACGGCATCGGCGTCTCGCTGCTGATCACCACGATCCTCGCGGGGCTGCGGCTCGCGCCCGACACGGGCCTCATCCGCGACGTGCTCGTCGTGGCCGGGTCGGTGATCGTCGCGGGCTTCATCATCGTGCCGCTCATCCTCGGCGTCGACGACAGCATGGACCCGCGCCGCTTCGCGCTGCTCGGCATGCCCGACCGCACCCTCGCCGCCGGGCTGGCGGTCGCGGCCATGGTCGGCATCCCGACGGTCGTGCTCGGCATCGGGCTCGTGGGCACCGTCATCACCTGGAGCCGCGGGTTCTGGGTCACCCTGCTGGCGATCATCTCCGCGGCCATCGCGTTCGCCACCTGCGTGCTGCTCGCGCGCGTGGCGACGTCGATCGGCGCGTTCGCGCTGTCGACCCGCCGCTCGCGCGAGGCGCTCGGCGTGCTCGGCATCGTGCTCGCGGTGCTCTCGGCGCCCGCCCTGCTGTCGCTGCTCACCATCGACTGGGCGCGTTCGGGCCTGCGCGTGCTCGAGCAGCTCGCCGCCGTGCTCGGCTGGACCCCGCTCGGCGCGGTCTGGGCGGTCCCCGGCGACGCCGCGTCGGGCCAGGTCTGGTTCGCGCTGCTGAAGCTGCTGATCGCCGGCGGCACGGTCGTCGGGCTCTGGTACGCGTGGGAGTGGCTCGTCGCGCGCATGCTGGTCACGCCGGGTCGCGAGGCATCCGCCCGCTCCTACCGGGGGCTCGGCTGGTTCGACGTGCTGCTGGGCACGCCGACCTCGGTCGTCGCGGCGCGCACGCTCACCTACATCTTCCGCGACGCCAGGTACTGGGCGTCGTACCTGATCCTGCCGGTCGCACCCGTGCTCGTCGTCGTGCCGCTCGGCATCGCCGGCGTCGATCCGTCGCTGCTCGCGCTCATCCCGGTGCCGATGGTGTCGCTGTTCCTCGCCTGGACGGTGCACAACGACACCGCCCTGGACTCGACCGCGGTCTGGATGCACGTCACCTCGGGCGTCCGCGGCACGGCCGACCGCATCGGCCGGCTCCTGCCGGTGTTCCTGGTCGGAGTCGTCGTGATCGCGATCGGCGCGCCGATCAGTGCCATGTTCTACGGCGACCTCGCGATCCTCCCGGCGATCGTCGGGGTGAGCGGATGCCTCCTCGGCAGCGCGCTCGGCATCGGCAGCATCGTCTCGGCCCGGTTCCCGTACCCCGCCGTGAAGCCCGGCGACAGCCCGTTCCAGGCGCCCCAGTCGTCGTCGAGCATCGCCGCGTTCGTGCAGGCCATCACGATGCTCGCGTCGGTGGTGTTCGCGCTGCCGGCGATCCTGTTCATGCTGCGGGGAATGTCGGGCCTCGACATCTGGTTCGAGTCCGCGCTGTGGGCGGGCCTCCTCATCGGCTCGGCCGTGCTCGTCGCGGGCGTGCTGATCGGGGGCGCGGTGTTCAGCCGTCGTGGACCGGAGATCCTCGCGGCCGCCCAGCGGGCGTAGAATCGCGGTCATGGTCCACGACGTCCGCGCCAGCATCGCCGACCCCGACAGCTCCGGCGGCAGCACGTCCGTGCTCGACCGCGAGCTCGAGAAGCTCCTCGAGGAGGAGGCGATCGAGCCGGGCGACCACGAACGGTTCTCGCACTACGTCAAGAAGGACAAGATCCTCGAGTCGGCCATCACCGGCAAGCCGGTCAAGGCGCTCTGCGGCAAGAAGTGGACGCCGGGTCGCGACCCGGAGAAGTTCCCGGTCTGCCCGACCTGCAAGGAGATCTACGAGAAGATGAAGTCCGAGTAGCGACTTCCCTCCTCGTCGCCGGCGCCGCGCTCAGCGGTACGTCGTCGGGATCGCGGCCTCGCCCGCGCCCAGCCGGAACGCCTCGATCGGCAGCTCCTGCATCGCCGCCGCGCGCTGCTCCCGCGCGAGTCGTGTGCCGTCGGGCCCGAGCCAGCGCTCGTCGGGCACGCCCGCCCGCATGAGCGGCACGACCAGGTCGCGCTCGGTCTGCGACCGGCCCGCGGCCTCCGTCGCCTCGGCGGCATCCGCCCCTGACTCACCCGGCGCGGCCTCGCCCGCGTCGACGATCACGACCTCCTCGCGCGCGGTGCGGGTCCCGTCGAGGCGGCGGACCGCGTGCTTGCGCCCGCCGACGCTCACCTTCTGCGCGCTCGACTTCGCCACGTCGACCCACGCGCCGGCGTCGTCGCGGCGGGCGACGAGCTTGTAGACCATGCCGGCGGCCGGATGCCCCGAGCCGGTCGCGACCCGGGTACCGACGCCGAACGCGTCGACCGGCGACCCCGAGAGCGCGGCGATGAGGAACTCGTCGAGGTCGCTCGTGACGGTGATCCTCGTGTCGACGGCACCGAGCTCGTCGAGCTGGCGGCGCACGTCGGCGACGACCGTCGGGAGGTCGCCCGAGTCGATGCGCACCGCGCCCAATCCGGTGCCGGCCACCTCGATAGCGGTCGCGACGCCCCGCTCGATGTCGTAGGTGTCGACGAGCAGCGTGGTGTCCGGGCCCATGGCCTCGACCTGGGCGCGGAACGCGTCGGCCTCGCTGTCGTGCAGCAGCGTGAACGCGTGCGCGGCGGTGCCCATGGTCGGCACGCCCCAGGTGCGGCCGGCCTCGAGGTTGCTCGTCGCGTCGAAGCCCGCGATGTACGCGGCGCGCGCGGCGGCGATGGCCGAGCGCTCGTTGGTGCGGCGCGAGCCCATCTCGGCGAGCGGACGACCGAGCGCGACCGACGACATGCGCGCGGCGGCGCTCGCCACGGCCGAGTCGTAGTTCAGCACGCTCAGGATGAGCGTCTCGAGCACGACGGCCTCGGCGAACGAGCCCTGCACCGTCACGAGCGGCGAGCCGGGGAAGTACGCCTCGCCTTCGCGGTAGCCCCAGATGTCGCCCGAGAAGCGGTAGTCGGCGAGCCAGTCGAGGGTGGCGGGGCGCACGACCTCGTTGGCGCGCAGCCACTCGAGCTCGGGGTCGTCGAAGCGGTACTCGGTGATGAGCTGCAGCATCCGCCCGGTGCCCGCGACGACGCCGTAGCGGCGGCCCTCGGGCAGCCGGCGGGCGAAGGCCTCGAAGACGCTCTCGCGTTCGGCCGTGCCCGACTGCAGAGCGGCGTCGACCATCGTGAGCTCGTAGCGGTCGGTGAGGAGCGCGGCGGATCCGGTCACGAGTGCGAGCCTAGCGCCGTGCCCGGCGGGCCCGAGCAGCGGGCTACGCGCTCGCGGCGGCCTCGGCGGGGCCCGCGCCGCGGGCGGGGCGCCCGACCGCGACGACGTTGCCGACCGAGATGAGCGCGAGCCCGGTGAGCTGCCAGGCGCTGAGCGCCTGCCCGAGCACCACGAAGCCCGCGAGCGCCGCGGCCGCGGGCTGCACGCTCTGGAGCACGCCGAAGATGTTGCGGGGCAGCACGCGCAGCACGTTGAGGTCGATCGAGTACGGCAGCGCCGACGAGAGGATGCCCGCGGCCAGGCCGATCAGCAGCACGTGCCCGAGCACGCGCGGATCGAGTCCGGCGAGGGCGAAGACGAGCAGGGGAGCGGTGAGCACGGCCGCGACGAGGCTCGCGACTGCGGTGCCCTGCACGCCCGGCAGGCGCGCGCCGACGCGCTGGTTCAGCACGATGTACGCCGCCCACGCGCCGGCGGCGAGCAGGCCGAGCGCGACGCCGGTGAGGTCGATGCCCGGCACGGTGCCGGTGAGCAGCACGACGCCGGTGCCCGCGAGCGCGGCGGCGCCGAGATCCAAGCGCCGCCGCGAGCCGACGAGCGCGAGCGTCAGCGGGCCGAGGAACTCGAGCGTGACGGCGAGGCCCAGGCCGAGGCGCTCGACCGCGCCGTAGAGGGCCCAGTTCATGACGACGAGCGCGAGGCCGAGCAGCACGGCGGGCCGGATCGCCCGGAACGTCAGCCGCCGCGGGTTCGGTCGCGCGATCGCCAGCAGCGCGGTGGCGGCCACGGCCTGTCGCAGCGCGACCACGCCCGCGGGCCCGATGAGCGGGAAGACGGTCGCCCCGAGGGCGGCGCCGACCTGCACCGAGCACGCCCCGCCGACGGATGCGGCGGCCGCGACACGTTCCTGGTTCATGTCGCTCACGCTAGGTCGCATTGTCGCGTCCCGGAAATGCAATCGACGCCGATTGATACGCTCAACGCATGGACGTGGAACTGCGCCACCTGCGCGCGCTCATCGCGGTCGACGAGGAGCGCTCGTTCACCGATGCGGCGGACGAGCTCGGGCTCTCGCAGGCGGCGGTCTCGCGCACCGTGGCGGCCCTCGAGCACGAGCTCGGCGTGCCGCTGCTGCACCGCACGACGAGGCGGGTCGAGCCGACCGACGCCGGTGAGGCGTTCCTGGTGGTGGCCCGGCGGATCGTGGGCGAGCTCGACCGCGCGGTCGCCGGGCTCCGGGGCGAGGCCACGACGATCCGCGTCGGGTACGCGTGGGCGGCGCTCGGCGCGCACACCACGCCCGTGCTGCGCGAGTGGAACCGCGCGCACGCCGACGCCAGGCTGCGCCTCGTGCGGGTGAGCCGCGCCGAGCTCGCGCTCGCCGAGGGGCGCATCGACCTCGCGGTCGTGCGCGGGCCGCTCGAGCGCCGCGACCTCCGGTCGGAGGTCGTCGGCACCGAGCGCCGGGTGGTTGCGCTGCCGGTCGACCACGCGCTGGCCTTCCGGGCATCCGTCACGCTCGCCGACCTCACCGCCGAGACGCTCGCGATCGACCCGCACAACGGCACGACCCGGCGCTCGCTCTGGACCGATGCGGGCCTCGTCGCGCCGACCACCGTCGAGACGGACGACGTCGAGTCGTGGCTCGACCTCATCGCCGCGGGCGAGGCGGTCGGCGTGACCGCCGAGGCGACCGCCGAGCACTACCCGCGGCCGGGCGTCGCGTTCGTGCCCATCTCCGACGCGCCCACGCTCGACGTGCGGCTCGCCTGGCTGCGCGCGCACCCGCACGACGCCGCCGGCCGGCTCGCCCGCGCCGTCCGGGCGGCATACGGGGCTCCCGGCTGATCTAGGCTTGGAGACCGTGACGGACGCGCCGATCGGGATCTTCGACTCAGGAGTCGGCGGGCTCACCGTGGCCCGCGCGGTCAAGGACCAGCTCCCGAACGAGTCGATCCTCTACATCGGCGACCTCGAGCACTCGCCCTACGGGCCCAAGCGCATCGCCGACGTGCGCGAGTATGCGCTCGCCGTGCTCGACGACCTCGTCGCGCAGGGCGTCAAGATGCTCGTGATCGCCTGCAACACCGCATCCGCCGCCATGCTGCGCGACGCGCGCGAGCGCTACGAGGTGCCGGTCGTCGAGGTGATCCAGCCCGCCGTGCGGCGCGCGGTCGCCGCCACTCGCTCGGGTCGCGTCGGCGTCATCGGTACCGCGGGCACCGTGAACTCCCGCGCCTACGAGGACGCGTTCGCCGCCGCCCCGCACCTCGACCTGCGCACGCGCGCCTGCCCGCGGTTCGTCGAGTTCGTCGAGGCGGGCGTGACGACCGGGCCCGAGCTGCTCGCGGTCGCCGAGGAGTACCTGGCTCCGCTGCGCGAGGCATCCGTCGATACCCTCGTGCTCGGCTGCACCCACTACCCGTTCCTCAAGGGCGCGATCCAGTACGTGATGGGCGACCAGGTCACGCTCGTCTCCAGCGACGTCGAGACCGCGAACGACGTGTACCGCGTGCTCGTCTCGACGGGGCTCGAACGCACCGCCGGCGCGCCGCCGACCTACCGCTACGAGGCCACCGGCCGCAGCGAGGAGGAGTTCCTCGGGCTCGCGCACCGGCTCATGGGCCCCGAGATCCAGCACGTCGACCTGGTGCACACCGGCACCATCCCGATCCAGCGCTGACCGCGCAGCATCCGCTCCACCGAAGGGAACACCATGACCGACCAGCCCGACCTCCTGAGGGCCGACGGCCGCACGCCCGCGGACCTGCGCGACGTGACGATCGAGCGCGGCTGGAGCGAGCACGCCGAGGGCTCGGCGCTCATCTCGTTCGGCCGCACCAAGGTGCTCTGCACCGCCTCGTTCACCAACGGCGTGCCGCGCTGGCTCACCGGCAAGGGCAAGGGCTGGGTCACCGCCGAGTACGCGATGCTGCCGCGCTCGACGAACTCGCGCAACGACCGCGAGGCGGTCAAGGGCAAGATCGGCGGGCGCACGCACGAGATCTCGCGCCTGATCGGCCGGAGCCTCCGCTCGGTCGTCGACATGAAGGCGCTCGGCGAGAACACGGTCGTGCTCGACTGCGACGTGCTGCAGGCCGACGGCGGCACGCGCACCGCGGCCATCACCGGCGCGTACGTGGCGCTCGCCGACGCGCTCGAGTGGGGTCGCGAGCACCAGTTCATCGGCAAGAAGGCCGTGCCGCTCACCGACTCGGTGTCGGCGATCTCGGTCGGCATCATCGACGGCACGCCCATGCTCGACCTCGCCTATGTCGAGGACGTGCGCGCCGAGACCGACATGAACGTCGTCGCGACGGGCGCGGGCGCGTTCGTCGAGGTGCAGGGCACCGCCGAGGGCGCGCCGTTCGACCGCGCCGAGCTCGACGCCCTGCTCGACCTGGCGCTCGCCGGCACGCGCGAGCTCACCGAGATCCAGCGCGCGGTGCTCGCCGCGGCGCAGGCCTAGCTTCGAGGCCGACGATGGAGATCGTGCTCGCGACGCACAACGCGCACAAGGTCGAGGAGTTCCAGCGCATCATCGGCGAGCGGATGCCCGGCGTCACCGTGCTGGGCTACGACGGGCCGGAGCCCGTGGAGGACGGCACGAGCTTCGCCGAGAACGCGTTCATCAAGGCGCGCACGGCCGCCGTGCACACCGGGCGCATCGCGCTCGCCGACGACTCGGGCATCGCGGTCGACGTGATGGGCGGGTCGCCCGGCATCTTCTCGGCGCGCTGGGCCGGGCCGGATGCGGGTGCGCTCGCGAACCTCGACCTGCTGCTCGCGCAGCTCGCCGACCTGACCGACCCGGCGAAGCGGCGGGCGGCGTTCCACTGCACGATCGCGCTGGTCGTGCCGCCGTCGGCGGGCCAGGCCGAGGAGTTCGCCGCGGTCGGCGTGTGGCCGGGGCGGCTCGCGACCGAGGCATCCGGCGCCCACGGCTTCGGCTACGACCCCATCTTCGTGCCCGACGGCCACGACGTGACCGCCGCCGAGCTGACGCCTGCGCAGAAGAACGCCGAGAGCCACCGGGCGCGCGCCTTCGCCGCGCTGCTGCCCGAGCTGGAGCGGGTGGCCGCCTCCCGCTAGCCGCGGCACCCAGCATCCGCGCGTGCCTCCCGTCGCTATGGCCAGTCTGCGTCGTCGCGGCCAGCCCTGCACGACTGGCCGCAACGACGCAGACTGGCCGAACCGGGGCGGGAGCCGCGTCGGCACAGCTGAGAACGCGAATCGTTCCTGATTGGGCGGGCGGTCTCTGGGGCATCCGTCGCCCACCTACGCTGAGGGTGATGGGACACGATCACGACCACGCGCGCCACGCGAATCGCACCCGGCTGGGCATCGCGATCGCGATCGTCGCGTCCGTGCTCGTGCTCGAGGTCGTCGGCGCGCTGATCAGCGGCTCGCTCGCGCTGCTCGCCGACGCGGGCCACATGCTCTCTGACCTCATCGGGCTGATCATCGCGCTCGTCGCGGTGGTGGTCGCCGGCAGGCCCGCGACCGATCGGCAGACCTACGGGTACCAGCGCGTCGAGGTGTTCGCGGCGTTGCTGAACTCGATCATCCTGCTCGTGATCGCCGCGTCGGTCACGGTCGAGGCGATCGGGCGCCTGGTGCGCGCGGACGCCGCCGAGCCGCAGGGCGTGGCGATGCTCGTCGTCGCCGCGATCGGCCTGGTGGCGAACCTCGCCGCGCTGCTCGTGCTGCGGTCGGGCGCGAAGACGTCGATCAACATGCGCGGCGCCTACCTCGAGGTGCTGGGCGACACGCTCGGCTCGATCGCCGTGATCGTCGCGGCCGGCGTGATCCTGCTGACCGGCTTCGGCGCGGCCGACGCGATCGCGTCGCTCGTGATCGCCGCGCTCATCGTGCCGCGCGCGCTCGTGCTGCTGCGCGACGTGATGCGGGTGCTCAGCGAGTCCGCGCCCGCGGAGACGTCGGTCGCCGAGATCCGCACGCACATCCTGCGCACGGCCGGCGTGGTCGACGTGCACGACGTGCACGTCTGGGCCATCACGTCGGGGTCGCACGTGTTCACGGCGCACGTCGTGGTCGAGCCCGAGCTGCTCGCCGAAGGCCGGGCATCCGCCCTGCTCGAGGAACTCGGCGGATGCCTCGAGGAGCACTTCGACGTCGACCACTCGACGTTCCAGCTCGAACCCGCCGGGCACCAGGAGCGCGCGCAGCACCCGTGACGGATGCCCCGGGGCATCCGCTCGTCAGTCGTGGCGGTCGTCGTCGTGGTGCGGGTGCTCGTGGTGGCCGCCGTGCTCCAGCGTCTCCTGGTCGAGCACGAGCTCGCGCGCCTCGAACGCGTCGGTGATGACGTCCTCGCCCGCGGCCTCGGCGCGCTTCGCCTTGCGCGACGACTGCCAGTAGTGGAACAGCGTGACGAGCAGGGTGGCGCCGACCGCGACGATGAGGATCAGGTCGATGTACTCGCGCACGAAGTCGGCCACCCACGGGATGTACGCGATCGCGTAGCCGACGTAGGTGAGCCCGACGCCCCAGATGACCGCGCCGATGAAGTTGTAGAGCGTGTACTTGCGGTAGTTCATGTGCCCGACGCCCGCGGCGACCGGCGTGAAGGTGCGCACGATCGGCACGAAGCGCGCGAGGATCACGGCCATCGCGCCGAACCGCTCGAAGAACGCGTTCGTGCGTTCGACGTTCTTCACGCTGAAGATGCCGGACTCCTTGCGCTCGAAGACGCTCGGCCCGAACTTGTGCCCGATGAGGTAGCCCACCTCGCCCCCGAGGAACGCGGCGAAGCCGATCGCGAGGCACACCCACCAGATGTCGACGCCGAACACCAGCGAGGTGTGCGTGAGCAGGCCGGCGATGATGAGCAGCGTGTCGCCCGGCAGGAGGAAGCCCACGAGCAGGCCGGTCTCGGCGAAGACGATGAAGCACACGACCAGCAGTGCCCACGGACCCGCGGCGGCGATGATCGTCTCCGGGTCGAGGAACGGCAGGAGCGCGGTCGGGCTCATCGGGGTGGACTCCAGACGTCGGCAGGCCTCGCGCGGCGGCTGCGGCGGTCGGAAAACGTGAGCACAATTCTATCCGCGACCGGGGACCCCGAAACGGGGGGAGAACCCCCGGAACAGGGGGCAACTCAGGGGGCTCGGCGGGTTCCGGCGCCCCGGGTGCGGGTCAGGCGTCGAGCGCGTCGAACACGGCGCTGTTCAGCGCGAACGAGCGGCGCACCTCGGCGATGAGGCGGTCGACGGATGCCGCGGGCAGCCGCAGCTCGTTGATGCCCTCGCGGTACCGGCGCTTGAACGGCACAGGCGCCTCGAGCCGGTCGAAGCGCCCGAATGCGAGCTGGTCGGGGGTGGCGCCGTAGTGGCGCGCGATCAGCGCGGCGATGGCCTGCCCACCCGAGAGGTCGCCGAGGTAGCGCGTGTAGTGGTGCGCGAGGTACTCGACCACGTCGTGGCGGCCGACGATGTCGCGCAGGTGAGCCGCGTAGGCGGCGGTCGCGGGCAGCGCCGGGTGCGTGGTGCGGCGGTCGGGGACGCCGAGGGCGAGCAGGTCGGACTCGATCGCGGGCATGCGGTCGAGCTCGGGCTGGAACAGCTCGGGGTCGCCGGCGCGGTGCTCCCACGACTCGAGCGCCTCGTAGATCCAGGCGAGCTGCGCGAGGTAGCGCGCGTAGGCGTCGAGGTCGAGCTCGCCCGCCATGAGCCGGGTCACGAACCCGCGCGTCTCGGCCGCCTTGTGGTCCTCCGCCGAGGCCGTGCGGATGAGCGCGGCCACGTCGAGCGGCGCCGTTTCGGTGAGGGTGTCGCTCGTCATGGGGAGGCCGATCGTGTGGGGGTTAGGGTTACCTAACCAACCTACGGCGGGCGGTGGTGGCCCGCAAGGGCCGAACGGATGCCTGTGGGCGGCACGCGGTACGTTCTGCGCATGCGCTACGGCTTCGTCGTCACCGGCTCCGACCCGAACCTCGCCGTCGAACTCGCGCCGCTCATCGAGCAGCACGGGTGGGACGGCATGTTCGTCTGGGAGGGCATCTGGGCGACCGACCCGTGGTCGGTGCTCGCCGCCGCCGCGATGCGCACTGAGCGCATCTGCCTCGGCACGATGCTCACCCCGCTGCCGCGCCGCCGGCCGTGGGAGCTCGCGAGCCAGACCGCGACGGTCGACGCCCTCTCGCACGGCCGCACGGTGCTGTCGGTGGGCCTCGGCGTGCCGCAGGAGGTCGAGCAGCGGTTCTGGATCTTCGAGGACGACCCCGGCCGGCGCACCCGCGCCGAACTGCTCGACGAGGGCCTCGAGATGCTCGACCACCTCTGGCGCGGCGAGCCGTTCGAGTACGACGGGCAGCACTATCGTGCCGCCCGCACCGAGACGCTGCTGCCGGCGGCGACCGTGCAGCGCCCGCGCATCCCCACCTGGGTGGTCGGCGTCTGGCCCCGCATGAAGTCCATGCGCCGGGTCGCGAGGTACGACGGGTGGATTCCGAACTACGCGCCGCCCGGGGCATCCGTCGTCGATGCCGAGCAGCAGGCGGCCGCCTACACGCCGGAGGTCGCGGCCGAGGCGATCGCATGGCTGCGTGCCGAGCGCGATCGGTTGGGGCTCGCCGACCGTCCGTTCGACGTGGTGCAGGAGGGCGTGACGACCGGCACGGACGCGGCGGCCGACGCCGCGGTCGTGCGCCCGTGGGCCGACGCCGGTGCGACGTGGTGGCTCGAGGCCGACTGGTCGGTGCCCGAGGAACGGGTGGCGGATGCCGCGCGGGCGCGCATCGCCGCGGGCCCGCCCCGAGGATGACTCACAAGTCGGCGTGGTGATTCCGCGATCGGACCCGTGCGCCCGGTAGGTTTTCGCCATGAGCCTCGTGGAGCGACTCTTCGGGCGGTCGAAGCCGACCCCGCAGCAGACCGAGCCGGACGCGAGCCCCGAGGCGGCCGCGCCGCCCGAACCCGTCGAGGCGCCGATCAATGCCGAGGTGCCGACCACCTCGGAGATCTTCCTCTCGTGGGTCGCCGACCTCGACGTTGAGCGCGAGGCGCGCGAACGCGCCCGGCAGTACGCCGCCGAGCGCGGCCTGCCGCCGCTCACGGTGCGGGTGCTCGGCGAGCCCGAGCACGTCGTCGACCTGCGCTACCTGCCGACGATGCGCCTGCGCATCACGGCGATCGAGCGCCACGTGCCCCACGACGAGGTCGACGCGCACACCGCCGACTCGTACCTGCTGGTGCGCGAGCGCGACCCCGCACACCACCCGCACCTGGTCGCCGTCTACGGTCGCCGTCGCCGCATCGGCCACCTCACCGAGTCGAAGTCGCGCGGCCTGCTGCCGCTGCTCGACGCGCTCGGTGCCGACGCCTACCTCGTCGCGGGTACCGAGGCGCCCGACGCCGGCGGGCGTCTCTGGGTGCACGCGCCGAAGGTGCCCGCGCTGCGCGCGTTCGCTCGTGACCGTGCTGCGGAGCCCGAGTCGAACTGACCCCTCGGCCCCGCGTCGATCGAGTGCGGAAGGTGGGACTCGAACCCACACGCCCGAAGGCACAGGAACCTAAATCCTGCGTGTCTACCGATTTCACCACTCCCGCGAGTGCGTGGACAGTCTAGGCGGGGCCCGCCTGATCATCGCGGTGTGGACAACGCCGGCGCGCCCGGACGCTCTCGTCCACACTGTTGCGCATGTCCGACGCGGTCCGCACGATCACCGAGCAGGTGCGGGCCCGCGTGCTGCGCGACGGCGTGGACCTGTCGCAGGATGCGGCACTGGCCGAACGGTACGCGCGCGACGAGATCCGTCGTCGTAGCGAGGGGCTCCTCGCCCGTGGCCGGCTCGCCGACGTCGACGAGCGCGAGGCGGCGCGCGAGGTCGTCGCAGCCCTCACCGGTCTCGGTGCGATCCAGCCGCTGCTCGACGACGAGAGCGTCGAGGAGATCTGGATCAACGGCCCGACGCGCGTGTTCGTCGCCCGCAACGGCGTCAGCGAGCTCACTTCCCTGGTGCTCACCGAGCAGGACGTGCGCGACCTGGTCGAGCGGATGCTCCGGGCATCCGGCCGCCGGGTCGACCTGAGCTCGCCATTCGTCGATGCGTCCCTGCCCGACGGCTCGCGCCTGCACGTCGCGATCCCCGACGTGACGCGTCGCCACTGGGCCGTCAACATCCGCAAGTTCCACCGTCGCGTCCGCGACCTGCATGACCTCGTCGCATCGGGAAGCCTCACCGAGCAGGCGGCCGCCTTCCTCGATGCGAGCGTGCGTGCGGGCCTCAACATCCTCGTCTCGGGGCCGACGCACAGCGGCAAGACGACGATGCTCGGGGCGCTGCTGGGCTGCGTGCGCCCCGCCGAGCGCATCGTCACGGTCGAGGAGACCTTCGAGCTCGACCTCGCTGCGCGTGACGTGGTCGCGCTGCAGTGCCGCCAGCCGAACCTCGAGGGCGGCGGCGAGATCTCCCTGCGCCGGCTGGTCAAGGAGTCGCTGCGGATGCGCCCCGACCGCCTCGTCGTCGGCGAGGTGCGCGAGGCGGAGAGCCTCGACCTGCTGATCGCGCTGAACTCGGGCGTGCCGGGCATGTGCACGATCCACGCGAACAGTGCGGCGGATGCCCTGCTGAAGCTCTGCACCCTTCCGCTGCTCGCCGGTCGCAACATCGACGCCGCGTTCGTCGTGCCCACGGTCTCCTCCTGCATCGACTTGGTGGTGCACACGAGGCTCGGCGCCGACGGGGCACGGCAGGTCGAGGAGATCGCGCACCCCGCCGGCGTGGACGCCGCCGGACGCGTCGCCGTGGAGCAGGTCTTCGCGCGCGACGGCGGACGACTCCGGGCCTTGCCCGGCGCCGCCCCGGACCGGCGAAAGTTCGAGGCCGCCGGCATCGACCTCGAGGCCACGCTGCGAGACGTGGCGTGACCGCGATCGCGGTCGCCCTCGGCGGCGCGCTCGGGGTCGGCCTCGTGCTCTGCGCCTCGCCCTGGCTCTGGCCCCGGCGCGCCGTGGTCTCGCCGGCCACGAGCGTCGGCGTCACCCCGCGAGTGCGCGGCACCCTCGCCGCCGCCGGCCTCCCCGGGGTCTCGCCCACGCTGCTGGTCGTGATGTCGATCGTGTTCGCGGGCGTCGGCGGCACGACCGTGCTGGCGATCTCCGGCGTCGTCGCGCTGGCCGGTGCCATCGCCGCGGCCGCGCTCACCCTGCCCTGGGTGCTGGTGCGGCAGCGCCTCGTCGCCCGTCGTGCCGCCCACCGGTCGGCGTGGCCCGACCTCGTCGACCACCTCGTCTCGGCGGTGCGGGCCGGCATGTCGTTGCCCGACGCCGTATCGGCACTCGCCGAGGTCGGACCCGCTCCGCTGCGCGCCGCATTCGCCGAGTTCCGCCGCGACTGGCACGAGACCGCGAACTTCTCCGCGAGCCTCGACCGCCTGAAGGCGACCCTCGCCGACCCCGTCGGCGACCGCATCATCGAGACCCTTCGCATGGCGCGGGAGATCGGCGGCACCGAGCTGACCTCGACGCTGCGCGCGCTGTCGGCGTACCTGCGGTCGGATGCCGCGCTGCGCGCCGAGGTCTCAGCCAGGCAGGGGTGGGTGCGCAACGCCGCCCGACTCGGGGTGTGCGCGCCGTGGCTCCTCCTGCTGATCCTCTCGACGCGCCCGGAGGCCATCGCCGCGTACAACACGCCCGCCGGCATGGCGCTGATCGTGATCGGCCTCGGAGTGAGCGTGGTCGCGTACCGGCTGATGCTCGGCCTCGGTCGGCTCCCCGACGAGGGGAGGTGGCTCGCGTGAGCGCGGCATCCGTCGCCCTGGGCGCATGCCTCGGCATCGGACTGTGGTGCCTGCTCGCGGCACTGCCGAGCTGGAGCCGGCCCCGGGCTCTCCAGCGGGTCGCCCCGTACGTGCTCGACGTGTCGCCCGAGGCGCATGCGATCGTGCACCGGGAGCGCAGCGACCCGATGGCAGTGCTCGTCGGATTGTTCGGGCCCGCGATGGAGTCGACGCTGCGCGCCGTGGCCCTGGTGTTCGGCGACGACGCGCAGATCGTCAGGCGCGCACGCCAGGCGGGCCTCGCGACGGCGCCCGCGCGTCTGCGCATGCAGCAGCTGGTCGCGGCGGTCGGCGCCGGAGCGGTGACCGTCGCGGCCGTGGTGCTCGCGCCCGGACTCGCGGGGCTGCCGCCGGCGGCGCGGATCGTCCTGCCGCTCATCGCCGCCGCAGCCGGGGCGCTGGCCCCGCAGCAGCTCCTCGAATGGCGGGCTCGCCGACGCATGCGGCGCCTCGCGAGCGAGCTGCCCACCGTGCTGGAGTTCCTCACGCTGAGCATCACGGCGGGCGAGTCGATGCTCGATGCGGTCACCCGGGTGTCGAGGGTGGGGACCGGCGTACTGGCGAGCGAGTTCGCCGGTGTCGTGGCATCCGTGCACACCGGGGTCCCCCTCGTGCGCGCGCTCCGAGATCTCGCCGCGGCGCTCGACGAGCCGAGCCTCGATCGCTGCATCTCGCAGGTCATCGCCGCGATGGAGCGCGGGGTCCCCACCGCCGAGGTGCTGCGCGCGCTCGCCGGGGACGTGCGCGGCGAGGCATCCCGTGCCCTGATCGAGCTGGCCGGCCGCAAGGAGATCGCGATGCTCGTGCCGGGCACAATGGCGGAAACGTACCTTACCCCCGGAAGAGCCGCTCAGTCGATACACTCTGCCGCATGAGTTACCCGCCACTGCCCCATGGCCCGAATAGCGGCGCAGTCAAGGAACTTCTGGAGGCGCTGTCGATGCTCTCAGTCCCCGAGCTCGACGCGGCGGCCACAGCCGCGAATGAGTTCATTCGTCCACGAGTGACGGATGCCCTAAGGACCGAACGCGCCGAGAACATGCGGCGGATCGCATACGCCATGGAGCAGCAGCGCTATGGGATGGGCTTCCTTTCGGAGGCTCACCGGCAGCAGGCAACGCGAATGTCCGCGCAGGAGCGGGAGCGTGTCCTAGTCGACGAGCCCGGGCACTACGAGCACGCATGGTCAATCCTCGAGGCGGAGATTACTGCGCCCGTTATGGCCACCCTGAAGACTCGCGACGGAGAAGATGTGGGAGGAGCCGCGTACAACAACGCGATGTCGAGAATCATTGACGCGGCGAAGGCGCGCTCTCTGAAGCCAGGTGGAATTGACCAGAAGACTACGGAGTGGCTCCGACCCGGAGCGTACGCTGCTGAGCGGGCGGGTCGGGTGTTGGTTGTGCAGGACCTGATCCCGGCCGCTCAGTTCGAGCCCTTCGCGGCCCCGATGCGGGCGTGCGGTATCGACCTACTAGCGCTAGTTGGCGAAGGCCGGTAGCGGCGGCATCTGGGCACGAGCCTGGGTCATCTGGAGCCCGGCACAATTGCGAGTGGGTACCGTGTACCAGGTCGGCGCAACGGGCGTCCCCGAGGCTTCCGCTACGCTCGCGCTATGGATGACGAGTGGCAGGTTGCTGAGGGAATCAAATGGATTCATGTGCCGGGGTTCGGTCGTATCAACCCTAGGCGCGACACCGTGGCGGGCGGACGCCAATACTTCACGGCGTACGTAGACGGTGATGAGTATGCAACCGCGTCTGGCGCAGAAATCACCGGCGGCCCGGAGACCTACTACTTCGAGTTCGATCAGCCCTTCTTGCTCGCCGATAGGACTCGGAAGCTCTGCGCGGAGGTGATGATCTCGCTGCTGCCCGGAGGGCGCTACGCCGTGAAGTATCGCCGGGGGCAGTGGCCAATTGGCGGAGGAGGCTGGTGACGCAGGCCTCCCGGGACCTACAGTTCCCGCTGTCACGCGGCGGACGGAATGGCGGGCGGGTCACTATCGGTGGTTCCCAATAGGATCGGGACCACAACCGACCGGGGGAGCCCGGCCCGACCCAGGAGCGACTTGCCATCGTGGCGAAGAACAGCAGTTTGACCGCAGCCAAGTCCGCCAAGGAAGACGAGTTCTACACTCAACTGTCGGATATCGAGAAGGAGCTCAAGCACTACCGGAGTCACTTTGAGGGCAAGGTTGTGTACCTCAACTGCGACGATCCGCGGGTAAGCAACTTCTTCCACTACTTCAGCTACAACTTCGAGAAGCTCGGGCTCAAGAAGCTCATCGCTACGTGCTACAAGAGCCAGGACATCGACTTGTTCAGTGAGCACAACACCGAGCAAGCCGTCTACCTCGAGTACGAGGGTGACAAGGATGGGGACCTCGTGCCGGGGCCGAATGAGATCGGCATCAAGCCCTTGAAGGGCGACGGCGACTTCCGCAGTTCTGAGAGCATTGAGCTGCTCAAGCAGGCTGACATCGTGGTCACCAATCCGCCGTTCTCGCTCTTCCGCGAACACGTAGCCCAGCTCATCGATCACAACAAGAAGTTCCTCCTCATCGGCAGTCAGAATGCGATCACGTACAAGGACGTCTTCCGGCTCTTCAAGGAAGACAAGCTCTGGCAGGGGTACAACAGTGGCGACATGGCTTTTCAGGTCCCCGATCACTACCCGCCGCGTGAGACGCGCTTCTGGGTCGACGAATCAGGTACCAAATGGCGGAGCCTCGGCAACGCCTGCTGGTTCACGAATCTCGATACCCCGAAGCGCCACGAAGATCTGATCCTCTACAAGTCCTACTCGCCGGCAGAGTTTCCGACCTATGACAACTACGACGCAATCGAGGTTGGTCGAACCGAGCACATCCCGGCTGACTACGACGGTGTGATGGGCGTACCTATCACCTTCCTCAGCCGCTACAACCCGGATCAGTTCGAGATCGTCGGTTCCGACCACGAAGTCAAGGATGGGCTACTGCCCTGGCTTGTGCGGGAGGGTTGGACTGGGAAGGTCGATCGCGCGTACCTGAACGGCAAGCGCATGTACGCGAGAATCCTCATCCGCCGCAAGGGAGCTCCTGCATGAAGATGACGATTCAGCCGACCAAAGTGACGGTCCGCGAGCTCACCAGCGGCTACCAGGATCACGCCGAAGCCGGAGTAGTCGGCTACGGCGGGAAGCTCGACATTCGACCGCCCTACCAGCGCGAGTTCGTCTATGACGACAAGCAGCGTGACGCAGTGATCGACACGCTCTTCAAGGATTACCCGCTGAACGTCATGTACTGGGCGGTCCGCGACGACGTGCCGGAGGGCGACGAACGCATCTACGAGGTGATGGACGGACAGCAGCGCACCATCAGCATCTGCCAGTACGTCGATTCTGTCTTCGCGTTCGAAGGGCGCTACTTCCACAATCTCCAGCCTGACGAGAGCGCCCGGATCCTCGACTATGAGCTGACTGTCTACCTGTGCTCAGGACCGCCGAGCGAGAAGCTGGCGTGGTTCCGCACAATCAACATCGCGGGCGAAGAACTTACCGATCAGGAGATGCTGAACGCCGTCTACGCCGGGCCTTGGGTCTCTGAGGCGAAGAAGATCTTCAGCAAGAATGGCTGTCCCGCATACGGGCTCGGCTCCGCGTACATGAAGGGCTCTCCGATCAGGCAGCAGTACCTCGAGACCGTCATCAAATGGTTCAACGATGGCGACGTCGAAAGTTACATGGCTGCGCACCATCACGACCCGAACGCGAACGAGCTGTGGCTCTACTTCCAGGCTGTTATCGCCTGGGTCAACAGCACGTTCCCCAAGTATCGCGGTCTGATGAAGGGCCTCCCGTGGGGAGTGCTCTACAACCAGTACAAGGGCACGTCCTGGGACTCGGCGAAGCTTGAAGCGAGGATTGCGGATCTAGTCCAGAACGACGACGTAACGAACAAGAAGGGCGCATACCTCTACGTCCTGAGCGGTCAGGAGAAACACCTCAACATCCGCGCCTTCAGCCCAGCCGAACGGCTGGCGGCGTACGAGCGGCAGGCGGGTGTTTGCCCGGTGTGTGGCGAGCACTACGAACTGAACGAAATGGAAGCTGACCACATCACGCCGTGGCGCGAGGGAGGTCGGACGAGCGCTGAGAATTGCCAGATGCTCTGTGTAGAGGACAACCGCCGCAAGGGGGCGAGGTAGACGCATGCACGTTGCGTACGTGGACGACACCAAGCAGCGAGGGCGTCGGCGGGGGATGGGCCAACTGGTCGCCCTCGGTGCTGCGATCTTTGGCGAGGATCAGATCCAACCGTTTGCCGAGGCGTTCCGCGCGATCTATGACGATTTTGGCGTGCCGTACGAGGTCGAACTCAAGTGGTCGAATTCTCAGCGCACCAACTGGTGGGCCGAGTCCGAGGAGCGGAGGGCGAAGCAGACCCCCATGCGTCAGCGCGTCCTCGAAGCTGCTCAGGCGCACGATGTGCGCGTAATCGTGGTGATCTGGGATCTCGGTGGCGGAGTCGCCACCGCTGGCGGTGAAGGGCCGGAAGACGCAGTCATTACATTCATGTTCGAGCGGGTCTCAATGCAGCTCGAGAACGCGGGTCATCGCGGCATTATTGTCTTCGACAAGCCGGGGGGCTCGCACCGCGACGAAGCGAACTGGCTTACGGGTCGCGCCGAGATGGTGCAATTAGGCACGCAGTACGTGAAGCCAAACGCGATAGTTACCCAAGTTCTAACAGCTCCCTCCCACCTCCATCCTCACCTTCAACTCGCCGATCTGATTGCAGGCAGTGTCACTGCCGCGGTGGCAGGTGTTCAGCATGGGCTGGATCTGATTCCTCTCATCAAACCCATGATGTGCACCAACTGGAGGGGTAACGTCGGCGGAACTGGGTTGAAGTTGTATCCGGACGATCTGAATAATCTGAATTACTGGGTTCTAGACGAGGACTCATTCTCCCGGGGCGCCGGTGGCGTCCGCCTTCCGCGTACAGGATGGCGGTATGCGGAGGACGACGGGCTTTGACGAGTTCCAGCCGCCGCGGGTAGCCGCATCTGTGGCAGCATCACCTCATGGGAATCTTCGACTCCGTCGCACGAGCCATGGGCAGTCTCCGACCGCTGTCAGACGAAGAGTTGGAAGAGGACTACGAGGCGCTGCGACAGCGGTATGTGTCCAGTGGGAGCGTCGCGGAGTCGACGAGACTCTACGGTGTGCTTCAGCGCTACAACGAAGAGATCACCCGCCGCGCGAACGATGCGTACGACCGAGAGCACCCGAACCCACCTGAGCGCAGGCATCGGGAGCACGGCTGGTACCTCCCGAACGACGACTAGGAGTGTCAGGGTACGAGAGAGGGACACCCCTAGCGCGTTCGCTAGGAGTGCCCCTCTGAGTCGTTCAGCCGGTGACGGCCTTCATGCAGCCGCCTACTTGACTGGTGCCCGCCGTGCGGGAGACTTCTTGGCTGGTGCCTTCGCCGTGGTCGGCTTCGCAGCAGGCTTGGACGCAGCCTCCAGCTCCCAGCCGGTGGGCAGCTCGTCCACGTTGGCGCTGGCCCGCTCGACCAGCGCGTCGAACTCGCCGGCTTCGATCGCCTCGACGAACGCCTGCCAAGCGATCGCTCGCATTGCCTTGTAGCGGTTCTTCTGCACGTTGATGTCGTGGGCCTCGATCACCCGCATGATGCCCTCGTTGACGATCTGCTGGGGTGTGAGCTCAACGGTCTCAGTGGTCTCGACGGGTGCCTTGGTGGTGGTCTTGCTGGCCATGATGGGGTTCTCCTTGGGTGTCAGAATCTCGAACATGTGTTCGAACAAGGGCACTTTGCCTGACGTCGATCAGAGTGCGCAAACCCTGGATAGAGCGTGGTTCCACGTCAAGGCACAAGGCGTAGCCGCACGGTTCTGCCGCGTCTGGGCACAAGAGAGGGGCACCCCCAGCCGACTGGCTCGGAGTGCCCCGATGGAAGGTAGGGGTTCAGCCCTCGATCTCGTAGTAGATGTCCTCGGTCAGGGTGCCGTCGGTCAGCCACGGCTCAACGTAGAGGCCGGGGTAGGTGCCCTCCTCGGCGTCCCAGTGGAAGCGACAGCCCTCGACCTCGATCCAGGCCGGAGTCGTGAAGGGCTCCATGTCGCCGCCCATTGGAACCATCGGTCCCAGGGTCGGGGTCGGAACGCCGGACTGGTTGAGGTTGCTGTTCATAGGGCAATTTTGCCTGATCAGAGCTGGAATCTACAGCCAAACCTAGACTGGCCCTGCGTCGGCGTAGGGGTCCACGGGCGCGGCTGTTGGTGGGGTGGGCAGGCTCGCATGTCTCGCCAGCGCGTCCTGAGACAGACCCTGCGGTCGCCAGCCGGGGTGCGCCTAGGTGGCAGGTAGCCCCGGGACGCCAGAGACCCCCAGGAGCGCGTGCTGGGGGTCTCGGTGCGGGGCCGGTCAGGCCGTGGCGGATGCGTACGCGCGGCGCACGGTGGACTCTTGCCACTGAGGCAGGCCGGTCGGCGACAGCACGCCGTCGGCCGTCAGGGTGTCCGCGATGCGGCAGAAACTGAGGCCCTCCTGCTCGCGGGTGATGACGATCCGGCGCAGTACGGCGGGCGGGATGGCCGTGCGGCGTCCGTTGTGCTCGCCCCGTGCCTTGCGTGCCGCGAGGGCTTCACGGGTGCGGCTGGCGATCAGGTCGCGTTCAAGCTCCGCAAAGGTGGCGAGCATGTTGGCCATCGCCCGACCGCCTGGGGTGGTGAGGTCGAGCGCGTTGTCCAGTACGACGAGCGCCCATGCCTGCGTGATGGCCGAGTCGATGATGGCGGACGCGTGCCGTACCGACCGTGCGAGGCGGTCGAGCTTCGCGACAATCAGGCCGTCGAACTGACCGGACGAGAGCATGTCGAGGCCACGGCGCAGCTCGGGGTTCACGTGCTTCCCGGAGCACCCGAGGTCGCGGAACAGCTCGTAGGTCCAGCCCCGACGCTCGCACTCAGTGATGATCGCGGTCTCCTGTGCCTCGATGCCCAGGCCGGAACGGTGCTGCTCCTCGGTGCTGACGCGAATGTAGCCGATCATGTGCTTGGTCATCGGCTCGCCCCCTTCGTGCGGTCGTAGAGGTCGCCCTCCACGTGGTGGAGCTTCGCCCCGGTGCGGCGGTGCCGTGCGATGTAGACGTAGCTCCCCCCGACGAATCGAATCTCCCAACCTGCGTCGTGCAGAGCATCGGCAAGGCCGTCGTCGGCTCCGCCCGGGAAGAACGCATCCCCGCTGCTCGGTGGTTCGAAGCTGTCGAGGATCGCCTTGAGTGCGGCGAACGTGTCGGGCTTCTCCTCTCGGACTCGGGCGAGCGTGGCGTCGGATGCGGCCCAGTAGGCAGACAGGCTCATGCGATTGCCTCCACAGCCGTGGGGCAGTTGGAGTCGCCGCCGAAGACGTCGCCGCAGTCATGCCAGCTGTGCGGCGTGCCGTCCCATGTGCAGTGGTCGTTGTCCCCGGGTGTTGCCTCGCAGTAGGCGCACGTGTCGCCATCCTCGGCGTTGGTGACCTCGAGCGAGTCGCCGTAGCCCCCGACGAATGAGCCAAACCCGGCTCCGTAGCGCTGGCCGTTGGAGAGGACCACCTTGGCGTCCTCCCCGAACTCATCGATGGCCTCCTGAATCGACTCCAGCATGGCGCCGAGGGTGATGTGAGTGTTGATCTGCTCGGGCGAGTAGCCCTCGTTGTCGCTGATGTTGATGAGGACCGTGGCGGGACGGGCAGGGGTGTCTTCGCCGGCATCCTTGACCGGGGCCGACTCGGTGTCGCCCAACAGGTCACCGCAGCGTCCGCATCGCTCGGACTGCTTGCCGGTAGCAGCCGCGACGAACGCCGAGTGGCCGTAGGCGGAGCAGTAGTCTGCGTGGCCCTGAGCGACGACCGTGTCGGTCCAATGGGCCTCGGGTTCGTTGGTCGAGACGGCGTAGGGCTGCTGCGTGCCGTAGAACGAGTCGATTGCGATGGTCATGATGTGGAACCTTCCGTGTGGACTGAGGCGGAACCGTACGAACTCGCCTTGCGCCTGAACTTTGCCTGAACATGACGAATGCTCACAAATTGCCCAATCGAGATGGTGATGTGCGCGCAGAGTGCTGCAAGGTGTCGGGTGTGGCCCGTAGTGGTTGGCTGGCTGGGGGCACTCGGTGGCAGGTGTCTCCGTGCGCGTCTCTCAGCGACCGCCTGGCTCGCCAGCAGGGCCGGGGCTAGGTGGCAACACCCCGAGAGACCCCCAGCGATGCCAGGGGTCTCCCCCGTGCGGGCGCAGATCAGACGTTCGGCGCGGCGTACGTCATCGAGTTGGACAGGTTGTACGCGGCTCCGCTGGTGTTCGCCTCGACGTAGGCGAGCGCTGCGGCCGAGTCCGCCGTGTCCGGGTGTGCGGCCTGGTAGGCCTGGGCCACGTCGAGCCACACGTGGTTCCGCGCGCGGGTGCCGATGGCGTGGGCCATCTCGGCGTCACCGTTGCGGATGGCGTCGTTGAGGACGTCCATCGCCTCCTGCTTGTCCGTGATCTTGCGGGCACGGTCGGCGGCGTCACGGCGCAGGAGCACGCTGTTGGCGTCGGTGGGCTGGTTCCCGCGCAGCTCCTTCTCGATCTTGTTGCGCAGGCCGCTCACGTAGGAGTCCTGCTGGCCCTTGATCGCGTCGAGCTTGCTGCGGGTGTCCTTGTCGAGGGCTTCCAGCTTCTGCTTCTTGGCGAGGTCGGACGCCATCGGGTCTGCGAGGATCGCCTGGCGGGCGGCGCGGTGCGCTTCCTTGGCGGCGCTCGCGCTCTCCTTGTAGCTGTTCAGCGCCGAGGGGAGGCTCGACTCGACGGATGCTGCGGTGCTCTTGCTCATGATGTGTTCCTTCTGTTGATCGGTTGCCGGGAACCGCCCGGCGCGGTGGTCGTGATGGTCAGTAGCGCAAACGCGCGTGGCGGTGCCCTGCCCGAAAGCCCTCGTCCCACGCGTCCGCCTTGATGGAGGCGATGGCCGGTGAAGTAAGCACGGCGTCGGCCAGTTCCTCGCCGGTGAGCGTCGTGCGGAGGCCCTCGATCGTTCGCGCGAGTTCTTCGCGGAGCTGCTCGGGAGTCATAGGTCACTTCCTCCCTTTCTCGGAGTAGTGGTGCCCGGCCCAGAAGCCGGAGGTCACCTTGGCTGCGGTCGCGGCTGCGTCGCACAGGTCCGACACGAGGCACCGACCGCAGATCGACGTGCATCGTGCGCGGTCCTCGGCTGACACTCGGTCGGCGGTGAACAGGGCGTCCCCGTCGCACGGTGGCGCGTACTCTCGCAGCGCGGCATTGAGCTCATCCCACGCATCGTCGACGGCTTCTGTGGCCTCGGCTTTCGGTTGGGCGCTCACAGCGCGACACCGTCTCGACGGTAGGGAGGTACCGCGCCCAGGTCGTCGGCTGGGGTAGTGCGAGGACTCAGCAGACTCGGCACGATGACGATCGAAGCCATCTCGCGCTCGACCTGGATCCACGACGGGATGCCGTCGGCGTCTTCCAAGAGGTCGACGTCGACTACCTCGACGTGCTGGCCGTGCAGGGCTTCGAGGTCGCTGGTGTCACGCTCGGTCATGATCTAGATGTCCTTTCGATTGATGAGGGCTGAGGCAGATTGAGGCGGAAGTCGTATGTGCCCGATTCCGCCTGAGTGTCGTGCGCGGGCGGAGCCGGCGAGAGGCGCGTTCGTTCGTGCGCTGCACAGGCTTCGGTTTCTCGACGTGTTCATGGGTGCCTTCTTCCTGTGTGCCTCGATTGATCGCCGCACAGCCGGGTGGCTAGTGCGTGATGCCGTTCAGCCGGGGGCACGTCGGGTCGTGGAGGATCGTGGCGTGGTGGACACCGTGCTGATCGCGCGTCACCTCACCCGCGACGGAGTCGCAGTCGGGGCACTTGTACGACTCGACGTACTGGACCGCTCGCGGGTCCAGCCGTGTCGCCTTCGCGAGCGCGCGACGCTCTCGCCGGTTCATCGCCCTCCTCCTCTTGGGCGGCTGCGGGTGCCAAGCGGCGTACCACCCCGGTTTCTCTCTGTTTTGCTAGGCGCTTGCTGCTTGGGTTTAAGGACCCAAGCGGCCAAGCGTCGTAGCAATGCCGCTTTGCAAGCAGCGACAAGCGGCGTAAAGCGGCAAGCGGTGTGGGTGCTCATTCGGTATCCACCAGCTCGAGCTCTTCCGGCGTCCAGATGCCGTCGTACGGCTGGACGAGCGTGTGCATGACCGCCTTGCCGTGCTTCTCCTTCTTGATGAAGCCAGCGGCGACCATCTGATTGATGACCGTGCCGAGGTTGGAGTTGTCGAACCCCTTGAACGCTTCTCTCAGGTCGGTTGTGTTGAGCGGGCCGTCGGCCAGCGCGTCGCAGAGTGCCTTCGCCTTCTGCTTGAACTTGACTGCGTCGGCCAGCTCCTGCGGCGGCGGGTCTACCAGGCTGATACGCGTGATTGCCTGCGCCTCGCGCTTCCGGCGGACCTGCACGATGTCGACCTTCAAGTGGGCGACAACCTCAGCCTCTGCCGAGGCTCCGTGGCGGTCCTTGGCGGTGACCAGCTTCGAGTAGCCGGACTTCGCCTTGCTGAAGCCGACGACCCGCTCCTGGAGGTATTGCGCACCTGTGATCGCCGCCTTCTTGCGCTGGCTGCCGATGGGCCACAGAGCCCCGTTGACGGTGTCCTTCGGGTTGTGGTCCAGCAGCAGCACGGCTGGCCCGTGCCTGACGATGAACCCCGGCACGCGGAACGTCCACTGGATGATGTGGTTGTCGTCCAGGTAGCTGAGGCCCTCCTGCGCCAGCGAGCCACCGACCGCATCAATCACGACCAGCGCAGGCTTGATGCGGCTGAGCATCGCGCCGACGCTCTGCTGGTCGAACCGATACTTCGGGCGGAAGTAGATGAACCGCTCCAGCACCACGTCGGGCTTGACTCCGAAGTAGAGCAGGAGGCGCTCCGTGATGCCCCGCTCGTCGTCCTCGTGGTCGATGTAGACAACGGTCTCGCCCGCGTCGAGCGCCTGCTTGCAGGCCAGCAGAGCCGTCCACGACTTGCCCGCGTTGCTGTGCCCATGGATGCCATTGACACGACCCGCGTACAGCAGGAAGCGCTCGCTCGGTGACACCAGGAGCAACCCCGGCACGATGGGAGGGAGGGTGCCGTCCATGATTCCCGTGACCACATCGGTGAGGTCCAGCGGCTCCCACGCGCCAGTGAGTCCCTTCCGGCGGGCGACCTCCTGCTCAGCCCTCTCCTTGGACTCGATCCGGAGAATCTCATCGCTGGTGGCCTCTTCGAAGTCCTGCATGTCGAAGAGCGCCTCTTCGTCGGCGGTGGGCTTGTCGACTCGACTCGTGGGGGACGGGGGACCGGAGCGGGTGCGCTTCTTGAGTGGCCTCTCAGCGGCAGCCCGCTTCTTTGCAGGCGCGTCACGGCGTCCGTTCTTTGGGGTGGTCATGCTGATGCCTTTCTGACGGAGTCGACGACGCGGCGAGCCTCCTGCGGGGTGAAGCCGAGGTCCTCTGCGGCCTCGATGAGCTTGCGTATCTGGCGCTCGGGCGCGCTCTGCTCGACGGCCCTGCGCACCGCCCAGTGATACGCGTCGTGCCGTTGGCCCTTGGGCTGTCGGCGAACGTAGGAGATCAGTCCGCTGATGTTGACCGCCCGTCGTCCACGGCGGGGCGTGTATGGCTTCGGGCGAATGAGGCTGATGACTTCGATGGGCAGGCGGGCGACGGGAACGTCAGCACCCCATCGATACGGCTTGCCAGTGTCAGGGTGGATGCTTGGCGGCATGACCACTTGAGCACTCGTAAGCACGTCGATGCCTACAGGCATCCGCACCTTGGTCGTCTTCGGGAACGGGCGGAGGTAGTGAAGGTGCATCGAGCCGTCTCCGCGGCCAGACTTGATGGTCATCGTCGGCGGCATCTTGACCCCGGCCAGCTCTTCGAGCGCTTCGAGTGAGCCGCCATTGTGTGGGTCGATGTCGATCACCACGTGGTTGTCCGGAATGACCGCGCCGACGTTGTACTCGTTGCTCGTCCACCAGTCGCGGATAGTTGCCGGATCGGTGGTGGCCTCCTGCATCCAGCCGAGGATGAAGGGCTTCTTGCCGTTGAGCGGGATCACGCGCCACCCAGCGTCGGCAAGCTCCAGCGCGGCACGCAGCATCGGCCTCACCGGTCGGCTCCATTCGCAGGGGGAGACGCCAGCTCGATCCGGCAGAGCCCTGTCGCGGCCCAGCGCGCGAGCAGGCTGGTCGGCCAGAATCGGCGGTGTCGGCCATACCGGCTCACGTGGCCTTGGAAGCCCCGGGGTGCGACGCCCTTGTGCAGGACGAAGTCGCGGAAGGCGCGGCTCTCGGCCTCCAGCCAGAAGTGGTGACCAGAGGGATCGGTGACCTGAATCACGGTCCCGATGGGCAGGCTCTCCAGGTAGTCCTGGGACGCGCTCTCAGCGTCGTCCACGGGGCTCACTGGTCGGCCTCCTCTTCGCCGTCCTCGTCCTCGTCCTCGTCGTCCTGCTCGATCACTAGCCGCATCCGCAGCGGCTCGTCCGCCGTGAAGTACACGACGCTCTGGCATTCCTCGCACCGGGGATAGGAGCGTTCCTCCTGTAGTCCGCGCCCCGTGTGGTGGTTCCACAGCGCCTCCAGGCCCCAGCAGAGGCCCTCCTCGGTGGGCCACGCGGCGAAGTCGTACTGGAACGACCCAGCGACGCTGTAGACGTGGAAGTACCCGTAGGGGTGTGAGGTTGCATTGGAGAGGTTGACGCCGCGCTCTGCCCACGGCTCGAACCACGTAGGGTCGGGGCCAGACTGAAGCACTCTGCGCGCTTCCGTCTCAGACAGTGATCGCTTGCCGGGGTAGTCGGACGGGTAGCGGGTCATCGCCGGACCCCCTTCATCAGACCGGTCAGGGTTCTGACCTGAGTGGGGGTGAGCGGCGGAGCAACGGCGAGTGCGCGATCGATTGCGTCGGCGATCTGAGCCTCTGCCAGGTTGCGACGGGCGACAGCCTCGCGCTCAGGGTCTTTGAGGCGGACGGCTACAGCGACATGCGCCGAAGCGGTGAGGGTACGGGTGACGGTGGCCACGGGAGTTTCCTTCGCGAGTTGAAGTAACTCCCGCGGAGGAGGCTCGACCGGACTGGCCACGGCACCTGGAGCGTCCAGGCATTTTGATGCCGCAATGTGGCCCTGATGTTTACAGCGCCGACCACCAGCGCTTGTTGTTCAGTTGTGGTGTGGACAGGCTAGACCATGAGCCGCTCGTCATTGCGCACGGCCTCGGCGATCTTCGCCTGAATCTCATCGTGAGAGTACACCGGGCTGTTGCCGCAGGGGCACTCAAGTGTCGGACGAGGGTACGCCTGCATGGTTCCGTCATCCAGACGGCGGAGGTAGAAATCGTCATTGGAGCCGTGCTGATCACTCCGGACCCACACGTTGTCGGCCTCATCCCACGAGTAGCGAGCGAGCGTGCGCTCGTCGTTCTTGCAGAAGACCTTGATCGTGGATCGCTGGTGTGCCATGCCCACAAGCCTTGCCTATGCCCCGTAGAGCGCCAAACGGATTGTTTGCCTCAAGCGGGCCCGTTCCCTAGCGGGCACAGGCAAGGACTCGTGCCAAATTCGTGTCTCAACTCGGTGTGTCGCGGGCCAGCAGCGCCTCCCAGTGACCGCCTGCGTCGTTGGGCTACTCGGGGTAGGGGGTTGGGTCGGCGGCTGGCCGTTGGCGACCCCAGCGAGACCTGAGAGACGCGGGCACCGACCCCGGCGGGCCGGGGGTATCCGCAGCCGCCCCCATTCCAGGCACAAGGCGTAGACGGCCTATTACGCCCGAGCTGCCTGTCGGCAGTCAGCTACGCCAGTCCACGCGCACGGTCGCCGGGTCGAACGCCTTGCCGCTGCCGCTCGGCATGATCGTCACCGTCACGAGGGTGCTGAGCACCGCACGCTTGCTGTCCATGCTGAGTGCGGCCCACGTCTCGGCAGCGGCATCGCCCATCAGGTCGGCGGGCACGGCACCCGGGAGGGCGGCTTCGAGGTCCGCGGCAGCGCGAGCGCGGTCGGCCCGCAGCCGCTCAGTGATGCGCGCCAGCTGACCCCCGTCGATGTCGCCGGCTGCGAACATGTCGGCGGCGTTCGCCAGTCGTGCGTCGATGGCCTCGATGGCGTCCTGCGCCTCGGCGAGCGCGATCGGGTCGCCCGTGACGAATAGCTGTGCGGCGTCGGGCATCTGCAACCGACCGGCGATGATGCCCTCGACCAGCGCGTCCACGTCGGCTTGCTTCCGCCGAACGCGATAGCAATCGCCGCACACGTAGCTCGGCGGCTGACGCTTCGATCCACCTGACTTCGTGGTCGTCATCCGTCCCACCGCGCGCCGCATGACTCCGCCGCACCGTCCACACCGGGCGATGCCTCCAAGTAGATACTTCGGCGCGCGGCCGACCGGTGCAGTACGGCGCATGGGATCGTTCAATATCGCCTTGAGGCGCTCGTGCTCGTCCACCGTCAAGATGCGGGGGATGCTCTCGTGAAGCTCACCTACGACAGCGCCCCGGTGTCGACGGAGGCCGGCGAGTGACTCGCGGAGAAGGAGCTGCTTCAGCGTCGTCGTGTTCCAAGTCGAGCCTCGCCCCGGCGTCGAGACACCGCGCTTCTGGAGGTCCATGCAGATTTGCCGTAGCGAGGCTCCTTCGAGCACGCGACGCGCGGCGTCCTGGATCACTACCACCTGCTCCGGGACGAGGGAGACTGAGCCACCTTCGAGTCGTTTGAACCCATACCCGGTCTGTCCAGCCATCTGCCCGTCTGCCGCGCGCTGGTCACTGGCTCGGCGGATACGCCGCTTCATCTTGTCGATCTCATTGCGCGCGACGGTGATCTTGATGCGGAAGAGCATCTGGCCGTCTGACGTCGTCAGGTCGTCGCCGTGAAATCCGATGACCTTGATACCGCGCGTCGTCACCAAGTCGATTACGTCCTCGGCCTCGCGTGGGGTGCGCGTGATTCGGTCCGAGTCCCAGAACACGATGGCGTCGATTTGCCCGGCGTGCGCGTCGGCCATCATGCGCTCGAAGACAGGGCGCTTGCCCCTAGTCGCGGAGGTGTCGTTCTCCTTATAGACGCTGACCTCTCCTGACCACTCAAGGCGGGTGACCAGGCCTCGGCAGTCCTGCTCCTGCCGCTGGACACCCTTTCCAAGGTGTTCGTCGTCCTCGGAGATGCGGGTGTAGATGGCGATCTGCATAAAGGTACTTTAGCTCCATGTTGCTACCGCTGGTCTTCATGATCCTTCCCGTGACGGTGGCCTTCGCCGTGTACCCGGGCCTGCTCGTGCTGCAGGCGGGGTTCTGAGGTGACGGCCGGGCGGGCGGGCACGTGACGCGAACGATGGAGTTGCCGGGGGCCGGAACCCCGGCGGGAGAGGACGGAACGGATGCGCCGAGGGCGGAACCGGGTACTGGGCGAGGAACGCGGCGACGTTCCCGGGTGGGTGTTGATCACCCTGATGACCGCGGGCCTGGTCATCGTGCTGTGGGGCCTGGCGGGCCCCGCGCTCGGCGGCGTGTTCGACGCTGCGATCGACCGCGTGATGGGGTTCTGAGCCGGCTGCGGCGGTCGCTCGCTCGCGAGCGGGGCTCGGCGCTCGTCGAGTCGATGCTCGTGACGGTGCTGCTCGTGGCGCTCGCGGTCGCGGTCGTGCAGCTCGCGCTCGCCCTGCACGTGCGCAACACGGTGCTCGACGCGGCCGCCGAGGGGGCGCGGTACGCGGCGCTCGCGGGCAACGGCGCGGCCGACGGCATCGAGCGCACGCGTGTCCTGATCGACGCGGCCGTGTCGGACGCGTACGCGCGGGACGTGACGGCGACGGTGAGCACCGCGCGCGGTGCCGAGGTCGTCGAGGTGCGCGTTCGGGCGCCGCTGCCGCTCGTGGGACTCATCGGGCTCGAGGCCGCGCTCGACGTGAGTGGGCACGCGGTGGTGGAGACGTACGGATGACCCGCCGGGTGGGTGCTCGCCGCCTGCGTCGCGATGAGACGGGCTCGGCGTCGCTCGAGTTCGTGACGGTGGGCGTCATCCTGCTCGTGCCGCTCGTGTACCTCGTGCTCGCGGTCGGCGCGATCCAGGCGGGCGTGCTCGCCACCGAGGGCGCGGCCCGCCACGCGGCGCGCGTGTACTCGCTCGCGCCCGACGACGCATCGGGCCGTGACGCGGTCGAACGCGCCGTCGCGATCGCGCTGGCCGATTACGGAATCGACCGCTCGGCGGCATCCGTTTCGCTGCACTGCGACGGCGGATGCCTCGAGCCGGGGTCTCGCGTGACCGTGGTCGTGCGCGCGTCCGTGGCGCTGCCGCTCGTGCCGCCCGTGCTCGCGATGCGCGAGCGCGCGAGCGTGCCCGTCGAGGCATCCGCCACCGTGCCCGTGTCGCGGTTCGCGGGGGCCGGCTGATGCGGCGGCTGCGGGCGCAACTGGCGGACGACGAGTCGGGCTCGACGCTGCTGCTGACGATCGGATGCTGCGTGCTCGGCCTGGCGGTCATCATCGTGACGATCGGAGCGACGTCGCTCTACCTCGAGCGCAAGCGCCTCTTCACGATCGCCGATGGTGCCGCGCTCGCCGGGGCGGAGGCGTTCGCGCTCGCCGACGTGCGGCGCGAGGGCGACCGACTGGTCGTGGATCTGGCGCCCGCGGATGTCTCCGCGGCGGTGGCGGAGCACCTCGCGGCGAGCGTCGGCGTCGACTCCGACGTGCGCGTCGTGCACGCGACGAGCGTCGACGGGCGCAGCGCCACGGTGACGCTCGGCACGGTCTGGCGCGCGCCGATCGTGGGGGAGTTCCTCCCCGCCGAGGTGCCGATCGAGGTGACGAGTGTCGCGAGGTCGGTGTTCTCCGGCTGACGCGCAGGTCACCAGAGCGTGTGCACGACCTGCGCGGGGTTCCAGATGACGCGCTCGCCGATCTCGGTCAGCGTGCCGAGGTCGACCGTGTCGGGGTCGGAGTGCGCGATGCGGAGGTGGTTCTCCCAGCCCGCCTGCGATGCGAAGACCTCGGTCACGAGCACGACGAGCTTGCCGTCGTCGTCGCCCTTGGCGACCGAGTACTGCACGAGCGCCTCGGCGCCCTCGCGCGGGTGCACCCGCTCCATCCAGGCCGCGTGGCGCTCGAAGAACGCGTCGACCTCGGCCTCGCGTTCGGGCGGGAACCGGAAGACGGCGAAGAACTGCGTGGTGTCGGTGAGCTGACTCATGTCGACCTCTCGGTTGCGACTGCTGGAGTTCTGGCGGCGCTCTCCGAGGTCGGTCCTGGCTGGAGCGTGCCCGCCGAGGTGCGTGCTAGTGGTGCTGAGGAGCGTTCCGGCTGCTCACGCTCGTTTCGATGTCCACCGCAGTCTCGCTCAGGAACCCGTCGAGTGCGTCGCGAACCAATTGCGAGATACGGACGTGCTTGACCTCGGCAACGGCTTCCAGCCGGGCGTACACATCCTCCGGAACACGGACATGGAGCGTCGGCGAGTGCTTCCCCCCGCCTGAGAGCGATTTGCGGCCGGGGATGAGATTCGGGTGCTGGGCTGCCACACGGTCGAGCAGACCGTCGGCGAACTCCTCAGCCGCCTCACCGTCCAGGACGGTTCCGTCGGGGAGGGTGACGGGCTCGTCGCTGGTGTCGTCACTCAGCTCGTACTTGATCATCGGTTCCTCCAATCGGTCGGCATCGCGTGGATGACGGCGAGATCGCCTGGGTTGCGATCGTCGGGGACGGCCACGATCTCCAGTTCCACCCCACGCTGGTCCTCGCCGATGAAGTACGTCCCATCGCTGCCCTCCCGCGGGTCAGGTCCTGTGTACGTGGCGTGTTGCATCGCGTACAGGATGCGTTCGTTTCCGATGCGGTGTCTCCGGGCGGGCCCGGTGATCCGTATCTTCATCGGTCTCGATTGTGTCACGCACATTCGACAACCGCAATCGATAGTGCGCGACACATACGGTCGAGTGAGTCTGATGGGACGTCCTCGACTCCCGCGCCCGGATCATTCTTGGTCCGTGACGTCTCGCTACGAGAACACCCTCGAAGTGGGGCGGCGCGCGGCGTGAACGAGGAGTAACGTCCGCATGGAGCGCCCGACGATCCCGCGGAGGTGATCGCGCATGAAGGCGGCGATCGTGCAGTACCCGCCCGTGTTCCTCGACCTCGAGCGCACGCTCGAGCACGCGGTGCAGCACATCGAGGAGGCCGCCGGGCTCGGGGCCGAGCTCGTCGTCTTCCCCGAGGCGTGGTTCCCCGGGTATCCGATGTGGATCCAGCGCACCCGCCCGGAGGGCGAGGAGGACGTCGTGCACGTGCTCATCGCGCGCCTGCAGGACAACGCCGTCGACCTGGCATCCGATGGCCTCGCACCCGTGCGGCGAGCGGCACGAGAGCACGGCGTCGTCGTGGTCGCGGCCCACCAGGAGATCGACCGCGCGCACAGTGGCACGATCTTCAACAGCGTCGCGATCATCGACGCCGACGGCACGATCCTGAACAACCACCGCAAGGTGATGCCGACGTTCCCCGAGCGCATGGTGTGGGGGTTCGGGGATGCCTCGACGATCCGAGTCGTCGAGACGGCGGTCGGTCGCGTGGGGGCGTTGCTGTGCTGGGAGAACCTCATGCCGCTCGCGCGATACGCGCTCTACGCGCAGATGCCGGAGATCTACGTCGCGCCCACGGCCGACGAGGGGGATGGCTGGCAGGCGACGATGCAGCACATCGCGCGCGAGAGCTGCGCGTACGTGCTCGGCGGCTCGACGAGCTGGCGGACGGCGGATCTGCCCGCCGATGTGCCGTTCCGCGACCGGCTGGTCGACGACGAGGAGGAGTGGATCAGTCCGGGCGACGCGGTCGTGTACGAGCCGTTCGGGTCAGCGGTCGCCGGCCCCATGCATCGCGGGCGGGGACTGCTCGTCGCCGAGATCGACATCGAGAAGTGCCGCCTTCCGCGGGTGTGGTTCGACGTGACCGGCCACTATGCCCGGCCCGACCTGTTCCAGCTGCACGTGAACACGACGCCGCAGTCGCCGGTGAGCTTCGGCGCGTGACACGAGGCCGTCGCGGAGCGTGCGGGCTTCGGCGTCCCTCGAACTGGGGGTATGTCGGACGCCGCCGGAATCTGGACGAAACAGTCCGGCGGAGAGTAGCGTCCGCGACGGGTGACCGGAACGTCGTGCCGGCGGGCCGGCGCCCCGCACATGCGGTGTCGATACGAAGGAGTGTCCCCAAGTGCTCGCGACCCAACGACTGCCCAGGATCGTCGCCATCATGCTCGCCGCGCTGCTGGCGATCGTCTTCGCCATCGCGCTCACCGGAGCGAAGGGCGGCAACGGCCATGGCGGGCCCGGTGGCAACTCCGCCGTGGCGAAGCTGTGCAACCAGGGCTCCTGGGAGGAACTGGCGCCGTCGGCCGACCCGCTCACGCCGTTCGAGTCCGAGGAGGCGTGCGTCGCCTACGGCGCGCAGGGCGGCAGCATCGTCGCAGTGACCGATGCGCGACTCCTCGTCCACGCCGAAGGTGCGTCGGGCACCGCACCGACCAGCGAGTGCGACATCCGGCTCGAGCTCAGCGAGCCCGACCCTGCATGGTCGGACGTGGCGGTCTCCGTCACCTTCGAGACGAGCACCGGAGCGGTGCAGGTCGCCACCGTGCTCGACGCGGGGAACGCCTGGTCGACGCTGCTCGTGGGCGAGGTGACCGGCTTCACCCTGCAGGAGGTGATCACCGGCGCGACAGCGACGGCGAACACCGGTGCCGAGATTCCGGTGGAGTTCGGGTACACGTCCTGCCAGCCCGCCTGAGCGCACGCAGGCTGGTCGCGGCCGGGCGCACCGCACCCGCCGCCGGGGGAGCCACCCCTGTAGGCCGTTCCGGCGGCGGGTGCGGTTCAGCGCAGGCTGACGGCGACCGAACCTCCGCCCATCCCCCGATCAACGGGCGGGGTCGGGGCGATCGAGTCGGGCTGCGCGGTGACCATGTCGCATCCGGCGAGGGCGATCACGATCGGCACGACCGCGATGGCGCGTCGCAGTCGACGATCGTGGCGCCGTGCTCGGGTGGACGGCGACATGGACGTCTGGGTACGTGCTGAGTGGATCATCTGGTGCTCCCGGTGCTGGGGGAACCGTGGGGCGGTGCTCCGAGTCTGGGTGCCGTGGCGCGACGAGGGCAGCCGACGGGAGGCCCAATCGGGGGAGGCGGGTGGCCCATTGTCGCTCGAAGTGGGGCACGCGCAGTCGGCGGCGCAGTCGGTAGCGTGGTGGAGAAATCGAAAACTCCTCACTATCGCAGGAGGGCGGATGGCGCGAGAGACGCTCCGGCCGGGTGGACCCGGTCGTCGTGCTCGTGCGCGCGCCGTGCCTCTGGTCGGTCGAGACGCTGAGCTCGCCGGCATCCGCTCCGCGCTGCGCGACCGCGGCGCGCTGCTGGTCGGCCCGGCCGGCATCGGCAAGACCCGCCTCGCCCACGCCGCCGGCGATGAGCGGACGGACGCGGACGTGTATCGCATCCGCGGCGCCGCATCCGTCGCATCGATGCCGCTCGGCCCGATCTTCGAGGCGGTCGGGGCGCCGGCGGGCGCCGACCCGACCGCATCGGCGATCTCGGTGCTGCGCGAACGGCGCCGCAGCAGGCCGCAACTGCTGGTCGTCGACGACGCCCACCTCTTCGACGACGACTCGGCCCGGGTGATCGCCCACCTCGTGGACGTGATCGGATGCGGTGCGATCGTCACCCTGCGCGCGGGTGAGCGCTGCCCGGAGTCGTTCACGATGCTCTGGAAGGACGAGCTGATCGAGCGTCACGTGATCGAGCCGCTCGCGCCCGATGCGGTGGTGGAGATCGCCTCGCTGCTCGTGGGCGCCGACCTCGACCCCCGCGCCGAGCGATGGATCGTCAACGCCGCTCGCGGGCTGCCGCTGTGCGTCCGGGAACTCGTGGGCGCGGCAGTCGAGGACGGCGACCTGGTGGTGGAGCACGGCGAGGCACGGCTGGCGGCCGACGCAGCGGTCGCCGCTCCGCCCCGGCTGCGAGAGGTGATCGGCGCACAGGTCGCCCGCCTCGACGATGCCTCGCTCCGTGCGCTCGCCGCGCTGGAGCTCGCGCAGCCGGTGCCCCTGGAGGTGCTGCAGCGGGTCGTCACGACGGCCGGCCTCGAGTCGCTGCGCGAACGGGGGATGGCGGTCGACGGGCTCGGCGGCATCGAGCTCGGGCACCCGCTCCACGGCGAGGTCGCGATGGCGACACTCGACGAGGAGGCGCTCGACGTCGTGCGCGTCGAGCTCGCAGAGGCGTTCGAGGAAGACGATCCGGCCCGATCTGCGGTGCTCCTCCTCGAGAGCGGGGGAACGCCCGACCCGGCCGGGCTCAGGCGCGCCCTCGAGCGCGCGCTCTCGGTGCAGCGCGTCGACCTCGCTCGCGTGATCGCGTCGGCGCTCGCGAACGCCGACCGGTCCGCGCGCACGCTCTCGCTCTCCGCCGAGCTCACCGCGATGACGCAGGACTGGGCCACGGCGGATCGACTGTTCGCCGAGGCGCGTGCGCTCGCGGTCGGCGAGGAGGAGATCGGCGAGGTCGCGTGCGCCGAGTCGCGCGCCCGGTTCGAGTTCGGCCACGACGTGGTCGCCGCCCGCGACGTGGCGGTCGCGGCGGAGGCGCGCCTCACGGGCCGCCCTCGTGACGCCGTGGCGGCGTTCGAGGCCCGCGCGCGCATGTTCGTCGAGCCGATGGATCCGCTCTGGGAGTTCTTCCGCGATCACGCGTTCGACCGGGACCTGCCCTGGGGTGCCGCTGGCGTCGTCGCGACGGACGCGCTGGCGAGCGCCTGGAAGACCGGTCGCGTCGGCGCGGGCATGGCCATCGCGGAACGCCTCGGCGACGTGCCCGGCCAGCGCATGTACGACACCCTCCGGATGCTGCAGCTGCACGTGGCGCTCGCGACCTGGGCGTCCGGCACGGAGGCGTCGCGAGCGGTCTGGCGGATGCTGTTCGACCTCGCCTCCCGCAGCGGCAACCCGTCGGGTGAGATCCTCGTGCCGACCGCGGAGGTGCTGATCGAGGCGCGTCGCGGCCGCGCGCGGGCGACGGCGCGCGCGCTCGTCGAGACGGAGTGGTCGGCGCGCGCCGGCGCGCACCGCATCCACGCACCGGTGGTGCTCGCCGAGTACGCCGTCGCCGCCGCGTCGCTGGTGCGCCCCCCGGCGGACGTGGCGCGCGTGCTCGGGGAATTGGAGCAGCCGATCGCCGACGGCCGCGCGCAGAGCGAGCCGCTGCGGCATCTCGCGTCTGCGCGCATCGCGTTCCGAACGCAGGGCCTGTCAGCCGTCTCCGCGCACCTCGATCGGGGCGTGGAGGTCGCCGCGCGGCAGCACACCCGGCTCTACGAACTGCTCTGCCGTCGCGAGCGCGTGATGCTGGGGCTGGGTGACGCCGACGACGTCGAGCGGATGGACGAGATCGCACGCATCGCCGACATTCCGGGCGGCGGCCTGCCGCAGATCATGGCCGACGAGGCGCGGGCCGTCATCGAGGCGGATGCCGCGGGGCTGGACGCGGTCGCGCTGCGCGCGGCGGGGTTCGGGGCGGACTCGATCGCCTGGGAGGCATCCGTTCGCTCCCATGCCCTGCACCGGGCGGCGGGGTCGGCGCGTGCGGCGCTGGTCGCCGAACTGCGCGTGCGACAGATCGCGCCCGTGTTCGCCGACCAGTGGATCGCGGCGCCGACGTTCGTGGGGATCCTCAGCGAGCGCGAGCACGAGGTGCTCGCCGAGGTCGCGGCAGGGGCCTCGAACGGCGAGGTCGGCGAGCGGCTCTTCCTCTCGCCGCACACCGTCAAGCGCCACCTCGAGCGCATCACCGAGCGCATCGGCGTGCACGGCCGCGCGGCGCTCGCCGACCTCGTGGGCGACGCCCGCCTCGACGCCTTCCCGGTCGACTGACCGGCCCCGGGGCATCCGATCAGCCTCGCGCCGGTAGGCTTGAGCCGACATGTTGGAACTTGACCTCTCGCAGGAGATCTCCGCCCTGCGCACCACCTTCCGTGACATCCGCGCCGTCGTCGACGTCGACCGGCTCGAGTCGGAGATCGCCGACCTCAGCGAGCAGGCAGGCGCCCCCGACCTGTGGGACGACGTCGACCACGCCCAGAAGGTCACGAGTGCCCTGAGCCACAAGCAGGCCGACCTCGCCCGCGTGAAGAAGGTCGACCAGCGGCTCGACGACCTCGAGGTGCTCGTCGAGCTCGCCAACGAGATGGGCGACGAGGACAGCGCCGCCGAGGCCCGCGACGAGCTCGCAGCGCTCACCAAGACCATCGGCGACCTCGAGGTGCAGACCCTGCTCGACGGCGAGTGGGACCCGAAGCCCGCGGTCATCACGATCCGCGCGGGCGCCGGCGGCGTCGACGCGAGCGACTTCGCCGAGATGCTGCTGCGCATGTACCTGCGCTGGGCCGAGCAGCACAAGTACCCGGCGAAGGTGCTCGACACGAGCTACGCCGAGGAGGCCGGCATCAAGTCGGCGACCATCGAGGTCGACGCGCCCTACGCGTTCGGCACGCTCTCGGTCGAGGCCGGCACGCACCGCCTGGTGCGCATGAGCCCCTTCAACTCCGCGGGCAAGCGGCAGACGAGCTTCGCGGCCGTCGAGGTCATCCCGCTCATGGAGGAGGCCGTCGAGGTCGAGATCCCCGAGAACGACATCCGCGTCGACGTGTTCCGCTCGTCGGGCCCCGGCGGCCAGTCGGTCAACACGACCGACTCCGCCGTGCGCATCACGCACCTCCCGACCGGCATCGTCGTGTCGATGCAGAACGAGAAGTCGCAGATCCAGAACCGCGCCGCCGCGATGCGCGTGCTCCAGTCGCGCCTGCTGCTGCAGCAGCGCGAGGAGGAGGCCGCGAAGAAGAAGGAGCTCGCCGGCACCATCACCGCGAGCTGGGGCGACCAGATGCGCTCCTACGTGCTCGCGCCGTACCAGATGGTCAAGGACCTCCGCACCGAGTTCGAGGTCAACAACCCCACGAACGTCTTCGACGGCGACCTCGACGGCTTCATCGCCGCGGGCATCCGCTGGCGTAAGCAGCAGCAGGCGCAGCCGGCCTAGGTTCGGGCCGCAACAGCACGCGAGCGGATGCCCCTGGGCCCGCGCGCAGGCTCGAGGCATCCGCTCGCCCGTCACAGCCGGCACACGGCGACCGCACAGGCTCGCGGGCGACACGCGCGTCGCTGCTGACAGAGCGCGGGCCGCTGCTTAGGCTCGACCCGATGATCCGCTTCGACTCCGTCACCAAGAAGTACCCCGGCAACCCGAGGCCGGCGCTCGACGGCGTCGACGTCGAGATCCTCAAGGGCGAGTTCGTGTTCCTCGTCGGGGCGTCGGGGTCGGGCAAGTCGAGCTTCCTGCGGCTGATCCTCAAGGAGGAGAAGCCGTCGGCGGGCCGCATCCACGTGCTCGGGCAGAACCTCGGGCAGATCTCGAGCCGCAAGGTGCCGTACTTCCGGCGCAGCCTCGGCGTCGTCTTCCAGGACTTCCGGCTGCTGCCGAACAAGAACGTCTACGACAACGTGGCGTTCTCGCTGCGGGTGATCGGCAAGTCGCGCGGCTACATCCAGCAGGCGGTGCCCGAGACCCTGAAGCTCGTCGGCCTCGACGAGAAGGCGAAGCGGATGCCCCACGAGCTGTCCGGTGGTGAGCAGCAGCGGGTCGCCATCGCCCGCGCGATCGTCAACAAGCCGCAGATCCTGCTCGCCGACGAGCCGACCGGCAACCTCGACCCGGTGACGAGCGCGGGCATCATGACGCTGCTCGAGCGCATCTCGATGGGCGGCACGACCATCGTCATGGCCACGCACGAGGCCGGCATCGTCGACCAGATGCAGCGGCGCGTCATCGAGCTCTCGGCCGGCACCGTCGTGCGCGACGACCGGCAGGGCGGGTACGGGCACGACGAGGCGCGCGAGCAGATCGCCGCGGAGCGCGACGTGCAGGTCGCGGCGCCGAAGGTGCCGGTCGCTGCGATGCAGCAGGCGAAGCCGCTGTACGTGGAGCCCGAGGAGAGCGACGAGGTGACGGATGCCGCCGCGCGCGTGACCGCCGCCGCGACGGGGGTCGTCGACCTGGCCGACGACGAGACCGGCGCGGAGGGCGAGGGCGACGACTCCGGGGCATCCGGTGCCGACCACGTGCTCGACGGCGTCAGCCACGCCGAGCCGACGCCCGAGGTGGCCCACCAGCTCACGCTCGCCGAACGGCTGGGGTTGCGCGCGAGCGAGCCGAAGCAGGGCGACGACGAGCAGGAAGTGGGGCCCACCCGATGAGAGTCGGACTCGTGCTCGGCGAGGCGGCGAGCGGCCTGCGGCGCAACGCCTCGATGGTCGTGTCGGTCGTGCTCGTGACCTTCGTGTCGCTCACGTTCGTGGGTACCGCGGCGTTGCTGCAGTTGCAGATCGCCCAGATGAAGAACTACTGGTACGACCGGGCGCAGGTCGCCGTGTACCTCTGCACCTCGGTGTCGCCGGGCACGACCTGCACCGACGGCGAGGCCACCGAGGAGCAGCGCGCCGCGATCGAGGCGCAACTCGACTCCGAGACCCTCGCGCCCTTCATAGACGAGTACTACTTCGAGGACCACGACCAGGCGTACGAGAACTTCCAGGCGCAGTTCGAGGGCACGCCCGCGGCCGACTACGTCACGCCCGAGGTGCTGAACGAGACGTACTGGATCAACCTCGTCGATCCGTCGCAGTCGGCCGTGATCGCCGAGAGCTTCTCGGGCGTCGCCGGCGTCGAGCAGGTGGTCGACCAGCGGCGCTACCTCGACCAGATCTTCTCCGTGCTGAACGCCGCGAGCTACACCGCGATCGGCGTCGCGCTCGTGATGCTCGTCGCCGCGACGCTGCTCATCGCCACGACGATCCGGCTGTCGGCGTACTCGCGCCGGCGCGAGCTCGGCATCATGCGCCTGGTGGGCGCGTCGAACCGGTTCATCCAGACGCCGTTCGTGCTCGAGGGCGTGTTCGCCGCCCTCATCGGGTCGCTGCTCGCCGGGGCGGCCGTCGTCGGCATCGTGCAGTTCTTCGTGCAGGGCTACCTGTCGACCCGGCTCACGTTCACCGCGCTCGTCGGGCTCGGCGATGCCCTCGTCGTCGTGCCGCTGCTGATCGTCTCGGGCGTGGTGCTCGCTGCCCTGTCGGCGTACATCGCGATCGCGCGGTACCTGCGGGTCTAGGAGTCGCTAGACTGTGAGGCTGCCCCGCACCCGGCGGGGCGATCGAGACGGGAGTGCACCGTGCCCAAGGAACGCGGCGAGAAGGTCATCGCCACCAACCGGCGGGCCCGTCACGACTACCTCATCGAGGACACGTACGAGGCCGGCATCGTGCTGAGCGGCACCGAGGTGAAGTCGCTGCGGCAGGGCCGGGCGTCGCTCGTCGACGGCTACGCCTACATCGACGGCGGTGAGGCGTGGCTCGACGCCGTGCACATCCCCGAGTACACCCAGGGCACCTGGAACAACCACTCGCCCCGGCGCAAGCGCAAGCTCCTGCTGCACAAGCAGGAGATCGTGAAGATCAGCCACAAGACCAAGGAGGGCGGGTACACGCTCGTCCCGCTGAAGCTGTACTTCTCCGACGGTCGCGCGAAGGTCGAGATCGCGGTCGCGAAGGGCAAGCGCGAGTACGACAAGCGCCAGGCGCTGCGCGAGAAGCAGGACAAGCGCGAGGCAGACCGCGCCATCTCGAGCCGCCGCCACCTGGGGGAGTAGCCCCGGGTCGGGGCGGGCCGCGTCGCTAGACTGACCGCACCCGACGACCGGCGTCGCATTCCCCGGGAGGACGCACCGATGGCAGCGCCCCACGACCCGCCCGCGCGCGAGGCGATCGATCGCCTGGTCGACGAGGTCATGGAGGCCGCCGCTGCCGCCGCACCCGCCGCGCGCCGTCGTGCGTTCCTCCACGGGCTGCGCCGCGCGCCGCAGCGGCTGCGTTCGGCGATCGGCCGCCTGCGTCGGCGCGGCCGGGGCGACGAGAGTGCCGCGCCGGGTCAGCACACGCTGCTGGCGTTCCCGTACTGGGCGGGCAACCACTGGCAGGCGATCATGTACGACGACCTGCGCCGGAACGGCTGGCGAGTGGACGCGTGCGCGGGCCTCGACGACCGGGGCCTGCGCGAACTCGGGGCCGGCGACGTGCTGCACGTGAACTGGACCTCGCCCGTGAGCCAGGAGCCCCAGGACCTCCTCGACGCGGCGATCGCCGTGCGCGAGGCGATCGACGCGATGACGGCGCTGCAGGCGCGCGGCGGCCGGGTGGTCTGGACCGTGCACAACGTGCTGCCGCACGAGACCGCCCACGTCGCTCCCGAGCTCGCCCTGCTGCGCTGGCTCGGCACGCACGCCGACCTCGTGACGATCATGAACCCGCACACCCTCGAGCTGACCGCGGGGCTGTACCCGATCGACCCCGCACGCACCGTGCGCATCGCCCACCCCAGCTACCTCGGCTGGCTGCCCGAGACGCTCAGCCGCGACCAGGCGCGGGACGCGCTCGGCCTCGCCGACGGCGAGATCGCCGTCGCGTTCCTCGGCCGGCTCCGGGCCTACAAGGGCCTCGACCGCCTGCTCGCGGCGCACCGGGTGATCCACGACGACGACGATCGTTTCCGCCTCCTGATCGCCGGGGAGCGGGGCGAGGGGTTCGGCGACGACGACGAGCGGATGCTCCGGGAGGCGGGCGCCGGTGTCGTGACGTCCATCGGGCGGGTGCCCGACGACGAGATGCAGCGCTGGCTGCTCGCCGCCGACCTGCTCGTGCTGCCGTACGGCGCCGACGCGCTGAACCTGTCGCTCGTCGAGGTCGCGGCGACGTTCGGGGTGCCGGCCGCGGTGAGCGACGGGCACGGGCGGGGCCACCTCGCGGCGCGGAGCTGGGTGACGATCCTCGACGACGCCGACTTCGCCGGCAGCCTGCGGGCCGCGGCGATCGCGGCGCGCGACGACGGCGAGGTGCGGGCAGCCGCACGGCGCCACGCCGATGCGGTCGCGCCGGGTGCCGTGTCGGCCGCGTTCCGCGACGCCGTCGAGCGGCTGCTGGTCACCTGAGCGTCACCCGCCGACGGCCCCCGGGCCGGCACGCGGGGTTAGGCTCGACCAGATGAACGCCTCGACCCGACTCGACATCCCCGGCACCGTCAACTTCCGCGAGGTCGGGCCCGTGCCCGCCGCGACCGGCACGGTGCGCGAGGGCGTGCTCTTCCGCTCCGACGCCCTGCACGAGCTCGGCGAGCCCGGGCGCGAGGCGCTGCGCGAGCTCGGCATCGGCATCGTGATCGACCTGCGCGACGAGTACGAGGTCGCGAACCGGCCCGACGACCTCGACGGGCTCGACGTGGAACTGCTGCGGCTGCCGGTGTTCGAGGGCTCCGGGGCATCCGCCGGCCAGCCCGGCATCACGCTCGACGCGCTCTACGCGCGCATCGTCACCCAGCACACGGGCGTCGTCATCGAGGCGCTGCGCGAGATCTCGCGCGCCGACGGGCGAGGGGTGGTCGTGCACTGCACGGCCGGCAAGGACCGCACGGGCGTCATCACCGCGCTCGCGCTGCTCTCGGTCGGCGTCGACCGCGAGCTCGTGCTCGATGACTACGCGAGCACCGAGCAGTACCTCGCGGGCGCCTGGCTCGAGGGCATGATCCGGCTCGTGGGCGAGTACGGCGTGCCCGACTCGCCCGGCCTGCGCATGCTGATGGGCGGCAGCCCGCGCGACGCACTGGCGTCGGCGCTCGACCTCATCGACCGGCAGCACGGCTCGGCGCGCGAGTACCTGCTCGCGGGCGGGCTGACCCTCGACGAGCTCGCGGCGCTCGAGGCCGTGCTCGTGCGCGCCGGCTGAGGCGCGGGCCGAGCACTCGGCACCCGCCGGCTCAGCGCTCCGACGCGGCGAAGAACTCCCACGCGACGAGCGGCCCGTCGAGGTGCGCGGTGGTCGCGCCCATCACGCGCGGCTGCGCGTAGACCGGGTTCGGCACGACGTGGCCGCCGTCCTCGACGGTGTACAGCACCACCGCGGCATCCGTGTCATCGCCGTACGCGGTGCGCACCACGTCGTCGCCCGTGCGCTCGACCACGGGCTCGCCCGCGACGCCGTTGCGCTCGGCGATGACGCGCGCCGACTCCTCGGCCGAGTACACGTCGCCGAGGCTGCCGGCTAACGTGCCGGCCTCGCCGCCCTCGTACGGGTTGATCGGGTCGGCGGTGCCGAGCACGAACATGGTGGGCACGGCCTCGCCCGACCACTCGCAGGTGTCGTTCGCGGGTGCCGGCTGGGCGGCGGCGAACGCGGCGACGCCCGAGATGAGGTCGGGGCGCTCGGCGCCGAGGCGGATTGCCATGTGGCCGCCGTTCGAGAGGCCCGTCGCGTAGACGCGGGACGTGTCGATGCCGAGGTCGGATGCGGCGGCGCCGACGATCGCCTCGGCGAACGCCACGTCGTCGATGTCGTCGATGCGGGCCGGGTAGGGCGTCTCGGCGCGGCATCCGTGCCAGGTCTGCTCGTAGCCGTCGGGGTAGGCCATCACGAAGCCGCGCTCGACGGCGAGCTCGTCGAAGCGGTAGCCCGCGACCGTCCGCATCGCGGCGCTGTCGGCGTTGGAGCCGTGGAAGGCGAGCACCAGGGGCGCGTCGGCCGGCAGGTCGTCGGGCACGACGGTGGTGTAGGTGCGCTCGAGCCCGTCGACCGTGATCGTGTGCTGCTCGACGGACGCCGCGAGCTCGGGCTCGGCCGGGGCGGGCGAGTAGAGGAACCACGCGCCGAGGCCGCCGATGACGAGCACGAGGCCGCCGAGGATCGAGCCCGCGACGATGAGCGCCCGGCGCAGCCGCGACCGGCGGCGCTTCGGCGCCGCGGAGGTCGTGGCCCCGGTCGGTGAGGTGGTGGGGGCGGCGGTGTCGGCCAATGCTGCTCCTTCGCGCGCGGTCAGATGACCGCGTCACGATACCAAACAACGTTCGTGTTTCGAACTCGCGGCCGACTCCGCCGCCCGCCGCCTCAGACCGGGAGCACCTCCGGCAGTGCACCCGCGCCCGTGAAGAGGCGCTCGAACACGTTGCGCCGGTCGAACTGGAGGGCGTACTCGCGCGCCGCGTGCGACCGGGTGAGTCGCTCCTCGGGGCTGAGCGCCACCACGGCGGCGTCGATCGCCTCGGCGATCGCATCCGCGTCCTCCACGGGGATGATCGTCGCGTGGTCGCCCACCGCCTCGAGGATGCCGCCGGTGTCGGCCGTGATCACGGGGCCGCCGCCCGCGAGCATCTTCTCGGCGAGCGCGATGCCGAACGTCTCGACGAACTCGGGGCGCGGCTTGCTCGGCAGCACGTAGGTCGAGCAGCCGGCCATGAGGAACGGCTTCTCCGCGTCGTCGACGTCGTCGAGGAAGCGGATGCGGTCGGCCATCGGCGAGGCGGCCGCGATGGCGTGCAGCGCCTCGGCCTCCGGCCCGCGCCCGGCGATGATGAGCTGCTGGCTCGTGCTCGCCGCGCTCTTCTCGAAGCCCGCGATGAGGTCGTCGACGCCCTTCGCCTTGGTGAGCCGCGAGAGGAACAGGATGTACCCGTCGCGCGTGAGGCCGCGCGCCGCGAGGCGCGCCTCGAGCTCGGACTCGTCGAGGTCGAGGTACTGGTCGGTGTCGATCGCCGGGTAGGAGATCTCGATGCGCTCGCGGCACTGGTCTGCGAACTTCGTGCCGTGGAACGCGTCGATCTCGGCCGCCGACGACACGATCAGCTCGCGCGTGTACTCCGAGACCGCGACGCAGTGGTCCTGGCTCAGGTAGCTCGACAGGATGTGCGCGGCAGCGCCGAACTGGCCCGACTCGACGCACGAGCGCACGACGTTCGTGACATCCGACCCCACCGCCTCGGCGATGGTCGTCACGTTGACGGGCAGGCCCGTGCTCCACGCCGCGCGCACCGCGTCGGACACCGCGACGGTGTGCGGGCTGAGGTAGAGCGACAGGCACACGGTCGGCACGCCGTCGGTGAACAGCTCGACCAGGCGCCCGGTGATGCCGGCCAGGTAGCGGCCGTCGGGCACCTTGTAGTCGCCGACCGGGTCGGGCCGCTCGACGAAGATGCCGTCGCTGTACGGCAGCACGCCGTCGAGGGGCTTCAGCGGAAGCCCGGTCGACTCGAGCCGATCGATCGGCCAGGTCACGATGCGCACCTCGTCGAAGCCGCGTTCTCGGGCCGTCTCCGCGAGATTGCGCCCCTCGACCGAGTGCCCGCAGATCACGGGGTCGGCGCGGTTGACGATGACGAGGCGGTTCCGGGGCTTGGTCTCCATGGCTTCCTCCGGTGTTCGATGGTGCGGTGATGCGGTGTTGCGCTTCGGGTGGACGGGGTTTCGGTTGCGGGTCTCGTGCTTCGGTCGGGCTGGTCTGGTCTGGGCTGGTCAGCGGACGGGTGTGGACGGCGGGCGCCGGTCGGTGCCCCAGGCGGACGGCTCGTCGCCCAGCTCGAGCACGAGTTCGCCGCCGCGGTGGAGCTCGTCGCCGCGCAGCCAGGTGCGATCGAGCGGTGCGCCGTTGAGCGTCGCCGACTGCACGTACTGCGCCGGGCCGTCGTGCTCGGGCTCGCGGAACCCGCGGGTGCGCACGAAGAAGGTCTCCTCGCCGCCGACGCGGATCTCCGACTCGGCGAACGACGGGGCGTTGACGAGGAAGCGGTTCTGGCCGGCGACGGGGAACATGCCGAGCGAGGCCCAGACGTACCAGGAGCTGAGGCCGCCCGAGTCGTCGTTGCCGGGGAGTCCGCCGCGACCGGTGCCGAACTGCTGCTGCACGATCGCGTGCACGACCTCGGCGGTGCGGTCGGGTCGCCCGGCGTAGTGATACGACCAGGGGGCCTCCATGTCGGGCTCGTTGTTGAGGCCCTCGAACCGGCCGAGCGAGTAGCCCGCCGCGAGCTCGGCCGGGCTCGGGTCGACGCCCGGCTGGGTGACCGGGTCGGCGCCGTACCCGAAGAAGTCGTCGAGCAGGCCGACGAACGCGTCGTCGCCGCCCGCGAGGTCGATGCGGCCCTCCATGTCGTGCAGCAGCCGGAACGAGTAGTTGTACTTGCTGCCCTCGTAGAAGGTCGAGTCGCGCAGCAGTCCGGATGCCGCGTCGAACGCGTTGACCCACTGGGCCGCGAGCGGCTCGAACTCCTTCACGAGCGCACGGTCGCCCATGCGCAGTGCGACCTTCGCCGTGCACCAGTAGCCGAACGCGAGGTCGAGCGTGTGGCTGATCGGGTGCGCGTGGCCCCGCAGCAGGAAGTCCTCGCCGTAGGTGCGGCGCAGGTCGTTGTGCATGTGCACGAGCGCCCAGTCCCAGTCGATGCCGGGCAGGCCGAGCTGGCACAGGTCGGCGAGGAACGTCTGCGCGAGCGCGCTGCCCTGGCGGGAGAACCGGTCGCTGCCGCGGGCCATGCGGTACCCGATGGGGAAGTTGCCCTCCTCCTCGCAGATCGTCAGCAGCGCGTTGCCCAGCTCGACGGCCTTCTCGGGCATCAGCGTGGTGATGAGCGGCAGCTGCGTGCGGTAGATGTCCCACATGGTGCTGAGGTCGAACACGAACGGGCCGTCGGTCGGCCAGAACGGGCTCTCCTGCGGGGCGAGGCACGGCTTGATCAGCGAGTGGTAGAGCGCGGTGCCGAAGATCGTCTCGCGGTCGGCCGACGGGGTGTCGACCGCGATCGAGCGCAGCTGCTTGCGCCACGCCTTCTGGGTGCGCTCGCGGCGGTACCCGAAGCGGTTCGCCCCCGACCCGCAGTCGCGCCGCAGGTTCTCGCGCGCCTGCTCGACGCCGCGCAGCGAGAATCCGATGCGGATCTCGATGGTGTGGCCGGGCTCGCTGGGGCCGGCCCACATGAGTCCGAACGGGCGCAGCGTCGTCGGGCGGATGTGGTCGAAGTCGAGCCGCGTGCCGCCGGGCATGAGCCGCCGGTCGTACCAGAGCATCTGCCGCCAGTGGTGCTCGTCGCACTCGATGTAGACCGACAGCGGCGTGCCCTCGACCACGATCTCGCCCTGCGCGATGCCCGGGGCGACCTGCTCGAGGTGGGCGCGGAGCGGGATGGTCGAGCCGTACGGGATCGACAGGCCGCCCAGCGAGAAGTCGATCACGATGCGCGCGTTCTCGTGCCGTGGGAACGTGTAGCGGTGCACCGCGCTCTTCGGGCCGACCGTGATCTCCGAGCGCACGCCCGAGTCGAGGGTCGCCGCGTAGTACCCGGGCGTCGCCTCCTCGTCCTCGATGCCCCAGGTGCGACCGAGCACGTCGAGCGGCTCGAGCATGGGGGTGACGCGGAAGTAGTTGTAGTACTTGCGGATCGCGCCGGTGCCCGACTGCTGGAAGTGCGTGAAGCCGGATGCCACGGGCTCGTCGTGGATCGTGCGCGGCACGCCCTCGGTATTGAGGTCGTAGCGCCCGTAGCCGGTGGGGTAGGCGCCCGAGTACGCGCACGCCGACACCATGCCCAGCGGGTAGGTCGCCCCGGGGTGCGTGTTGCCGACCTGGGGCTTGGCCCACCACCACGTCGCCGCGAGACCGGTCTGCTTCGGGAGGGAAGTGACCTCGGTCCCGATGAACGGGTCGACGCGGTCGATCATGCCGTCGTTCCCGTCGTCGTCGGCGGCTGCGGCCGGGTGGTTCCGGTGGTGCCCATGCATGGACGGTATGGGCGCAATGTGTTGATCGCATTACGTACGTGTGACGGGCTGGCGACGAGGCATCCGCCTGCTCTCGGCCGTGTCGGCGGTGCACAGGGAATGGCGCGGGATCCGGAGAGGTTGTATTCTGAAAGGCCGCGCACCCCTCGGGTCGCGGGATTGACAACTCCACAGCGTGCGACGACGACCCGCCATCCGGCGGCTCATGGGGATGATCGGTTTCGACATTGCCTGTGTGCCCACGAGAAGCGGGCCGAGGATGCAGAGTTATCTCGTAAACGCCCTCTGCACACCAATAACTGCCAATAAGAAGCAGTCCGACTTCGCCCTCGCTGCCTAAGCGAGCCCGATAGTCCGTCAGCCCGGGTGTGTTCCCGCCCCGGGTCCTGGCGTCATCTAGGGAACTCGCTGCGCGACGTCGCCTGAGCGTCGTGCGGGACTTTCCTCAGGCTGGGCCTGTCGACTTGGATGCCTGTGGCAAAGGTCGGGGCCGAGCAGAACGCCTTCACAGGCTGCGCCCGGAGAATGCGTGGAATCTCAGCGATGGACGGGGGTTCAATTCCCCCCATCTCCACCACCGGTCGTCGTCGCACGCTGCGGAGCCCTCGCTCGTCGGTCACACGGCGACGGATGCCCCGGACGACCGATCTCAGTCGCGCACGATCACGGTCGGAGACGGGTCCTCGAGTCCGTCGCGCAGTTCAACGCCGGTCCAGCGCACGGGCGCCTCGGCGAAGACCGGCCCGAGGATCTCCCACATCTCGTCCGCGTCGTCGCCGACGAAGTACAGCTCGTATCCGTGGTCGCCGATGTCGTTGCCGTCGATGCGGCCCGCACCGGCACGATTCAGGGCCGAGTCCGCCTCGAGCTCGGTCGGCAGGAGCGCGTCCATGAGCCCGAGGTCGAACTGCTCGTCGCCCTCGAACGAGACCACCACCCAGGCGCTCGCGTCGGCGGCGCCGGGGCCCGCACCGGCGAGGGTGCCCGTCGTCAGGCCCGCGGGGTCGAACACCATGCAGAGCACGCGACGGTCGTCGACCTCGTCCCAGCTCTCCACCGTCGGGGCGAAGTAGTACCAGTTGAGGGAGGACAGCGACCATTCGACCCCGACGAACGACTCGAAGGCCGCGTCGCACTCCGCCGCGACCATCGGGAACAACTCGTCGTCCGACGGCAACGACGTCGTGCCGAGGTCGAACTCGTGGAACGCCTCAGCCAGGTGCGGATCCGAGCACGGCATGACGGGCACCACGTCCACGATGCCGTCGGGGCCGAAGTCCCCGACGCAGTCGCCGACGAGCAGCTCGCTCGGCTGGCGCACCCCCGCCTCGGTGATCGGCTCGGGCGACGAGGGGAGCTCCACGACCCCGCCCGGCCGGAATGCGTCGGCGACCAGCGAGCAGCCGGCGAGCATCGCCACGGCCGACGCCGCCAGAGCGAACCGGCCGACCGCCCGAGCCAGCCGACCTCCGTCACGCACCCGGGCTCCGATCTCGATGGAGCCTGCAGCGTATCGGCCGGCCGCTCCCGTCGCCGGGATGTCCACAGGCACTCGGGCGGATGCCGCCGGGCGACCGCGCTCAGAGGCGATCGTCGAGCGGCACGTCGCCGTTCGGCGCCGTCTCCGGGTCGGGGACGCGGTCGTAGCGCCGGTACAGCGTCTGCCCCGGCATCGGGAGTCCCTGGGCGCGGGCCTGCGCCGCTGCGGACACCCAGCTGCCGCGCCGTTCCCAGGTCGCGCCGTCCCACCCGACGGCACCCTCCCCGTCGAAGTCGAGGTCGCGCACGTCCACGAGCGCGACCACGGCGCCGTCCATGAAGAGTGCCACCTGCTCGATCGCCATGCGCGGAGTGTACGTGCGCGGCTCGTCGCGCAGGTGAACAGCCGGTGGCGCGCGCCGGCGGCCGGCGTAGGCGGTTCAGCGGCCCTTCACTCGGATCCGAGCCCGCCCACCATCAGGAGGCTGCGCAGCCGTGCGCGATACGCTCCGACGCGGTCGTACGAGAGCCCGATCCGGTCGCCGACCTGGAACGCCTCGCTGCCGGACTTCGTGAGGCGTGCGTGGCTCTTCGCGTCGACGGTGTCCTGCCCGTGGACGACCAGGTTCCGCACCACGCCGACCTCCGAAGCTCCGGCGAGTCCGTCGACGACATCACTCCAGTCCCGACCTGCGTGGCCGAGGAGGCGCGTGCCCCAATCCTCCACGCCGGCGACGGTGCGCGAGTCGATGCCGAGCCGATCGAGGGCGGCCGCCTCCGCGAGCGCGTACGAGAGCACGAGGGACGCGGCCAGGACGGTGCGCTCGTCGTCGAGCGCCGCCAGATGCTCGGTGACGCGCACGGTGACCTTGCTGCCGTTCGGCTGCGCCTTCAGCTTCAGCTGCGACTTGTTGGTCAGGCTCAGGCCTTCCCAGAACGACCGCTCGCGATCCATGGCGATCCGCGTGCTGATGAGCGACCGGGTGAGCGCGCCCCAGCGGATCCAGATGTCCGTCATGCTCCCTGGCCCCCGTGACTAGATACCCGCGCCCTCGAGTGAGCCGGTGACCGGGCCGGTCGGGTCGTACACGAAGCACTGCACGACGCGGTCGCCGACCTCGTTCCATGACGTCTCGGTCGGGAAGACCGAGTACCAGTCGAGCACCGAGTCGACCCAGTCGACGCCGACGTACTCCGCGAAGGCGGCGTCGCACTCCTCGAGGGAGGCCTCGTCGATCACCTCGAGTTCGGGGTACGCGTCACCGGTCAGGTCGAACTCGTGCATGACCTCGTAGTCGTGCGGCTCGTCGCACGGCACGACGTCGATCTGGTCGATCTCGTCCTCGTCCGTGATGCCGCCGAGGCAGTCGCCGATGCGCACGTTCAGCACGTGCGTCTGGCCGCTCTCGACGACCTCCTGCGATTCCGCATCGCGCACGGGCGGCAGTTCGTAGCCCGTCGTGGCGGCCTCGATCAGGGCGCATCCGCTCAGCAGTGCCGCAACCGCAGTCGCTGCCGCGGCCGACGCGATCGCACGGGGGAGGGGACGTCGTGCGCGCACGCGGGGCTCCGATCTCGGGGTGGGCCTGAATGGTATCGACCGGGTGCGACGAGCGGGTGCTTCTCCACAGCGCCTCGCCGCTCCGTGCGCAGCGTCGTGCGTCACCGGCCGGTCGTACACTCGGAAACGGTCGAAGCACCTGCATCCGCCACCGAAGGGAACCGATGAAGCTGCTCCTCGCCTCTGCGGGCGTCACCAATCCGAGCATCCGGGGTGCGCTGGTGGAGATGCTCGGGAAGCCGATCTCCGAGGCATCCGCGCTCGCCATCCCGACCGCGAGCTGGGGGCACCCGTTCGTCGAACCGGCGCGGCCGTACGAGTTCATCAGCGGGCGGGAGCCGCGCACGCCCATGACCGAGCTGGGATGGAAGTCGGTGGGCGTGCTCGAGCTCACGGCGCTGCCGACGGTGGAGCGCGAGCGCTGGACGCGCTGGGTCGACGAGACCGACGTCTTCCTCGTGGGCGGCGGCGACGCCGTCTACCTGGCGCACTGGATGCGGGAGTCGGGCCTGGCGGACCTGTTGCCGACGTACGACGAGAAGGTCTGGGTCGGCCTCAGTGCGGGCAGCATGGTGATGACCCCGCGCGTCGGCTCCGAGTTCCTCGCGGGCGAGTCGATCACCGGTACCGACGAGACCCTCGGCGTCGTCGACTTCTCGATCTTCCCGCACCTCGAGCACCCCGAACTGCGCGAGAACACCATGGCCGCTGCCGAGAAGTGGGCCGAGCGGCTCGGGGGCCACGCCTACGCGATCGACGACGCGACGGCGATCAGGGTGGTCGACGGCGCGGTCGACGTGATCTCGGAGGGGACATGGCGGTACTTCCCGGCCGGCACGTGAGGACCGAGCGTCTGCGGACGCTGCGCGCGGAGGTCGCCGACCTGCGCGCGGCGGCGCTCGCGGCGGAGGCGGCCGAACGCGAGCGGATCGATGCGGTCGACCCGGTCCATCGCGGCGGCGCGACGAACCTGGTGCACTACCTCGCACTGCGGTCGCGCGACCTGCGTCCGCTGCAGGAGCGGCTCTCGGCCGAGGGGCTGTCGTCGCTCGGCCGCATGGAGGCGGGCGTGCTGCGCAACCTCGACGCGGTGCTGCGGATGCTCGGCGACGCGCTCGGCGAGCCGGACGACGCGCTCGGTGACGGCGACGCGCACGAGGCGCGGCTCTCCGCCAACGCGGCGGCCCTGCTGGGCGGACTCCCGGAGGATCGCACCACCCGGATCATGGTGACGCTGCCCTCCACCGCGGCGCACGACCCCGCCGAGGTGGCCGGGTTCGCCGAGGCGGGCATGGACCTCGCGCGCGTCAACTGCGCCCACGACGGCCCCGCCGCATGGGCGCGGATGGCCGCCAACGTGCGCGCCGCGGGCGCGGGCATCCCCGTCGCCATGGACCTCGCCGGGCCGAAGCTCCGCACGGGACCGATCGCCGCGGGGCCGCGCGTGATCCGCATCAAGCCCGAGCGCGACCAGCTCGGCCGGGTGCTGGCGCCGGCGCGAGTGCGGCTCGTCGCGCCGGGCGCGCCCGCAGGGCACGCCGGTACGCCGGAGGTGCCGGTCACGGATGCCGGCTGGCTGCGCCGCCGCGCACCGGGAGACTCCGTCCGGTTCACCGACACCCGCGGCCGCTCTCGTCGCCTGCACGTCGAGGAGCGCGACGGCAACTCGGTGGTGCTGCGAGGCGACCGTACCTCGTATCTCGCAACCGGCATGGTGCTCGCGGTCGAGGACGCACGGACCTCGGTCGGCGTGCTGCCGGCCGTCGTGCAGGCGCACCGCGTGCACCCCGGCGACACGATCACGCTCACCGCCGACCTGACGCCCGCCGAGCCGACGAGCGGCGACCGGCACCGCGTCGGCTGCACCCTGCCCGAGGCGTTCGCCACGCTCCGGCCCGGGCATCGCGTCGCGTTCGACGACGGCGCGATCGCGGGCGTCGTGCGCGAGGTCGGCGAGCGCAGCGCCGAGGTCGAGGTGACCCGCGCAGCGCCCGGGGGCACGAAGCTCCGCGCGGAGAAGGGCATCAACCTGCCCGACACCGACCTGCCGGTCTCCGCGCTGACCGCCGAGGACCGGGCCGCGCTCGATTCCGTGGTCGAGTTCGCCGACATCGTGCAGCTCTCGTTCGTGCGCAGCGAGGCCGACGTGCGCGAGCTGGCCGACGAGCTCGACGCGCGCGGCGCCGGCGACCTGGGCGTCGTCGTGAAGATCGAGACGACGCAGGGCTTCGCCGACCTGCCCGACATCTTCCTCGAGCTCATGCGCCGCCCGAAGGGCGGGGTCATGATCGCGCGCGGCGACCTCGGCGTCGAGGCCGGCTTCGAGCGGCTCGCCGAGCTGCAGGAGGAGATGCTCTGGCTCTGCGAGGCCGCGCGGGTGCCCGTGATCTGGGCGACCGAGGTGCTCGACACGCTCGCCGACACGGGCGTGCCGACGCGTGCCGAGGTGACGGATGCGGCGGCCGGCGACCGCGCCGAATGCGTCATGCTCAACAAGGGGCCCTACATCCCCGAGGCGATCCGCACGCTCGACGACATCTTCAGCCGCATGCACGGACACCTCGACAAGAAGCGGCCGCTGCTGCGGCGGCTGCGCTCGTTCCAGCGCGAGGACTGAGCGGGCGGCGCGGCCGGCCCGGGGGCATCCGCAGCCCCGGCAGTGCCCCGGATCGCGCGCTCAGCGCACGTGCGGCAGCACCTCGGCGGCGATGAGCTCCAGGTGGTCGAGGTCGGTCATGTCGATCGTCTGCAGGTAGACGCGCTCCGAGCCGAGCTCGCGCAGACGACCGAGCTTGTCGACGACCTGCTGCGGGGTGCCGGCGATGTTCACCCCGGCGAACGTCTCGGGGTCGCCGCCCGCCGCGAGCACCCGGCGTCGGTACTCCTCGTCGCTCGTCGCCACGACGGTCGGCAGCGCCGCCGAGTACTTCAGGTCGTCGGGGTCGCGCCCCTCCGCCTCGCAGGCGGCGCGCACGCGCGCGAAGTTCTCGGCGAGCTCCGCCTCGCTCACGAAGCCCCGGTTGAACTCGGTCGCGTACCGCGCGGCCAGCTGGGGGGTCTTGCGCGGCCCGCCCCCGCCGACGATGATCGGCACGCGGTGCTGCGCGGGCTTCGGCAGCGCGGGGGAATCGGCGAGCGTGTGGTGCTCGCCATCGAAGTGGAAGCGCTCGCCCACCGGGGTGCCCCACAGGCCGGTGACGATCTGCAGCTGCTCCTCGAGCAGCGCGAACCGGCGCTCGGGGAACGGCATGCCGTACGCGGCGTGCTCCGCCTCGAACCAGCCGGTGCCGAGGCCCAGCTCTACGCGGCCGCCCGACATCTGGTCGACCTGCGCGACCTGGATCGCGAGCACGCCCGGGTGCCGGTACGTCACCGACGACACGAGCGTGCCGAGCCGCACCCGCTCGGTCTCGCGGGCGAGGCCGGCGAGCGTGGTCCAGGCGTCGGTGGGTCCGGGGAGGCCGTCGTTCGGACCCATGGCGAGGTAGTGGTCGGATCGGAACCAGCCGTCGAAGCCGAGTCGCTCGGCCGCCTGCGCGTGCGCGAGCTGGGTGTTGTAGGTCGCGCCCTGCTGGGGCTCGGTGAAGACGCAGAATTCCATGGGTCCCTCTCGATCGGATGCCCCGTGCGGGGCGAGGATTCGCAGCTCAGCGCGGTTCGTGGCCGAGCACGCCGAGCACCTCGTCGTGCAGCAGGCCGTTCGTCGCGAGCGACGATCCGCTCCACGGTCCGGGCGTGCCGTCGATGCTCGTGAAGCGGCCGCCGGCCTCCTCGACGATGGGGATCAGCGCGGCCAGGTCGTAGACCTTCACGTCGAACTCGCCCGTGATGTCGATGAGCCCGTCGGCGAGCAGCATGTACGACCACATGTCGCCGTACGCGCGATCGCGCCAGACGCGCCCCTGCAGGTCGAGCAGCCGCTCGAGGTAGCCGGCGTCGCGCCACTGGGCGAGGCTCTGGAAGCTGAGCGACGCGTCGGCGAGATCGGCGACCTGCGACACGTGCATGCGCCGGGGTGCTCCCGACGCGGATGCCTCGGGGTCGCCGTCGACCGCGTGGCCACGCTCCGCGTCGGACGAGAACGTCCACGCGCCCGACCCGGCGGCGGCCCACCAGCGGCGGCCCATCGCGGGCGACGAGACGACGCCCACGACCGGCACGTCGTCGACCGCGAGCGCGATGAGCGTCGCCCACACCGGTACCCCGCGCAGGAAGTTCGCGGTGCCGTCGATCGGATCGATGATCCAGCGCCGCGTGCTCGAGCCCTCGGTGCCGTACTCCTCGCCGATCACGCCGTCGTCGGGGCGCTCGGCCGCGAGGTGCTCGCGGATGGCGCGCTCGACCGCGAGGTCGGCCTCGGTGACGGGGGAGCGGTCGGGCTTGGTCTGCACGTCGAGGTCGACGGCGCGGAACCGCCGGAGCGAGACGCGGTCGGCGATCTCGGCGAGTTCGAGGGCGAGTGCGAGGTCGTCGGCGTGTGGTGCGGTCACCCGTTCAGGCTATCGAGCGGGTGCCCGTGACGCACTCGTCACGGTCGCGCGACGCGCCGCGGGCCTCGATTGGCGCGAAGGGGGTTCGTGATGCTACCGTTGACCCTCGGTTCGAGATGCGAAATGCTCGGATCGGAACGCACCTCTAGCTCAATCGGCAGAGCAACTGACTCTTAATCAGTGGGTTCAGGGTTCAAGTCCCTGGGGGTGCACCAGCGAAGCCCGGTCAGACGCCTGACCGGGCTTCCGTCGTCTCCGGCAGGTGACGCGAGCACTACACGTCGAGTTGCGCCTCGCCGGCGCTCGGCCCGCTCGCGAGCAGGCGCACGACGCCGTCGGGCAGGGTGGCCCCGACGTGGTCGGGGAGCACGACCGGGTACAGCTCCATCTCGAGGCTGCTGCCGGGCGCGCCGAGCGGACCGATCTGCACGGTGTGCTCGAGGCCCCCGCCGCCCGAGGTCGGCGTGATGTTCTGGCCGGTCCACTCGCCCGTGTAGTAGTCGCCGTGGAGTGAGAACGTGACGGAGACGAGCTGTCCGTAGTGCTGGTTGTCGCCGAAGCTCGGGTCGAGGCCGACGGCGACGCGGAGCGTGTCGACCTCCGTCGTCGGCTGTCGTCCCGCCGCCAGGCGCAGCGTGAGCTGCCAGAGCGAGACGGATGCCGCGGCGGTGGGTACGGCCCCGGCCACCACGATGGCCGGGGCCGTCCAGGCGGCCGTTCGAAGCACGGATCTCCTCGACGGACCGCGGGTGCGGCGGTCCGGTCCGGTCGGAGTCTGGTGCACGTGTTGCATGGTGGAACCTCGGCCGCGGGCGTCGGTGGCGACACCGCGGTTGCTTCCCGAACCTGTCACATGGCGCGAAACGGAGGGAAGTCGTCACTTCGGGGGACACGGCCCTCGGCGTCCGGATGGTTCGTCGCGCTCGCCGGGCCCGCTACCGGCGTCGTCACAGGCGTGAGGACTACCCTGAAGCGTGACCTCAAGCGACTCCCACGTCGAGGCAGCGGCTCCAGAAGAGCCGGCCGCGACCACGTTCTCCGACCTCGGACTCGACGGCGAGGTGCTGAAGGCACTCGACGACGTCGGCTACGAGACCCCGTCCGCGATCCAGGCGGCCACCATCCCCACGCTGCTGAGCGGTCGCGACGTCGTCGGACTCGCCCAGACCGGTACCGGCAAGACCGCCGCGTTCGCGCTGCCGATCCTCGCCCGCCTCGACGTCTCGCAGAAGCAGCCGCAGGCGCTCGTGCTGGCGCCGACGCGCGAGCTCGCGCTGCAGGTCTGCGAGGCGTTCGAGAAGTACGCCGCGCGCATGCGCGGCGTGCACATCCTGCCCGTCTACGGCGGCCAGGGCTACGGCGTGCAGCTGTCGGCGCTGCGCCGCGGCGTGCACATCGTGGTCGGCACGCCGGGCCGCATCATGGACCACCTCGACAAGGGCACGCTCGACCTCTCCGAGCTCAAGTACCTCGTGCTCGACGAGGCCGACGAGATGCTCAAGATGGGCTTCGCCGAGGACGTCGAGACGATCCTCGCCGAGACGCCCGACGACAAGCAGGTCGCGCTGTTCTCGGCGACCATGCCCGCCGCGATCCGTCGCATCTCGCAGCAGTACCTGAACCTCCCCGAGGAGATCACGGTCAAGGCGAAGACGCAGACCTCGGCGAACATCACCCAGCGCTACCTGGTCGTCTCGTACGCCCAGAAGGTCGATGCGCTCACCCGCATCCTCGAGGTCGAGAACTTCGAGGGCATGATCATCTTCGTCCGCACGAAGAACGTCACCGAGGAGCTCGCCGAGAAGCTTCGCGCCCGCGGCTACTCGGCGCAGGCGATCAACGGCGACGTGCCGCAGGCGCAGCGCGAGCGCACGGTGAACCAGCTCAAGCAGGGCAAGCTCGACATCCTGGTGGCGACGGATGTCGCGGCGCGAGGCCTCGACGTCGAGCGCATCAGCCACGTGGTGAACTTCGACATCCCGACCGACAGCGAGCCGTACGTGCACCGCATCGGCCGCACGGGCCGCGCCGGCCGCACCGGCGACGCGATCAGCTTCGTGACCCCGCGTGAGCGCGGCCTGCTGAACCGCATCGAGAAGGCGACCCGCCAGCCGATCGAGCAGATGCAGCTGCCGAGCGTCGACGACGTCAACGTGACCCGGCTGACCCGCTTCGACGACCGCATCACCGCGGCGCTCGAGCAGCACGAGCGCATCGACGGGTTCCGCGACATCATCGCCCACTACGTGCGACACCACGACGTGCCCGAGGCCGACGTCGCCGCGGCGCTCGCCGTGGTCGCCCAGGGCGACTCGCCCCTGCTCATGGAGCCCGAGCCCGAGCGGCCCCGGCGCGAGCGCGACGACCGGCCGGCGCGCGACCGCGACGAACGCGGTCAGCGTCCCCGACGCGGGAGCGGCAAGCCGATGGAGACTTACCGCATCGCGGTCGGCAAGCGGCACCGCGTGGAGCCCCGCCAGATCGTCGGCGCGCTCGCCAACGAGGGCGGCCTGCAGCGCGACGACTTCGGCGCCATCCAGATCCGCCCGGCGTTCTCGCTCGTCGAGCTGCCCGCCGACCTGCCCGGCGACGTGCTCGACCGGCTCTCGGGCACGCGCATCTCGGGCAAGCTCATCGAGCTGCGCCCCGACACGGGCGCGCCCAAGCGTCGCGACCGCGACGACCGCGGGCCGCGCCGCGACCGGGACGACCGCGCACCCCGTCGCGACCGCGACGACCGGCCGCCGCGCAAGCCCCGCCACAAGGGGTAGTCGTGCCGGGGCCCGGGCGAGGCCTGCAGGTCGTCGGTCCGCCCGGGCGAGCCCCCGAGCGGGCGCAGTAGACCACCACATCGTGGATCTGCACAGGGGGTCGACAGCGCCTCGTCCGCGGCGTAGCCTCCCCTAATCCGTAGCCCCCGTCTACGAAGTTCCGCGCACCCGAACCACCGCGCGGCCGACGGAAGGCCGGGAGTGCGCGCAACATCAGGTGATGGTCCATTTCGTGGACCGTCGAGAAGGACTGTCAACTCGGGACTGGCATGGACGGTTCCGTCGCTCCTCGTCGTGGCGAGCGTTCCGTCGTACGCCGCGTCGGTCGGTCCTCCGATCATCAGCGTCGGAGGAGCCTGCAAGCTGCCCGGCGCGTCGTGCTCGGACGTCTTCACCAACGGCTACGTCTTCGAGGTGTCCGTCACGAACACGACGAACGAGACGATCTGGCTGTACAACCAGCCCGGCTACATGATCGTCGTCACGGACGACAGTCCCGACATCGACCTCTTCTTCCAGGCTGCGGTGAACGGAGTGACGGGACTCGTCGTGACGTTCCCCGCCGAGCTCACTCCGGGCGCCTCGGTGACCGTCATCCTGAACGCGGGGAGCAACGGCGACGCGGGGAACATCGCCGACATCCAGGGGACGATCAGCGTTCCATGGGGCAACACGCCCGGTCCGACCGATCCTGTCCCGCCTCCCGCCGTGGCCGGATTCACCGCCCCCGGAACTCCACCGATCCAGAGTCCTGACTGCAGCATCACGCTGCCGCCGAACTGCGGCACGCAGCCCGGCTGAGTCCGGTCACCACCCGTTGCTCGCAGGTCGACCGCTCAGGCATCCGGTTCGCGAGCCGCGTGCAGGCGCGCAGCCTGACGCAGCAGGTGCTCCTGCTCGAGCGAGCTGGTCGCGCGACGGGCGGCCTCGTCGTACTCCGCCGCGGCCGCCTCGACGTCGCCCGTGCGCTCCAGCAGGTACGCGCGGGCCGCGTGGAAGCGCGGCAGGTCCGGATCGAGCGGCTCGAGCGCGGCGAGTCCCGCGCGGGGCCCTTCGGCCTCGCCGACGGCGATCGCGCGGCCGAGTCGCACCACGGGGGAGTCGGCGAGGCGGACGAGCTCGTCGTACCACTCGACGACCTGCACCCAGTCGGTCTCGGCTGCCGTCGGGGCATCCGCGTGCAGCGCGGCGATCGCGGCCTGCGCCTGGTACTGCCCGAGCCGGTCGCGTGCGAGCGCCGCCTGCAGGATGTCGATGCCCTCGGCGATCGCCTCGACGTCCCACCGCGAACGGTCCTGCTCGGCGAGCGGCACGAGCCGGCCGTCGACCACGCGTGCGGCCCGCCGCGCATGGTGGAGCAGCATGAGGCTCAGCAGGCCCCGCACCTCGGGCTCGTCGGTGAGGAGCGCGAGCTGTCGCGTTACGCGGACCGCCTCGACGGCGAGGTCGATCTCGCCCGAGTAGCCCTCGTTGAACAGCAGGTAGAGCACCCGCAGCACGCGCGACAGGTCGCCGGGCTGATCCAGCGGGACGCCCGCGAGGCGCTGCTTCGCGCGGCTGATGCGCTGCGCCATCGTCGGTTCGGGCACGAGGAAGGCGTCGGCGATCTGCCGCGTGGTGAGGCCTGCGATGGCCCGCAGCGTGAGCGCGATCGCCGACGTCGGCGAGAGCGACGGATGCGCGCAGAGGAAGTAGAGCCGCAGGGTGTCGTCGTGGTGCGACGCGGGGCCGGGCTCGGGCTCCGCGGCGATGCGCTCCTCGCGCGCCGACCGCGCCGCGTCGCTGCGCGCCTGGTCGAGGAACGCCCGCCACGCGGTGGTGACGAGCCACGCGCGCAGGTCGCGCACCGAGGCGGGGTCGGTGCGTTCGAGCGCGCGCACGAGCGCGGTCTGCACGGCATCCTCGGCCGACGCGAAATCCGCCCCGCGCCGGACGAGGATGGCGACGACCCCGGGGATCGACGCCCGCAGCGCCTCAGCGTCCCATGCGGTCATGGAGCCTCTGCGGGCGGCGCGCCCATCACCTCGCGCAGCTCCAGCCACTCGCCGAGCGGGTCGCCGCCGGCCCACGGCGCGGCCGACAGCGCCGAGGCGAGCGCGAGTGCGCGATCGTAGCTGTCGACCTCGACGAGCATCCATCCCGCGATGAGGTCCTTCGTCTCGGCGAAGGGTCCGTCGACCACCGGCGGGCGGCCCTCCCCGTCGAAGCGCACCCACGAACCGCCCATTGCGAGGCCCTCCGAGGAGACCAGCTCGCCGGAGGCGATGAGCCGCTGCTCCATGTCGCCCATGTAGGCGATGTGCGCCGCCCACTCGTCGGCCGTGAGCTGGTCCATCGGCACGCTGTTCAGCGCGGGCCGCCCGCCGCGGTAGTGCTTGAGCATCAGGTACTTCGGCATGTCTGCCTCCCGTTCGGTGCGGCCCATTCTGGCCGCTTCACCGGGGAGACGGAACCGGCGTGCCGTTCTCGACATCTTTCGGCGGATGCGGCGATCTGACCGCTCGCGGAGTCGCCGGCGTCGGAGGCCGGGCGGATGCTCAGTCGTCGTAGCCGCGAGCGACGAGCGCCTCGCCGAACGCGTCGGCGGTGCGTAGCGAGCGCACGATCACGGGCACCGCGATCGCCCGCAGCGACCCGCCGGCCCCCCGGGCGCGCCGCGCGTCGAGCACGTCGCGCACGATCGCGGCGAGCAGCGGCACGCAGCGGATCGTGAGCGCGAGCACCAGGCCGACTCGCTCCGCGTCGATCCACGGCACGCGTCGCAGCGCGGCCTGCACCGTGTCGAGCAGTGCCTCGACCCGGGTGGTCATGGTGAAGACGGCGGCGAGGGTCACGGCCGTGAGGATGCGCAGCGCCATCGCGGCCGCATCCGTCCAGGTGCCGAAGAACGCGTGCACCGGCACCGCGACCGCGAGCAGCCAGAGCACCGGTGCCACCTGGCGCGCCGCCTCCCGCAGGGGCAGGCGCGCGAGCGGCACGAGCGCGCATGCGAGCGCGAACGCCACGGCGAGCCAGACCGGATCGCGCAGCACCGCGACCACCGTGACCGTCACGGCCAGCAGCGCGAGCTTCACGCCCGGCCGCATCCGATGCAGCACCGAGGTGCCCGGCACCGCGAAGCCGATCACGCGACCACCTCGCGGTAGGCGTCGAGCGCCACGGCCGGCACGTCGTCGGCGACGATGCGCCCGGCGTCGACGACGAGCACCCGGTCGAACCCGGCCAGCGCGTCGAGGTGGTGGGTGACCATCACGAGCTGCTGGGGGAGCGCGGCGAGGTGCTCGCCGACGATGCGCGCGTTGCGCGCGTCGAGCAGGGTCGTCGGCTCGTCGGCGACGAGCACCGCGGGGCGCGCCACCAGCACCGCCGCGAGCGCGAGGAGCTGCTTCTGCCCGCCCGACAGCCGGTGCGCGGGCCGGTCGGCGAGGTCGGCGAGCCCGAACGACGCCAGCGCCTCGTCGACGCGCGCGGTCACCTCGTCGGCCGGCAGCCGGTGCCGGCGCAGGGTGAACGCGACGTCCTCGCGGACGGTCGGCATGACGATCTGGTTGTCGGGATCGGTGAAGACGAAGCCCACTCGGCGGCGCACGTCGCGGCCGTGCCGGGCGACGTCGAGGTCGTCGACGAGCACGCGTCCGGCGGTCGGCCGCACGAGCCCGTTGACCATGCGCGCCAGGGTCGACTTGCCCGACCCGTTCGCGCCGACGATGCCGATGCGGCGCTCGGTGAGCCGGAGCGAGACGTCCTCGAGCACGGGCACGTCGCCGAAGCGGTGCCCGACGCGGTCGAAGACGATCTCGGCCATGCTCACGAGCGGTCGTCGCGGTCGGCAGGCGGTGCGTAGGCCTGGTCGTCGGAGCCTTCCGGAGCGGCGTCGGCACCCGCATCCGTCCCGTCCGTCGCCGTCGCCCACGGCCACGGCTTCGGCTCGATGAGGCCCGGCCAGGCGCGGTGCACGGCGGCGGCGACGAGCACCGTCGCGACGACCTTGATGAGGTCGCCCGGGATGAACGCGAGCGCACCGAGGGCTGCGACGTCGAGCGGGATGCCGACCGAGACGGCCGTCCACGGGATGCCGATCAGGTAGATCGCGACGATGCCGCCGATCGCGGTGACGAGCAGCGCGGGCAGGATGCGGTAGCGGGGGAGCAGGCGCGCGGTGCACCAGCCGATGACGAACGCGCCGAGGATGAAGCCGAGCAGGTAGCCGCCGGTCGGGCCGACGAACACGCCGAGGCCGCCGCGCCCGCCCGGCAGGATGGGCAGGCCGATCAGCGCGAGCACGACGTAGGTGGTGACCGCGAGCGTGCCCTTGCGCGGCCCCAGGATCGCGCCGGCGAGCATGACGCCGAGCGTCTGCAGCGTGATCGGCACGCCGAGCGACCCGATCGGGATGGCGCCGGGCAGGCTGAGCCCGGCGATGAGGGCGGCGAACACCGCGATCTGGGCGAGATCGCGGACGGTGGAGCGTGCAGGCATGTGCGTGTCCCGTCGGTCGGATGGATCGGCGGTTCTCACGTTATGCAGCGCCGGAGGGGCCGCGCGCGGATGCCCGTACAAAAACCGGGCCCGGAATTTTCACGCGCGCCCGGCGCGCGGTCGCTACGCGGCGTCGGCGGCCGCGAGCTCGTCGGCGGAGACCGGCGTGATGTCGGCCACGACGTCGGCTGCAGCGGCATCCGTCGGGTCGGCCCAGACGACGAGCGGCTCGGGCGTCCAGCTCAGCGCCATCTCGCTCGTGGCCGCCGCGTGCTCGGCGTCGCCGGTCGAGTGGGCGTCGGCCTGCGTGGCGAGGATCTCGCGGGTCAGCTCGGCGGCGATCTGGTGGGTCACCATCGCACGGAAGATGCCGTCGGTGTCGTCGTCGGTGCGGCGGACGAGGGTCCAGTCTCCGGATGCGCCGATGAACTGCGCGAGGCGCGCGTTCAGGAGGTCGAAGACCTGCTCACCCGTGAGGGTGATCTGCTTCGGCGCCTCGGCGGCAGCGGCTCGCGCCTTGCGGCGCCGACGGCGGCGGAACATGCGGGCCCCTTCCGGGAGTGGATCGACTGCTGCACCAAGTCTGGTACGCGCGACGCGTGCCCCACCCCCGACACGCCGCCCCCTGTGGACGGCGGGAGGGTCAGTCCTCGATCTCCTCGAGCGCGTACTCCTCGGCGACCGTGCCGATCGCGATGGCGAGGCTCGCGCCCCACGCCACCCACATGAGCAGCAGGCGCCAGTCCCTCGGTCCGCTGGCGGTCGCGCGCACCACCCCGATGCCGCTGAGGAGCGAACTGATCACTGCACCGCTGAAGAGGTACTTGCGCATGCGCCCACGCTACCGCGATGTGTCGCGAGGCTGAGAGCAACCTTGGAATCCGTGGGAACGGTTCCGTCCTGACCGATCGGTCAGCCTACGCTGCTGTGGTGACCTCGACGACGCCCGCGGCCCGCAACCGGCCGAGCGACGAACTGCGCCTCGCGGCGCTGCGCAACTTCGCTGCCAACGGGTTCGCCGGCGCGTCCCTGCAGCAGATCGCCGACGACGCCGGGTACGCGAAGTCGAGCGTGCTGTACCACTTCGGGTCGAAGGAGGCGCTGCTCGAGGCGGGGATCTCGCCCGCGCTCGAGGCGCTCGAGCAGGTGATCGACGAGCTCGTGGCATCCGACCTCACCGCAGGAGACTGGGTGCGCTTCCGCGAGCGGTTCATCGAGATGCTGCTCGCGCACCGGCTGGAGGTCTTCACCTTCATCAACCACCGGTCGTCGTTCGCCGGCGCGCCCGTCTGCACGCGCACCGACGCGGTCATCCGGCGGCTGACCGACCTCATCTTCGCCCAGCGGCCGAGCACCGAGGAGCGCCTGCGCTTCGGCATCGCGCTCGGCGGGGCCGCATACGCCCTCGTCGCGGGCATGACCTACCGCGACGAGGCCGACTTCGCCGAGGACGACGTGGTCCGGCAGGCGCTCAACCGCATCGTCGGCGAACTGCTCGAACCCGTCACCGCACAGCGATAAGGACACACCGTGGCACTGCTCCTCCACCGTCTCGGCCGCTTCTCGTACCGCCGTGCCTGGCTCGTCATCGTCGGCTGGGTGGTCGTGCTCGGCGCGCTCGTCGGCGGCGGCTTCGGCCTCGGCGGGCAGCTGCAGGAGTCGTACGCGATCCCCGGCACCGAGTCGCAGGACGCGCTCGACACGCTCGAGGCGGTGTTCCCGCAGACCGCCGGCGCCTCGGCGAACGCGATCGTGCAGGCGCCCGAGGGCGGCATCGTCGAGAGCGAGCCGTACCGGTCCGCGATCGAGGAGATGGCCGACGAGCTCGAGGGGCTCGAGGGCGTCGCCTCGGCGACGAGCCCGTTCGACGAGTACGCGGGCAACGCGGTCTCGGGCGACGGGCGCACCGCCTACATCCAGGTGCAGTTCGACGGCCAGGTCACCGACGTGACCGAGGCGCAGATCGAGGCCGTCACCGACACCGCGACGATCGGCGAGGAGGCCGGCCTGCTGGTCGCGTTCGGCGGCGACGTGTTCCAGGAGACCGAGTTCGGGCTGACCATCACCGAGGCGTTCGGCGTGATCTTCGCCGCGGTCGTGCTCGTGGTCACGTTCGGCTCGCTGCTCGCGGCGGGCATGCCGCTGCTCAGCGCGCTCGTCGGCGTCGGCGTCTCGTTCGGCGGCATCTCGATCGCCGCCGCGTTCACGACGGTGTCGAGCACCGCGCCGATGCTCGCGGTCATGATCGGGCTCGCGGTCGGCATCGACTACTCGCTGTTCATCCTGTCGCGCCACCGCACCCAGCTCGCGCGCGGCGCCGACCCCGAGGACTCCGCGGCCGAGTCGGTCGCGACCGCGGGCGGCGCGGTGGTGTTCGCCGGCCTCACCGTGATCATCGCGCTGCTCGGTCTGCTCGTCGTGGGCATCCCGTTCCTGTCGGTCATGGGCCTGTCGGCCGCGCTCGCCGTGCTCGTCGCGGTGCTCTGCGCGGTCACCCTGCTGCCTGCGGTCATGGGACTCGCCAGGGGGCGGCTCGCGCCGAAGCCGGGCGGGCGCACGGCCCGGCGCGCGATCGCAGCCGACGAGGGTGGTTCGCGCCCGATGGGTCGTCGCTGGGTCGACGCGGTGCTGAAGGCGCCCGTGGTGGCGGCGCTCGCGGTTGTCGGCGTGCTGGGCGTCGCGGCAGCGCCCGCGCTGAGCCTCGACCTGAACCTGCCCACGAGCGGATCGGAGCCCGAGACCTCGCCGGTGCGCGAGGCGTACGACCTCATGGAGGACGGCTTCGGTCCCGGCTACAACGGACCGCTGGTCATCACCGTCGACATCACCCAGACCACCGATGTGTTCGACGACCTCGACGCGATCGGCGCGCGCCTCGAGCGCCTCGACGGCGTCGAGTACGTGGCCGACGGCATCCCGAACGAAACCGTCGACACCGCCATCATCCGCGTGATCCCGGAGACCGCTCCCGACGACCCCGCGACCAAGGCGCTGGTCGAGTCCATCCGTGAGCTCGGCCCCGAGATCGAGGCCGACTACGGCACGCCGATCGCGGTGACCGGCTACACCGCGGTCTCGATCGACATCTCCAACCGTCTCTCCGACGCGCTGATCCCGTTCGCGCTGATCGTCGTCGGGCTGTCGGTGCTGCTGCTCATGGTCGTGTTCCGGTCGGTCTTCGTGCCGCTCACCGCCGCGCTCGGGTTCCTGCTCTCGGCCTTCGCCGCGATCGGCGCCACGGTGGCGATCTTCCAGTGGGGGTGGTTCGCCGACCTGCTGCACATCGAGCCCGGCCCGATCCTGAGCTTCCTGCCGATCATCCTGATGGCGGTGCTGTTCGGCCTCGCCATGGACTACCAGGTGTTCCTCGTCTCGGGCATGCGGGAGGAGTACGTGCGCACCGGCCGGCCGCGGCAGTCGGTCGTGCACGGCTTCCAGCACGCCGCACGGGTCGTCACGGCGGCCGCGCTCATCATGTTCTTCGTCTTCTTCGCGTTCGTGCCCGAGGGCTCGGGCGTGATCAAGGGCATCGCCTTCGCGCTCGCGGTCGGTGTGGCGTTCGACGCGTTCCTCGTGCGCATGACCCTGGTGCCCGCGGCCATGGCGCTCGCAGGCAGGGCCGCGTGGTGGCTTCCCGCGCCGCTCGCGAGGCTGCTGCCCGACGTCGACATCGAGGGCGAGGGGCTGCGGCTCCACCTCGACGACGCGAGCTGGGCCGCGCGCGACGGTGGCGCCATCGGGGCATCCGCGGCCGTCTTCGGGCTGGCCGACGAGCCGATCGGACCGATCGACCTGCACGTGGCCGAGGGCGGCGTGCTGCACGTGACCGGCACCCCCGGGTCCCGGCGCATCGTCGGTGCGACCCTCGCGGGACGGCTCGACCCGGTGGACGGCCGCCTGCACGTGCTCGGCGCCCCGTTGCCGTCGGATGCCTCGCGGGTGCTGCGCCGAGTGGCGCTCGTCGACCTGCCCGGCGCCGCCGTGGACGGCGACCGCACGGTGCGCGAGGTGGTCGCCGAGCGCGCCGAGGCGGCCGCCCCGTGGTGGCGCCTGACCACGCCCCGGTCGGCCGTGGACCGCGCGCTCGACCGGCTGCACGGCGCGGGCGTCGAGCTCCACCCGGATGCCCCGCTGGCGAGCCTCGACCCGGTCGCCCGCGCGGCGGTGCAGGTGACGGCGGCGCTCGCCGAGCGCCCCGCCGTGCTCGTCGTCGAGCAGGACGACGCGGTGCCGGCAGCCCGCCACGCCGAGTGGGCCGAACTGCTCGACCGGCTGCTGCCCGTCGACGTCACCCTCGTGCTCACGGGCCCGGCGGACACCGCCGACGCGGTGCCGACGCGACGCGCGCGCCGCGACCTCGACCTCTTCTCCATTGACACCGACGCGCCCGGCGCGTCCGCGCACGACCGGAAGGCCGGCCTCCGATGACCACCAGACTCGACGCAACCCTCGGCCGCACGCCCGCCCAGCGCCGCACCCGCCTCGCGGTCGCCATCGCCGCCATCGTCGCCGTGCCGCTCGCCGTCGCGGGGCTCGTGACCGCCGCCATCGCCGGCGGGGACGACCAGCTCGAGGCGATCCCCGCCGTGGTCGTGAACAACGACGAGTTCGTCACCATGACCGATGCCGACGGCGAGGAGCAGATGCTGCTCGCGGGCCGGCTGCTCGTGACCGAGCTGACCGGACCAGACGTCGTCGGGTTCGACTGGACCATCTCGAACGACGAGGAGGCCGCCGACGCGCTCGCCGACGGCGAGGCGTACGCCGTGCTGACGATCCCCGCCGACTTCTCGGCCTCGGTCGCCACGATCTCGGGCGACGACCCGGTGCAGGCCGAGCTCGCCATCGTCACCGACGACGCGCACGCGTACCTCACCGGTTCGGTCGCGCAGTCCGTGGGCGATGCCATGTCGGGCGCCTTCGGACGCGAGATCACCGAGCAGGTGCTCGCCGGGCTCTACGGCGGGCTGCAGACCTCCGCCGACGCGATCGGCGAGGCGGCCGACGGCGCGACGCAGCTCGCCGACGGCGTGGACGACCTCGCGGGCGGACTCGACGGCCTCGCCGGGGGCGCCACCGCCACCGCCGACGGCATGTCGGCGACGGCCGACGGCGCCGCCGCGACCGCGTCGGGCGCGGGCGAGATCGCCGGCGGCGTCGGCGGGCTCGCGACCGGGCTCGACCAGCTCGCCGCGGGCGTCGGTTCCGCATCGACGGGCGCCGCGGACGCGGCATCCGGCGCGTACGCGTATGCCGACGGCGTGGCGTTCTACGCGTCGGGCGTCGACGAGGTGGCCGCCGGCGCGGGGGCCTTCTCGGCCGGGCTGTCCGATCCCGCGACGGGTCTCGACGGGCTGACCGCCGGCGTCACGAGCTACGTCGGCGGGGTGAGCGACGCAGCCGACGGGTTCGGCATGCTCGCGCCCCAGCTCGAGGCGGTGCTCGCCGCCGCCGACGCGGCGGGCGTGCCCGGTGCCGCGCAGCTCATGGGTGCGCCCACCGCGACCGCGCAGGGTCTCGACGCGCTCGTCGTGGCGGGGGAGACCGGCACGCCGACCCAGCCCGGCCTGATCCCCGGCACGGCAGCCGCGGTGGGCGCGACCCAGGCGGGTGCCGCAGACCTCGCCGACGGTGCAGCACAGGTCTCCGCCGGCTCCGACGAGGTGACGGGCGGCGCGAACGAGCTCGCCGCCGGCGTCGACGGGCTCGCGGCGGGGCTCGCCCAGCTGTCGATCGCGTCGACGGATGCCGCGGGCGGTGCCTCCGCACTCGCGGGCGGCGCGTTCGCGCTCGCCGACGGTGCGAGCCAGCTCGCGGGCGGCGCGACGCAGCTCGCCGACGGCGCCCGCCAGATCGCGGACGGCACGAGCGGCGCGGCATCCGGTGCCTCGGAGCTCTCGAACGGTGCCGGCGCGCTGGCCGAGGGGCTCACCGAGGGGGCCGACGAGGCCGCCGCAGCCGCCGACATCGACGCCGAGCAGGCGGCCGCCGTGGTCGCGGAGCCCGTCGTGATGACCGCCGAGCGCGCCAACCCGATCGGCTCGGTCGGCGAGGCCGTCGGCATGTTCTTCGTGCCCGTGGGGCTCTGGGTCGGCGCCCTCGCGCTCTTCCTGATCTTCCGCCCGGTGACCGCCGCCGAGCTGCGCAGCACCGCGCCCACGGGGCGCATCGTCTTCCGCGGGCTCGCGCGGGCCGGCCTCATCGGGCTCGCCCAGGCGGTCGTCGCGACCGTGCTGCTGCACGTGTCGCTCGGCGTGACGTGGTCGACGCTGCCGCAGACGCTCGCGTTCGCGGGACTCGTGGCACTCGTGTTCACCGCGCTGCACGCGTTCCTCGCGACCTGGCTCGGGCGCATCGGCATGATCGTGTCGCTCGTGCTGCTCGCGGTGCAGCTGCTCGCGTCGGGCGGGCTGTTCCCCGTCGAGATCCTCAGCGCGCCGTTCCAGGCGATCAGCCCGTTCCTGCCGCTCACCTGGGCGGTCGCGGGCATGCAGGCGATCGTCTCGGGCGTCGGCGGGTCGGCCGTGGCGGTGCCGGCGCTGATCCTCGCGGCGTTCGGCGTGTTCGCGGTGATCGGCTCGCTCGCGCTCGTCGCACGCCGCCGCGGGGCGCGCTCGTTCGGCTTCGCCTCGGCGTCCCTCGCCGACCGCTGACGCGGGTGGGTCACTTTTCAGGAGCGGTGGCGACTGCCGCGTCGCATCGGTGCGGCGGGGTCCTCGGTGGCGCCGGATGCGTGCGGAATCGGTCCAGCAGCGACCAGTCGTTGCGCCGGCGCGCCGCGGGTTCCTGAAAAGCGACGGGTCTCCCGCGTCAGGCGGGGTCGGGAACCGGCTCGGATGCCACGGCGGTGTGCTCGCGCGCGAAGTCGAGGGTCTCGCGCAGCAGCTGCATCCGCTCGTCCTCGTTCCGGGCCTTGCGGGTGTTGACTTCCGCCGCGATCTGTCCGTCCCAGCCCGCGTCCGCGAGATCGCGCAGCGTCTCGGCGACCGGCTGCGTGCCGCGGCCCGGCAGCAGGTGCTCGTCGAAGATGCGGCCGTCGTCGCTGCTGCCCGAGCCGTCGCACAGGTGGATGTGGCGCAGGCGCCCGCCCACCTCGCGGGCGAACTCGCGCGAGTCGACGCCCGCGAGCGAGGCGTGCGAGAAGTCGAGCGTGATCGCGTCGCAGTCCATCGCCCGGGGATCGGGCCCCGGCGCGTAGGCCTTCATGTTCCGCCCCGCGACGCGCCACGGGAACATGTTCTCCACGGCGATGTGCACGCCGTACTCCTCGGAGGTCTCGCGGACGATCTGGAGGAACTGCTCGGCGTAGCCCGCCTGCCAGCGGAAGGGCGGATGCACCACCACGGTGTCCGCCCCGGTGTCCCGCGCGAGCGCGGCCGTGCGCTCGAGTTTCACCCGGGGGTCGCGCCCCCACACGAAGTGCGTGAGCAGCAGCACGGGCGCGTGGATCGACATGACCGGCAGCCCGTGCGCGTCGGCGAGTGCGAGCAGCGCGGCGGCATCCTGCGTGGTCTCCTCCTGCGTGACCATGATCTCGATGCCGTCGAAGCCGACCTCGGCGGCCTCGCGGAATGCGGCCGCGGGCGGGAGAGGGTAGACGCACGTGGTGCTCATGCCGATCGGGATCATCAGCCGCAGTGTGGCAGGTCCGTGTGAACGGCGTGTGACGCCCGGGCGCACGCGTGGAGAAGCTGCGCGAACGGCCGACTGTTAGCCTGTGGGCGAAGTCACGAGGCGGTTCGACGAGCCGCGCGGAAGGAACACCTGCGTGAACCAGCAGCCCGACCAGACCCATCCCGACGACGTGTACTCGATGGTCATCGTGTCGAACCGGCTGCCGGTCGACTACGACGAGCAGCCTGACGGCACGCCGGGGTGGAAGACCTCGCCGGGCGGACTGGTCACCGCGCTCGAGCCCATCATGCGGGCCGCCGACGGCGCCTGGGTCGGCTGGGCCGGCGTCGCCGACCGCGAGTTCGCGCCCTTCGAGAACGACGGCATCTCGATCGTGCCCGTGCCGCTCAGCGAGGACGAGATCCAGGAGTACTACGAGGGCTTCTCGAACGACACCCTCTGGCCGCTCTACCACGACGTCATCGCGCCGCCCACGTACCACCGCGAGTGGTGGGACGCGTACGTGCGGGTCAACCGCCGCTTCGCCGAGGCCGCCGCGCGCGCCGCCGACGAGGGCGCGACCGTGTGGGTGCAGGACTACCAGCTGCAGCTCGTGCCGAAGATGCTGCGCGAGACGCGGCCCGACCTCGTGATCGGGTTCTTCAACCACATTCCGTTCCCCGCATACGGCATCTACTCGCAGCTGCCGTGGCGACGGCAGGTGATCGAGGGCCTCCTCGGCGCCGACGTCATCGGGTTCCAGCGACAGGCCGACGCGGGCAACTTCCAGCGGGCGGTGCGCCGGCTGTACGGCTACACGACCCGCGGCGCGGTCGTCGAGGTGCCCGAGGGCGACGACGTGCGCCGGGTGATCGCCCGCCACTTCCCGATCTCGATCGACGCCGAGGGCTTCGAGCAGCTCGCGCGGCGCCCCGACGTGCAGGCGCGCGCGAAGGAGATCCGCGAGGGCCTCGGCAACCCGAAGACCGTGATGCTCGGCGTCGACCGGCTCGACTACACGAAGGGCATCCGGCACCGGCTGAAGGCGTTCGGCGAGCTGCTGCGCGACGGCCGGCTGAGCGTGTCGGATGCCTCGCTGGTGCAGGTCGCGAGCCCGTCGCGCGAGCGCGTCGAGACCTATCGCCAGCTCCGCGACGAGATCGAGCTGACCGTGGGCCGGCTGAACGGCGACTACTCCACCATCAGCCACCAGGCGATCGCGTACCTGCACCACGGCTACCCGCGCGAGGAGATGGCGGCGCTCTACCTGGCCGCCGACGTGATGCTCGTGACTGCGCTGCGCGACGGCATGAACCTCGTCGCGAAGGAGTACGTCGCCTCGCGCTTCGACGAGGACGGCGTGCTCGTGCTCAGCGAGTTCGCCGGCGCCGCCGACGAGCTGCGCCAGTCGGTGCTCGTCAACCCGCACGACATCGAGGGGCTGAAGGACGCGATGGTGGCCGCGGCCGAGATGCCGCGCAAGGAGCGGGCGAGGCGGATGCGGGCGCTGCGACGCCGCGTGCGCGACTACGACGTGGCCCGCTGGTCCGCCGACTTCCTCGAGACCCTCACGGGCAACGCGACGATCCGCCCCGGCGTGCGCGACGACCTCGGCCGGGCGCTCGCGCGCCTCGCGGCCACCGAGCGGCTGCTGGTCGCCCTCGACTTCGACGGCACGCTCGCGCCGCACGTCGACGTGCCCGACGACGCCCGCGCCTCGGACGGGGCCAAGCGATCGATCGAGCGACTCCTCGAGGCGAAGGACACCGCGGTGGCATACGTCTCGGGGCGCGCGATCGACAGCCTCCGGCACGTCTCCGACCCGCACGACGACGTGCTGCTCGCCGGCTCGCACGGCGTGGAGCTGCAGTTCGCAGGCGGCGAGGGCGCGCTCGACCTCCACGAGACGGAGATCGCCGACCTGCACGCGCTCTCGAAGATCCTGGACGAGGTGGTCGACTCCGCACCCGGCGCCTGGGTCGAGCGCAAGCCCGCGGGCCTCGCACTGCACACGCGCAAGCTCAGCACCTCGGCGGGGGAGAAGGCGCAGCGCGCCGCCCGCACGAAGGTGAAGCAGGAGCTGCCCGAGCTCACGCTCCGCGAGGGCAAGAACGTGCTGGAGTTCGCCGTGCGGTCGAGCACCAAGGGCGACGCGATCGCCCGGCTGCGCCAGCACACCGGTGCGACCGCGGTGCTCTACGTGGGCGACGACGTGACCGACGAGGACGGCTTCGCCGCGCTCGAGCCGGGCGACGTCGGGGTGAAGGTCGGCCAGGGACGCACGTTCGCCCGGTACCGCGTGCGCGGCACCGATGACGTCGACCGCCTGCTCGAGATGCTCGCCGAGCTCCGCGCCGCGCGCTGAGGCCGCGGGCGGGCGCGATTCGAGGCATCCGCTGGGCAATAGACTGCCTGCATGCCTCACGATCCGAAGCCGCGTAGTCGCGTCGTCACCGACGGTATCGAAGCCACGACCTCCCGGGGCATGCTCCGCGCGGTCGGCATGGGGGACGCCGACTGGGACAAGCCGCAGGTCGGCATCGCCAGCTCGTGGAACGAGATCACGCCCTGCAACCTCTCGCTCGGCCGCCTCGCGCAGGCCGCGAAGGAGGGCGTGCACGCCGGCGGCGGCTACCCGCTGCAGTTCGGCACCGTGTCCGTCTCCGACGGCATCTCGATGGGCCACGAGGGCATGCACTTCTCGCTCGTCTCGCGCGAGGTCATCGCCGACTCTGTCGAGGTCGTCATGCAGGCCGAGCGCCTCGACGGCTCGGTGCTGCTCGCCGGCTGCGACAAGTCGATCCCGGGCATGCTCATGGCCGCGGCGCGCCTCGACCTGGCATCCGTGTTCCTCTACGCCGGTTCGATCGCGCCCGGCTGGGTGCGCCTGTCGGACGGCACCGAGAAGGACATCACGATCATCGACTCGTTCGAGGCCGTCGGCGCCGTCAAGGCGGGCAAGATGAGCGAGGCCGACGCCAAGCGCATCGAGTGCGCCTTCGCGCCCGGCGAGGGCGCCTGCGGCGGCATGTACACCGCGAACACCATGGCCTCCGTGGCCGAGGCGCTCGGGCTGAGCCTCCCCGGCTCCGCGTCGCCGCCCTCGGCCGACCGGCGCCGCGACTACTTCGCCCACCGCTCGGGCGAGGCCGTCGTCGAGATGCTGAAGCAGGGCATCACCGCGCGGCAGATCCTCACCAAGGAGGCGTTCGAGAACGCCATCGCGGTGGGCATGGCGCTCGGCGGCTCGACCAACATCGTGCTCCACCTGCTCGCGATCGCCCGCGAGGCCGACGTCGAGCTCACGCTCGCCGACTTCAACCGCATCGGGTCGAAGGTGCCGCACATCGGCGACCTGAAGCCGTTCGGCAAGTACGTGATGAACGACGTGGACCGCCGTGGCGGCCTGCCCGTGCTCATGAAGGCGCTGCTCGACGCCGGGCTCATGCACGGCGACGCGCTCACGGTCACCGGCAAGACGCTCGCCGAGAACCTCGCCGAGATGGACATCGAGCCGCTCGACGGCGAGGTGCTCCGCTCGCTCGACGACCCGATCCACGAGACCGGCGGGCTGACGATCCTGCACGGCTCGATGGCGCCCGACGGTGCGGTCGTGAAGACGGCCGGCTTCGACGCGGCGACGTTCGAGGGGCCCGCCCGCGTGTTCGAGCGCGAGCGCGCCGCGATGGACGCGCTCACCGAGGGGCAGATCTCGGCCGGCGACGTCGTGGTCATCCGCTACGAGGGCCCGAAGGGCGGCCCCGGCATGCGCGAGATGCTCGCGATCACCGCCGCCATCAAGGGCGCCGGGCTCGGAAAAGATGTACTACTCTTGACGGACGGCAGATTCTCAGGCGGCACAACCGGCCTGTGCATCGGCCACGTAGCACCCGAAGCGGTCGACGCAGGTCCGATCGCCTTCGTGCGCGATGGTGATCTGATACGGGTCGATATCGCAGCTCGCAGCATCGACCTACTGGTCGACGACGCAGAGCTGGCAGCCCGCCGCGACGGCTGGGCACCGCTTCCCCCGCGCTATACCCGTGGCGTCCTCGCGAAGTACTCCAAGCTCGTGCGCTCCGCCTCCGAAGGCGCGACCACGGGCTGAGTCTCGCTCGCACCCGCACGCACTCGCATCAGAACAGGAATTCGCATGTCCACGGACTCGACCACCGTGCCCACGCCAGCCGCCGCCAGACCAGCGGCGCCCGAGACGATGACCGGCGCCCAGGCGGTCGTCCGGTCGCTCGAGAAGCTCGGCATCCGCGACGTCTTCGGCCTGCCCGGCGGCGCCATCCTCCCCGTCTACGACCCGCTGCTCGACGCGCCCGACATCAACCACATCCTCGTGCGCCACGAGCAGGGCGCCGGCCACGCGGCCGAGGGCTACGCGTCGGCGACCGGCAAGGTCGGCGTCGCGATCGCCACCTCCGGCCCGGGCGCCACGAACCTCGTGACCGCGATCGCCGACGCGCACATGGACTCGGTGCCGCTGCTCGCGATCACCGGCCAGGTGTTCTCGAACCTGATGGGCACGGATGCCTTCCAGGAGGCCGACATCGTCGGCATCACCATGCCCGTGACGAAGCACTCGTTCCTGGTCAAGCGCGCCGAGGAGATTCCCGCGACCATCGCGGCCGCGTACCACATCGCCTCGACCGGCCGGCCCGGCCCGGTGCTCGTGGACATCACCAAGGACGCCCAGCAGGACACGCTCGAGTTCAGCTGGCCGCCGAAGATGGACCTGCCCGGGTACCGCCCGATCACGCGCGCGCACGGCAAGCAGGTGCAGGCCGCGGCGCAGTTGCTCGCCGAGGCGAAGAAGCCGGTGCTGTACGTCGGCGGCGGCGTGATCCGCGGTCGCGCGTCGGAGGAGCTGATCGAGCTCGCCGAGACGACGAACGCCGCGGTCGTGACCACGCTCATGGCGCGCGGCGCGTTCCCCGACTCGCACCGGCAGCAGCTCGGCATGCCCGGCATGCACGGCACCGTTCCCGCGGTGCTCGCGCTGCAGGAGGCCGACCTGCTCATCGCCCTCGGCGCGCGCTTCGACGACCGAGTGACCGGCAAGGCGGCCCTGTTCGCGCAGAACGCGAAGGTCGTGCACGTCGACATCGACCCGGCCGAGATCTCGAAGATCCGCACCGCCGACGTGCCCATCGTGGGCGACGTCAAGGAGGTCATCACCGAGCTGACCGCGGCGTACCGGGCCGTGGCATCCGATGTCGACCTCGGCGAGTGGTGGACCTACCTCGACGGGCTCCGCGACGAGTTCCCGCTGGGCTACACGCCCACGAGCGACGGGCTGCTCGCGCCGCAGTACGTCATCGAGCGCATCGGCGCCCTGAGCGGACCCGAGGCCGTGTACGCGGCGGGCGTGGGCCAGCACCAGATGTGGGCGGCGCAGTTCATCAAGTACGAGCGCCCGAACTCGTGGCTGAACTCCGGCGGCGCAGGCACCATGGGCTACTCGGTTCCCGCGGCGATGGGCGCCAAGGTGGCCGAGCCCGAGCGCGTGGTGTGGGCGATCGACGGCGACGGATGCTTCCAGATGACGAACCAGGAGCTCGCGACCTGCGTCATCAACGACATCCCGATCAAGGTCGCGGTGATCAACAACTCGTCGCTCGGCATGGTGCGGCAGTGGCAGACGCTGTTCTACGACGGCCGCTACTCGAACACCGACCTGAACACGGGCCACGACACCCGCCGCGTGCCCGACTTCGTGAAGCTCGCCGAGGCGTACGGCGCCCTCGGCATCCGCGTCGAGAAGGAGGACGAGGTCGACGCCGCCATCAAGCTCGCCCTCGAGACGAACGACCGGCCGGTCGTGATCGACTTCGTCGTGAGCGCCGACGCGATGGTGTGGCCGATGGTGCCGCAGGGCGTCTCGAACTCCTTCGTGCAGTACGCACGCGACCACAGCCCGGCCTTCAACCAGGAGATCTAGCAGATGTCACACGTGCTCTCCCTCCTCGTCGAGGACAAGCCCGGACTGCTCACCCGCGTGGCGGGACTGTTCGCCCGTCGCGGCTTCAACATCGAGTCGCTCGCCGTCGGTCACTCCGAGATCGAGGGGCTCTCGCGCATCACCGTGGTGGTGGACGTCGAGGACCTCCCGCTCGAGCAGGTGACCAAGCAGCTCAACAAGCTCGTGAACGTCATCAAGATCGTCGAGCTCGACCCGAGCCAGTCGGTGCACCGCGAGCACCTGCTGATCAAGGTGCGCGTCGACAACACGACGCGTTCGCAGGTGCTCGAGGCGGTGAACCTCTTCCGGGCGCGCGTCGTCGACGTGGCGACCGACGCGCTCGTGATCGAGGTGACCGGCGACTCGGGCAAGACCAACGCGTTCCTCAAGGTGCTCGAGCCCTACGGCATCAAGGAGATCGCACAGTCGGGCCTGCTCGCCATCGGGCGCGGCTCGAAGTCGATCACCGACCGCGTCTTCAAGAACTAGACGGCACCCGCCGCACACCCAGACCCCGATCAAGGAGAAAGAAACAGCATCATGGCTGAGATCTACTACGACAGCGACGCCGACCTCTCGCTCATCCAGGCCAAGAAGGTCGCCGTCATCGGCTACGGCTCGCAGGGCCACGCGCACGCGCAGAACCTCCGTGACTCCGGTGTCGAGGTCGTCATCGGGCTCAAGGAGGGCTCGAAGTCGGCCCCGAAGGCGCAGGAGGCGGGCTTCGAGGTGCTGAGCGTGGCGGATGCCGCCGCGAGCGCCGACGTCATCGTCATCCTCGCGCCCGACCAGTTCCAGCGTCACATCTACGCCGAGTCCGTCAAGGACAACCTGAAGCAGGGCGACACCCTCGTCTTCGGCCACGGCTTCAACGTGCGCTTCGGCTACATCGAGGCGCCCGAGGGCGTCGACGTGATCCTCGTCGCGCCGAAGGCCCCGGGCCACACGGTGCGCCGCGAGTTCGTCGCGGGTCGCGGCATCCCCGACATCATCGCCGTCGAGCAGGACGCCACCGGCACCGCCTGGGACCTCGCGAAGTCGTACGCCAAGGCCATCGGCGGCACCCGCGCCGGCGTCATCAAGACGACCTTCACCGAGGAGACCGAGACCGACCTGTTCGGCGAGCAGTCCGTGCTCTGCGGCGGCGTCTCGCAGCTCGTGCAGTACGGCTTCGAGACCCTCACCGAGGCCGGCTACCAGCCCGAGATCGCCTACTTCGAGGTGCTCCACGAGCTGAAGCTCATCGTCGACCTCATGTGGGAGGGCGGCATCTCGAAGCAGCGCTGGAGCGTCTCCGACACCGCCGAGTACGGCGACTACGTGTCGGGCCCGCGCGTCATCGACCCGCACGTCAAGGAGAACATGCAGGCCGTGCTCGCCGACATCCAGTCGGGCGCGTTCGCCAAGCGCTTCATCGACGACCAGGACAACGGCGGCAAGGAGTTCCAGGAGCTCCGCGCCAAGGGCGAGGGTCACCCCATCGAGACCACGGGTCGCGAGCTGCGCAAGCTGTTCGCCTGGGCCCAGGTCGAGGAGGACGACTACGTGGACGGAGAGGTCGCGCGCTAGTACGCCGCATCCGCTCACGAGGGCGCCCCCGCACATCGCGTGCGGGGGCGCTCTCGTCGTTGGCGTCAGTCGGACGCCTCGATCGCCCCCGTGACGTCGGCGCAGGTGGCGACGTACGGCTCGTCGCCGAAGTAGGTCGACCACTCGAGCTCGGTGAGGTCGCGGCCGACCATGCGGCAGGCGGCGTCGCGCATCGGCTCGGTGGCGATGTCCCAGATGAGCACGCCCTCCGCGGCGTTGGTGGCGAGCATCGTGCCGTCCCGGCTGATGAAGCCCGACGGCCACCACACGTTGGGGCCGCCCGGCATGAGGATCTCGTCGCCGAGCCGGCGAGCGTCGTCGAGATCGTAGAGCGTGATGGACTGGTCCCATCCCGAAGTGAGCAGCGTGCGGCCGTCGGCGCTGACCTCCATGTGGAGTGGTGCCACGCCCGACTTCGGAAGCGAGTGCAGCGGCTCGAGGTCGCCCGTGCTGCGATTCAGCCGCGATGCGCTCGCGCTCAGCGCGTCGCCGTTCGGCAGCCCGACCACGTCGACGTCGTCCTCGAGCCCGCGCGCGAGTTCCTCGCCGGTCTCGATGTCGTAGACCGACGTGAACGAACGGCCGAGCGATTCGTCCCACCAGGTCAGCGTCATGCGCCCGCTGTCGCCGAGCTCGGCGTGGTCCATGGCGTCGATGAGCGGGTTGACCTCGGTCTCGATGAGCGGACCCGTCGCGCCCGTCTCCGGGTCGATCAGCATCATGCCCGCCTGCGTGACCGCGAAGACGTGCGGTCCGCCGCGCTCCGCCGGGATCCACCAGCCGCCGCCGGCCGACCCCGGCATGTCGATCACCCGAGTCTCGTCGGAGCCGACGTCCTGCAGGTAGCGGTCGCCGATGCCGGTCTCGGAGACCGCGACCGTCTCGTCGGTCACCCAGAGCATCTCGTACGCTGGTGCGCCGACCCCCTCGTCGGCGGCGATGTCCCAGAGCTGCATGTCGTCCACGGTCTCCACCAGTGGTGGGGGCGCCGGTGCGGTGATCAGCATCGTGTCGTCCATGCCGAACCCGCCGATCGTGATCCGGTCCTCCGCGATCGCCCGCGTGATCGACGGCCGTCCGTCGATCCGCCAGACGAGCGCGGCGGCCGGGGACCGCGAGGTGAACGTCACGATCTCGTCGCCGTCGCCCACGACGTCGATGCCGCGGTTCCAGTCGGAGAGCGTGTCGAGACTCGCGCCGGTCGGCAGGCCGGTGTCGAGCTCGAACGCCCGCACGAGCCCCACGCCGTTGTTGCACACGAGCACGACGTCCGGCACGACCGCCGCGTTCACGCAGCGCATCTCGCTCGCCTGGCGTCGCCAGAGCTCCTCGCCGGTCTCGAGGTCGACCTTCACGACGCCCTCGTCTCCGCTCGCGATGAGCCCGCCCTCACCGTCGGGAACGAGGGTGAGATGGGCGTACCCGTACGGCACCTGCCCGAGCATGCCGACCGGGTCCAGCGTCTCCGCGTCGTAGATGCCGATGCCGTCGTCGCCCGTGGTGTAGAGCCGATCGTCGACCAGTGCGACGCCGTTCGTCCGGATGACCGCCGCCTCGAATTCGTCGGGGTCGTGCTCGACCAGCTGGGTGATCTCGCCGGTCTCCAAGTCGATCCAGCCCGGGTCCCCGGTGATCGAGTGGCCGAAGTACGCGCGCGACCCGTCCTCGGTGAGGACGGGGATCTGCCCGGTGCGGTCGTCATAGGTGACGGTCGGGAACGGCTGCGTCCCGGTCGCGAGATCGATGACGACGAAGTGGTTCTTGCAGCAACTCGGCTCGTCCGGCCGCCGCATCTCGCCGGTCTGGATGAGCGCCGTGGACCCGTCGCCGCTCACGAACACGTCCCGCTCGAAGTAGAAGTTCACGGGTGGCAGCTCCACGTCGAACTCGCGCAGCGTCTCGCCGGTGTCGAGGTCGATCACGCGTATCGACGCGGGCTCGGTCGGGGCTTCCGCCGTCTCCGCGTCGGTCAGCTCGTCCTCCACGATGAGGGCGGTGCGGGTGCCCGGCACCGCCGCGCTGAACGCGCGCGTGCCCTCGCCGATCCAGTGCCGGGCGACCAGGCCGTCGCCGCCGGTCAGGTTGCCGAGGAGTGCGGAACGCGCGCGTGCATCGTCGGGCCAGCGGCGATACAGCTCGGCGGCGAGCAGCGCGGCCACGTCGCGGTCGCTGTCGCGGATGGCGAGGGACGTGGCGGCGAGCGCCTCGATGGTCGCCTCTTCGGCGGCGGCGGATGCCTCGGAGCCGCGCACGACCGCGATGCCGCCCGAGACCACGGCGACGAGCAGCAGTACGGCTGCGGCGATGAGCGCGCTGCGCAGCCACCGGTTGCGCGTGCGGTCCCGCACCGATCGGGCCTCCAGTTCGCGGAGCTCCGCCTCGTTCCGAGCGATCGATGCGTCGAGGTAGGCGGACTCGACGGGCGTGAGGTCGGGCTGCGCGCCCTCGCGCCACTCGGTGGCGCCGTGCAGGCGGGCGCCGCGCAGCAGGTCGTCGTCGGGGCGGCCCGCAGCATCCCAGGCGGCGGCGGCGACCTCGACCTGGCGGAGGATGCGCGCGTTCGCGGCGTCCTCGGTCAGCCATCCGTCCAGCCGCGGCCAGGTCGTGCCGACCGCCTCGTGCGCGATGATCGCGGCGTCGCCGTCGATCGTCACCAGGCGCGCGTGCACGAGCCCCTCGACGACCGCGCGACGCTGCGGGTTCGTGCTGAGCGTGGCGAGCGGCACGCGCCGACGCACGGTCATCCCCTCGGGCGTGCGCTCGACCAGGCGCATCATGAGCGATCTGCAGACCTCCTGGCGGGCGGGGGAGAGGCCCTGGAACACCTGCTCCGCCGACTGCGCGATGGCGCCCGCGATACCGCCCGACGTCTCGTAGCCGTCGACCGTGAGCGTCGCGCCCTCGCGCCTGGTCCAGGTGGCGACCAGCGCGTGCGAGAGCGGCGGGAGGATGCCCGGTCGATCACCCGCGTCGCGCAGGATCACCTCGACGAGCCCGGACTCGATCTCGAGGCCCGCGGCTTCGGCTGGGCGGGCGATCGCCTCACGTAGTCCGTCGGGGCCGAGCGGGGGCAGTGCGTACAGTCCGCGGCCGACCAGCGGCCCGAGGGACGGAATGGCGGTCGCGCCGTCGAGGAAGTCGGAGCGGAGCGCCAGCACGAGGCATCCGCCGTGCTCGACCCATGCCGCGGAGCGCGTGCCGATGTCGCGGAGCTCGTCGTCCGGCAGCATCCGGAACTCCTCGGCCTGGTCGATGCAGACGACCGCCGCCGTGCCCGAGAACGCCGCCCGCAGCTGCTCGGCGCCGGTGGCGCCCGGCGTCACGATCACGACCTCGCGGCCCTGATCGCGCAGGCGGGGCACGACGCCGGCGCGCACGAGCGACGATTTGCCCGAACCGCTCGGTCCGACGACCGTCACCACCGACTGGCGGCCGCAGCGCGCGAGCACCTCCTCGATGTCGTCGTCGCGGCCGAAGAACCACGCGCGGTCGTCGTCGCCGTACGCGGCGAGGCCGCGGTAGGGGCATGCGTCGGAGACCTCGCGCTCGGCGAGCGCGATCGCGGGCGCCTCGAGCTCGGGGTCCTGCCGGAGCATCGCCGTCTCGAGGTCGACGAGGCTGCGGCTCGGGTCGATGCCGAGGTCGCTCGACAGCCGCTCGCGTGCGCCGCGGATGACGGCCATCGCCTCGGCCTGCCGGTCGGCGCGGTAGTTCGCGAGCGCGAGGATCGCCCAGCGGTGCTCGCGCAGCGGCTCCTCGCGCACCAGCCGCTCCGCGTCGGCGATCACCGCGCCCCGCTCGCCGGCCGCGAGCCGCGCGTCGAGCAGCTCCTCCTCGGCGCTGCGCCGCACCTCGACCAGGCGAGCGGCCTCGATCGCGGCGGGCGGCCAGTCCGCAGCATCCGGCAGCGGAGCCCCGCGCCAGAGCGCGAGGGCCTTCTCGAAGCCGGCCGCGGCGCGATCGTGCGCGCCCTGGAGCGCGTGTCGGCGGGACTGTGCGACCGCCTGCTCGAACTGCACCGCATCGATCGCGTCCGCGTCGAGGCCGAGCCGGTAGTCGACGCCCACGGTGCGCACCGCCTCGGCGCCGAGCTTCGAGCGGATCTTCGCGACGGCGTTCCGCACCTGCTGCGCCCACGTGGCGGGCGGTGCGTCGCCCCAGCACGCCTCGGCGAGTTCGTCGGGGGAGACCGCCGCCTCGCGCCGCACGATGAGCGCGGTCAGGATGGTGCGTTCCCTCGGGCTCAGCGAGGGGCCGCCGGTGTCCATCGGTCCCAGGATTCGCATGCTCATGCCTGCAGTGTCGAGAAATCGTCAGGTGTTCGTCAATGCTGCCGTGCTTGGACGGATATCGCACGGATATCGACCGATCGTCCCCCGATATCCGCGATTGCGAGCGTGAGAGCAGTCGCCGGAACCGCTCCGGCCGAAGGGAGCATCATGAACACCCGCATCGGAATCCACCGGGCCCGCATCGTTCGCGCCTCGGCCGGGGCTGCACTGGTCGGCGCGCTCGCACTGTCGGTCTCCGCCTGTGCAACGGTCGCGACCGACCCGGAGGCGCCGGGTTCGGGCGGCGCCACGGCGGGGCGTTTCGCCGTCGTCTCGCACCTCGCGACCGCGGACGCCCTCGAGCGGGCCATCCGGCAGGAGGTCGAGCAGCGCCAGGCGCTGGCCGAGTCGCTCGCGGGCCTTCCCGCGGACCGCATCCAGCAGCGCGTCGACGCGCAGACCGCCTCGGTCGGCCGGACGGCGCGCTCGGTGAAGGAGTGCGCGGCGCTCGCGCTCGCGCAGCGCCCGCTCGTCACCGCCGACACCGCGGAGCGACTGGTCGGAGGCTCGTGCGCCTGAGCTCGGGTGCTGCGGCGTGCGAGGGTGGTCGCCCGGGTTGAGCGCCGCACGGTCGGCACTCGCTCGGATGAATCGCCCTCGCACTGCCATGTCCGCGCCGGTTCCCGGACCGCTATCGTCGTGGGCATGACCCGATCCGACGACGACGCCCTGCGCTGGGCGGGCGACGAGGACGCCGACCTCGCCCCCGGCTGGAAGCCGGTCGGCGAGCCGTCGGTCGTGCCGCCCGCGCCCGACGAGCCCGACGAGTCCACCATGGGCGCGACCACGCTCGTACTGTTCGGCGTGTTCGCCGGCGTGTACCTGCTCTTCTCCGCGGGCTGGGCGCTCTCGGCGCTGGAGGCGGGGCCGGTGTTCGCCGACCCGGTCGCGCAGGTGATGTACGACGTGGGCCGCTGGCTCGCGGTGCTCGCCGCTCCGCTGTGGTTCGCCGGCGTGCTGCTGCTCGCGCACGGGCGGGCGCGGCTGTGGTGGCTGCTCGCCGGCGTGGTCGTGCTGGTGCCGCTGCCGTTCGTGCTCGGGGGAGGGATCGCGTGAACGCCGACGAGCGACAGGCCCGGGCGGAGGCCCGCGAGGCCACGGATGCCCCCGAGTCGACGGATGCCCCTGAGACGACGGATGCCCCCGAGTCGACGCCCGACGCGTCGGCGACCCGCTCCGCCGCATCCCGCTGGGTGTTCGCCGTGGTGGCCGGCGTCTTCGGCCTCCTCTACGCGTACGACCTGTGGGAGGGCGTCGGCAACTTCGTCGGCGTCGGAGGGCAGGCCGCCGCGCTCGGCATCGGCATCAGCACCTGGGGGCTGACGGTGCTCGTGATCGGCCTGGTCGCGCCGCTCGCCGTGTTCGCGGGGGCGTTCTGGCTGGCGCACCGCCGCGGTGCGCTCGCCGTGCTCCTGCTCTTCCTCACCGGCTGGGCGGTGGTGCAGGTCGTGCAGCTCGACCTCGAGGTGCTCTTCGGCCTCGGCGGGTACGACTTCGGCTCCTGAGGTGCCGCGACGGCGCCGATGAAGCCCGGCGTCATGCGTTTCGGGGGCCCCGCGGCGCTCCGCTAGAGTGATGCTGGCCGGCCGCCGCCGAGCGACGCCGAGCCGTCTCCTCGCGTCTTGCTCACCACCACGAAGGATCCACCCGTGTCACGACCGGTCGTCCTGATCGCCGAAGAACTCTCGCCCGCCACCGTCGACGCCCTGGGGCCCGACTTCGAGGTCCGATCGGTCGACGGGACGGATCGCCCCGCGCTGCTGGCCGCCCTCGCCGACGCGAACGCCATCCTCGTGCGCTCCGCGACGAAGGTCGACGCCGAGGCCATCGCCGCCGCGCCGAACCTCAAGGTGATCGCCCGCGCCGGCGTGGGCCTCGACAACGTCGACATCAAGGCGGCGACGCAGGCCGGCGTCATGGTCGTCAACGCCCCCACGTCGAACATCATCTCGGCCGCCGAGCTCACGGTCGGCCACATCCTGAGCCTCGCCCGGCACATCCCCGCCGCCCACGCCGCGCTCGCGGTCGGTGAGTGGAAGCGCTCCGCGTACAGCGGCACCGAGCTCTACGAGAAGACGGTCGGCATCATCGGGCTCGGCCGCATCGGCGCCCTGATCACGGCCCGACTGCAGGCGTTCGGCGTCGAGGTGATCGCGTACGACCCCTACATCACGTCGGCGCGCGCCCAGCAGCTCGGCGTGCAGACGGTCTCGCTCGAGGAGCTGCTCGAGCGCAGCGACTTCATCACCATCCACATGCCGAAGACGCCCGAGACGACCGGCATGATCGGCGCCGAGCAGATGAAACTGATGAAGCCGACCGCGTACATCGTGAACGTCGCGCGCGGCGGGCTCATCGACGAGGACGCGCTGCACGACGCGCTCGTCGCCGGAACGATCGCGGGTGCGGGCCTCGACGTGTTCGTGAGCGAGCCACCGCGCGAGTCGCCGCTGCTCGCCCTGCCGAACGTCGTCGTCACGCCGCACCTCGGCGCGTCGACCGGCGAGGCGCAGGAGAAGGCCGGCGTCTCGGTCGCGAAGTCGGTGCGCCTGGCGCTCGCGGGCGAGCTCGTGCCCGACGCCGTGAACGTCGCCGGCGGCGTCATCGACCCGTACGTGCGACCCGGCATCCCGCTCGTCGAGAAGCTCGGCCAGATCTTCTCGGGGCTCGCGACCGGCTCGCTCACCGCGGTCGACATCGAGGTGCGCGGCGAGCTCGTCGACTACGACGTCAGCGTGCTGAAGCTCGCGGCGCTCAAGGGCATCTTCACCAACGTCGTCAGCGAGACGGTGTCGTACGTGAACGCCCCCGTGCTCGCCGAGCAGCGCGGCATCGCCGTGCGGCTCATCACCGAGGCCGAGAGCCCGGAGTACCGCAACGTCATCACGATCCGCGGCGCCCTGGCCGACGGCACCCAGGTGTCGGTCTCGGGCACGCTCACGGGCACGAAGCAGACCGAGAAGCTCGTCGGCATCAACGGCTACGAGATCGAGGTGCCGCTCGCCGAGAACCTCATCGTGATGCTGTACACCGACCGCCCCGGCATCGTCGCCGTCTACGGCCGCGAGTTCGGCGAGTCGGGCATCAACATCGCGGGCATGCAGATCGCGCGCCACGAGGCGGGCGGGCAGGCGCTCAGCGTGCTCACCGTCGACTCGCCGGTGCCCGCCGAGGTCATCGACCGCGTGCGCACCGCGATCGACGCCGACGCGCTCGTCGCGATCGAGATCACCGAGTAGCGCGCGGCCCGCGGTCGAGCGGGGCGGATGCCGCGCGGCATCCGCTCACGACCCGGCGAGCCGCTCCACGAGCGCGACGATCGCGTCGACCTCGTCGCGCCCGATCGAGTCGTCGGCCTCGCCGCCGAGCGCCGAGTTGAAGTAGAGCCCGTCGCCGATGAGCGAGATGGCGAGGGCGAGCGTCGGGTCGGCGACGTGCGGTTCGATCGTGGCCAGCCAACGGCGGCGGATACTGCGGAGCCCCGCCTGCGCCGTGGGATGCCCGCCCTGGGCGAGGCGCGCGGTGGCGACGAACGCCCGGTCGAGCGGTGAGCCGGTCGCGACCGACGTGCGGAGGTAGTGCGCGACCGCACCCTCCGGTGCCTGCGCGATGGCCGCCACGTCGCCGTCGACCAGCCGGTCGAGGCGGGCGACGAGCCCGTCGACCAGCGCCTCCTTCGTGCCGAAGTGGTAGAGCAGGCCGCCCTTCGAGACGCCGGCCTCGCGCGCGGTCGCCTCGAGCGTCGCCGCGCGCTCGCCGTCGTCGATGAGGATGCGCTCGAACGCGTCGAGCACGGCTTCGCGGGCGCTGGGCGGACGTGCCATGCCCCCGATGCTAGCGGTGCGCATCCGCAGCCGGAGGGTGTTACTATACCGGCTGGACGGTAAACGAACGGAGACAGGCAATGACGGGGGCGATGACCGGGGCGATCGCCGTGGTGCGCACGGGACGCGGCGAGCACGGGGCGGATGCACCCCGCGAGACGCACGGGAACGGGCCGACGCGCGGCCGGGCACGGCGCTGGGCCGCGCTGGTCGTGCTCATGCTGCCCGTGCTGCTCGTGTCGATCGACAACACGGTGCTGGGATTCGCCCTGCCGCAGATCTCGGCCGCGCTCGCGCCGACCGCGGCCGGCCAGCTCTGGATCATCGACGCCTACCCGCTCGTGCTCGCGGGGCTCCTGGTCGCCATGGGCGGCATCGGCGACCGCGTCGGCCGCCGGCGGCTGCTGCTGATCGGCTCGACCGGGTTCGCGCTCGTCTCGATCGTCGCGGCGTTCGCGCCGACCGCCGAGGCGCTCATCGCTGCGCGCGCGGTGCTCGGCTTCTTCGGCGCGATGCTCATGCCGTCGACCCTCAGCCTGCTGCGCTCGACCTTCACCGTGCGCGAGGAGCGTCGGCTCGCGATCGCGATCTGGGCGTCGGGCTTCGCGGCCGGCGCCGCGCTCGGCCCCATCGTCGGCGGCCTGCTCGTCGAGCACTTCTGGTGGGGGTCGGTCTTCCTCATCGCCGTCCCGGTGCTCGTCCCGCTGCTCGTGCTCGCGCCGATCCTGATCGACGAGAGCCGCGACCCCGCGCCCGGCCCGGTCGACCTGCTCGGGATCGTGCTCTCGCTCGCGGCGATGCTGCCGGTCGTGGCGGGCATCAAGCTGCTCGCGACCGACGGCCCCGGCCCGCTCGCGTTCGCGCTGCTCGCCGTCGGCGTCGCGGCCGGCGCCTGGTTCGTGCGCCGCATGCTCGGGTCGCGCGACCCCATGCTCGACGTGCGCCTGTTCCGTCGCGGCGCGTTCGGCGGCGCCGTCGTGGTGAACCTGCTGAGCGTCATCGCGCTCGTCGGGTTCCTCTACTTCGTGTCGCAGCAGCTGCAGCTCGTGATCGGCCTCGAGCCGGTCGCGGCCGCGCTCGTGCTCGTGCCGGGCCTCGCCGCGATGATCGTCGCGGGCCTGGTCGTCGTGCCGATCGCGCGCCGCGTGCGCCCTCGCATCGTCGTGCCCGCCGGCCTCGCGCTCTCGGCGACCGGATACCTGATCGTGGCGCTCACGGCGGAGATGCGCTCCGTGCCGGCGATCATGATCGCGTTCGTGCTGCTGGGCATCGGCATCGGCGCGGCCGAGACCGTCTCGAACGAGCTCATCCTGAGCACGGCTCCGGCCGACCGCGCGGGCGCCGCGTCGGCGGTCTCCGAGACGGCGTACGAGCTCGGCGCGGTGCTCGGCACCGCCGTGCTCGGCAGCATCCTCACCGCGCACTACCGACAGGTGCTCGTGGCCCTGCCCGGGCTCGACCCGTCGGCCGCGGGCGCGGCGCGCGAGACGCTCGCCGGCGCGATGGGCGAGGCCGAGCGGTCGGGCGGCGAGGTCGGCGCGGCTCTCGCGGCATCCGCAGCCCATGCCTTCGAGTCGGGCATCGCGGTCACTGCGTCGATCGGGGTGGCGCTGATGCTGGTGGCCCTGCTGGTCGCGGCGACCACCCTGCGCGACACCGACGGCTGACCGCGGAGACGACGACGGGCCGGGCATCGCGCCCGGCCCGCCATCGAGAAGTGCGTCAGACCTCGTCGGGTCCGGGAGCCGTGTGCTCCGTCCTGGTCACCTTGTTGCCGTTCTCGTCGACCGTGGTGCTCGAGGTCGACGACGCCGTGCGACGGCGGGCGAGCATGATGATGCCGATGATCACGACCACGGCACCGGCGACCATGAGGATGATCCCGACCATGCCGAGGTTGATCCAGTCGACGGCGACGTTCAGCGCGAAGGCCAGGATGGCCCCGATCGCGAACAGGACGATTCCGAGTCCGATGCTCATGTGCAGCGTGCTCCTCTCTTCATGGTCATGGCCGCATTTCGGCCGTGACCTGCCCGCGATCCGGGGTGGGGATCGCGACGACACGTCACTCTAGCGAGCGGAGCCGATTCGGACAGTACGCTGGAAATCATCGAAGGAGAAGGAGTACCATGCCCCGCACCGTCAGGCTCGCCGTCATCCCGGGCGATGGAATCGGACCCGAAGTCGTCGAGCAGGCGCTGCGCGCGCTGGACTCCGCGATCGCGGGCGAGGACGTCGCGATCGAGCGCACCGAGTTCTCGCTCGGCGCGGCCCGCTACCTCGAGACGGGCGACGTGCTGACCGATGCCGACCTCACGTCGATCGCCGGCCACGACGCCATCCTCCTCGGCGCGGTCGGCGGGAAGCCGGGCGACCCGCGCCTCGCGGGCGCCAACATCGAGCGCGGCCTGCTGCTGCGCCTGCGCTTCTCGCTCGATCACTACGTGAACCTCCGCCCGTCGGTGCTGTACCCGGGCGTCGCGAGCCCGCTCGCCGACCCGGGCGAGGTCGACTTCGTCGTCGTGCGCGAGGGCACCGAGGGCCCGTACGTCGGCAACGGCGGCGCGATCCGCGTGGGCACGCCGGCCGAGGTCGCCAACGAGGTGTCGGTGAACACCGCGTACGGCGTCGAGCGGGTCGTGCGGCACGCGTTCCGCGTGGCATCCGCCCGCGACCGCAAGAAGGTCACGTTCGTGCACAAGACCAACGTGCTCGTGTTCGCCGGCTCGCTCTGGAAGCGCACGGTCGACCGCATCGCCGAGGAGTTCCCCGAGGTCTCGGTGGACTACCTGCACGTCGATGCGGCGACGATCTTCCTGGTCACGGATCCTGCTAGATTCGACGTCATCGTCACGGACAACCTCTTCGGCGACATCCTCACGGATCTCGCCGCCGCGATCAGCGGCGGCATCGGCCTCGCCGCCTCGGGCAACATCAACCCCGACGGCCGGTACCCCAGCATGTTCGAGCCCGTGCACGGTTCGGCTCCGGACATCGCCGGGAAGGGCATCGCCGACCCGACCGCCGCCATCCTCTCCGTGGCGCTCCTGCTCGACCACCTCGGTCTGCCGGAGGCCGCGGGGCGCGTGCAGCGGGCGGTCGCCGCCGACATCGCCGAACGCGCCGGGGCGCAGCGCTCCACCTCCGAGGTGGGGGATGCCATCCTCGGGCGAATCGGCGCACACTAGACACGCACCCCTCGAAGAAGGAACCGCGATGACGATCCACCTCCCCATGGCCGACCAGGGACTGACGTTCCAGGTGACGCCGAACGAGCACGCCAAGACCGACGCCGAGCGCGAGGCGATCCTCGCCGCGCCCGGCTTCGGCCAGCAGTTCACCGACCACATGGTCGACATCTGCTGGTCGGTCACGGGCGGCTGGCACCGCCCGCGCGTACAGCCCTACGGGCCGATCCAGCTCGACCCGGCCGCCGCGGTGCTGCACTACGGGCAGGAGATCTTCGAGGGGCTGAAGGCGTACCGCCACGCGGACGGCTCGATCCACAGCTTCCGGCCCGAGGCGAACGGCGCGCGCCTGCAGCGCTCGGCGCGTCGGCTCGCGCTGCCCGAGCTGCCGGTCGAGTACTTCATCGAGTCGCTCAAGCAGATGATCGCGGTCGACGGCGCCTGGGTGCCGAGCGCACCCGAGACGAGCCTGTACCTGCGGCCGTTCATGTTCGCCAAGGAGGCGTTCCTCGGCGTGCGGCCCGCGCACAAGGTGGCGTACTACCTCATCGCGAGCCCCGCGGGCGCGTACTTCCACGGCGGCATCGCGCCTGTGTCGATCTGGCTGTCGACGAACTACGCCCGCGCGGGCAAGGGCGGCACGGGTGCGGCCAAGACCGGCGGCAACTACGCGTCGAGCCTGCTGCCCCAGTCGGAGGCGGCCGAGAAGGGCTGCCAGCAGGTGCTGTTCCTGCGCGACGGCGAGTACGTCGAGGAGCTCGGCGGCATGAACGTCGTGCTCGTCTACAAGGACGGCACGCTGGTCACGCCCGAGTCGGACTCGATCCTCGAGGGCATCACGCGCGACTCGGTGCTGCGGCTCGCGGAGGACCGCGGGCACACCGTGGAGCGCCGCAGGGTGACCATCGACGAGTGGCGCGAGGGAGCGGCATCCGGCGACATCGTCGAGTCGTTCGCGTGCGGCACCGCCGCGGTGATCACCCCGATCGGGCAGATCGTGGCCGAGGACTTCACGATCGGCTCGCCCGACGCCGAGGCCGGCGAGCTCACCATGTCGCTGCGACAGGAGCTCACCGACATCCAGTACGGCCGGCTCGACGACCGCCACGGCTGGATGCTGCGCCTCGACGCCTGACGGTTCGACTGCGGGGCGAGCGGATGCCCCGGGGCATCCGTTCGCCTCGCCATGGCCGCTTGTAGGCTGAACGCGTGAAGATCGCGCGTTTCAGCCACGGTGGAGCCATCACCTTCGGGATCATCGACGAGGAGGAGCGCGAGCTCGTGGTCCTCAAGGGCGACCCGATGTTCTCGGGGTACGACCCGACCGGCGAGCGCGTGCCGCTCGGCGAGGTGGCGCTGCTGGCGCCCGTGATCCCGCGGTCGAAGGTCGTGGCCGTGGGCCGCAACTACCACGAGCACGCGGCCGAGTTCGGCAACGAGGCGCCGAGCGAACCCCTGCTGTTCTTCAAGCCGAACACGTCGGTGATCGGCCCGGGCGACGCGATCGTGCTGCCGCCGCAGAGCGAGCGCGTCGACTTCGAGGGCGAGCTCGCGGTCGTGATCGGGCGCATCGCCCGGAACGTGGCCGCGGAGGACGCCGACGACGTGATCTTCGGCTACACGGTCGCGAACGACGTGACCGCGCGCGACCTGCAGAAGACCGACGGCCAGTGGGCCCGCGCGAAGGGCTTCGACACGTTCTGCCCGGTCGGGCCGGTCATCGAGACCGAGTTCGACGTGTCGGCGGGGGAGATCGAGACGCTCGTGAACGGCGAGCGGAAGCAGCACGGCACGTTCGACCTGATGGTGCACTCCATCGCCGACGTGATCGCCTACGCGTCGGCCGCGTTCACGCTGCTGCCCGGCGACCTCGTGCTCACGGGCACGCCCGCGGGCGTGGGCCCGATCGTCGACGGCGATCGCGTCGAGGTGAAGGTGCCGGGCATCGGCACGCTCGGCAACCCGGTCCGCAGCGCGGGCTGATCCGCCCGCGGGGGCATCCGCCCGCCGTTCTCGGCGCCCGGCCGCGCGCCCTAACATGGAGGGCGATGAGCGACACCTCCCACCCCTTCTCGACCGCCACCGGCTCCGACGTGCGCGTGCGGTTCTGCCCCTCGCCGACCGGCACGCCCCACGTGGGCCTCGTGCGCACCGCGCTGTTCAACTGGGCGTACGCGCGCCACACCGGCGGCACCTTCGTGTTCCGCATCGAGGACACCGACGCCGCCCGCGACAGCGAGGAGAGCTACGGCCAGCTCATCGACGCGCTGACCTGGCTCGGCCTCGACTGGGACGAGGGCGTCGAGACCGGCGGCCCCCACGGCCCGTACCGCCAGTCGCAGCGCGGCGAGATCTACCGCGAGATCATCGAGCGCCTGCTCGCGGCCGGCCACCTCTACGAGAGCTACTCGAACGCCGAGGAGATCGACGCGCGCAATGAGGCGAACGGCCGCCCGAAGCAGCTCGGCTACGACAACTTCGACCGTGACCTGACCGACGACGAGCGGGCCGCGTTCCGCGCCGAGGGCCGCTCGCCCGCACTGCGCCTGCGCGTGCCCGACGCCGACCTGTCGTTCACCGACCTCGTGCGGGGCGACATCTCGTTCCCCGCCGGTTCGACCATCGACTTCGTCGTGGTGCGCCCCAACGGCGCCCCGCTCTACACGCTCGTGAACCCCATCGACGACGCGCTCATGGGCATCACCCACGTGCTGCGCGGCGAGGACCTGCTCTCGTCGACGCCCCGCCAGATCGCGCTGTACCACGCGCTCATCGACATCGGGGTGACCTCGTTCGTGCCGCAGTTCGGCCACCTGCCCTACGTGATGGGCGAGGGCAACAAGAAGCTCTCCAAGCGCGACCCCGAGTCGAACCTGTTCCACCACCGCGACCGCGGGTTTATTCCCGAGGGGCTCGTGAACTACCTTGCGCTGCTCGGCTGGGGCTTCTCGGCCGACCGCGACGTGTTCAGCCGCGCCGAGCTCGTCGAGGCGTTCGACGTGCACGACGTGAACCCGAGCCCCGCGCGCTTCGACCTGAAGAAAGCCGAGGCGATCAACGGCGACCACCTGCGCGCGCTCGACGTCGCCGACTTCGCCGGCCGCACCGTGCCGTACCTCGAGGCCGCCGGGCTCGTCGAGACGCCGATCGCGCCCGCGCAGGAGGCCGTGCTCGCCGAGGCCGCGCCGCTCGTGCAGGAGCGCATCGGGCTCTTGGGCGAGGCGCCCGGCATGCTGGGCTTCCTGTTCACGGATGCCGCCGGGCTGGCGTACGCCGACGACGCGCTCGGTGCGCTGAAGGACGACGCCCCGGCGACGCTCGCGGCGGCGGGGGAGGCGCTCGTGCGCATCCCCGCGGCCGACTGGACCCACGACCAGATCGAGCAGGCGCTGCGCGGTGCCCTGGTCGAGGGGCTGGGACTCAAGCCCCGCCTCGCGTTCGGCGCGGTGCGCACCGCGATCTCGGGCCGGCGGGTGTCGCCGCCGCTGTTCGAGTCGATGCAGATCCTCGGCCGCGACGACTCGCTCGCGCGCATCGAGCGGCTGCGCGCGCAGCTCGCGGGCTGAGCGCGGGCGCGGCGCGCCCGGCTCGTTCGCTCGGTTTTGCCCGAGGCGTGAGTCTGGGCTAGAGTTGCATGTCGGTTCGGGCTTCGGTTCGAGCCGGGTTCGGGCTGCGGTCTGGGCCATTGGGGTATGGTGTAATTGGCAACACGGCTGATTCTGGTTCAGTTGTTCTTGGTTCGAGTCCAGGTACCCCAGCAGTGAAGAACCCCCGCTCAGGCGGGGGTTTTCGTGTGTCGGCTCTCTTGTCCGGTTCTTGCCGCTAACCCGTGTTGCCTCGTTCGCGCTCATCGAACTCGGCACATGAAGTTCGCTCGTTTGCCGATGTCTGAGTGGACCTATTGAACCCGAAACTTGAACCCGAAACGCACGTACTGCTAGCTTCATCCCCATCGGGCGACCCGCAGGGTGACACCGGTCGTCCTCATTCGGGGCCGGAGGTGTTCCGTGGATACCGCGCTCTACTTTCCGTACATTCGCGTTCCGCAATCAGCGTGGTTCAGTCAGGTGCTGCTCTATTGGGACCAGGCGGCGACAATTGTGCCGAGAGAGATGATCAGCGACCCAGAAAATCTCGACCCGTACATGAGAGAGCTACAAGAAGCTCGGCTCCTCACCTTGCTCGAGCCGGAGAACGAGATTTGGGAGGTGCGCGAAGACGCGTTCAGCGAGGGCTTCCTCCGCGTATTGGGCGAGCGCCAGATTCCTGATACCGCTGAGAAGCGCTCGCTGATACACGCTGGCAAGGTCTCGCACGAGCTCTTCAGCGAGTTGGAGGATCGAGGTCTCGCTGCCTACGCGCACGGGCCAGAGTGGTCCACTTGGTACGAGGTCGAGTCGTCCACGGCAGAGCAGTACATGGCTTACCTTGCGGCAGTCATGAGCGCGAAGCTGGAGAACTCGCTGCCGGTGACTGATCGGTCCGCGTCGATTGCCGCGATGGGAAACGTCGAGCGTCCTGTTGCGCAAAGCCTGGCCGAACTTCGGTATGCGGTCGTGAACGAAGCTCTGCCGACTCCGCTCGGACCCGTGCCGCCAAACGAGCTGCGCGATTTCAAAGAGAAGTACCACGAGGAACTTCGTCGCTGCAGGGTTTACCTCGACGGCCAGCTCGCGGATGTTGCGGCCAAACCGACGGCAGAACTTCAGGTCGCCAAGTTGAAGGACGTAAACCGTGCAATCGAGGATGACGTAGCAAAGCTCGTCGAGCAAATGAACAGGCGCAGGTGGCCAAGAGTGGCATTTCGCGGTTTTGGGGCGGTGGCTGCAGGAGTGCTCACAGGTGCGACTGCGGTCGCTATCGCCGACACGGCCCTTATGATCGGACTCGCCGTCGGCGCTGGTGTCATCAACTTCGGTACGCTCGCACATCGCGCCGTAGAGATGGCTCGAGAGCCGCGCTTCGACCCCAGAGCCCCACTCGTCTACGCCGCACTTGGATCGAAGCAGTAGGAAGGATGCGGCGCTCAACCGAGAGCACTCGCGATGGCCGAGGACCCGCACCGGAGGCCCGAGAACTGCGACTCCCGCATGTCGCCACCCCAGGTTCGCGCACGAACCGAGTCCGCGAGTGCGATCGACCTTCGTGACCGACCTATTGGGCCGACCGGCAGGCCCGGGAGCGGCGCCTTCGATCGCGCTCGCGTCGGACGATAGCCTGACCCGATGATCCTCGAGCACACCATCCTGTCCGTCGTTCCGGGCCGGGAGGCCGCGTTCGAGGCGGCGTTCGCCGAGGCATCCGGCATCATCTCGTCGATGCCCGGGTTCGTCGACCTGCGCCTGTCGCGTTCGATCGAGTCGCCGAACGCGTACCTGCTGCTCGTGCACTGGGAGTCTGTCGAGGCGCACGAGGTCGGCTTCCGCGGGTCGCCCGAGTACGCGCGCTGGCGCGAACTGCTGCACGGCTTCTACGAGCCGTTCCCGACGGTCGAGCACTTCGCCGAGGTGCACCGGGCCTGAGCTGGCAGCGGTCGGCACGAATCGGAGTCGTGCGGGTGGCCATCCTCCGGGCATCGGTCCATCATGGCTGCATGCGGGCGGTGGTGTACGAGCGGTACGGGTCACCCGACGAGCTCGAGCTTCGGGAGGTCCCGAGGCCCGACCCGGGTGCCGATGACGTGGTCGTCGAAGTGGTCGCGGCGTCGGTCAACCTCTCGGATTGGGAGGGGCTGCGCGGCGACCCCGCATACGCCCGGATGGCGGGGCCGGTGCGGCCGAGCGCCGGTCGGCGCATCCTCGGCACCGATGTCGCGGGCCGAGTCGCGGCGGTGGGCGCGAACGTGACGGACTTCACCGTCGGCGACGAGGTGTTCGGCGACATCATGCCGCGATACGGCACGTTCGCCGAGTACGTCGCCGCGCCCGCCGCGAGTGTCGTCCGGATCCCGCGCGGGCTCACGTTCGCCCAGGCGGCCGCCCTGCCCCAGGCCGCCGCCATCGCGACGTACGCGGTCTCGCTCGCGCGCCCGGGCGATCGATTGCTGTTCAACGGCGCGGGCGGAGGCTCCGGCAGCCTCGCGGTGCAGCTCGCCGTCGCGAAGGGCGTGCACGTCACGGCGGTCGACAACGCCGGCAAGCTCGACTTCCTGCGGCGGCTCGGCGCCGACGAGGTCATCGACTACCGCCGCGACGACTTCACCCGCCGCGGCCCGTTCGACGTCATCGTCGATGTGGTCGCCCGACGATCGATCTTCGCGTACCGCCGCGCCCTCGCGCCGGGCGGGCGCTGCGTGGTGGTGGGCGGCACCACGCGCGCGGTGCTGCGGATGCTCACGGTGGGAGCGTTGCTCGGCGTTGTCAGCGGCACACGCCTCGGCGTGCTGATCGTGCACCAGGTACCGGCCGCGTTCCTGCCCGTCGCCGAACAGGTCGCGCGGGGCGAGCTGGCGATTCCGATCGACGGGCGATACAGCCTCGACGCCGTGCCGGAGGCGCTGGCCCGGCACGGCCGGGGCGAGGCGCTCGGGAAGGTGGTGGTCGCCGTGCGGGATGATCCGCGAGGGGGTCCTCCGCTGGAGCCCGACCGTCGGTAGGCGCCGGATCGAGCCGGAGACGTCAGACGTGACGGCTGGCGTCCGGAGGCCGGACCCGGGTGCGCATCAGACACCCGACCACGACAACGCGTACGACGTGCCCCACTCGTTCGTCGCGTAGGCGTCGATGGTGAGGAGGGTCGCCTCGGCCTCGTCCTCGGAGCAGGGCCTGGGGACCATGACCGTTCCCCGCTCAGGACCGTTCGACACGAGCTGGACGAACCCGGAGGTCGCGCGCACGTCGGCGTTCGTGACGGCGTAGTAGATGTCGACCGTGTTGCCCGGGCGCGCCTCCCACATCATCTCGACGTACAGGGTCTTCCCGGCGTCGCCGGGGCCGCAGTGGTTGAAGCCGTCGATCCCGCCCACCGGCTCGAGCTCCATTACGGCGGGTTCAGTGCCGCCCCAACCCATCGGGACGTAGCTGGGCGGCACCCCGTCGCCCGCGATGGGCACGTCGCCGCTGTACGAACCTGCCGCCAGCTGGCGCTCGGCCGCGGCCGCCGCGGCCGCCTCTGCTGCCTTCACCGCGGCGTCCTGCGACGCGACGACGGCACTCGCTGCCGCAGCGATGGGTTCGAGCGCGACCCAGGCATCGACCGCGTCGCCGAGTCCGTCGAGTGCGGTCGTTAACGCGCTCGTCGACGTCTCATCGGCGAGCGGATTCGCGTCGATGATCGTCTCCACCCGACCGGCCACGCTCGCCAGGAGCGCGTCGAACGCGTCCGTGAGGTCCTGCACCGCCGCCGACACCTCCGCTTCGCCGCCGTCGGCGATCGCCTCGGCCAGGCCGGCGCGAGCCGCTTCGAATGCGGTCGCCTCGTCGCTGCCGAGCACCGAGGCGTACTCGGTGCTGAGGCCCTCGAATCCGGCGTCGAACGCACGCGCCTCCTGCTTCACCGCCGCGACCGCCACGGCGACCTCGGCCGCAGCGAGCCGCTCGGCCGCGGCTTCACGCTGCGCGAGTTCGAGCGCGACCTGCTGCTCGTGCCGATCGATCGCTGCGGCGGTCACCGGGATGCCGACGGCCACGAGCACGACGGCGATCGTCGTCACGATCGCGGTGAGGCGGGCCCATCTCGGCAGACGTGCGACCCGCTCTCGGAACCGTGCAACGGGTGATGGACTCGGCTCCGGCGTCATGCCTTGCATCCTCGCGTCGTCTCGTGCGGCGTCCGCGGTTGTCCACAACCACGGACACGCGACGAATGCGACAGCACTGGGAATGTACGGCATATTGCCGTACATTGGTGCTCATGCCCGCCGCAGCGAAGAACCAACGACTCGAGCTTCGCCTCACCCAGGAGCAGAAGGCCGAGATCGAGCAGGCCGCTCAGCTCTCCGGTCGCACGGTGACCGACTTCTCGGTGAGCTTCCTGGTCGAGCAGGCGCGAGAGGTGATCCGTGCCGAGCACGAGCTCCGCATGTCGGACCTCGCCCGGGCGGAGTTCAGCATCCGGCTCGAACAGCCGGCGCGGCCGGTCGCGCAGCTCGCGGAGCTGCTGAAGCGGCCCTCGGCCTTCGTCGACTGAACGTGTTCCACCGTCCGCGTCCGATCGACGACGATGACGAACTCGACGGCTTCGACTGCGGAGAGCCGAGTCTCGACGACTGGCTCATCCGACTCGCCCGACGCAACGAGCGCAACGGGTCGTCGCGCACCTTCGTCAGCAGCGCGGTCGGCGAGCACCGCATCGCGGGCTACTACGCGGTCGCGATGCACGCGCTCGTGCATGACCGCGCGCCATCCAGACTCCGCCGGAACTCGCCGGACCCGATCCCGGTGATCCTCCTCGGCCGCCTCGCGGTCGACTCCCGCGATCAGGGGCGAGGGCTCGGGGCATCGCTGCTGCAGGATGCGATGCTGCGCTGCGTTGCCGCGGCCGACGCGGTCGGCGCCCTGGCGATCGTCGTCGATGCGATCGACGACGACGCGGTCGCCTTCTACGTACGTTGGGGCTTCACCCTGATGCCCGACTCCCGTCGATGCCTGTACCTGCTCATGAAGGACGTGCGGGCGACCATCGCCACGATCTACTGACCGTCGGCGCGCGCCGGCCCAGGGGCATCCGCTCGACATTCGCTTCTACTGCCCGTTCCCGACGGTCGAGCGCTTCGTCGAGGTCCGCCGGGACTCATCGGCGCTGGGGGCTTCGGGAGTGCGACGACCCCGTGCGCTTCGTCGCAACCCCGCGATTCAGTCGCGGTCAGCGCCGCATCCGATTGCTCGGTCCAGAACGACAGTCGTGCACGCGAGCCGTGATATCGATTTCAGAATTCTCCGCGCCAAGGGTTGACGTCATGGGACGCGGCGATGATACTTCCGTGTGACTAGTCACAATGCTTGATGGCCGGTCGACGAACTCCATCCGGACTGTCAAGGGAGACACTCGTGACGTTGAGACGTCGTATTCGCACGGGCGCGGCCGCTGCCGCGCTCCTGGCACTCGTCATCGGCGTGGGCGGGGTCGCGACGGCCTCGCCCGCGACTGCCGTCGATGGCGACGGTACGGTGCTGCGGGGGGTGGCCAGCAGTAGGTGCATCGATGTGCCGGACGCCACGCGCGAGCCCGGCACGGTCGTCGCCTTGCAGGATTGCACGGGCGCCGAGAACCAGCTCTGGACGTGGACGAGCGAGCAGGAGCTGCGCGTCTACGGGGATCGCTGTCTCGATGTCGACGGCGACGCCCCAGGTGCAGGCACCCGCGTGGTCATCGCCGAGTGCGACGGCACCGACCTGCAGAAGTGGAACGTCCGGGACGACCTCAGCATCCAGAATGTCGGGGACGGCGCCTTCTGCGTCGACGCTTGGCAGGCCACGACGACGAACGGCACCGAGATCGCGATCTGGTGGTGCAGTGGTGCACCCAACCAACTCTGGAAGCGGAACCTCGTCGATGGACCCGCGAGCGTGAGCGTCGACCTCGCGGTCGACACGGGCGCGGTCTACGGCGGCGCCACGGGCGTCCTCTACGGCATGAGCGACGACGGAGTCCCGAGCGACGACCTGGTCGCCGGGATGCGACCGCGCACGCTCGCGCAGAAGCCACCAGCGGGCGACCAGCACCCGAACGGCGATGTGCTCGACATCTCAGCCGCGTTCTTCGACAACGGCGGCGAGCAGATGGTCGTCTACATGCAGGACGTCTACAGCTCGTGGCCGTACCAGGAGCCGGCGGACATCCAAGCGGACTACCTGCCCCGAATTCGTACGCAGATGCAGGCCGTCATCGACTCGGGCCTGCCGATGGAGGACTTCGCCTGGGTCCCGTTCAACGAGCCGGACGGCATCTGGTACCAGAACTGGAACGGCGGCGAGAAGGAGAACTTCCTCGAGGACTGGGATGCGGCCTACGCAGTCATCAAGGAGATGGACCCGGATGCGCTGATCGTGGGCCCGAACGAGGCGATCTGGCACCCCGACCGCGTCGAGGACCTGCTCACGCACGCGAAGGCGGTCGGTACGCTCCCCGACATCATGGCGTGGCACGAGCTCGGTACGGGCTCGCTCGGAGCGACCGGGTACCGCGAGAACTACGAGGAGTACCGCGAGATCGAGCGCAGGCTCGGCATCGGCCCCCTCCCGATCAACATCGATGAGTACGGCAACCGCCACGACATGGGCAACCCGGGCCGTCTGATCCAGTGGCTGAGCATGTTCGAGGACACCAAGGTCGACGGTGACATGGCCTTCTGGACCTATGCGGGAAACCTGTCCGACCACGCGGCCCAGACCAAGATGGCCAACGGTGGGTGGTGGGTGACCAAGTGGTACTCCGACCTCTCCGGGCACACCGTGGAGTTCACGCCCGAAGCCGTGCGCCCCGACACCATGCAGGGCCTCGCGGCGCTCGACGAGACGAAGCAGCTCGCGACCGTCCTCCTCGGCGGCAACCCGCTCGGAGCGACGCTGACCGTCGAGAACATCCCGGCGGCGGTGTTCGGAGACGAGGTCGACGTCCTCATCGAGACCGCCGACCTCACCGGTCAGGAGGGCGAGACCTCAGCGCCCCGGGTCGACACCGTGGAGCGCTCGGAGGTGATCGACGGAGCGATCTCCGTCGTCGTGCCGGCCAACCAGCAGGCGGCGTACCGCGTCAGCATCGTGCCGGCGTCCGTCGATGGGCCGGTCGCGCCGGATGCGGTCTGGTCCGCCTCGTACGAGGCGGAGGACGCGGCGATCGTCGATGCGCAGGCGTTCTCGCAGACGGGCGACTGGAGCTATGCCGCGTCCAATCTCATGGACGTCGGCGCGTTCAACCGCCCCTCGTCGCGGGTCACATTCGACATCGAGGTGCCGGCGAGCGGCACCTACGAGCTGGGAATCATCCACGGGTCCAACACGAGTTGGGGCCAGCAGGCGCTGTACATCGACGACGAGTTCGCGCAGCGGGTCACCTACTCCGCCACACTCGGCTGGACGTACCGTGCACGCGCAGAGGTCCCCGTCGAGCTGACCGAGGGCGCGCACACCGTCTCCCTGCGTGCAACCGACGAGGACGGGCCGCTCGACGTCTACTACGACATCACGCTCGACCGGCTGGATGTCTCGGTCCCCGAGCCCGATACGCTGCACTACCCGGCGTGGCAGGCACGCCTGGCGGGAGACGTCTCAGTCGACCACACGTGGTCCGCTCGCCCGGTGACTCTGGGGTCCGGCGCATCCGCGCAGTTCTTCCTGGGCGCACCGGCCGACGGGTACTACGACTTGGTGCGCACGGGCATGGCGACGGATGCCGGTGAGCTGCAGGTCGAGCTCTCGAACCGCGACCTCGGAACCGAGGCGGGTGCCGTGCCCGCGGGTGCGTCCACCGTCGCGACGACGGTGTACCTGCACCGGGGCGTCAACCAGGTTGAGCTGACCAACACCGGGACCACTCCGGTCGCCGTCTCCGAGCTCGCAACCATCCGGAACCGGGACGCGGATGCGGCCACCGTCAGGACCGAGGCGGAGGACCTCGCGCTCGCCGGCAGCAGTGCCGTCAACGACAGTCGCTGGGCCTCGGGAGGCGAGTTCGTCGGCGACCTCGGCCAGAACGGATCCGTGACCTGGGATCGTCCGGGCGGTGTCGGTGCGGGGGAATACGTGCTGAACGTGGCGTACGCCCAGAACGAGCGCAACTTCGGCCACCCCTACAACGTCGACATCGTGACCCGGTTCATGGACACGACCGAGGCGGGCGGAGCGACGACCCGGTCGCCGTACCGCAACAACTACACCTGGAACGGGTTCTGGGCGGTCACCTCCGAGCTCACGCTCAGCACCGATGACGGCGCGCTGACGTTCGATCGGAGCGACGGTTGGGCGCCCAATGTCGACTGGCTGTCGCTGTCGCCGCTCACACAGGGCACGACGGTGCGGTCCATCTCGGACTTCGCGGAGCCGGTGCGGACCGACGGCTCGTTGCAGCGGGTCAAGGTCGGGCGCGTCGTACCGGTGAAGTTCGAGGCGTTCGTCGACGGCGTCGAGGTCGTGGACTCCGCGCAGGTCTCGATCGCCGTGAAGGAGGCGTCCTGCGACACCGGAGCCGTCGTCGGCGAGGACATCGCATCGTCGGCGGCATCGGGTGGGACGGACCTCCGCTACGACACCGAGGAGGGGGCCTTCGTCTACAACTGGAAGGCGCCGAAGCCGGCGGGCACATGCTGGCAGGTGACCGCGACGCTGCCCGACGGTGGGTCGGTCGCGGCGGCGTTCGAGGTCGTCTGAGCATCCCGTTCGCGTCGGCGCGCCGGGTGGGGCGGGAGATGTGCAGCGCCCCACCCGGCGTTCGTCGAACCGGCGCGTGGCGGTCGGCATGACGGCAGTCGGGAGTTCAACAGGACACGAACAGCACCGTCGTGCCACAATCGCTGCCGTGGCGAACCTCGAGCCGGACGACGCGCAGGCCGCATCACGTCATCACGCGCCGAACATCCGCGACGTCGCGACGGCGGCCGGCGTGTCGTACCAGACGGTGTCGCGGGTGCTCAACGAGTCTCCTCACGTTCGGCCGGAGACCCGGCGGAAGGTGCTCGACACGATCGCGGGATTGGATTACCGACCCAGCCGTGCGGCGCGCTCCCTCAACTACGGTCGATTGGGCGCGGTCACGGTCGTGACGGCCGACACCAGCCTCTACGGCCACGCGAGGACGCTGCGCGGTATCGAGGAGAGTGCGCGCAGTACCGGGCACACGGTCAGCATCACCGTGGTGGAGTCCGAGTCGACCTCCCACGTGCGGCGGGTCGTGGAACACTTGGGCGATCCCAGTTCGGGCGCGGTGGTGCTCATCGGCTTCGACCCCGCGTCGTTCGCCGTCCTCGCCGAGATCCCGGCGGAGGTGCCGGTCGTGGTGGTGGCCGAACCGGGGCACGTCGACCTCGGTCGTCCGGCACTCTCGCTGGATGAACGGAGCGCCGCCGCCCGCGCGACCGCCTACTTGCTCGAACTCGGCCACACGACCGTCCATCGCGTCGCCATCCCTCCCGAACGCCCGTCCGCGGGGCGTCAGGCCGGCTGGAGGGATGCGCTGCGGGCGAGCGGTGCGCCGATCCCCGAGGTGATCTCCGCGGGCTGGAGCCTGCAGGACGGCTACGAAGCCGGGCGGCGGCTCGCGACACGCGACGACGTGACGGCGATCTTCTGCGGCAACGACGACATCGCACTGGGAGTGCGCCGCGCGATGTACGACGCCGGTCTGGACGTACCTCGTGACGTCAGCATCGTCGGCTTCGACGACGCCCCCTCCACCGCACTGTGGACTCCCTCGCTCACGACGGTGCACATGGACTTCGTCACTCTCGGCCGGGCCGCACACGCTCTGGCCGATGCCGTCACCCGTGGTGAGTCGCCTGCCCCGCCCGAGCTCCCCGTGCCCTCCTTGGTCGTGCGCGAGTCCACCGCCGCGCCGGTACGGTCGTGATCCGGGCCGGCGAGCCGCCGCCGTGCGCAAGTGCGACGGGTCCCCGCCGTCACGCCAGGTCGACGAACTGCTTCGCGTCGGCGAGCATCGCGGGGATGCCGGCCTCGAGCGTCGGGGCGAACGTGTCGCCGGGGCGCTCGCCGTTGCGCCAGCGCGTGTAGATGGCCTCGCAGAAGATCGCTGCCTTCCAGAGCGCGAGCGCCTGGTACCAGGCGAGGCCGGAGACGTCGAGGCCGGTGCGCTCCGCGTAGCGCGCGACGAGTTCGTCGCGGGTCGGGTAGCCGGGCGACCGCGTGACCGAGGTCAGCTCGATCGGGGTCGCGGAGCTTCCGGGCACGGCGTAGGTGGCGGTGAGGTAGCCGAGGTCGGCCAGCGGATCGCCGAGCGTGGCCATCTCCCAGTCGAGGATCGCGGCCACGCGGGCCGGCGCGCTCCGTTCGAACATGAGGTTGCCGAGCCGGAAGTCGCCGTGCACCACGGAGTGCCGCTGCGTCTCGGGGAGGTTCGCGGCGAGCCATCCGCCCAGCTCCTGGACCTCGGGCACGGAACGCTCGGTCGCCTGGTCCCAGATCGCCGAGAACCGCCTGACCTGCCGCTCGAGGTAGCCCTCCGGGCGGCCGATCGCCGAGATCTCGCCGGCGGCGACGTCGATGGCGTGCAGGTCGACGAGCGCGTCGACCGCGGCGAGGGCAGTGCGGCGCCGTTCCTCGGGCGCGTCGAGGGCCGGGGGGATGTCGTCGGTGATGACCTCGCCCTCGAGGAAGCGCATGACGTAGAACGGCACGCCGAGCACCGACGCGTCGTCGCAGACCGAGACGATCTCGGGCACCGGCACGCCGAACTGCGACACCAGTCGCTGGATGCGCGCCTCGCGCACCATGTCGTGCGCCGACGGGGGATACGGCGGCCTCGGCCCCCGACGCAGCACGAACGACTCGTCGCCCCGCCGGATGAGGTACGTCAGGTTCGCCTGCCCCTCGCCGATGCGCTGCCAGGCGAGCTGGCCGGAGCCGAGCGACGCGGCGTCGAAGTAGCGGCGCAGCGGCTCCAGCACGAGTAGCGGCGCGAGCGGCAGCGACTCGGCCTCGGCGTGGGTCTCGACGACCTCGACGGCGTCGGCGAGCGGGCTCACTCGACCGGCTCCAGCAGCACGTCGGCGCGTGGCTCGCCCGCCCGCGCGCGTGCCGACGACGCGCGTCGCGCGATCGCCCACCGGTGCGTCTCGTTCGACCCGTCGTAGATGCGGAACGGACGCACCTCGTTGAGGTACTGCGCGAGGGGGAGGCCGTCGGAGACCCCGTCGCCGCCCGTGAGCTGGATCGCGCGATCGATCACGCGGTGGATCGCCTCGGAGCAGTGCACCTTCGCCACCGAGCTCATCGCCGAGCCCGCACGGGAATCGGAGACCAGCAGGGCCGCGGTCTTCGCGATGATGGCGTCGGAGGTCTCGATGTCGATCGTGGAGTCGGCGATGAGCGCCTGCGCGACGCCGAGGTCCTTGAGCGGCGAGCCGAACAGGTCGCGATGCGCGACGCGGTCCAGCGCGATGTCCTGCGCCCTGCGGGCGAGTCCGAGCCAGCGCATGCAGTGGGTGAGTCGCGCGGGACCCAACCGCACCTGGGCGTAGGCGAATCCGCGACCGGGCTCGCCGAGCACGGCGTCGTCGGGCACCACGCAGCCGTCGAAGTGCACGAACGGATGCCCGCCGTCGATCGCCCGGTCGATGGTGTGGATCGACGCGCCGAGCGACATGCCGGGGGTGTCCGCGTCGACGAGGAGCATCGTCGCGCCCGCCGGCGCGGCATCCGACTCGTCGTTTCGGGCCATGACGATCGCGAACGCGGCGCCGTCGGCGCCGCTGATGAAGCGCTTGGTGCCGTCGATGCGCCAGCCGCCGTCGACCCTGGTGGCGGTCGTGCGGAGCCCCGCCGGGTCGCTCCCGGCTCCCGGGTGGGGCTCGGTCATGGCGAAGCACGAGCGGATGTCGCCCGCGACGAGCGGCGCGAGGTAGCGTGCCTGCTGCTCGGGCGTCGCGATGAGCTCGAGCATGTGCATGTTGCCCTCGTCGGGCGCCATGCAGTTGAGTGCGCTCGGGCCGATGGGGGAGTACCCGGCCTCCTGGAGCACCGGCGACCACTGGTCGATCGTGAGCCCGCGACCGCCCAGTTCGACGGGCGCGTGCGGCGCGAACACGCCGGCGGCCTTCGCCTGCACGTTCAGGTCCCTGCGGACGTCGGGATCGAGCCGGTCTCCCGGGCGGGGTTCGGCGGGGATCACCACGTCGCGGACGAACGCCCGGGTGGCGAGTCGGAGGTCATCGAGTTCGGTGGCATCCATCAGGCGGTCCCTCCCGCGGTCAGCAGACCGCCGTCCAGCGTGAGCACCTGGCTCGTGATCCAGGCGGCGTCGTCGGAGACGAGGAACGCCACGGCGGACGCCACGTCGTCGGGCGTGCCGAGCCGTCCGAGCGGGTAGTCGCTCGCGACATCCGACTCCTTCCCCTCGTAGAGTGCACGCGAGAAGGTCGTCTTCACGACCGCCGGCGCGACCGCGTTCACGCGGATGTCGGGGGCGAGCTCGACGCCGAGGGTGCGGGTCAGGTGGGCGTTGGCCGCCTTGCTCACGCCGTACCAGCCGATGCCCTCCGACGGCACCTGGCCGGTGACCGACGAGAGGATGACGACCGAGCCGTGCCGCTCGCGGAAGCGGAGCCCGGCGTGCCGCACGACCTCCTGCACCCAGGCGAGGGTCGCGACCACGTTCACCTCGAGCACCTTGCGCGCGCCGTCGAGGTCGAGCGCCTCGAGCGGCCCGTAGAGCGGATTGATGCCGGCGTTGTTCACGAGGATGTCGAGGCCCCCGAACGCCTCGGCCGCGGTGTCGAGCACAGCGGCCCGGTGCTCGGGGTCGTCGGCCTTGCCCGCCACGGCGATCGCGCTGCCGGCGGGCATGGTCTCGACGGCGGCGTCGAGCGACTCCTGCTTGCGGCCGGTGATGAGCACTCGGGCCCCCTCGGCGACCAGCCGCTGCGCGACCGCCAGGCCGATGCCGCGGCTGCCGCCGGTGACGATCGCGCTGCGGCCGACCAGGCGGCGGGGTGTTCCGGTGTCGTTCACGTGTGGGCTCCTCGGGTGTCGGATGCGGTGCCGGGGCGTGCGGCCGCGGTACCCGCGCGGACTGTGCCGCGCTGGATCTTGCCGGTCGCGGTCTTGGGGATCGCGTCGACGACGTAGACCTTCCGCGGGTACTTGTAGGCGGCGAGCCGCTCCCGCGAGAACGCGATGAGCTCCTCGGGCTCGACCCGGCTGCCGGGTGCGAGCGACACGTAGGCGACGACCGTCTCGCCGCGGTACTCGTCGGGCTCGCCGACGACCGCCGCCTCGAACACCGCAGGGTGCGCGTACAGCACGTCCTCGACCTCGCGCGGCCAGACCTTGAACCCCGAGGCGTTGATGAGGTCCTTCAGCCGGTCGACGAGGTAGATCCAGCCGTCGTCGTCCATGATCGCGACGTCGCCCGTGCGGAGGCGCCCGCCGGGGAAGGTCGAAGCCGTGGCATCCGGCTTGTTCCAATAGCCCGACACCACCTGAGGTGCGTCGAACTCGAGCTCGCCCTCGGTGCCGGCGGGGACCGGGTCGCCGTGCTCGTCGACGATCCGCACGGCGACGTTCTGCATCGGGACGCCGATCGACAGCGTGCCGCTGGACGGGTCCACCGGGGCGAGCCGACCGGACGGCACCGCGATGCCGCCGCCCGTGGTCTCGGTCATGCCCCAGACGTTGTGCAGGTAGGGGCCGAAGCGCTCCTGGAACGTCGCGATGGTCGCGGGCGGGATGGGGGCGCCGCCCGAGAAGAACGTCCTGACCGAGCGGAAGTGGCGGCCGGTGGCCCAGGGCACGGTGAGCATGGCGTTGAAGGCCGTGATCGAGCCGATCGTGAACGTGACCGCATGGTCGGCGATCGCCTGCACGATGACGCCCGGCTCGTAGCGGGCCGTGAGCACGAGGGCGGTCCGGTTGAGCAGCGCGATGCCGGCGTTGAGCGTGAGCCCGGTGATGTGGAAGAGCGGCGCGATCGCGAGCACGACGTCGCCCGGCGCGAGCGCCACCCAGGTGGCGTAGTTCATCGCCGCGTGCAGGAAGTTGCGGTGCGAGTTCAGCGCGCCCTTCGGGGGCCCGGTCGTGCCCGAGGTGTACGTGATGAAGGCGAGGTCGTCGCCCCGCAGCGCGACGGGGCTAGGAGTGCGGCCGTCGTGTCGCCGGATCAGCTCGCCGACGTCGCCGTCGGGCAGGGGCGTCGCGGGGAGCGGGGCCAGCACGCGCGCGTCGTCCGTCGTCTGGAAGTCGCGATCCGACGCCGACAGCACCCACCCGACCGTGCTCGCCTCGAGCGTCGCGAGCAGGTCGTCGGCCTCGACCGGCGCCGCCACGATCCCGACGATCCCGGCATCGTCGACCAGCCGGCGGAGTTCGGCCCGGCGGTACATGGGGTTCAGGGGCACCGCGACGGCGCCGATCTTCCACAGCGCGAGCAGCGTGATCGGGTAGTACGGGATGTTCTGGAGGTAGATGCCGACGCGGTCTCCGGCGCGCACGTCGCGGTCCTGCATCGCCGCGGCCAGTGCGTCGGAGGCGCGGTCGACCTCGCCCGCCGTGAGCACGCCGTCGAAGTAGTGGATGGCGATGTCGTCGGGATCGGCGTCGACCCGCGCTCGCCACGCGTCCACGATGGTCGCGTGCTCCGGCACCGGCTCGGGGTCGACCCGGTCCGGGTAGCTCCCGAGCCATGGGCGATCGGTCGTCGACCCTGCTCGTCCCGCCTCCATGGCCACCTCCTCGTGCCCGACCGAGCGATCGCTCGGTCGCCCTGTAGACTATGGATGACCCAGCAGATGGATGTCAAGGAGGCGGGCGTGGCCATCGCAGACCCGACCGCGAGTGACGTCGCGCCGATCGACGACTGGCGCGACTACTCGGACGACCCGCTCCCGCCGATCCTGCGCGCCGCCGTGGAGTGCTTCGTCGAGAGCGGCTTCCACGGCACGACCGTGCGCCTGATCGCGGCGCGGGCGGGGCTGTCGGTTCCCGGGTACTACCATCACTACCCGTCCAAGGAGGACACGCTCGTCGCGGTCATGCGCCACGCGATGGCCGACCTGTACGGGCGGACGCTCGCCGCCGATGCGACGGCCGGGTCCGACCCCGTCGACCGGCTCGCGGCGCACGTCGAGTGCCTCGTGCTCTTCCACGCCCACCGCGGCGACCTGGCGTTCATCGCCGCCTCCGAGATCCGCGCGCTGGGCCCGTCGGCGCGCGACGAGCACATCGCCGCCCGCGACCGGCAGCAGGCCGTGCTCGAGCAGATCGTGGCGGCGGGCGTGCGCTCCGGCGCGTTCGACGTCGCGCACGAGCGGGACGCCGTGCGCGCCCTCGTGACCATGTGCACCGGGGTCGCCCAGTGGTTCCGACCGGGCGGCGGCCTGGCTGCGGGGCAGCTCGCGGACGAGTACGTCGAGCTGGCGCTGCGGATGCTCGGCTCGCGCTGAGCCGCCGGCCGGGCGCCCGCGTCCGGCCGGTCCGCGCCTGCCCGGAGGGTCCGCCGCAGACCGGACCGAACGCGACGATAGGCTTTCGCAATGGCCGGTCGCAACTACCCGAAAGGTGCCGCGAAGCGCGAGGAGATCCTCGACGTCGCGCTCGAGACGATCGCGCGCAGCGGGTACGACGCGGCGACCATCCGCACCATCGCCGAGGCGGCCGGCCTCAGCAAGACCGGGGTCGGCCACCACTTCGCGAGCAAGCACGAGCTGCTGACCGCCGTGCTCGCCAGGCGCGACGAGGTGGGTATCGAGGCTACGCAGGACGTCGGGCCGGAGCTGCTGTTCGAGACGATCCGCGAGGCGATCACGACCCGGGCGAAGGACACCGGCCTCACCGAGCTCTACGTCCGCCTCGCGGCCGAGGCGACCGATCCCACCAACGTCGCGCACCAGTTCTTCGTCGATCGGTACCAGCGGCTCGAGGAGCTGGGCGTCGGCGAGCTCGCCGAACTCCAGCGCGCGGGCGGCGTGCCGCGCAACCTCGACCCGAAGGTGCTCTCGGTGCTGATCTCGGCACTCGTCGACGGGATGCAGCTCCGGCTCCTGTACGACCCGACGCTCGACCAGGACGCGGTCGTCGACGCGTTGCGCGAACTGCTCGCGACCGCGGCGAAGGCACCGCCCCACTCCTGACGCGCGCGATCGCGGCCGCTCGGGCCTGACCTGACCCGACCGGCCGGCCCTTCGCCGCGCCCGGACGCGGTCCGGTATTGCATTACCGGACGATGTCCTGTTATCTAGGTGCACCGCCTCGGGGTGTGCGACGACGCCCACCCGACGAGTCGGACCGCAATGGCGCGATCCCGACGAAAGGTCTGCACGCATGGTTGCTGCAATCGACGAGTCCCTGCTCATCCGCGAGCGCTCCGAGATCACCGACGACTGGCTCTCGCGGGTGCTGGACACGCCCGGCCTCCGCATCGAGGAGGTCCGGGGGATCGGCGCCGGGGCGATGGCCCTGACGCTCCGCGTGACGTACGCGGGGTCGCGCTCGGGTACGACGATCGTCAAGCTCGCCTCCGAAGACGAGTCGACGCGGAACGTCGGGCTCATGATGGGCGCGTACCGGCAGGAGGTGCGCTTCTACGAGCACATCCGCGAGCACATCGCGGGCCCGCTGCCGACCGCGCACTTCAGCGCCTTCGATCCGGTCGAGGGGTGGTTCACCCTCGTGATGGAGGACGTCGTCGACGTCGTCGCGGGCGACCAGGCGGTCGGCGCGACGGTCGAGCAGGCGGCCGAGGTCATGCGGATGCTCGCTGCCGTGCACGCGCCCGTCGTGGGGCGCGACGACCTGGCCGAACTGCCCCCGTTCGCCGGTGCGCCCGAGAACTTCATGAGCACCGACCTGCTGAGCGGGTGCGTGACGACGTTCTCGGAGCGGTTCGGGCATCGGCTCGATACCGAGCACATCGACGTGCTCGAGCGGTACGCCCTCGCCGCCGATGCGTACAACGCGGACCGGCGCGCGCCGTTCGGCGTCGTGCACGCGGACGCCCGCCTCGACAACGTCCTGTTCGGCGGGCACCACGGCGCCGTCCTCGTCGACTGGCAGACCGTGCAGTGGGGGAGCGTCATGACCGACGTGGCCTACTTCCTCGGCAGCAGCCTGCCCGTCGAGACTCGTCGCGCCGAGGAGGAGCGCCTGGTGCGCACCTACCACGAGGCACTGGTCGCGCACGGCGTGGCGGACTTCGGCTGGGACGAGGCCTGGGAGGGGTATCGGCGCCAGGTGTTCTGGGGCATCGCCATGCCGCTCGTCTCCGCGGTCTTCGTCGAGAACAGCGAGCGCATCCAGGAGGTCTTCGTCGAATGGACGATCTCCGCGTGCCAGCAGGCGATCGACCTCGGTTCGCTCGAGTTCCTCCCCGAGGTGGAGGAGCGGACGGCGCTGCGGGTCGACCCGGTCGACGAGGGTGCGCACGACACCGAGCCGCCGAAGCTGTGGAGCGAGAGCTACTACGCCGACGCGGTCAGCGACGACCAGCGGATCGGCGTGTACGCCCGCATCGGCGACACCCGGAACCTCGGTCGATCACTCGTGTCGCTCGCGATCGTGCGACCCGGGCAGGCGCCGGTGATCCTGTCTGACGCGGAGGCGCCGTTGCCGGAGTGGGCAGACGATGGTGTCCGGCTGGGGGTGCGTGCGCCGAGCTACACCCTCGAGATCGACATCGCGGAGCCGATCGAGCGCTTCACGGTGGCGTTCGAGGGCGAGGCCACGACCTACGCGGACGACGTCGCGATCCTGCGGGGCGAGGCGGGGGTCGCGACCCAGGTGTCGCTCCGGCTGACCTGGGAGCGCGACGGCATCGACTACCGCTGGCGACGGGCGACCCGCTACGAGATCCCCTGCCGGGTGACCGGCACGATCACGATCGACGGCGAGGAGTTCGACTTCGCCGGCGACGGGCAGCGCGACCACTCCTGGGGCATCCGCGACTGGTGGGGCAACGCCTGGATGTGGAGCGCGTTCCGGCTCGACGACGGCACGAAGGTGCATGCGGTGACCGTCGAGGAGACGCCCGGTCTCGCGTTCGGGTACGTCCAGAAGGGGGACCGCATCGCCGAGCTGAGCGCGGGCGGCTCGACGATCGAGGTCGGCGAGACCGGCCGGCTCACGAAGGCGATCGTGAAGGTCGACGCGGAGGACCTCGTGGTCAAGGTGCGACCTCAGGCCTACGGGTCGCTCCTGCTCACCGCCGACGACGGGCGCGTCGCGCACTTCATCCGCGCGCTGGCGACGTTCTCGACGACCGACGGCCGCGAGGGCGTCGGCTGGATCGAGTGGGAGCACCTCGTCGACGGCCCCAGGGGCGGGCTCGGGCTGTGAGCACGCCCGCGGCACGGCCCCCGGTGGTCCCATCCGGCCTTCAGGCGGTTGCGATCTGCACGGGCCGACGACACGATGCACAAAACCGGACAGTGTCCTGTTATTCTCTTTCCAGAATTGCCGGCACGGTCCGATCCAACGAAGGAGCATGACCATGGGAACCATCTACGACATCACCGAGACGCACGAGGAGCCGGCGCCGAAGCCGATCACCGACGCGGACGTCCAGGGTGACGAGCGACGCTGGCGGCGGGGCTACGTCCCGGTCGCGGCGGGCGAGACCACGAAGGCCGACGGCACCCCGGACTACGGCGTGTTCGGCCCCGACACCGTGGTGTGGGAGGTCTTCACCCACCCGGCGATGGTGATCTTCCATCACGCGGCGCAGAAGCTCGCGCAGGACGTCTACCTGCCGATCCAGGCCGCCGTACGCGACTACGAGCCGCTGAACAAGAAGGCCCGTGCGGGCGTCTTCACCCTCTTCGACGCGATGGAGCGCGTGACCCGCGGCGCCGGCATGCACGTGCCGCTGTGGCTCGGCGACACCGCGACCGCCGAGCACATGGCGTCGTGGCTGCACAAGATCCACACGCCGCTGAAGGGCGACGTCATCGACTCCGGCCGGCCGGAGCTGGGCGGATACGACGCGGTCAGCACGCGCGAGACGCTGTGGGCGACGTACACCGAGATGCATCCGATGCTCTGCGCCTACGAGGCGTTCGCCTGGAACGGCTGGCGCGCCCCCAAACGCCTGCCGGCCTGGAAGCGCGACAAGTTCATGGACGAGTCGGCGAACTACGCGATCCTGCACGGCGCGGACCCCGACGAGGTGCCGCACTCGATGGCCGAGCTCGACGCGCTCTACGCGAAGTACGCCGAGTTCTTCGCGCACAGCGAGACGGTGCAGAACCAGCTCGACACGGGCGAGAGCATCCTCGACGTCTCCGCCCGCGTCGGCAAGAAGAACTGGGACAAGACGCAGAGCAAGGCGCTCAAGGTCATCTTCGTCGCGATCCTCGGCATGGAGCTGCCGATGCTCGGCGCACTGCCCCGCCCGTACCGGCTCGCCCACGGGCTGAGCCCCGCGAAGGCGACGTGGGCGGCGATCGTCGCCAAGCTCTTCGTGCCCGTCGCCTGGTTCATGCAGCGCCCCCGGTTCGAGCGCAAGTGGATCCGCACCCTCTGGGGTCCGGACGGCCAGCGGCTCATCGACAGCGCCCGCAAGGTCCGCGCGGAGTACCTCGCCGCCCACCCCGAGACGCTCAAGTCCCCGCAGCACGCCTGACCATTCCCACCGCACACCGAAACACCAACAGAAAGCAGAGACGACGATGTCCACGCAGATCGGCACCTGGAACCTGACCGTCAAGGCCCCGACCGGGCCGCAGCAGTTCGCCCTCCGCCTCGAGGAGGGCCCCAAGGGCTACGTGCTCGACGGGCCCGACGGCGACGTCGAGATCCCCGTCATCGCCTTCGACGGCGACGACGGCGTCACCTTCGAGAACGACACCGACAAGCCGATGAAGCTCCACATGTCGTGGAACCTCCTCGTCGAGGGCGACGAGATGAGCGGCACCGTGAAGCCCGGCGTCTTCCCCGCGCAGAAGGTCACGGGAACCCGCGCCTGAGCGCGGGCCCGGACAGGGGAGGACCGAACATGGTCGACACCACGGTCGCGACCGCATCCACCGCCTCGGCGACGGATGCCGGGGCAACCATCGCCGAGCAGGTCGCGGTGGTCAGAGCCGGCTTCGACTCCGGCATCACCCGCCCGCTCGAGTGGCGACGCGAGCAGCTCGAGGCGATGAGGCGGATGCTCGTCGAGAACGGCCCCGCCATCGAGCAGGCCGTGCTGGCCGACCTGGGCAAGCCGCCGGTCGAGGGCTACATGACCGAGATCGGCTCGGTGAAGACCGAGATCGCACTGACGCTGAAGCACCTCGCGAAGTGGACGAAGCGGCGGAAGATCCCCTTCGTGCCGACCGTCATGTCGAACGGGTTCATCCAGCGGGAGCCCCTGGGCACGGTGCTGGTGATCGCGCCCTGGAACTACCCCGTCCACCTCCTGCTGATGCCGGTGGTCGGCGCGCTCGCGGCGGGCGACGCCGTGGTCATGAAGCCGAGCGAGGTCGCCCCCGCCACGAGCGCCGTGCTCGAGGAGCTCGTGCCGAAGTACCTCGACACGCGTGCGATCACGATCATCGGCGGCGGCATCCCGGAGACCACCGAGCTGCTCTCGCTGCCGTGGGACCACGTCTTCTACACGGGCAACGGCACCGTCGGCCGCATCGTGCTGCGGGCGGCCGCGGAGCACCTCACTCCGGTGACCCTGGAGCTCGGGGGCAAGTCGCCGGTGTGGGTCGACCCGTCGGCAGACATCGCCGAGACGGCCAACTGGCTGGCGTGGGGAAAGTTCCTGAACACCGGGCAGACCTGCGTCGCGCCCGACTACGTGCTGACGACGCCGGAGGTGCAGCCGAAGCTCATCGCCGTGCTGCGCGAGGAGATCGCCGCACTGTACGGGGACGACCCGCGACGGAGCCCCGACTACGGGCGCATCGTCAACGAACGGCACGCGAACCGCCTCGCCGGCCTCATCGCGGGCTCGAACGCGGCGATCGGCGGCGAGGTCGACCCCGGCAGCCGCTACGTCGCGCCGACCGTGCTCCAGGACGTCGGCGCCGGCGACCCGGCGATGCAGGAGGAGATCTTCGGTCCGATCCTGCCGATCGTCCCGGTCGCGGACGTCGATGCGGCGATCGCGCACGTCAACGCGGGCGACAAGCCGCTCGCGATGTACCTGTACTCGGGTGACGACGCGCCGATCGAGGCGTTCCTGGCCAGGACCTCGTCCGGGTCCGTGGCGATCAACGCCAACCTCATCCAGAACGGCATCTCGACGCTGCCGTTCGGCGGCGTGGGTGCCAGCGGCATGGGCGCCTACCACGGCGAGGAGAGCGTGCGCGTGTTCAGCCACGACCGCTCGGTCGTCCGCAAGGTGACCTGGCTGCCGAACCTCGTGAAGTTCAGCCACCCGCCGTTCACGCCCAAGAAGGAGAAGCAGCTGCGCAGCGCGTAGCCGCTTCAGGCCACCGATGGAAGCCACGTCGAGGAAGACGATGCGATGACCACAGAACTCATGAGCCAGCCCACCGGGGCGTCGTCGGCGATCGCCGATCGCGTCGCCAGGGTGCGCGCCGGATTCGCCTCCGGCATCACCCGCCCGCTCGAGTGGCGGCGACGCCAGCTCGACGCGGTGGAGCGGATGCTCCGCGAGCACCACGACGAGCTCGAGCAGGCGATCTTCGCCGACCTCGGCAAGCCGCCCGTCGAGGGCTACATGACCGAGCTCGGCCCCGTGCTGACCGAGATCGGGATCATGCGCAAGCACCTCGCGAAGTGGACGAGGCGTCGGAAGGTGCCCTTCATCCCGTTCCTCTGGTCGAAGGGCTTCATCCAGCGCGAGCCGCTCGGCACCGTCCTCATCATCGCCCCGTGGAACTACCCGGTCGACCTGCTGTTCATGCCGGCGGTCGGGGCGATCGCCGCGGGCGACGCCGTCGTGCTGAAGCCCAGCGAGCTCGCGCCGGCGACCTCGGCCGTGCTCGCCGAGCTGGTGCCCCGGTACCTCGACCCGCGAGCGATCGCGGTGGTCGAGGGCGGAGTCCCCGAGACCACCGAACTCCTCGCCATGAAGTGGGACCACGTCTTCTACACGGGCAACGGCGTGGTGGGACGCATCGTCATGGAGGCCGCGTCGAAGCACCTCACCCCGGTCACCCTCGAACTGGGCGGCAAGTCGCCGGTCTGGGTCGATCCGTCGGCGAACCTCGAGGACACGGCGAACTGGCTCACCTGGGGCAAGTTCCTGAACACCGGCCAGACCTGCGTCGCCCCGGACTACGTCATGACGACCCCTGAGGTGCAGCCGAGGCTCATCGCGGCGCTCACGGCCGAGATCGAGCGGTTCTACGGCGCTGATCCGCGTCGCAGCCCCGACTACGGCCGCATCGTCAACCGCCGACACACCGATCGACTCGCCGGCCTGATCGCCGGGGCCGACGTCGCGCTCGGCGGGGAGGTCGAGCCGGAGGAGCGGTACGTGGCCCCGACGATCCTCCGGGACGTGGCCGCGACCGACCCGGTGATGCAGCAGGAGATCTTCGGGCCCGTGCTGCCGATCGTGCCCGTCGCCGGGGTCGACGAGGCCATCGAGCAGGTCAACGCGGGCGACAAGCCGCTCGCCATGTACGTCTTCTCCGAGGCGGATGCCCCGGTCGAGGCGTTCCTCGAGCGCACCTCCTCGGGCTCGGTCGCGATCAACGCGTCGATGATCCAGCTGGGCGTGGACTCGCTGCCGTTCGGCGGCGTCGGCGCCTCGGGGATGGGCTCGTACCACGGCGAGAAGACGATCGAGATCTTCAGCCACAACCGTTCGGTGCTCCGCAAGGCGAAGGGACCGAACTTCGTGAAGCTCACCGAGCCGCCCTACACGCCGAAGGTGGTGAAGCGGCTGCGCAGCGTGTAGCCGCCGCTCCCACCGACACCGACGACCGACCCCGAACGAAAGACGAACACCATGCCAGTCGGACTCTTCCAGCACCACCACCCGACCACCACCGACGTCGACATCTCGTCGCTGTCCTTCTGGTCGAAGACCTTCCAGGAGCGCGACGAGTCGTTCCGGCGACTCCGCACGGAGGCGCCCGTCAGTTGGCACCGCCCGATGGAGGACCTCGACCTCACACCGGAGGACCACGAGCAGGCCGGCTTCTGGGCGGTCGTCCGCGCCGAGGACATCACCTACGTGAGCCAGCACCACGAGCTGTTCTCGTCGGCGAAGGGGCACACGATGCTGCACCCGTCGCGCCCGGAGATGAGCGTCGCCGCCGCCTTCCTCGACCAGGATCCGCCGGAGCACACGGCCTACCGCAAGGTCATGAGCTCGTACTTCACGCCGAAGGCCATCGCGCGCCTCAGCGAGAAGATCGAGGCCAGGGCCGCGCAGATCGTCGACCGGGTGGTGGGTGCGGGCGACATCGAGTTCGTCGAGGAGGTCTCCTCGCGTCTCCCGATGCTCACCGTCGCCGACCTGCTCGGCGTGCCGGAGGAGTACATGGAGGCGTTCCGCCAGAACGGCGACAAGCTCCTCGCCCTGCAGGACCCGGATGCGGGGGAGACCGAGGAGGAGCGGATGGCCGTCGTCGGCGAGGCGTTCGGCTTCTATGCGATGCTCGGCACCGAGATGGCCCAGGAGCGCGAGAAGCGCCCCACGGACGACATCATGACGGCGCTCGTGCAGGCCGAGGTGAACGGGCGCAGGCTCGACATCAGCGACATCACGATGGTCATGCTGCTGCTCTCGACCGCGGGCAACGACACCACGAAGCAGACCACGACGTGGTCGGTCATGCAGCTCGCGCAGCACCCCGAGCAGCGTGCATGGCTGCTCGAGGACTACGACGCGCGCATCAGCGGCGCGGTCGAGGAGATGGTGCGCTGGGCGAGCCCGGTGATCCAGTTCGCCCGCACCGCGACGCAGGACATCGAGTTCGGCGGCCAGCAGATCCTCGAGGGCGACAAGGTCGGCATCTTCTACTGCTCGGGCAACCGCGACGACCGGCTGTTCGACGACCCGTGGAAGTTCGACCTGTCGCGTCCGCGCAACCCGCACCTCGGGTTCGGCGGCGGCGGCGTGCACTACTGCCTCGGCAACGGCGTCGCCAAGGCGCAGCTGCGCGCCCTCATGCGGAACATCCTCACCAAGCTGCCGGACATCGAGCTCGGCGAGCCCACGTACCTCGTCAACGACTTCATCAACGGGGTCAAGACGCTTCCCGTGACCATCCGCTGATTCGCAACGAGAAAGGCGAACACCATGACTGCATTCCGCATCGAGGTCGACCGCGACCGGTGCACCGGCATCGGCATCTGCGAGTCGATGCGCGACGACCGCTTCGAGGTGGGCGACGACGGCACGCTCGTCGTCCACGACGACTCCGTCGCCGAGGCCGAGAAGGCCGAGTTCGAGAACATCGTCCTCTCCTGCCCGGCGTCCGCGCTGAGGCTCGTTCCGGCGAGCTGATGACGCGCCTCGTCGTGGTCGGCGCCTCGCTCGCCGGCCTGCGCGCCGTCGAGGCGGCGCGCCGCACCGGGTTCGAGGGCGAGATCGTCCTCGTCGGGCGCGAGCCCGCGCTCCCGTACGACCGTCCGCCGCTGTCGAAGCGGTACCTGGTCGGCGAAGCCGAGGTCGACTTCTACAAGACGGAGGAGGAGATCCGGGACGGCCTCGGCGTCGATCTCCGGCTCGGCGTCGCCGCGACCGGACTGCGTCCGGGCGACCATGTGCTGGAGACGGATGCCGGTGAGCTGGCCTACGACCGGCTCATCCTGGCGACCGGCGCGTCCCCGCGCATGCTGCCGGGAGTACCGGACCTCGACGGCATCGTGACCCTTCGGAACCTGGAGGACTCCGACGACCTGCGGCGGCGCATCCGGCCGGGTTCGCACGTCATCGTGCTCGGTGCAGGGTTCATCGGGTCCGAGATCGCATCGACGGCGCGCAAGCTCGGCGCGCACGCGACGGTCGTCGAGGGTGCTCCCGTGCCGCTCGTCCGCGCGGTCGGCGACGTGGTCGGCGCGGCCCTGGCCGAACTCCATCCCCGGGCGGGCACGCCGCTCCGGCTCTCGACGACGATCTCGGCGTTCCACGGCATCGACGGACGCCTCGCCTCGGTCGAGCTGTCGACGGGCGAGACGATTCCCGCCGACGTGGTCGTCATCGGCATCGGCGCGAGCCCCGCCACGAGCTGGCTGGACGGATCCGGCATCGTGCTCGACGAGCGCGACGGCGGCGTCCGCTGCGATGCGACGTTGCGCACCTCGCTGCCCGATGTCTGGGCGGCGGGGGACATCGTGCACTGGCCGAACGCCGTCTACGGCCGCACCATGCGGCTGGAGAACTGGACGAACGCCTCGGACCAGGGCATGCGCGCCGGCGCCAACGCAGCAGACCCGGATCGTGCGCTGCCCTTCGAGACGGTGCCGTACTTCTGGTCCGACTGGTACGAGCGGAGGATCCAGTTCGTCGGCATCGCCGCGGGTGAGGTCGAGTACGTCAGCGGTGCGCCCGGCGATGACCGCTTCGTCGCCGTCTTCATCGACGACGACCGGGTGGTCGGCGCGGCCACCCTCGACGAGCCGCGCAAGATCATGAAGCTCCGCGGCCTCATCTCCCGGCGCGCGGGCCGCGCCGCCGTCCTCGATCTCGTCCAGCCCCAACTCGTCACGAAGGAGTGACCATGCCCACCACGACCACCACCGCCGCCGTCCTCCGCGACCCGGAAGCGCCGTTCTCCGTCGAGGAGGTGACGCTCGCCGAACTCGGCCCGACCGACGTGCTGGTGCGGCTCGCGGGAGTCGGCTTCTGTCACACCGACGCCGTCGCTCGCGGCATGGCCTCGTACGTGCTGCCCGCGATCCTCGGCCACGAGGGCGCCGGCACGGTCGAGGCGATCGGCGCCGAGGTCGACCGCGTGCAGGTCGGCGATCCGGTCGTCCTCTCGTTCGCCTCGTGCGGCGCCTGCGCGCAGTGCCTGGCGGGTACGCCGTCGTACTGCGTGCTGTTCACCGCGCTCAACATGTCGGCGCGGAACATGGACGGCACCACGTCCGCGACCGACGCGGACGGCGCGGAGGTCGCCAACCGCTG